>SHZZ01000013.1 GCA_009692005.1 Gemmataceae bacterium | reverse complement strand
GAAAAAGGTGATGGTGTGTCGGCTGTTAAATGGCACGATGCAATTGCAGTATCAGGGCCATGAGCTAAAGTGGAAGGAGTTGCCGGAGCGTCCGGTGCGAATGAGGGCGGTGGAACCGGAGAAGGCGGCGAAGTTGAAGCCAGCGTGGAGGCCGAGGGCAGACCACCCCTGGCGTTAGCGGCGCCCGGTGGTGTAGGGGCCATTTCTATCTGTGGAAGGATGGGGACATTTCTACCTGTGGAAGACAACCCCCCGGGAATTTTCTTTCCGCCGGTTTCTTCCTTTGTTAGCTTAAGTTCCATTGCCTATTTTGCATTAAGGGAAACTCGTTAGATGATTCGAATTTTGGTCACCTACCAAGGGAAAACCACCTGTGTGGAGCATGACAACGGGCCTTTTGAATTTGGCCGGGGAGTGGAACGCGATGGCATTCCCAGGTTTTCCGTGACGGATTCTTATGTGTCTGCCAATCACGCGAAAATTGAGGAACAGTCGGGTAATTTGCTGCAACTTTGGAACCTCAGCCATAGGAACAGCATCTGCCTAGATAATGGGATCTTAATCGCTGTCAATGAATCCCAGCCTTGCCCCATGCCGGTCACCTTTACTTTGGGGGAGACCACGATTTATGTGGAATCTCAATTGGAAGAGGAAAATCCCGGGGCCTTGGAATCTTTGGCCTCACCCAGAAGCGGTTCCCTGGAAGGAATGCATACCGCGAGTTTGCATGAATTGGGAAAAATGCCCAGCGCCGAACGGCTGGCCAGGTGGTTTGAGGCCCTGATCGCAGTACAGAAGGCCGCCGTGGGGTCGATGGAGTTTTTCGAGGAAACCGCCCGAGCCATGGTCCAAATCATTGGATTGGACCGGGGTTTGGTCCTCATGTTTCAACAAGGACGATGGATGGTGCAGGCGCGGTATCCGGATGAAGAATCCGAGCAGCGCGAATTCTCCATGACCATTCTCAAAAAGATGATGGAGGACAATCGAACTTATTATCAGAAAGGCGCCTCGGGGGCATCGAGCGAAAGCATCCTTGGCATCCTGGCGGTTATCGCTTCGCCCTTACTGGATCAAAATCAAAAGCTAGTCGGGGCGTTGTATGGCGCCCGAACCGGGCCTTTGGAAGGATCTCGGGCCGGGGAACTAGGTGGCATCACTCCTTTGGAGGCGCAATTTGTTCAACTCCTTGGGTCCTCGGTAAGCGTGGGATTGGCACGGCAAGAGCAGGAGGCCGAAGCAGGCCGGTTGCGCGTTCAGTTTGAGCAATTCTTTTCCGCTGATCTTGCCAGGGAACTTCAAAGAAACCCCAAGTTGCTAGAAGGCGTGGAATCAGAAATCACCGTGCTGTTTTCCGATATTCGCGGTTTTTCTAGAATTTCAGAATCCTTGCAGCCCACGCAAGCTTGCAATTTGGTTTCCGATGTCATGGAAGTTCTTTCCCAATGCGTGCGCAAGTTCGATGGTGTAATCGCCGATTACGCTGGAGACGGCATCATGGCCATGTGGAACGCCCCGGCCAAGCAAATTGATCATGCTGGCAAGGCCTGCCAGGCGGCCTTGGCCATGCTCCAAGCCATGCCAGACCTTTCTGAAAAATGGAAAGACCTGATCAAAGTGCCCCTGAGAATTGGTGTGGGAATCAACACTGGTATGGCCTTGTGTGGCAACACGGGCAGCAAGATTAAATTCAAATATGGCCCCCTCGGACACACGGTCAATCTCGCCAGCAGGATCGAAGGCGCCACCAAGGTTTTAGGCGTTCCCATCCTGATTAGCGGTTCCACAAGGCAACAACTAGGCGACCGTTTAGCCAGCCGCAGGTTGCGCGTGGTTACCGTAGTGGGAATCAAGGGACCAGTTACTTTGTACCAGCTTTTTTCGCAATCCCTTGGGCCGGATTGGCTGAAAGACGCCCAGACTTACGAGGCAGCGCTAGAACACTATGAAACCGGCAAGTTTGGCCTTTGTTGCAGGACCTTGTACCCGGTCCTCGCGGGCAAGGAAGGGAATTACGATATGCCCAGCTTAAGCCTCCTTTCGCGCGCCCTAGAGTGTTTAAGGGAGCCTCCGCCCACTGATTTCAATGGCATTGAAGTCTTAGAATCCAAGTAACGATTGGGGAAAAGGAAATCCCATGATTCCTCGGCCTTTGAATTGCTTATGCGCCATGGCCCTGACTTTTCTCGCTTGTTGCCAGGCGGGGCAACCGGAAAGCCCAACCGCTAAAACAAACAACTTACCCCTCGACTTGGGAACGAGAAAAGTAGGGGTCGATTGGGAGCGGTTTCTTGGCCCGACCGGGAACAGTGTTTCATCCGAAAAAGGGTTGCTAACTTCCTGGCCCAAGCAAGGGCCCAATATTGTTTGGATCCGCCCGATGGGAGCTGGATATTCCTTACCGGCAATTTCAAAGGGAAGGGCGTTCCTTTTTGACCGCGTAGGCAATCAAGCCCGAATGGTCTGCTGCCACAGTGAAACAGGGAAAGAACTCTGGGAGCAACGCTTCGCCACGCAATACGAAGACCTGTACGGTTACAGCAACGGCCCGCGGTGCTACCCAGTGGTAGATCAGGACCGCGTTTACTTTTTTGGCCCAGAAGGAATGCTTTACTGTTTGAAGGCTGTCGATGGCACGGTTCTTTGGAAGGCGGACACCTTCGGAGACTTCGGCGTGGTTCAGAATTTTTTCGGCGTGGGTAGCACGCCGGCCGTCCACGAGGACCTATTGCTTGTTCCCGTAGGGGGCAGTCCCAAAGGCAGCAATCAGGTTGACTTCACGGAATTAAAAGGGAATGGCTCGGGAATAGTTGCTTTTGACAAATTCACTGGCAAGGTCCGCTACAAAATCACCGACGAATTGGCGAGCTATTCCAGCCCAACCATCACGACGATCCAGGGCAAGAAATGGGGATTTCATTTGGCCCGGAGTGGCCTGATTGGCTTTGACCCTGGCTCTGGCAAGGTCGAATTTCAATTTCCCTGGCGGTCCAGGATTCTGGAAAGCGTCAACGCCGCCAACCCGGTAGTCATTGACAACCGAGTCTTCATTTCGGAAACCTACGGTCCTGGCGCCGCGCTAATCGAAGTTCAGCCAGGCAGTGGCAAAGTGATTTGGGATGATGCCGGCAAGGTCCGTGATAAGTCCATGCAATGCCATTGGAACACCCCCATTCATGTCAACGGGTACCTTTACGGGTGCAGTGGACGACACAAGTCCAACGCTGAACTGCGCTGCATTGAATTGGCCACGGGAAAGGTGCAATGGTCCGTTCCGGGAATGACCAGGAGTTCTCTTCTGCTGGCAGATGGGCATTTCATTTGCCAGGATGAGGAGGGCGGTCTGCACTTGATCAAGGTAAACCCGGAAAAATTCGAATTGCTGTCTTCGGTTCAATTAAAATACCCCGCTGGAATGAAGCGAGAAGGCGAGCCGCTCCTTTTGGAACCGTGCTGGTCCGCGCCCATCCTTTCCCATGGCTTGCTCTATCTCCGCGGCCGCGACTGCGTGGCTTGTTTGGAAGTCATTCCCACACGCTAAGGCATTCCGGCTAGAGGATTTCCCTTTTTTGCGTTACAATTTTTGGGGATCCTGCCAGCAAATCACGAGAGCCATCGATGCCATTTAGACTGTTGTTAATCCTTTCATTACTCTTCCTCTTTTCTCACTATGCCCAGGCCGAGGAACCGGCTGAGTATTTTGAAAACAAAGTCCGCCCTATCTTGGTGGAGTATTGCCAGGAATGCCATGGCTCGGGAAAGAAACAAAAAGGCGGGTTGCACCTGGACTCAAAAGCTGGCTTTGAAAAAGGCGGGGATTCCGGCAAAGTGGTGCTGGCGGGAAAGCCAAAACAGAGTCGGCTTATCAACGCCGTTGGCTATCAGCAAGAACTTAAGATGCCGCCCAAAAGTAAACTTCCCCAGGATAAGATCGATACGCTGACGCGCTGGGTGGAACAAGGCGCCTACTGGCCGTCCGACAAGGGAAAAGTTTTAACCACCGCCAAAGGGATTAACTGGGAGGAGAGAAAAAAGCACTGGGCCTGGCAGGGAGTGAAAAACCCGGCCATCCCCTTGGTAAAATCTGGTTCCTGGAGCCGTACTCCCGTGGACCGCTTCCTTCTGAAAAAACTCGACGAAAAAGGGTTGACCCCCTCCCCCAGGGCGGGGAAGGAAGCGCTTTTTAGAAGGTTGCATTTTGATCTGAACGGCCTGCCCCCAACCCCTGAAGATTTGCAGCGCTATTTGGCGGACCACAGCCCTGGGGCATTTGATAAAGAGGTGGGTCGTTTGCTCGCTTCGCCGCGTTTCGGGGAGCATTGGGCCAGGCATTGGCTGGATTTGGTCCGCTATGGCGAATCCCGTGGGCACGAGTTTGATTACAATATTCCCAACGCTTTCCAATACCGGGACTATGTCATCCGCGCCTTCAACGCCGATGTACCCTACAACCAGTTCGTTCAAGAACATATCGCAGGCGACCTGCTAGACCAACCGCGGCTTCATCCCGTGGAAAAATGGAACGAATCTATCCTGGGAACCGGCTTTCTTTTCCTCGGGGAGGAAATTCATTCCCCTGTGGACATCCGGCAAGACCAGGCTGACAGATACGACAACCGCATCGATGTCATTGGCAAAACCTTTTTCGGCCTGACCCTCGCCTGCGCCCGCTGTCACGACCACAAGTTTGATCCCATTTGGGCCAGGGATTATTACAGTTGGTTTGGCTACCTGGAAAGCAGCGACTACCGCCTAGTGCGGTTTCAAGCGTGGGAAAACAACCGGTCCGTGGGTGAGGAGTTAAAAAAGCTGCGGGAATCGCAGCGCGCCGCTATTCAGCGGGACTTGGCGGAGGGTTTCCAAAAGTCCGCGTCCAGGCTTCCCGCCCTGGTCCGAGCCGCCCGAGAGGTGTTGCACTCGAAATCCCCGGCACAGGGCAAAGACGAGGATATTCTGTTTGCGAATTTTGAATCGGAGCGCTACGAAGGCTGGAGTGTGGAAGGCACGGCCTTTGGCGACGGCCCTGTGAGCATCAAGCAACTCGTCCGGGATCAAAAGGGGATTCGTTTTGAAGGGGAAAGACTTGTCAATACGCACAACCAAAAAAGTGGCGGCAAGTTGACTCACACCGATGAGGCAACTGGCGTCTTAACCTCAAAGCCTTTTGTAATCGGACGAGATTTCATCGCTTTCCTCATTGGCGGAGGGGCGCATCCAGGCGCTACCTGCGTCAATTTACTTTTGGACGGCAAAGTGGTGCGAACAGCAACCGGGAAGAATCAAAACCAGATGATTTCCGCGGGTTGGGATGTCCGCGAGTTGACCGGAAAAAAAGCCGCTCTGCAAATCGTCGATACTGAAAAAGGCCCCTGGGGCCACATTGGCGTGGACCACATCCGCTTCACCAACCAGGCGCCGGATGGGGTGGGACCAGCCTTGGGGCAAATCAACAACCGTGTGGCTTTGCTGGCCATTGCCAAAACCCATGAGGTGTCTCCCGAACTATTGCAACGCTTTGTTCAAGGGGTGATTTCTAACTTGGGCAAGGAAATCACTCCTCTCGACTCCTTGGCCAAGGCCATGGGCGCCAAGACAAAGGTGGAACCAAAGGCCAAAGCCGCCCCTCTGGACATGAAGGCCGCATTTCTTGCCAATCCTGAAAACAAGGTCATTGTGGATTATTCGGCTTTGCAGGCAGGCCAATGGCGAACGGATGGGGTGAGTTTTGGATCAGGGCCAGTGCCAGGTGGCCAGGCAATGGTTTGGCAGGAAGGAAACCAGGCGCGCTGGAAAGTGAGCGGGGTTTCCGCCGCGGAGTTCGATCCCTTCTGGTCTGGCATCCGGGCATCAGTCAAAGGCGAATCGGAACCGGGAGCGCTTGGTGGCGGCCGCGCTGGCAGAACACTTTCCACTCCTTCTTTCCGCCTGGAAAAGGACAAAGTCTTTATCCTGGCCAGGGGAAAAGGAAGAGTTTATGCGTCCGCGGGGTCACATATAATGATCGCTGGCCCCTTGCATGGGCAAATCCTGCGCTCCTTTTCCCATGAGGACTACGGCTGGGTGGCGCTGGATCTTGCTCGTTACCGAGGGCAGATGCTTCATCTGGAAATCACAGCAGATACTGCTCCCTTTTCGGTGTTGCTGGCGGGGCAGGGAAATACTGACCCGGGTGTCAAATACGCCGCTATTCCAGCCAGGGAGGACCGAACACTGGATTTAATGGTTCAGGAAAACGCCTTGAGGCTGCGGGAGCTTGCCGATTTTTTGAAGTCCCCTGGGGCGGTTAACTCGGGAACGGCGCTTGCCATGGCCCAAGAAGTAAACTCCTGGCTGAACTCCGGCGGCATTGGCTGGGGCAGCCAGGGTGAAGATCCTTACCCCGCTAGCGTTTCAAACTTGGCCAAGGAATTGAATCAATTGGCCGCCACGGTTCAATGGGAATCGGAATTAGGATTGGCTCAGTGGGATGGGCAAGGAATAGACGAACGAGTTTTTGTACGGGGCAATCACCGACTTCCTGGTGAGCCCGCGCCCAGGAGATTCCTGGAGGCGCTCCACCCAGGGCTCCCGGGTGGCGAACCCGGCAGCGGCCGCTTGGCCTTGGCTCAATGGATGACCAGCCCCGAAAAAAATCCTTTCATCACCCGGGTCATGGTGAACCGGGTTTTCAAGCACCTTTTTGGCAGGGGCATGGTCGCCTCCGTAGATAATTTCGGAGCCATGGGGGAAAGCCCCACGCACCCCGAACTGCTCGATTTCCTGGCCAATGAAATGGTTCGCCAAGGGTGGTCGCTCAAGGAACTGATCCGCCTCCTGGCCAGTAGCGCCGCTTATCAAACCGGTTCCACCCCGACTGCCCAGGCCAGGGAATCTGATCCAGAAAATCTTTACTTCTCTCACATGCCTGTCAAACGGCTGCCTGGGGAATCACTGCGCGATTCCCTTTTGGCCCTGGGCGGCGGTATCAATCAGCAAATGTATGGACCAAGTGTATCTATTCACTTGAGCGGGTTTCTCGAAGGCAGAGGTCGCCCGCAATCCGGTCCCCTGGATGGGGAAAGCAAAAGAAGCATCTACCAATCGGTGCGTAGAAATTTTCTCGCACCCATGATGGTCGCTTTTGACTCGCCAATTCCTTTTTCCACTGTTGGCCGTCGCAGCATGTCCAATGTCCCCGCCCAGGCGTTAATAATGATGAATGACCCATTCATTCATCAGCAGACAGAAAAATGGGCCGGAAGAATCCTGCAGTTGGAAATTTCCCCGGAACAAAAGATAATCCGCATGTACCGCGAGGCCTTCGCCAGAGACCCTTCGGAAAAGGAAATGCGCCAATGTCTGGATTTTCTGAATACTAATAAGAACCCGAACCCCCTGGAGGTTTGGAAAGACCTGGGCCATGCCCTGGTGAACGCCAAAGAATTCACTTGGATCCGGTAGGCGGAAGCGATTTACGAGGAAAAAGACCAATGCATTGCGGACGGTATCGAAATGCGCCGATGAACCGCAGAGAGTCGCTGGCAGCGCTCTCCCAGGGTTTTGGCGCGGTCGCCTTGAGCGCCCTGTGGGCCGAAACCGCTATTTCTTCTCAAGAGAAGAAACCGCTTCACCACCTTGCCAAGGCCAAGAACATTATTTTCCTTTACATGGATGGCGGGCCTTCTCAGGTCGATACTTTCGACCCCAAGCCGGTCTTGGAAAAATACGACGGGCAGGACCCCAACCGGGTTTTTAAAGTCGAGCCAACGCAATTCAACAATGTCGGCAAGATATTCAAGTCCCCATGGAAATTCTCGCGCCATGGCCAATCCGGCCTGCCCATCAGTGAATTATTCCCCCACTTGACCAAGCACGCGGATGAATTAACCATGGTGCGGTCGGCGGTTTCCAATTTTTCCGAACACACCAACGCCAATTACTTCCTGCACACGGGGAACGGCTTTCAAGGCCGGCCGAGTTGGGGCGCTTGGGCCAGCTATGGCTTGGGCAGTTTCAACAAGAACCTGCCGGGCTTCATTGTTTTGAACGGCGGATTAATTCCCCCAGGCGGACTCGATAATTTCAACAGCGGTTTTCTCCCCGCAGCATTTCAGGGTTCCGTGTTTAAGTCTGGCGCTGTGCCCTTGGCAAACATCGACCGCAAAGAAGCCACCGCCAAGCGCCAGGAGGACAAACTAAAATTGGTCAGGCAACTCGATGCCCAGTTTCAAGATTCTTTGCCAGGATCGAAGGGTATTGAGGCCGCCATCGCCAACCAGGAAACCGCTTTTCTCATGCAGACGGCCATTCCCGAACTCATGGAGATTCAAGGGGAATCCAAGGCGACTTTGGAAAATTTCGGCATCCACTCGGCGAACGGACCAACACGCATTTATGGCACTCAATGCCTGGTGGCCAGGCGGCTCATTGAACGGGGCGCCAGGTTTATTGAAATCACTTGCCCCTCGGTGGGGACGGACCGCTGGGACCAGCATGGGGATTTAAAAGCAGGGCACGAAAAAAATGCCCTGGCGGTTGACCAGCCGGTTGCCGCCTTGTTGCAAGACTTAAAAACCCGCGGGCTCCTGCAAGACACTTTGATTGTCTGGACGGGGGAATTCGGGCGAACCCCCTTTGCCCAGGGGGCCAACGGGCGAGACCATAACCCCTTCGGATTTTCCTTCTGGATGGCTGGCGGTGGAGTTCGCGGTGGCATCACCTATGGTAAGACTGACGACTTTGGTTATCATGTGGTCGAAAACAAGGTGGAAATCCACGACCTGCACGCAACCATGCTTCACCTACTGGGCATAGACCATAAAAAATTAACATTCCGCTTTGGCGGGCGGGATATGCGGCTGACAGATGTTCATGGCGAGGTTCTGAACAAAATTCTGGCTTGAATTCCCCCTGGCGTTCTATGCCAGAGAGGGGAAAAACAGGAAGTGGAGGAAACCATGGTCAAGAGGTTCTTGGGGTTGTTATTCCCGCTGGTGGCATTGGGAATGTTAATAGGGCAGGATTCAGCCGCCCTTGGGCAGGAGGGAAAAGGATTAAAGGCGGGCCAAGCATTACCGGGGCTATTTTACCCGTATGTTTTAAATGGGCCCAAAAAGGATCGTTACCGATGCCTGGTTAACGACAAAGCAGTGGGCACTTTTGTCCTGGTCTTTATCCAAGGCAATGTCGTGCCAGAACCCTTGCCCAAATTCCTGGCCAGTTTGCAGGCGCAATTGCGAGCTTTTGAAAAGACACCCGGGCAGCCCAGTTCTGCCATCGTCATTTTTATCAATCCGGATTTGCAAAGCGTGGTCAAGGACGATACCAAAAGGGAAGCCGCAGTCAAGGCTATCAATGCCGTTGTTGATGGTTCCAGCTTTGTCGTTCAGGGCCCGGATAATAAACCCCGCGAGGTACTTGTCCTGGGGTTGGATGATCCTGGGGATGTCAAGGATTACTCACTCGACCCGGGAAATTTGGCCACCTTGGTCTTGTGCGATAATTTGCAGGTCAAAGGCATCAAGGCGGTTTCGGCTGACAAAGGGTCTTTGGAAGGGTTAGAGGCAGCCTTTAAGGAATTGGTTGAGCTGGCCGCCAGGAAAAAATAATCTTTCTCGCAAAGCTCAATCTTGAATTTTGTGAGGAAAGGTGCTGGAATTAACAAATCACCCGGTAAAATAGGAAAAAGGAACCGGCGATTCCCATGGTGAGCCGTTCCGAGAAATGGAATGGAAGGTTCTGGATATGAAGTTAAACCAAGGCGTCATTGCGGCAATCATTCTTGGGGCCATGGTCTTTGGCCTCACCTTTGCCATGCAGTTTGTGGGCGGGCTCGGGGGAGATAAAGACCAGACCGTCCCCGTCATTCCCAAAGTGACTAATAACCCTTCTGACCAAGAAGGCACCGATCAGGAATTGACCTTTCGGGCTCGAGTAATGCCCGAAGACGGGCAAAGCATGCTGGAGAATGAATTCAAAGCCGGGGGTCAACAAGATTACTGGTTTACCCATGAAGGAACAAAGCCCTTGAGAGTTGGGCTAGAACAAAAGAACTGCACTTGCACGAATGTGAGAATTTTTCAGATCGACAAATCCTTGGCGACCCCTTATTTGTCTGCCGACGGCGGGAAGATCGACCTGGCAAAATTGGAAATGGCCGCCAAAGACCCAAAGCTCAAGGCGCAAATGGAAGCAAACGCCAAGGTCAGCCAATTGGAAAAGGATGAAACTCCCGTGCTGGCCCCGGGAACAACCGGTTGGGTTCGCTTGCAATGGAAGACCGAGAAGATGGGCCAACAGCGGCTGACCGCGACGCTGTGGATGGGGAAAAAGGGTTCTGCCAATGATGCCAGGTTGGAAGCCTTGACGATGGTGCGGCCAGGTCTGCTGGTCGATCAGCCGGAAAAATCGGTGGATGTCCTCTCCCCTTTGGTTTCCGAAAAGAAAATATTTTTCAATTGTATTTCCTCCACGCGGGAGAAATTTGAACTACTGGCAAAAATCACCCGACCCCGCCCTGATGAAACCTTGACAATCGGCAAGCCCGAACCGATGACCGACAAGGAACTTCAGGAAGAGCGAACCCGAATGGAGGGCGTGCCTGTCCTGAGCGGATACAGGGTGCCCGTAACGGTTTCTTACAGTGTTCCCGGGGGAAAAGACTTAATGGAACTTGGGCCGTTTACAAGGCAGTTGGAATTCTTGATCGGCAACCCGGCGACCAAGGAAAGCGAGATCGACACCAAGGTAGAAGTTCGCGTGACAGGTAGAGTGGAAGGGGAATTCCGGGTCTTGGATTCGGAACAAAAAGGCAGGCTGTCGTTCGGAGTGTTTCAAAGGACTTTAGGAATCAAAAAAGACATCAAGGTGGAGACGGAATTGACTGGAGTGGAGTTGCAACTCGATCCGGCAAAAACCTCGCAATATTTGAAAGTCAGGGCGGCGCCTGGATGGCCCCAAGACCTTGGCGGACGGCGCACCTGGCGTTTTTTCGTTGATATCCTCCCCGATATCGTTAGCGGACCGTTTCCCCGAGACGATGAGTTTTACCGGGATTCCGCCATTTATTTGAAATCCCCCGGCGCAAACCCGCGCTCCATTCGCATCCCTGTTGATGGCCGTGCCGATAATTAAGGAACCACCCGGGTTCTTTGAAGTTACCAAGGAAGGTGAAAATCATGGGCCAAGTCGATAATGTTATTTTGGTTCCTACAAGCCTGATTAGGTTTTTTGGGACACTGTGTATTGGATTGATTCTTCTGGCTGCCTGGTTTTTTGGCGGGCTATTTTCCTACTCCTTAACAGGCTCGGGAAACGCACAAGCGGCCCAAAATGATCCCGTGCCGATTGCTTCCACCATTTCGCTTCCTAAACCGGTTGCCAAGTGGGACAAACCCGACCTTGCCATCATTTTAACCGGGCAGCAACATGGTTATTTGCTTCCCTGTGGATGTTCCCGTCCCCAGGTGGGTGGATTGGAAAGGCGGTTCAACTTTATCCAGGGGCTAAAGTCGCAAGGGTGGAAAATCGCGGCTTTGGACCTGGGTGATTTGCCTCATAATCAAGGGCTGGTTTCCCTTTCCAACGAACAAGGATTGATCAAATACCGCTACGCCATGATGGCTCAGAAGGCCATGGGTTATTCCGCCGTGGGTTTTGGTGAATATGAAGCAAGTTTGCCCTTGTTTAACGCCTTGGCCGAATACGCTTTAAACGACCCACTGCCAAAAGTACTTGGGGCCAACTTGAAAGACCGGGAGAAGGAATTTCCCGATCAGGTGGGAACCTGGGCCAAAGTTGAAACCTCTGGAAGCCAGGTTAAGTTTGGAGTCACGGCCGTGGTTGGCCCTGGGATAGCGGGAAAAATCCAAGATCCCCGCGTCAAGTTTTCTTCATCCAAGGACGCACTGGCGCAATCCCTGGAAGAAATGAACAAAGCCAAGCTCGACTTGAAAATCCTGCTGTACCAGGGAGTGCTTAAGGGAGTTGCCAAGGGGGCCTCGCCTTCCGAGGCCTTGGCAGCGGTTCACGCTTTTCCCCAATTTCAAGTTGTCCTCTGCTTAAGCGAGGAAGAAGAACCATCTTCCAATCCGATTGTGGTTACTCACCCTGAAACCAAGGAACAAATCCTGATCATTCGCATAGGAATGAAAGGGAAGTACATCGGGGTTTTGGGGGTTTACAAAAACCCAACCGTTGGGCAGCCTTACAAGTTCCGCTACACCATTGCCCAAATGGCCGAAGACTACCTGACCCCCGCTTCCGCGAAAAAGAACCACCCGGTCATTGATTTAATGGAGCGGTATGGCAAGGAATTGAAAGCGGATAATTACCTGAGCCGTAACCGACAAGTAAGGCATCCGGCCCAAGTGGCCTTCGCCGAAGCCAGCCCGGTTTATGTCGGTTCCGACAAATGCAAAAAGTGCCATGAATCCGCATTTGCGGTTTGGAAGAAAAGCCCGCACAGCCATGCTTACCAAACCCTGGTGCAGGCAAAGGAACCGTCTAACCGGCAATTTGATCCCGAGTGCATTGTTTGCCACACTGTGGGTTTTGGATTTCAATCAGGTTTTACCACCCTGGATAAAACACCGATTTTGACTGATGTGGGTTGCGAAAGTTGCCATGGCCCCGCCTCGGAGCATGTTAAGAAAGCCACTGACGAGCGCTGGTACAAGGTACTCAACCCCTGGAAACCCCAACCAAGTGAGACAGCCAAAGACAAGGAATTACGCTTGGGAAAGATCGATCAATTCTGTCAAAAATGCCATGACATCGACAATGATGTCCATTGGACCAACAAGGGGTTTGAGAGAAAATGGCCCTTGGTGGCCCATCCGACCCCGGTAGACTAACCTCCAGGGTTTCGTAACCTATCGCCATACCTGCGAATGCTATTCCTTTTGTAGCGAGTTGAAACCAGGCCAATGGTCCGGATAGAAATCCTTCCTTATTTGTGGATGCTGGGCGGTTGCGTTTCCTTCACCATCATGGGGAATTTCACTTTCGCCATGGGGGAATCCTCCGGAACGGGGATAACCATCGACTGGCGCATTATCGCATTATCCCGCGCAGGGTTGGTCTTCTTCCTTTCCCTGTTTATCACTTTAGCCGCGAAAGTCCCCCTGGTGGCCCGGGGCAGCAAAGACCTTTGGATGCGCAGCATCGCTGGAAGCATAAGCCTGGTTTGCACTTTTTACGCCATGACCAAGCTGCAATTATCCCTGGTTCTGACTGTGACGAACATGTTCCCGCTTTGGGTGGCATTGCTGTCCTGGCCCTTGATTGGGAAAAAACCTTCCAGGGGAGAATGGGCCGCAATCCTTTTCGGCCTAATTGGAGTGGCGGTTATTCAGAGGCCGCACTGGAACAAAGACCTGGTGCCGATATTGGCGGCGTTGGGAGCTTCCTTGGCCACCGCTTTTGCCATGCTGGGATTGCACCGGATCAAGGGCATTCCCGCGCGCTCGATTGTGGTGCATTTTTCCGGCGTGGCCACACTTTTTTGTTTGGCAGTGTTGCCACTTTCCCCAGGGCAATGGAATGGGGATGGCTTGCAGGATTGGCGAGCCCTGGGGTTTCTCTTGGGGGTCGGCGTATCGGCCACCATTGGGCAAATCTTTCTGACCCTGGCCTTTGCCAAAGGCTCGCCAACCAAGGTGTCTATAGTGGGACTCAGCCAGGTCGTTTTCGCGGTGGTAGGAGACATTCTGTTATGGGGAAAAACCCTGGATATCCCCACCCTTGTCGGCATGGCGCTGATTTTATTTCCC
This sequence comes from Gemmataceae bacterium, assembly GCA_009692005.1. Classification (GTDB taxonomy): domain Bacteria; phylum Planctomycetota; class Planctomycetia; order Gemmatales; family Gemmataceae; genus SHZZ01. The sequence continues at coordinate 60,008 of SHZZ01000013.1, read as the reverse complement.
ACCGCTTGGGCCATGGGAAAAGGTGGAGACGACTACGACTCGTTGGAAAGAGAAAACCCGCCCGTTGCCCTTCCGCCGGAATAATATTTTGGGAACGGTTGTCATTTTTATTATCCCAGGGAAAAGGGCGTTGAATGCCCGAAACTTTGTTATGCCAGGGTTGTCCCCTGGCATCATTTGGCTATCACGGCCAATCCTTGCTCGGGCTTCGGGCTTCGAAATTCCGGTTTTGCCCCTTGAGCGGTTGCAAAAAAAAAAATTATTTCTTCCCGCCAGCAGGGATTTCAATGCTGCCCACCAGGGAAAGGTCTTTGGTTCCCAGTTTTTCTGCTTGTTTTGGAGGCAAGCTGAAAGTCGCAACCAGTTGTTCCCCTCCTGGGCCGGCAATTAGGTAAAAGATTTGCATGGTCGGCACGCCATCCAATAACCCCATAGCGGCAATCCGAAAAATCCATTTCCCGCCTTCAACGCCAGGGACTTCTCCTTCTTGAAGGACTTTCTCCGGCAGCCAACCTGGGGTCCGCTCAGCGACAGCCCGGAATTCTGTCGGCGAAATGTGCTTCCCCGGCAGGGCCTTGGACCATTGTGAAATGGTGGCTTGCCCGATGAAATCGCCCTTTTCCACCAGGCGTAAAACAAGGTGATTTTCCGTTTTAGCCACTACTTGCCAATCGCGCGCCATGGTCAATTCAAAACGGCCATTGCCATCGCGGTATTCAACATAAGAAAGCAAATTGGGAACGCGGAAACCCTGAGGAACAGCAACCAGGGCGGCATCGGCCAGGGCTGTGGAAGAAACGATTTTTTTCCTGGACAGCTTGAGATTCAGGCGCGTTTTCGAGGCAGGATTAAGCGGCCCCTGCTCCCGTTCATCCTCCTGGCCCCATTGCAATTCGGTGATTTTTCCCAAAGACTCGTCAAATTTCCCCACCGCTTTGATGGCGGACTTCACCGAGGCGCCTCCCTCCACACCGGAAGCGATTCCAAGAAAGACCAGAGTCAAAATACCATTCTCTTTACTTTCCACTTTTCCGGTAAGAGTGTGTTCCGCCAGTCCTTCAAAATTGCAAAGGGCCTGAACCACTTCGTTGGGGATTTTCCAACTTTCACCCTGTTTGACCTCCTTGCCTGGAAGCAACCCCGCCAAGGCCATGGTGTCGAAATGCTCGCTAGTCAGTTCCAATTCCTCGCGGGTCAAAGCGCCGTTCGGACAATACACAGTCAATTCATTTTCTGGCCTTTGAGCCACCAGGATTTGCCGGTCTTTCCTCAAGGAGCGAACCGACTTTTCCCCATCGAGGGTGAAATTGGCATTGGCAATTTCGTAGTGCCTGGCAACTTTGACAGGCAGGCCGTTTTTCAAAGCCAGAACTTTTTCTGCAAAAGTATGCTTCGCTTCGGCTTTAACTGCCAGGGTGGAAGGCTTTCCTTCACGAGAAAACTTCATTTCACCCGACAAGGCCATGTGGATTTCCACCCGCGTAATCTCGTCCACGGTGGGGCGTTCTCCCAAACCTGGAGGAGCTATGTCCACCCCTTGCAAGGGAAGTAAGGAATTTAGAAAAACGCAAAGGGGAAGAAGTGTCATTGGCCTGGCCCTCAACATTTGAATGCTGGAGTAGGGAAATAACTTTTTCCAAAGGGTAAGTCAATCCAAGGAAGAATGGGCAAAGAAAAAACCCGGGGCAATTACCCCGGGTTTTCCAGATTAACGGCAAATGGCTAAGACTTGGCTTCCTCTTTTTCAGGGGCTACAGGCGCGGGCACGGGCGTAACCTTTTCCACCTGGTCCATGACTAGCTCCAAAATCGCGGTTTCCCCGCCGTCTCCCAAACGCCTCTCATGACGCTTCAAAATACGGGTATACCCACCCTGGCGGTTGGCAAAGATCGGGGCAATTTCCTTGAAGAGTAAGGTGACAAAATCCTTGTGCCTCAAGCGGGAAAGGGCCAGCCTGCGGGCATGCAGGGTTCCTTTTTTCCCCAAAGTAATCAGCTTTTCGATAAAGGCTCGGACTTCCTTGGCTTTTGGCACCGTGGTGATAATCCGCTTGTGCTGAAAAAGGGCGCAGGCCAAGTTCCTGAATAAGGCAACCCGGTGCTCCTGGTTTCTTCCAAGCCTTCGACCCCGCTTTAAATGACGCATTTTCGATTCCTAATTTTGATGCCAAAAATTAACGGCGCATCTGGGGCATTCTCATTCCCAGTTTCAAACTTCGTTCTTCCAGTTTGATTAACACTTCCTTCAGCGTCGTCTCACCAAAGTTCCGAACTTCCAGCAATTCTTCCTGACTCCGCATGACCAAGTCCCGTACGGTTGAAATCCCTTCCGATTCCAGGCAATTGGTGGCGCGAACGGAAAGCTCCAACTCCGCCAAGCTCATATTCAAAACCCGTTCGAGTTCTACATCGACCTGAGAAATGCTTACTGGCTCGGAAATGTGCTCCAGGCCAACTTCCGGCCCAGGTTCGGAATATTGAATGAATGGGTTCAGGTGCTTGCGCAAAATCTTGGCGCCTTCAACCAAAGCGTTTTGCGGGTTCACCGTGCCGTTGGTCCAAATCTCCAGGATCAGCTTGTCGTAGTTGGTTTTCTGACCGACTCGTGTATCCTCGATTTCGTACTTAACGCGCACCACCGGGGTGAAACTCGAATCGATGGGGATCACACCGATTTCCCGGTCGCCCTGAATGTTTTCTTCGGCCATGCGGTAGCCACGGCCATTTTCCACCACCATTTCAACCTTGAAAGGGACATCATCCGTGAGGGTGGCGATGACATGCTCCGGATTGATAATCTGCACAGCTTCAGTGGTGATGATATTAGAGGCAGTTACCACGCCCCGTTCGTGGATTTCGATGCGAATGGTTTGCGGCTGATCGCTAAGGTTTTTAACAACCAAGCTCTTGATGTTCAACACGATGTCAGTGACATCTTCCACAACCCCTGGGATGGTGGTGATTTCGTGGTGAACGCCATCGATTTTCACCTGGGTTACGGCGCTGCCTTCAAGGCTGGAAAGGAGAATCCGTCGCAAACTGTTGCCCACGGATACGCCAAAACCGCGTTCAAAAGGCTCAGCGCTAAACTTCCCGTAGGTGTCGGTCAAAGTTCCGCGTTCACTTGAAACCCTGCTGGGTAATTCTAATCCGCGCCATCGGATACGCATGGTCCAATATCTCCGAGAAAAGGAAACATAAAAGTCAAGCTGGATAGCAACCGGCAAACCAGCCAAAAGCCATTAACTACCTGGAGCAAAATTCAATAATCAACTGTTCCCGGATATCCTCCAGGTGGGAGTCCATATCCCCGCGGGTTGGCAGGCGGGTCATTTTTCCCGCAGGCGGTTCCTGGGCCGTTATGGCCAGAAAATCCGGAATCCGCGGTGACGCACTTTGCAGGCACAAACGAACCAAGTCCACCGACCCCTTGCGGTTTTTAACCGCAATTGCATCATTTGCCTTGACCAAAAGACTGGGAATATTGCAAGAATGGCCGTTTAAAGTCAAGTGACCATGAGTGACAAGTTGCCTGGCTGCAGCGCGGTTTGGTGCGAAACCCAGGCGAAAAACCACATTGTCAAGGCGCCGTTCCAGCAAGGTAATTAGCACTTCGCCGGTATTTTGCTTGGAGCGTGAGGCCAGTTCAAAATAGCGACGGAATTGAGTTTCCAAAAGTCCGTAAAACCTTTTCAATTTTTGCTTTTCCCGCAAGCGAATGCCATATTCGCTAGGCTTGTTGCGCCGCAAGTGCATTCCAGGCGGCTGGTTACGCCGCTCCAAGGCACACTTGGGGGAATCGCAACGGGTGCCCTTCAAATACAATTTCACGCCTTCACGGCGGCAGATTTTGCATACAGATTCGGTGATTCTTGCCATGTATCTCTTTTTGGTTACCCGAGGTTGTTTGACTTCCTTAAATTCCCAGTTTTTCTAAACACGACGGCGCTTTGGTGGTCGACAGCCATTGTGAGGCAGCGGCGTTACATCCTCGATGGCCTTGACATTCAAGCCCGAGGCTTGCAGGGCGGTAATGGCCGACTCTCTTCCAGAGCCTGGCCCTTTCACCCGAACTTCGATTTCCTTCAAGCCGAATTTCAAAGCTTTGGAAGCGACTTCCTCGGCAGCCCGCTGCGCTGCGAAGGGAGTGCTTTTCCGGCTGCCCTTGAACTGGCACGACCCTGCGGAAGCGCTGCACAGGGAATCCCCGTTCGGATCGGTGATGGTGACAATTGTGTTGTTGAACGAGGCCTGGATATGTGCGATACCCCGGCTGACATTGCGCCTGATTTTCTTTTTCTTTGACACAAAAAACTCCAACCTGAAATGGACTGGGGATTAACCCCGCAATTCCTTAACGCCCTTTTTCCCCGCAACCGTTTTCCGCGGCCCCTTGCGGGTGCGGGCATTGGTTTTGGTGCGTTGCCCACGCACTGGTAAATTACGCCGGTGGCGGTTGCCCCGGTACGACCCGATATCTCGCAAGCGGCCAATGTTTTGCTGAATTTGCCTGCGCAGCGGCCCTTCCACCACATATTCCCGGTCAAGAATATTCGCCAATCGGCTGATTTCGTCTTCGTTCAGTTCCTTGGCCCGGCGTTGCGGATCGACATTGGCTTGGTCGCAAATACGCAACGCCAAAGTCGGCCCAATGCCGTAAATGTACCGCAAGGAAATATGCGTGGGCTTTTCGCCTGGAATATCAACGCCTAAAATGCGAGGCATTCTTGAAGCTCCCTAAAAATCAACCCTGCCGTTGTTTATGCCGGGGATCGGTGCAAATGACATAAACCTTTCCGTGACGGCGAATCAACTTACAATTTTCGCAAATCCTTTTAACACTTGACCTTACTTTCATAGCAACTGGCCCGCCTCAAACGGTTTATCTGGGAAACTATCTTTTTACCATTGGGAAAATGGAACGGCAAGGGGGTAGTGCAAAAACCCTCGCCTTTGCCCCTTTTCCCTTTACTGGCTTTTCCGACCGTTTCCCGCCTTTTCTCGCCAATTTTCCTAAATTAAAACGCCAGAATTACTCCTCTGCCGTTAAAACTTTCACCCCTTCCGGGGTAATTGCCAGGGTATGTTCCACATGCACGCTGGGCAAACCATCACGGGTCACCACGGTCCAATGGTCGCGCAAAACTTCCGTTTCCGGACGCCCCATGTTAATCATTGGTTCCACCGCCAAAACCAAGCCCTCTTCCAGGCGGAAATCATGTTTTTTGACTTCCCTGTCTGAGTAATTGGGCACCTGAGGGTTTTCGTGCATGGAACGGCCAATGCCATGCCCGACATATTGGGTTACGACGCTGAAGCCGGCGCTTTCCGCCACCTGTTGCATCCGGGAGGCAACCTCCGACCACCAAGTACGGCGTCCCATTTCCAGGATGGCAATCTCCAAAACTTTTTCACCCACCTCGACCAACCGCTTTTTCTCGGGACTTACCTGGCCAATTGGGAGGGAAATGGCGGCATCGGCGCACCAGCCGTTCAGTTTGCACGCCGTGTCGATTTTCAATAGGTCGCCTTCCCGAACCGTTTTACTCCCAGGCAACCCATGCACAACCTGCTCGTTGATGGAAATGCAAGTCACGGCGGGGAAAGGAACTTTTCCCGGGTATCCCTTAAAAAGCGACAAAGCCCCGTGCGACCGGAAAAACTCATCCACGGCCTTGTCAATTTCAGAGGTTGCCACGCCTGGAACTGCCATGCTTTTGCATATTTTCAAAGCCATGGCGACAAGCTTGCCCGCTTCCCGCATCAAACCGATTTCACGGGGTGACTTTAACTCAGGCCGGTTGGAAAACAAGTTGCGCAACATTTATAAACCCAGCGCCTGCACAATATTTTTATATACCGTTTCGATTTTCCCTTCACCTGGAACAATCCTCAACATCTTTTTTTTCTGGTAATAGGGAATTAAGGGAACTGTGTCACGGTGGTAAACCTCGAGCCGGGCCCTGACGGTTTCCACATGATCGTCGTCGCGCTGGACCAGGTGGGTCAAGCAATCATCACAAATGCCTGGTACGCGCGGGGGGTTGCTGGAAATATGGTAAGTGGCCTTGCATCCGAATTTAGGGCAACTCCAGCGGCCAGTCACCCGGCGGATAATTTCCGCATCGGCCACCTCAAAAAGAATGACAGCGTTCAAGGAAAATTGCAGTTTTTCCAAAATGGAATCCAAAGCGGCGGCCTGGGCCAAGGTCCTGGGATAGCCATCGAGGAGGAAATCGCCTGGGTGGGAAGGGTCCTGAAATTTTTCTTGGATCAGGTCGTTGACCAGCTCATCCGGGACGAGGTGCCCGGTTTCGACAAAAGGCTTGGCCTTTTGCCCTACGGGAGTGGCATTGCGAATGGCCTCGCGCAGCAAGTCGCCGGTGCCGATATGATCAATTTTCTTCCGTTTGCAGACAAGTTTAGCTTGAGTACCCTTGCCGCAACCTGGTGGGCCGATCAGGATCAATCGCATGATGCCGCCTGTAAAAAATCCGCCTGGTTGAGCTTAACCCGTAAAAATACTGCGGGACATTCTCCGAATATTACCAAGCAGAAGCAAGCGTGAATTATGAATGAGAAGAACCGGGGAACTGACTTCCCTTTTAGAAAGGGTTAATCCTCCGTCAAGCCAGGATAATTTCTCATGACCAGGTGACTGTTGATTTTCTGGACCAAGTCAAGGGCCACACTCACCACAATCAAAAGCCCTGTGCCCCCATAGAAACTAGCAACTTCCTGCCGGACATCCATGGTGTTGGTAATGAGAGTGGGGATGACGGCAATGACGGCAAGGAAGGCCGCCCCCACATAGGTGATCCGCATCATCACTTTTTCCAGATATTCCGCCGTCCGCTTACCTGGCCGGTAGCCCGGGATAAAACTCCCATAATCTTTCAAGTTGTTAGCCATGTCCTTGGGATTGAAAATGATGGCGGTCCAAAAGTAACAAAAGACATAGATCATGAGGATAAACAAAACCGAGTAAGTCCACCCCTGCCTTTCAAAGGCATCCTTGAGGGCGACCATCCACCCCCACTCGGTGGCCCCAGCCAAGGCGTTAAACATGAAATAGGGCAGCACGAGCAAGCTGCTGGCAAAAATAACTGGCATGACGCCGGCTTGATTAACCCGAAGTGGAAGAAACTGCCGGGTGCCGCCAAATACCCTTCTGCCACGAATATGCTTGGCCGATTGGGTTGGAATTCGCCTTTGACCCTTGGTAATGGCAATGACCGCCACAACCACGGCGATAAAAAGCAACATGAGGACAACCAGTTTTTCAAAACTTATATCCTGGGTCGATCCGCCCCCCAGGGTAAAGATCGATTCTTTCAGCCGACCATTTTCAAATAACAACGATGCCGTGGCCGCCGGTATCCGCGCCACAATTCCACCCATAATGATCAAGCTGATGCCATTGCCAATGCCATACTCGTCAATTTGTTCGCCCATCCACATAAGGAACATAGTCCCGGTGGTCATGAGCACGACCATGGTCATCCAATAAAACCCAGTATTATAGTCCGCCAAGGCAAAGCCTTGCCCTCCGCGATTGGCCGGCTGCATGATGAACTGAACATACATGAAGGCCTGGAAGAAGCAGATGAATACCGTTGCAATACGAGTGTAATTATTGATTTTCTTCCGGCCGGCTTCGCCCTCTTTTTGCAGCTTTTCCAAAGGAGGGTAAACGGCGGCCAAAAGCTGAAAAATAATCGAAGCGGAAATGTAAGGCATGATTCCCAGGCCAAACAAAGTCGCGTTACTCAGGTCGCCGCCGCTAAACAGCGAAACGAAACCGAGGATGTCTCCCAGGGGACCGCCCTGACCGACATTCCGGTTCATCAAGCGCTGGTCAACAAAGGGCAAAGGAATGCAGTACCCGACGCGATAAACGGCGAGAAAAAGGAAAGTGATCATTAATTTTGTGCGCAATTCGGGAATGGTCAGGATGGCTTTCAGCTTACCCATGATCTACTCCTACCATCCTTTTTCAAATTCAGAAACAGCGCAGTCCTTAAAGAAGCAATGTTAGCCATTCTAGGTTTTCGGGAAAGGCCAATCCACGACATCCCGGCCAATGAACATCGCCTCAGCCGCGATTCAATCACTTTTGCTTGGGTTTCATTTTGTTACGCTTGGGCTTGGCCGGAGGAGGAATGATTTCAGCCAGCCCGCCCTTGGCTTGGATTTTTTCCACAGCAGATTTGGAAAAATGGTGTGCGCGAAAATTTAACTTTTTAGAAAGCTCGCCCTTGCCCAGGATTTTCATTCCGTCGCACGGTCCCTTGGCCAAGCCCTTTAAGGCCAGGGACTCCGGATTCACCACTTCCCCTTCTTGAAACAAAGAATCAATGTCGCCAAGGTTTACCACCAGGAATGTTTTATCCCAGGTAGCATGACTGAATCCGCGTTTGGGAATTCGGCGGAATAGCTGCATCTGACCGCCTTCAAACGAGGCGATAGGCATATCGGCGCCAGCGCTGGCGTACTGGCCTTTGTGTCCGCGCGTAGAGGTCTTTCCATGGCCGCTGCCAATGCCGCGACCCACCCGTTTTTTCTTTTTCAGGCGATTGACGCCAATATGTACCTTCGACAAATCCATTAGAGTGTTACTCCCCGAAGTGAAGCCACTTCCGCGCGAGTGCGGAGTTGCTGCAAACCTTGAATTGTAGCCTTGACCAGGTTGAGTGGGTTGGTGCTGCCATGAACCTTGGTCAGAATGTTTTTCACGCCGCAAACTTCCAGCACATCGCGAACGCCAGCGCCGGCTTTGACCCCGGTGCCAGGACCGGCCGGCACCAAAACCACTCGACTAGCGCCAAATTTTCCCACCACCCGATGCGGAATGGTATCCCCGCGCAGAGAAACCCTGCGGGTCCGCTTTAATGCTCCCTGGGCATCCTTGGTGGCTTTTTCCACCGCAGGAGGAACCTCATTGGCCTTGCCGTAACCCGAAGCAACTCTACCCCGCGTATCCCCCACCACCACCAAGGCGTTAAAACTGAAACGCCTCCCGCCCTTGACCACGGCGGCGCAACGGCGGATTTTGATCACCCGGTCTTGAAGCTCTTCTTGTTTCGGTTCGCGTTCTTTTGCCATGGCTCTTTCCATCCCATTTCGTAAATGCCATCAAGCCGGAATTAAAACTGCAATCCGCCCTCGCGAGCGGCTTCGGCCAAGGCTTTGACCCGGCCATGGAAACGGTAAAAACCGCGGTCGAAGGCCGCCTTGCAGATGCCCTTGGCTATGGCGTTTTCGGCAAGTTTCTTGCCTACAGCCACGGCCGCCTTGATATTGCCGCCGTAGGGAATCTCTTTGCGGATTTCCTCGAGCGAACTGCTGGCGGAAGCCAAGGTCACGCCCGACAGGTCGTCGATCAACTGTGCGTAAATATGCTTGGAGCTGCGGAAAACCGCCAGCCGGGGGCGCAGGGCGGAGCCGGATAGCTTTTTCCGCACATGCAATTTTCTGCGGGTCCGCCGCATTTCTTTTAAGCGTTTTTCTTTCATCATTATTTTCCGTATTAAGCGCCGCCGCTGGCAAACGCTTTGCCTTCCTTGCGGCGAACAACCTCATTTTCGTAACGCACGCCTTTACCTTTGTAAGGTTCCGGCGGACGAACACCGCGGATTTCCGCGGCTAACTGGCCAACTTTTTGCTTATCCGCGCCCTTGACCACCACCACGGTAGGTTCGGGCACTTCAATAGTAACCCCCTCGGGAGGGTTGACCTTGATCTTATTGGCAAACCCAACGGTTAATTCCACCGTTTTTTTATCCATGCGGGCCTGAAATCCAATGCCCTCGATCTTCAGCCTTTTCTCGAATCCCTTGGAAACCCCTTCCACCATGTTAGCGATCAAGGTGCGGGTTAAACCATGCAGGGAACGATTTAACCGTTCGTTGTCTGGACGGTTAACACTGATCTCTCTGGCTTTGTCGTCAAAGGCAACCTGCATGGCGGGATGATGGGCAAATTCAAGTTTCCCCTTGGGGCCTTCCACGAAGACCATGCCGCCATCGACCCGTACTTTCACCGGTACGGGCACGCTAATCACTTTTTTTCCAATTTTTGACATGGTAAATTTCCTCCCCTTACCACACTTTGCAGAGCACTTCGCCGCCCAGCTTTCGTACGCGCGCTTGGCGGTCGCTGATAACTCCCTGGCTCGTGGATAAAATGCTTATTCCCAAGCCATCCAAAACGGGCCGCAACTGATGGCAGCGGTAATACAGCCTGCGGCCAGGGCTGCTAGCCCTTTCAATATGACGAATAACTTTTTCGCCATCCGGCCCGTACTTGAGGATTACCCGCAATGTCAATTTGGGCTTGGACCATTCGGTTTCAGGTTTCAGCTCGGTGGCGCCATGTTCACCGATAGCCAATTCCCCAACCTGGTAATCAATGATGAACCCTTCGTCCTTGAGGACGCGGGCAATGTTTGCTCTCAGGCGAGTAGCAGGCATATCCACCACGGATCGTTCGATCCGGTTGGCATTGCGGATGCGTGTTAGCATATCAGAAACCAGATCAGTCATCATTTTGGTGTGCCCTACCAGCTCGCTTTGGTGACGCCAGGGATCAACCCATCACTGGCCATGTTGCGGAAACAAATTCTACATACGCCAAATTTCCGGTATACCGCCCGAGGCCTGCCGCACAATTTGCAACGCAAACGGATACGGATTTTTTCCCTGGGGGTCATCGGGTGTTTCTTGGGGTCTTTTCGATGTTTTTCCAGTTTCGCCATTTGCTTGCGAAACATGGCATTCTTTGCGTCGGTTGCCATGACTTTCCTTGTTTCCCTTTTCGCTAGATTTCCTTGAACGGCATACCAAAAGCCCGCAATAAATCGTGAGCTTCTTCGTCGCTAGAGGTGGAAGTCACAATGGTGATATCCATCCCTTGAACGAAATTGATTTTGTCCGGATCAATCTCGGGGAAAACCCCTTGCTCAGAAACACCCATGGAGTAATTCCCATGGCCATCAAAACTTTTCGGATTAATGCCGCGAAAGTCACGGATACGAGGCATGGTGGCGCTAATAAGCCGGTCGAGAAACTCATACATTTTCCTGCCACGGAGGGTAACCCGGCAACCAATGGCATTTCCTTCACGCAAGCGGAAACCGCTGACGGCAATTTTGGCTTTGGTAATCTGAGGTCTTTGGCCGGCGATCAGAGCTAGCTGCCCCGCCGCCACCTCCATTTTACTCTTGTCTTCCAATGCCTGGCCCACGCCCATATTCACCACGATTTTGGTAATCCTGGGAATGCTCAGGGCATTTGTTCGCCCAAACTTTTTTTGCAAAGCTGGGAGGATTTCCTGTCTGTACCGGTCTAATAATCTCGCCATTTTCATTCACTCGTTGGGCATTAGGCCCATGAAACAGGTTGAAAGCACCTTGGTTATTTCTTGGCTATGTTGGCCTTGGCGGAACTAATTGTTCCCAAGTCCCCTTTGCATTTCTTGCATTCCCGGTGCTTACGGCCATCGGGAGTAATTTTTTTTCCAAAACGAACGCCCTTTTTGCAATTCGGGCAGAACAACATAACATTGGAGACTGCAACGGGAGCCTCGAGGGAAAGCCGACCACCCTGGGGATTGCGGCGGTTGGGTTTCACATGCTTGTAAACCCGGTTGACCCCTTCAACAATCACCTTGTTGGCTTCAGGCAGCACCCTTAAAACCCGATGGGCTTTACCCCGGGCGGCATCCTCGCCCGCTATTACTTCTACCAGATCATCTTTTTTCACATGCATGGCGTTATTCCAATCGTCCCCGTAAGGGGTATCAAACCACTTCAGCCGCCAGGCTGACAATTTTGGCGAACCCGGTATCACGCAATTCTCTGGCAACGGCGCCAAAGATACGGGTGCCACGCGGATTCATGTCCGCGTCTAAAAGCACCAGGGCATTCCGGTCGAAACGAACAAAGCTGCCATCGTCGCGGCGGTAAGGCTTTTTGCAGCGAACTACAACTGCCTTGACCACTTCACCTTGCTTGACATCGCCGCCAGGCATGGCTTTTTTCACGCTGGCGACCACCACATCACCCAAGCCGGCATATCTTCTCCGGGAGCCGCCCAGGACTTTGATACACATACATTCCTTGGCGCCGGTGTTGTCCGCCACATCCAAATAAGTGTACATCTGAATCATAAAAGCACCATGTTTCCTTGGTAAGCCACAGGGCCGTACTCAATACGCTTACTGTTTCGGCGCCTCTTTAATATCCGGCACCGCATCCGGGCCCTTGGTTACCACCCGAAATAACCGCCAGAATTTCGTCTTCGAATAGGGACGCGATTCAACGATTTCCACCGTGTCACCTAACCGCGATTCATTATTTTCATCATGAACTTGGCAAACGGTGCTGCGGCGAATGTATTTCCCGTAACGAGGATGCTTGACAAGGCGCGGAATCTCCACTGCTCGGGTTTTACTCCGCTTGTCACTGGTAACCACACCGGTCAATTTCCGACGGTTACCTCTTAATTCAATTGCCTCGGTCATGTTTAACTAGCTCCCCGCGCTGGCCGCGCTTCCCTTGGATAGGGTGCGTTCCCGCTGTATTGTTTTGATCCTGGCGATTTCCGTCTTCGCCTTACGAATCTCGCTGGGCGTTTCTAAACGGTCAGTCGCCGATTGAAAACGCAAGTGAAATAGGTTCTTAATCAGATCAGTAAGTGTGAGGCCGAGCTGTTCATCGCTCATACCCCGGTATTCCTGTGTTTTCATATCGCCATTCCCTAAAAATATTCCCACGCCTGGCTGCCTATTAACCAATACTTGGCCTGCGGGCCACCAACCGGCAACGAAACGGCATTTTATACGCAACTTTGCTCAAGGCTTCCTTAACTGTGGCCTCAGGCAAGCCGCCCAACTCAAACAAAATCATGCCGGGCTTGACCACGGCGGCCCAATATTCCGGTTCGCCTTTACCCTTGCCCATGCGTGTTTCAGCCGGGATGGAGGTAATCGACTTATGCGGAAACACCCGGATAAACAGCTTCCCTTCACCCCGCACGGAATGCGAAGCGGTGATGCGCCCGGCCTCAATGGCCTGCGCGGAAAGCCAGCCGGCTTCCAAGGACTGCAAACCGAAATCGCCATAGGTCACGGTATTTCCACGGAGCGCGTTGCCCCGGATTTTACCGCGCTGGCTTTTTCGAAACTTTACCCGCTTTGGCATCATTGCCATCGCTTGACTCCTCTGTCAGGAAATCCCCGTTGTTGATCCAAACCTTGACCCCGATGTTTCCCTGGGCCGTCACGGCTTCGGTGAAACCAAATTCCACTTTCGCTCGCAGGGTGGACAGGGGCAAACTACCTGCCATGGACGATTCGGTGCGGGCCATTTCGGCCCCGCCAAGTCGCCCAGAAACCTGAACGCGAATCCCTTTGGCTCCGGCCTCCATGGTCGTATCAAGGGCCCTTTTAATGGTGCGGCGGAAACTGGCCCGTTTTTGCAATTGTTCGGCAACATCCTGGGCAACCAATTGCGGATCAACTTCCGGCTTTGTCACCTCAAATGTTTTGACTTCAATATGGCGATGACAAAGCTCTTCCAAATTCTTGGTCAGTTTTTCCACTTCCTGCCCTTTTTTGCCAATGATCACCCCGACCTTGGCCGCATGAATAATCACCACAACTTTTTCCCGGGTTCGTTCAATGCGAACCTTGGAGATGCCGGAACCAGCAAACTTCTTTTTGATGAACTTGCGAATCTTTTGGTCTTCAACCAATAGTTCGCCGAAGTCTTTTTTGCCCGCGTACCACTGGCTTAACCAGGGCACCATGATTCCAGTTCGAAAACCGGTTGGCCTGACTTTTTGACCCATAGGAATACAACCCCATTAACTTGGAAAATTTTGGCAACACCCCGCGGTGGCTAATTATTCCCCAGCCTCAACCTCTGCGTTTCCATCGGAAAGAGTAACATGGATATGGGCAATTCGCCTTTTGATTGGGTAAGCCGTTCCCCGAGCCCGGGGCATGATTCGCTTCATGATCGGCCCGCCATCAACGCGGGACTCCGAAACAACCAAGCTTTCAATATCCCTGGCGTTTTGAAATTCCGCATTACCCAAGGCGCTTTTCACCACCTGCTCCAGCAATCGGGCGCCCCGGTTGTGCACAAAGCGCAACAACTCCAGGGCCTCTTCCGCCGAACGACCGCGAATAAGAGTGGCAAAAGGACGAATCTTTCTTGCCGACATATCCGCATATTTGTGCACAGCCTTGTACTGCATGACTGATAAACCTCAAAGGATCCGCAACCTTAGAACAAAATTCCGGGGACAGGATTTGAACCTGTGACCTCCAGGTTATGAGCCTGGCGAGCTACCACTGCTCCACCCCGGGATGAAAATCTTTATTTCGCCGAGGAGGCTGGTGCCGCCTTGGACGCTTTCCCACCACTATGCCCTCTGAAAACCCGGGTTGGGGAAAATTCCCCAAGTTTATGCCCCACCATATCCTCCGTCACATACAACTTGAAAAACTGTTTTCCATTGTGGACCATAAAGGTGACCCCGACAAACTCTGGAATGATGGTGCAATCCCTCGACCAGGTTTTAATGGGGTCGCGGGAACTGCTTTTGCCAATTTTTACCACCTTGGCAAAGAGCCTTTCATCCACATACGGGCCTTTTTTCAGCGAACGACTCATAAAAATTCCACTCCAAAAAACCAGGAACAGTCATTGTAGAGTTACTAAAATGCCCGTCCACACTCCTATGGAAATATAGGAGAAAATAGTCCTATCACGAATTAGCGTACCTCGGCCCTGGACGACGACGACGCACAATCGCCGAACTCGATGGTTTGCGCTTCTTGCGGGTTTTTCCACCTTTGGAAAGCACCCCGGTCGGACCGCACGGATGCCGGCCGCCGCCAGTTCGCCCTTCACCACCGCCCATGGGATGGCTCACCGGATTCATGGATGTACCACGATTATGTGGTTTTCGTCCCATCCACCTTTTTCTACCAGCTTTTCCCAGGCTAATGTTCATGTGATCGGAGTTTCCCATTACCCCAATCGTGGCCTTGCAATTGGAATTAACCCGGCGAACTTCACCCGAGGGTAAAGTAACCTGGGCCCAATCGGCCTCTCGGGCGGTAAGGATCATGCTGGTGCCAGCGCTTCGGCAAAACTGCCCGCCATGGCCAGGCTGCAATTCCACATTATGGATCGCCATGCCCACTGGAATTTTCCTCAATGGAAGGCAATTTCCAACCTTTGGCTCTACATTGGGACCATTTTCCAGCACCTCACCCGCACGCAGGCCTTCAGGCGCGAGGATGTAGGACTTTTCCCCATCGGAATATTGAATCAAGGCAATGCGGGCAGTCCGGTTGGGGTCGTATTCAATTGACACCACCGTGGCCGGAACGCCATCTTTTTTACGCTTAAAGTCGACCAAGCGATACATTTGCTTGTGTCCGCCCCCGCGAAACCGGGTACAAACAACGCCTTGAAAATTCCGGCCGCCCTTCTTCTTCCGCGGAACCAGGAGGCTTTTCTCGGGCTTTTTTTTGCGGTCGGTGATTTCGCTAAAATCACTGACGCTGCCTTGCCGACGGCCTTGAGTTACCGGCTTATATTGTCGTATTCCCATGTCACTCCTCGCGATTCCTTACGGAGTCGTTCAAATTAGAACAACTCGATTTTCGGACTTTCTGGCTTCAAGGTGATGATGGCCTTTTTCCAATTGGAAAGCCTGCCAACTCGTGACTTGTACCGTTTGTTTTTCCCCAGGCGGTTTTGCGTGCGCACCTTGTCAACCTGTACATTAAAGAGGCCTTCTACCGCAATTTTGATTTCATCCTTGGTTGCCCAGGGATTGACCTCAAAAGGATAGGCATTCTTATGCGTAGTCTGGTGGGTTCCCTTTTCCGTGATCAAAGGACGAATCACCACCTGGTGAGGCTCCAACACCGGCCCACCTTCGCGAATCCTTTTCCGGTTTCTCGGTACACTCATGATTCAATCTCCGCTACGGCAAAACTCGCCTGGTTAGCTACGGCTTTTGCGCAACTCATCCAAAGCTGCCCGCGTCAGCAGCAGTCTTTTCTGTTTCAATAGGGTGTAAGCGTTAAATTGGTTTGCTGGCATAACTTCCACATTGGGAAGGTTCCTGGCCGACAGGTACAAGTTCCTGTTTATCCCCACCGTTCCCATTAGACAGGTGGTTTTATCGAGCTTCAGATTCTTGAGGAGTTCGCGGATCTGGCGGGTTTTCACATTGGGAAACCCCAAATCATCGATAACCAAAGCTTCATGGTCCTGGATCTTGCTGAGAATCGCCATGCGGGTGGCTGCCTGCACGGCCTTTTTAGGCAAGTGGTATTCATAATCGCGGGGCTTTGGGCCTTTGGCTGTACCGCCGCCACGCCTTTTGTTGGTTCTTTTGTTACCCACGCGGGCATTGCCGGTGCCCTTTTGGCGAAAGAGCTTTTTCGTGCTGCCCGACACTTCACCCCGGCGCAAAGTGCTATGCGTCCCCGCGCGCTGATTCGCCAGGTACATAATGACCACATCGTGAAGCAGTTGAGGTTTCACCTCGCCCCCGAACTCCGCGGGGTTGATCTCCACGCTGCCAATCGCTTCGCCTTTTTGATTGACGACATCAATCTTCAACATTTTGGCACCGCTCATTTCCTCAGTTTGGCCAACCACCAGGGGCAATAAGCCACTCCCGGCAAAAATCAACAGGCCGGGTCGCCACACTCAACCACAATAGACCGGTTTTTCGTCGGAAGGGAAAGTTTGCCCACATCATCCCGATCCGGACAAGCCCAGCTTAATTGGCTACGCCAGTAATCACCCGGATCTTGATATCCACACCAGGGGGTAAGCTGAGTCCCTTGTTTAGAGCCTCAATGGTCTTCCCCTGCGGTTGCAAAATTTCAATCAATCTTTTGTGCGTCCGAATTTCGAACTGTTCCCTGGACTTCCGGTCAATATGGGGGCTTCGTAATACCGTGTACCTTTCAATCCGAGTTGGGAGCGGGATCGGCCCATTCACCAGGGCGCCTGATTGTTCAGCAATCAACACGATTTCCTGGGCTGTTCGGTCCAGAATCTCATGGTCATATGCTTCCATACGGATTCTGATTTTTTCGTTGGTTCTGGCCACCGCACCGCTCCTCAAATAATACAAATCCCGATAAATCGGGAAAGAGTAAGGATATACGCCGGGGAATGGGGCGTCAAGATACTCCCCTGTTCATCGTTCCCTTCTCCAAACAATCAGGTTAAGGAAAGGCGATGGGTTTTCAATTGTAAAGGGGTAAAAAAAACCTATTTACCCGGCCCCTCCCCATAAATCTGCCTGTTATTCTCCATAAGGATTTAGCATTAGCTGCAAAACGCTCTCCGGAGCCGCAGCGTAGGCATGTGGTTCCATGGTTGATGAGGCCCTTCCCTGGCTTAAACTTCGCACTTTATCGGCATAATCAAACATTTTAGCCAATGGGACAATGGCTTCCACCACGCGAAGTTTACCTTGAGCGTGAATTTCGCGGATTTCCGCCCGCCGAGCATTTAGATCAGCGGTAATTGGGCCCAAGTATTCCTCAGGAAGGGTAACTTCCAACTTCATGACCGGTTCCAACAATTCCATGTTATTTTTCAAAGCCAATTGGACTGTCTGGTTGCCAGCCACCTGAAAAGCCACTTCGTTGGAAAGCTGTTCGTCCATTTTCGCCCCTTCAATGGTGGCCTGAACATTAATCACAGGGTACCCCAGTTCACCCGATTGCAAGCCCATGCGAATTCCGGTTTCGGCGGCTTCCAGCAAAAGAGGGGGCAAATCTCCAGGTTTCAATTTATGGGTAACCCGAATGGGATCGGCATCGCGAGAAGGGGGAATCCAAGGGGCAAAAGACACTGTTAACTTCGCAAACAACCCCGTGGCGCCCGTTTGGCGAATGCATTCCCCTTCAACCCGCAGCGGACTTTTCAAAGATTCCCGGTAGCTGACTCGGGGTTTGCCCACCCGGATTTTCAGGCGAAAGTCTCTTTCCATCCGGTGCTGCTTGATTTCCAGGTGCAGCATGCCCATGCCGTTCATAAGTGTTTGGCCAGTCTCTTTATCTGTTTTTACGGTGAAAGTGGGGTCTTCCTTGCGCAGCAATTCCAAAACCTCATTCAATTTTTCCCGGTCCCCTGAAGACTCCGGCTCAATTGAGCGGCTGACCACCGCTTCCGCAAAATGAATTTTTTCCAGAATGATGCCTTGGTTGGGATCACAAAGGGTATCGCCTGTGATGGCGTCCTTGAATCCGACCACGCCCACAATTTCCCCGGGGCCCGCCGCTTCCAGTTCCACTCGGTGGGAAGGATCCGCTTCAGTGTAGAAAATTTTCCCAACAAATTCCTTGGCGCCTTTGCCGGCGTTCAACACCCGCGAGCCAGGGGTTAGAATCCCGGAATAAACGCGAACCATGGCCAATTCCCCATGAGAATCCGCCACGATTTTGAATACCAGGCCGCAAAACGGTTCTCGCGGGTCCGGTTTTCGACATTCCGTCTTGTCCTTTTTCTTGGGATTGAGGCCCGACACTGGCGGCCGGTCCAGCGGACAGGGTAAATAATCAGCCACCCCGTCCATTAACGGCTGAATGCCAATGTGTTCTCGGCCGGAACCGACAAAAACCGGCTGAATTTTTCTAGCCAGGGTGGCTTCGCGAATCACCGTTCGCAATAGCCTGGCGGGAATTTCTTTTCCTTCCAGGTACAAAGACGCGATGCGATCGGTATTGTCCAGGGCGGTCAAATGGTCAATCAACCGGTCTCGCCAGGTTTGCGCCAGTTCCTGGTAGGATTCGGGAATGTTTTCGCTGAAAACCGTTTTTCCTTGGTCCTTGGCAGAAAAGGTCAACGCCTTCATTTCCAAAAGATCGATCAAGCCATGGAAGGGGTTATCGCTGTCCTTGGAGGAGCCGCTCCCCATGGGGATCGCCAGTGCAACAGGACTGCCTTCAAGCCGGCTGCGAATATCTTCGATGGCTTTTTCAAAGTTAGCCCCAACAATATCCATTTTGTTGACAAATACCAATCGGGGAACTTCATACTTGTCTGCCTGCCGCCAAACTGTTTCCGATTGAGCTTCCACCCCTTTCTGGGCGTCGAAAACCACCACGCAACCATCGAGAACGCGCAAGCTCCGTTCCACCTCGGCAGTGAAATCGACATGCCCGGGAGTATCAATCAGGTTGATTCTTTTACCGCGCCAATGGAAAGGGATACAGGCGCTGTAAATAGTGATGCCGCGCTCTTGCTCTTCCTGATCGTAGTCGGTGGCGGTGTTTCCAGTGTCCACTGTCCCGAGCCTGTGAACCACGCCAGCATAAAACAAAATGTGTTCGGTGGTGGTGGTTTTACCCGCGTCAATGTGGGCAATGATGCCAATGTTGCGGAAATTATCCAAGGAGGGATTCATGTAACTCGCCTACGCACCACGGTGGAATGCTGGCAATCCCGCGCCAGAGAAAAGAAAAAAGGCCCACTGGAGAAAATCCAGAAGGCCCGGCAAAATTTCAACCGGAAGCGGCTCTACCAGGCAAAGTGGGCAAAAGCCTTGTTGGCATCGGCCATCTTAATGGTGTTATCCCGCTTGGACATGGCTTCGCCTTCCCTGCGGTAGGCGGCAATTAATTCGTCGGCAAGCCGGAGAAACATGGACCGGCCAGCCTTGCTCCGTGCCGCCCCAACAATCCAGCGGATTGAAAGGCTCTGTTGACGCACGCGGTTCACTTGCATGGGAACCTGGTAGGTTGCGCCACCAACGCGCTTGCTGCGTACTTCAACCGTGGGTTTGACATTCTCTACAGCTTGAATGAAAACATCCACCGGCTCGATATCTGGAAGCCGTTTTTTGATCTGGCCCAAGGCATGGTAAAAAACGCGTGACGCGGTTTGTTTTTTTCCGCAGGTCATCAGGCAGTTAATAAACTTGCTGACCAGTTTTGAATTGTAAACCGGGTCCGGTTTCAAAGTTTCTTCGCTTGCTGTCCGCTTGCCCATGGTTTTTTATCTCGCCTTTTCCGTCCAATAGGTTGCCTGAAAAATTATTTACTTTCGCGCTTGGAGCCATATTTCGAGCGGGCCTGCTTCCTGTCCGCGACGCCCTGCGAATCCAGCACACCACGAACAATGTGGTATCGCACGCCCGGCAGATCGCGCACGCGTCCGCCGCGCACCAGCACAATCGAATGTTCCTGCAAATTGTGGCCTTCCCCAGGAATGTATGCCGTGACTTCGATCTGATTGGAAAGGCGCACGCGGGCCACTTTCCTGAGCGCCGAGTTCGGCTTTTTCGGAGTCATGGTTTTGACTTGCAAGCAAACCCCTTTCTTTTGGGGACAACCCTGCATGGCGGGGTGTTTGGATTTGCTTTTTTGCTGGACCCGTGGCTTACGGACCAATTGATTGATTGTCGGCATGTTTTCCAACCAAAATAATTACCATGGCCCGCTAACCTGGGCCAATTTCAGGGTAAACGATTACCTTATTGCCCCCTTGGGCAATGGTCAAGGGCTGCCAGCCATGGATTGAAGGCGCCCTGGATTTTCAGCCCTTGAAACCTAGCTTCTAACGGTTTCCCGCTTTCCCAGGCCAATAGGCGCGCCGCCTTCAACAACAGGCGTATTCACCTTCAATTCAGCTTCGTGGTGATTTCTGAAACCAGTCCCGGCAGGAACCAAGTGGCCAAGAATCACATTTTCCTTAAGGCCAACCAGGGTATCGACCTTTCCAGCCAAAGCCGCCTCGGTCAAAACCTTGGTGGTTTCCTGGAAGGATGCCGCGGAAATAAAGCTTTCCGACTGAACGGCTGCTTTAGTGATCCCCAACAACTGGGTGCTGCAAGTGGCCAGTTCCGGCTGGACAAAAGTGGGCAAATCCTGGTCGTCGGCTTCCAGGCGAGCCCGCTCCTCCTCGAAACTTTCCCGGGTGATAATCTGCCCTTCCTTGAATTTGGAATCCCCGGCCTTTTTGATTTTGACGCATTCGCGCAAACGCTGGTTGGTTTGCTGGAAATAGGAGCGGTCTACCACGGCGCCTGGCAACAGGCCGGTGTCACCCATTTTCTCAATCTTTACCTTGCGCAACATTTGAGAGACGATGATTTCAATGTGCTTGTCGTCAATTTCCACCTTTTGGGTCAGGTAAACGGCCTGCACTTCGTTAACCAGGTAAGCCTGAGCCACTGCCTGGCCGCTGATGCGCAAAATATCGTGGGGAACTAGCGGTCCAAGAACGAGGGGATCGCCATCTTTCACCCTGTCCCCGGCATGCACCTTGCTCTGTTTTCCGGGCGGCACCAGGTGTTCAACCTTTTCCCCGATCGGCTTCATATTTTCATCGCAAGGCTGGATGTTAATGCAGCGTTTGCCGCGGCGTTTATCGCCCAGGCTAACAATGCCAGCAACTTCAGCCATGACGGCAGGATCGCGCGGTTTGCGAGCTTCAAAAATTTCGGTTACCCGGGGAAGACCGCCCGTGATGTCCTGGGTGCCGCCGATCTCGCGCGGGGTTTTGGCCAGCAAGGTTCCTGCCGAGACGGTTTGCCCCTCGCGGACTTCAAGAATGGCTTTTTCCGGCACATAGTGAAACATCAGTTTTTCGCCACGCTCATCCAAAATCGACACTGCGGGGTGCAATTCACCCTTATGTTCAATAATAGCCCAGCGCTCGGCGCCAGTCACTTCATCGCGCTCTTTCCTGACGGTTTCGCCTTCGACAATATCCTCGAAAGTGATTTTCCCGCCGCGGTCAGCGATGATGGGAATGATGTGCGGATCCCACTTGGCCAGGACTTTTCCGGGGGCCACGGTTTGGCCTTTTTCCACGAAAACCAAGGATCCGTTGGGCACAGGAAAAGATTCCAACACTTTGTCCTTGGGGCCAATAATGCGGATTTCACCCATCTGCCCAAGGGCAACCCTATCCTTCTTGTCATTCACCACAATATTGAGCCGTTCAAAAACCACGGTACCGGTCTTTTTGGATTTGTACTCGCTGACGCCGACTTCGCGCTTGACCACGCCGCCGATATGGAAAGTCCGCATGGTCAACTGTGTGCCAGGCTCGCCAATGGATTGTGCGGCAATGATTCCCACGGCCATGCCTTCTTCGACAAACGCTCCGGTCGACAAGTCCATGCCATAGCACAAACGGCAAATGCCCAAGGGCGCCTGGCAGGTCATCGGGCTTCGAACCGAGATCTTGTCGATACCCAGGGTTTCGACCATTTTCGCCATATCCTTGTTGATCAGTTCATTTTCCTGAACGATCGGCTCATTGGTCACGGGATTGACAATTGTGTTTCGGCTAACCCGGCCATAAATGATTTCGCCAAGAGACTTCTCGACCTCATCGCCTTTAATAATGGCAACTTTATCAATGCCATTGGAGGTGCCGCAATCATGAGTGGTTATCACGACATTCTGGGCGACATCGGCCAGTTTCCTGGTCAAATACCCGGAATCGGCAGTTTTCAAAGCGGTATCGGCAAGACCTTTTCGCGCACCGTGAGTGGAACTGAAATATTCCAAAACCGACAGGCCTTCCTTGAAGTTAGCCTTGATTGGGGTTTCAATAATTGAACCATTGGGCTTGGCCATGAGGCCGCGCATACCGGCTAATTGCCGGATTTGGTCCTTACTGCCTCGGGCCCCGGACTCCGACATGACAAAAATCGGGTTCAAATAGGGGCGGCGCTTTCCCGTCTCATCGGGCCGCGTATCATTACGCAAATCAACCATCATTTGATTGGTAATCAAGTCCCTGGCCTTGGACCAGAGATCGATAACCGCCGCATATCTTTCCAGCTCGGTGATATTTCCTTTTTCGTAGTTCTTGCGAATCTTTTCCAGTTCCTTTTCGGAATCGTGGAGGATGCCTTCCTTCTTATCGGGTGTGCGCAGGTCATCCGTCGAGAAACTCAAACCGGAGCGCGTCGATTCACGGAAACCAATTTCCTTCATCCGATCCAAAAGCTCAATGGTGGAACGGCGGCCCAGCAGGTTGTAGCAATCGGAAATAATGGTCTGAAGATTCTTGGTCGACAGGGGCAAATCGTAAAAGGCCATTTGGTCGTCGAGAATACTGTTAAACAAGATGCGACCCACAGTGGTTGCGACCAGGCCATTGGCCTTGCGTTGCAATTCCTCATTGCGAATCTTGTCGCCTTCCACGCGGATTTCCGAAATATACTTTTTGTGGATGGGCAGTTTGATGCGCACGCGAGCATGAACTCCCACTTTGCGCAGGTCAAAAGCGGTAAATACTTCCCTGATGTCGGCAAAGGTCATGCCTTCGCCTTTTTCGCCGCTTTCACCCATTTCGCCCCGAGTGGCAGTGAGGTAATAGCAGCCCATGACAATGTCCTGGGACGGGCTGATAATAGGTTTGCCATTGGCTGGGCTGAAAATGTTGTTGGTGGACATCATTAAAACGGTGGCTTCAACCTGAGCCTCAATGGAAAGAGGCAGATGCACAGCCATCTGGTCGCCGTCGAAATCCGCATTGAAACCCTTGCAAACCAGGGGATGAATACGAATGGCGTTGCCTTCAATCAGAACCGGTTCAAAAGCCTGGATGCCCATGCGGTGCAGGGTCGGCGCCCGGTTAAGCAGCACTGGATGATTCTTGATTACATCTTCGAGAATATCCCAAATTTGGTCATCCTTGCGTTCCAGCATTTTCTTGGCGGATTTGATGGTGTCGGCATGGCCAAGCTCTTTCAAGCGCCGGATGATAAAAGGCTGGAACAATTCCAGGGCAATCTTTTTGGGCAGACCGCACTGGTGCAGTTTCAAATCTGGTCCGACAACGATAACTGAACGAGCCGAGTAATCGACCCGTTTTCCCAGCAAGTTTTCTCGGAAACGACCCTGCTTGCCCTTGATCATGTCGGTGAGGGATTTCAGCGGACGATTGCTGGAACCCAAGACCGGCCTTTTGCAACGGCCATTATCGAACAGGGAATCCACCGATTGCTGAAGCATGCGCTTTTCGTTGCGAATGATCACTTCGGGGGCATTCAAATCCACCAGCTTTTTCAAGCGGTTGTTACGGTTAATGATCCTGCGGTAAAGGTCATTGAGGTCGGAGGTGGCGAAATTTCCACTATCGAGCAATACCAGCGGACGCAAGTCTGGCGGGATGACCGGAATGCACTCGAGAACCATCCACTCGGGTTTGTTTTGCGGACCGCCAATGCCAGAATCGCGAAGAGCCTCAACCACCTTCAAGCGCTTCACCAGGTCACGAAGTTTTTGCTTGCTGGGCTTGGCTTTTTTGTTTTCCATGTCGAGTTTTTCGCGGAGTGCGGTGGCCAATTCGACCAGGTTAATGCCGCAGAGCAGTTTGCGAATGGCCTCAGCGCCCATTTCCGCCTTGAAGCCGTCGCCAAAGGTGTCTCGAGCGCGGCGATACTCGTCTTCGGTGAGAAGCTGCGCTTTTTTCAGAGGGGTTTCGCCTGGATCCACCACGCAATAGTCCTGGAAATAAATGATCTTTTCCAGGCTGTTGGTTTTCATTTCGAGGAGGGTGCCCAAGCGCGAAGGCATGGCTTTGAAAAACCAAATATGACACACGGGTGCGGCCAGTTCAATGTGGCCCATGCGCTTGCGGCGGACGCGGCTGTGGGCCACTTTAACGCCGCAGCGGTCGCAAATCATGCCCTTGTATTTCATGCCGCGGTATTTGCCGCAGGCGCATTCCCAATCCTTTTCCGGCCCGAAGATGCGCTCGCAGAAAAGCCCATCCTTTTCCGGTTTGTAGGTCCGGTAGTTGATGGTTTCCGGCTTTTTCACCTCGCCAAAAGACCAATTGCGAATGTCATGGGGACTGGCCAAGCTGATGCGCACCGCCCCATAATCATTAATCCGGTCATAAGAACCTTCGTTTACGCTGGCATTGCTCATTGCTTCCATTGCCTCCGTCTGAGGAACGCCGGCCAGGGCCGACGCTGGGTAAAACTCAATCCGGATTCCCCCCGGGAATCCGGCGCCCATTCCGGGCTAGTGCTTACAACCGTTTTTTCTCTAACTGCATATTCAATGCTAACCCGCGAATTTCGTTGGTTAGCACATCGAAACTGGCCGGGGTTCCCGCTTCCAGCTTGTTTTCTCCCTTGACCATGGACTCGTAAATCTTGGTGCGCCCCTCAACATCATCGCTCTTGACGGTGAGGAGTTCTTGCAAGATGTAGGCCGCGCCGTACGCTTCCAGAGCCCAGACTTCCATTTCGCCAAAGCGCTGCCCGCCGAAACGCGCCTTGCCACCCAGAGGTTGCTGAGTGATCAGGGAGTACGGGCCAGTGGCGCGGGCATGCACCTTGTCATCCACCAAGTGATGGAGCTTGAGCATATAAATGTAGCCAACCGTGACAGGTTGCTCGAAGCGCTCACCGGTTCGCCCGTCAAAAAGATAGGACTTGCCCGATTCGGGCTGACCGCTCTCTTTGAGAATGGCGCGGATTTCATCTTCAGAAGCGCCGTCGAAAACCGGGGTAATAGCTTTGAAGTTGAGCTTGGAGGCGGCCCAACCCAAGTGGGTTTCGAGAATCTGTCCCACATTCATACGGCTGGGAACCCCAAGTGGATTGAGCAGGATGTCCACTGGTGTGCCATCGGCCAGATGGGGCATATCCTCCACGGGCAGGATTTTGGAAATCACACCCTTGTTCCCGTGACGGCCGGCCATTTTATCGCCAACGGAAATCTGCCGCTTGGCAGCCACATAAACCTTCACCATCTGCTGCACACCCGGAGGAAGCTCATCACCCAT
Organism: Gemmataceae bacterium; assembly: GCA_009692005.1. Taxonomy (GTDB): domain Bacteria; phylum Planctomycetota; class Planctomycetia; order Gemmatales; family Gemmataceae; genus SHZZ01. The sequence goes on along the minus strand of SHZZ01000013.1, from coordinate 34,196 downwards.
TTTCAGGATGTTCAGTTTGCGGTCTCTTTCGTCCACCAGGGTGACTATGCGGTCATGATGGCGGCCGAAAATTTCAGCGCATTCTTTTTTCCGTTCCGGACTGCGAATATCGACTCGTTCAAGATTCCAGGCCACTGCCAGATCCAGCAAGGTCTTTTCTTCTTTGTCGGAAGGTTTGCCGGCAAATTCCTTTTCCAAATTCTTGTCGAGAACCGCGCCCAACTCCACCAGCATGGAGCGGAATTCCTCGATAATCATCTTGCTGTAAGTGTGATCCTGTTCCCGGTATTCCTTATCGAGCTTGCGTCGTTCCTCATCCGTCATGGATGAACGGCGACAAAACCGCTTGGCATCAATGACAATACCTTCAATGCCCGAGGGAACTTCCAGGCTATCATTCTTGACATCCTCGCCAGCTCGGCCGAAGATCGCATACAGGAGTTTTTCTTCTGGGGTGAGTTCGCTCTTCGACTTGGGGGAAACTTTCCCCACCAGGATATCTCCGGAATGAACAAAAGTTCCAATGCGCACTACACCGTGTTCGTCCAAGTTCGCCAGGGCCCTGGGGGAAACATTGGGAATATCGCGAGTAAACTCTTCCTTGCCCAGCTTGGTTTCCCGGATTTCGATTTCATAATGCTCGATGTGGATGCTGGTGTAAGTGTCGTTTTGCACCAGACGCTCACTAATAACGATGGCATCTTCGAAGTTGTACCCATCCCAGGACATGAAGGCCACGAGGACATTCCGGCCGAGGGACAATTCGCCCTGGACGGTAGCGGCGCCATCGGCAAGAATCTTGCCCTTTTTTACTTTTTCACCCACCTTGATGATCGGCCGATGATTCTGGCAGGTGTGCTCGTTGAGCCCGACAAATTTACGCAGGTGGAACTCCCGGTGACCGGATTGGGCCCGCGCCCTTTCCATTTGCGAACCAGGCACGCCATCCGGCAATTTGTGCGGCCCGATAATAATCCTTTCCGAATCCACAAAAGTGATGTACCCATCCATGGGGGCCTTGAGGATCATGCCGCTGTTGTAAGCCACATCTTTTTCCAAACCGGTGGCAACCAACGGCGGCTCGGAAATTAACAGGGGCACAGCCTGCCTTTGCATGTTGGAACCCATCAAGGCGCGGTTGGCATCGTCGTGTTCCAAAAATGGAATCAGACCGGCGGAAACACCTACCATTTGTTTTGGGCTGATGTCGATGTACTGCACATCATCGGAAACCACCTGTTTGAAGTCACCTTCATGTCGGGCGATGATCCGGTCGTCAGTGATTTTCTGGTTATCCGTTGGGGCATCGGCTGGGGCCAAATTTGCCCGTGCTTCTTCATCGGCACGAAGCCATTTCACATCGGTGGTTAGTTTACGATGCTTAACCTGCCGGTAGGGCGTGATGAGAAAACCGTAATCATCCACCCCAGCATAAATGCTCAAGTGGGAGATCAACCCGATGTTAGTCCCTTCAGGCGTCTCAATGGGGCAAATGCGACCATAGTGGGAAATATGTACATCGCGAACATCGAAGCCGGCTCGTTTCCGGTTCAAACCACCCGGCCCGAGGGCCGACAGGCGTCTTTCGTGCGTTAGCTGCGACAAGGGATTGGTCTGGTCGACCACCTGGCTCAACTCACCCCGCCCGAAGAAATATTCGATGGCGGCGGAAATGCTCTTGGGATTGATGAGCTGGCGAGGGGTCATATCCGCCTGCTCGCGCATGCTCATTCTCTCTTGCACCGTCCGCTTCAGTTTCAAAAAGCCTTTGCGAAGCTCGTCGGCAGCCAATTCGTCGATGGTGCGCACCCGGCGATTTCCCAAATGATCGATGTCATCGACGTACCCTTCGCGCAAACGCAGCTTTAACACATAGCGGATGGCGTTGAGGTAATCGATGGGACGGAGGGTCATTTCCGATTCGGCCACATTTTGCTCGAACTTCCGATTGAGCCGGAAACGGCCAACCTTGCCGAGCCGGTAGCGGCTAGCATCCTGGAATTTTTCCTTGAACAATTCCTTGGCTTTTTCCAACTGGGGTGGATTCCCCGGACGAAGCCGCTGGTAAATCTTTAACAAGGCCTCTTCACGGGTCTTGGTGGGATCATCCTTGATAGAAGCCATGATGATGGAATCCTTGATTTTGCCAAGGACACTCACGGCTTTAATGTTGGAGGCGGAAATTCTATCAACTTTTTGCTCAGTAAGGATATCGCCGCAATCAGCAAAAATCTCGCCTGTTTGCGGGTCAATGACATCTCCAACGACCTGGGCGCCAATGAGGCGGGTCTTGCCGGGGGCATTATTCTTGATTTCCTCGGTTTCCAGGAAGTCCTTGAATTCCCGGATAATTTCGGCGTCGGAGGAGTACTTGGGATCCATGGCCCGCAATAGGGTCATGGCGGAGAACTTGCCCGACTGATCAATACGGACACTCAGAAAGTCCTTTTTGGTAACATTGATTTCGATCCAGCTGCCGCGTTCGGGAATAATACGGCAACTATGCAACTTCCGATCCCCATCCATTTCCTCTTGAAAATCCACACCGGGGGAACGGTGCAATTGGCTAACGACGACGCGCTCGGCGCCGTTAATAATGAACTCGCCGCCGCCAATCATGATGGGCATTTCGCCCAAAAAAACTTCTTCTTCAACCGGCTGATCTTTTTCAAGCCGCAGCCAAACCTTGAAGGGCCGACCGTAAGTCAGGCGCAATTGCCTGCACTCATCTGGGCCGAAGCGGGGCTTGCCTAATTCGTACCGCAAATATCGCAGACGGATTGTCTTGTCGTAGCTTTCAATGGGAAAGATTTCCCGGAGAACCCCTTCAATCCCCATCAACTCGCGTTTATCCACCGCAACATCGTATTGCAAAAATCGGGCGTATGATTTGAGCTGAATGTCGGTCAACGGGGGAATATCAATCGTATCGCCAAAATGGCCGAAATTTCGGGTGTTTTCCGGTATGATCGTCCGCTTTGAGGGGATGGGCATTGGATGCCTCTCCTTGTTATTGCCTGTTAAATCAAAAACTTACCAAAACACCATCGGGAAGCCTGGACCTAGGGAAACCCAGCCTCTCCAACATAAACCAACTTAATCACAACACCGATAACGCAGATGACATTGGATTCGCGGCCCAAGCATCGGCATCTAATGGGAACAGGGTCAACTTGGGGCAAAAACAAACCGGCGCGAACTGGGACAAGAAAGAAGCCCACTGCAAACGCCTCAAGCCAGGCAAAAACACCTGGCTGAAGGTTGTCCCCAACCTCAGAGAGACGAGTAACAGGGAGTTTTTTTGTTGCATCCGGTAACTGTCACCCCAAACCGCGATGCCAAGTGAAACGGCCACCCAACCGTTTCCAAGCCCCCGCCACACTCCGGAAAAAACCGGCCCACGCAGAGTCAAGGCATTACACCACAAAATTCGTGTGAAAAAACAAAAAAAGACGCAAGACCCCTGGTTTTTTGGTTGGTCCTAAAAACCAGGGCCTTGGAATTTTTGCCGGGTTACTTGAGCGAAACCTTGGCCCCTGCGTCCTCAAGCTTCTTCTTGACCGCCTCGGCTTCGTCCTTGGCGATGTTTTCTTTCACATTCTTGGGCGCGCCTTCCACCAAATCCTTGGCTTCCTTTAGGCCCAAGCCTGTGATTTCACGAACTACCTTGATGATGGCAATCTTCTTGTCTGCGGCAAAAGCTTCCATCACCACGGTGAACTCGGTCTTTGCCGGGGCAGCCTCCGCGGCGCCAGCGCCAGTGCCGCTAGCCACTGCCACCACACCGCCAGAGGCGGGTTTGATGTTATGGACTTTTTCCAGGTAATCGGCCAATTCAACGGCCTTACCCAAGGTCAAGCCGACGATTTTATCGCCCAGATCCGTGATCTCCGGCGCGTAAGTTGCTGTTTCTGACATGAATCCTCATTCCTTTCATAAAAACCCGCCTGAAGCTTGGCGGTTATCCCGTGCGTAATAGGATTTCCAAACAATTTTTTAACTGGCGACCCCTTCAGGCGCATTCTCAGAAATCGATTTCACCTGGCCGGCCAAGATTCCCCCAGGGGCCAACAAAAGAGAAGCCAATCGTCCACCAGGAGCAAGAACCAACCCGGCAATATTGGCGATCGCCTCTTCTCGGGTTGGCATTTTCAGGGCATTTTCGAAAGTCACAGGCAGGCCGTCAGCCAACGCGCTTTTAATTTTCACTTTGTCTTTATAAAGCGCTCTGGTTTTTGGATTCTTTAACTCCCGATCAATTTCGCGACTCAACTCGGCAATACTATTGGCTCCCCAGGCCACCATCGTAGGTCCTGACCAAATGGGGGAGTCGTGCGGAATCTGGAGTCCCTCTTCCAGGAATACTTTCCTGGCATAGGCGTTTTTCACGACTTTCAAGCGGATGTTTTTCTTCCTCAGAGTGGAACGCAAGCCGGTGTTCGCCTGAGCTGTAATTCCTTGCACTTCCATAATGACCATATCGCGAACCTTGAGAAAATCCCTTCGGATCGCGTCAATTTCTAAGTTTTTGAATTCCTTACTCATGAATCACCCTCCCATAACCTTCTTACTCTATGCCCGAGCCAAATCCCGGGCCTTAAACCATGACGCGAAACCCAGGCGACATGGTGGCGGAAAGAGTGATGGACTTGACGAAATGCCCCTTGATTCCGGATGGCTTGGCAGCGCGAACCTGCTCGACAAAAACCGAGGCGTTCTCCAGGATCTTATCATCCTCGAAACTCATTTTGCCCACGCCGCCGTGAACATTGCCACCTTTGTCGGCGCGGTATTCCACCTTTCCCGCCTTGAATTCGCGAATCGCCGCCCCGATATCCTGGGAGGCTGCAACCACAGTTCCCGCCTTGGGTGTGGGCATCAATCCACGGGGACCAAGAACCTTGCCCAAGCGGCTAACCTGACCCATCATGTCTTGGGTGGCCAAGGCAACATCAAAATCGAGCCAGTTTTCCGACTGAATTTTTTTCACGAGGTCGGCATCGCCCACATAGTCAGCGCCAGCCTCCTTGGCCTTGGCAACATTTTCGCCCTGGCAGAAAACCAAAACTCTAACCTTTTTTCCAACCCCATGCGGTAGCGCCACGCTGCCGCGAATCATCTGATCGCTTTGAGTCGTGTCGATTCCCAGGGACATATGAATTTCTACGGTTTCATCAAACTTGGCATGCTTGCCTTGTTTCAGCAATGAAATAGCCTTTTTCAGCGATACTTCCCCTTCATTAATCACTTTTGTTTTAAGGGCCAAGATCTGCCCGCGCAGCTTTTTCCCAACCCTGGGGGGATTTCCCGGCTGCTGTCCCTTTTTCTTGGCACCGCTATCCGGCCTTGTTTCCTTGCCAGAAGCGGGTACAACCGCGGCGGCTTCCACGGGTGCGGGAGCTCCCTTGGCTTCCACTTCCTTAGAAGGTACGGTTTGGTCTTTTTTCTCTTTGGCCATGTCAAATTCCCGGCTATTTCGTGAACAATTTATCCTAGGAAACACAGGTGTTCCCGGCCAGATCTGGGCCAGGAAAATCCTTACCTTCCACCCTTATCCCTCGACTATAATACCCATGCTTCGGGCTGTGCCTGCCACAATCCGAGACGCATGATCCAAATCGCGAGCATTCAAATCGGGAAGCTTTTTCTGAGCAATTTCCCGCACCTGCGATTCGGAAACCTTGAAGCCCTTGTATTTCCCGCTCAACCTGGTTTTTTCCTCGGAGGGAATCAAGTCCCCACCTTTTTTCTTTTCCGGAGGAATCCCGGCCGCTATTTTGAGCAGGACCGCAGCGGGCGGGCTTTTGACAATAAACTCGAAGCTCCGGTCGGAATAGACGGTGATAACCACCGGGACCGTGATCCCCTTGGTTTCCTTGGTGCGCTCATTGAACTGGGTGACAAAGGCCCCAATGTTGACACCGTGCTGGCCTAAAGCCGGTCCCACGGGTGGAGCAGGTGTTGCCTGCCCGCCGGGTACCTGCAGCCGAATTTGTCCAGTAACATGCTTGGCCATATTAGTCCCTTGCTAAACTGTTTCCACTTGCCAGTATTCGAGTTCCACTGGGACGGGTCTGCCGAAAATGGTCAATTCCACTTTCACCCGCCCAAGAGCCTCCAGGATTTCTTTGACTTCCCCTTCCATACCGGAGAAAGTCCCGTCTTTAACCTTTACCCGGTCGCCCGGATCAAAATTCGGCCTGCTGACAATGGTGGGCGCGACGGCATCGCCTTTAACCCGCAGCATGCGCTCAATTTCCCGGTCGGTCATGGGGATCGGGGGTTTATTCCCCAAAGTCCCGCCGACAAAATCACCAACACCCGAGGTTTCCCTGAATAGGTAAAGAATACGATCATTGAAGGCAACTTCCACCATCAGGTACCCAGGAAACAACTTTCTTTCCTTGGTGACCCGCTTGCTTTTGCGCATTTCCGTGACTTTTTCCATGGGAATATGGATTTGTCCGAAAAACTCCTCCAGACCTTCGATTTTCACCCGGCGCTCAATGGCTTCCTTAATCGTCTCTTCGCGACCACTCTGAACTTTCACCACATACCATTTTTTTTCCACGGTTTGCGGTTCGAAAGGGAGTTCGTTATGCGCCGGAACCTGGGGGCTTTCCTCCAGATTGCTGGCATTGGTTTCAGGAGTGTCGGTGATCATTGTTTGGCTCCGAGGTGGCGGCGAATTACCACTTTTTCAAATCCACATTGGTGTTTTTCTGGGCCGTATCCCGGTTTATTTTCAAAACCCCAGTCCGGGTAAAGACTTCACGCCAAAACAGGTCCATGGCAAAAAGGAATATCGCCATGAGCAATAAGGTGGACAGCACCACCAAAGTGTCTTGCACAAGTCTTTTCCTAGTCGTCCAGGAAACTTTGTTCAATTCACCTTCCGTGGCGATCAGGAAGTCGGCAAAAACGGGCAGGTTGACCACCCGCCAGGGTAGCCAAAAGGAAAAACCCAACATCAAAAGGGGGACCGAATATTGCAGCCCGGGAAGCAAAACAACCGCCTGATATTTTACCGAACCTTCCGCGATTTTGGGGCTAACCACATCCGCAGGACGACGGTCTATTTTCGCCAATTCCCTTGATTCCTGCAGGTAGTCTTCCTTGGAAACAACCTGCCCGGTGGTGAATTTTGAATCGCCGGTCAGGGTGGAAATTTTCACATGAGTTTCGGGATCGACCCCTTGATTGGCCAGGCGGAATTGTTCGCGGGTTACCCAGGGTTTTTGCTCGGAGTAGCCGGCTTTTTCCAGCAAGCCAAGAGCATCCCCTGCTTTATTTGCCGGCACTTCTACTTTGCCAGTGAAAGGCACATCAATTTGCCAATCCGCAGCCTGTCCGGAAGAGCTGCCTTGCACCATGGCGTAAACTCCCGACCCGAGCAAAACCAACAAACCAACAATGGTCCCCCGGCGAACCCGCTGCCCTTGCCCTGGTTTGAAAGGGGAAAAAGAAAACCACCCTTGGTTTTCCAATTTCCTGAAGAGCCTGATCGCGGATGGTTTCAGGAAAAAAATAATAGTCGCAATGACAATCAGGGCAGATCCCGCCGCGGCCAACCCGGCGCCAACCGACTCAGAAAAAATTCGCCGATCAATAGCCCAGGACTCGGCAACTTTCCCCCACCACGAGGCAAGGTAAAGGTCGAACAACGCCAGCACGAAGCCAAGAAACACTCCGCCCTTGAGGCCAGGTTGATTCCAGCCGCGAAGGAACCTGCTGGCCAAAACCAAGCCGCCAGCGAAAACCGCAATAGATACCAGGGCCAGCCCAAAATAGGAAACCACCCCGGCACCCATGCCGGGGATTTTTTCCCAGGCCCGCGGCACCAGGTGAAATACCGCTTGCAGCAGCAAAACAAGAAAGACCACCACACCCAGGCAAACAGGTGCGAGGTTGCCCTGGGTTGGCGATTCCGATCCGCTTATTTCCTGGCTGACAGTCGAAGCCATTGGACATCCTGAAGGAAGGCGGCAAGAAAAACTTGTGCGATTAATTTCCGTGGCTGGCAGCCGCCTATCAAGCCAGTCCACGGCCGGGTTATGCCGACCGCTAAGTTATCCTATGAACAGGGGCGGAGGGAATCGAACCCGCAACCGCTGGTTTTGGAGACCAGTGCTCTACCAATTGAGCTACACCCCTCCAAAAACTCCGGCGCCAACCGGAGATGCTCCAGAATCTACTTCTTCCTGGATTCCTTGTGGGTGGTATGCTTACGCTCCTTGCGGCAGAATTTCTTCAATTCCAGGCGCTCGGGGCCACGCGTCTCCTTGTTGGCCCGGTAATTCCGGGCACCACAATCTTTACATTCCAGCCAGACATATTCCCGCATGTTCTTCTCCAAAACCCACCCAAGAAAACCCAAGAAGCGCCGGAAAGATTTTTATCCTCCAGGCGCTCTCCGGCCTTTCGCGGTCGGGTTTACTCAATAACCTTGGTCACCACGCCGGAACCCACCGTCCGGCCTCCTTCGCGAATAGCGAAGCGCAGGCCTTCATCCATGGCAATTGGCGATTCCGCCAGCAAGGAAACGGACATACCCTTGACATTGTCGCCCGGCATACACATTTCCACTCCTGCTGGCAGAGCCACATTACCGGTGACATCCGTGGTGCGGAAATAAAATTGGGGCCGGTAGCCGCTGAAGAACGCGGTATGCCGACCGCCTTCTTCCTTGCTCAGAATATAAACGCTGGCCTCAAACTTGGTATGCGGGGTGATGCTGCCGGGCTTGGCCAGCACCTGACCGCGTTCCAGGTCGGTGCGCTCGATGCCTCGGAGGAGAACGCCAACATTGTCGCCGGCAATGCCCTTGTCCAGAGTTTTCTGGAACATTTCCACGCCGGTGACAACGGTTTTCTTGGAGTCCTTGCACAGGCCGATGATTTCGACTTCATCGCCGACCTTGACCATGCCGCGTTCAATTCGGCCGGTGCCCACGGTGCCACGCCCCTTGATCGAGAAAACATCCTCGATGCTCATGAGGAAAGGCTTGTCCTGTTCGCGAATCGGGTCAGGGATGTAACTATCCAGGGCATCCATGAGGTTGTCGATACACTTGCCAGCCACATCATCCTTGCCCGCGGAAAGCATGACGGGGAGGGAACTGCCGCGCACCACCGGGATTTCATCGCCGGGGAATTCATATTTATTCAGCAGTTCGCGAACTTCCATTTCGACGAGGTCAAGTAGTTCGGCGTCATCGACCAAATCGCACTTGTTCAAGTACACAACGACGCGAGGCACTCCCACCTGGCGGGCCAGGAGGATATGCTCGCGGGTTTGCGGCATGGGGCCGTCACCGGCATCCACCACCAAGATGGCGCCATCCATCTGCGCCGCGCCAGTGATCATGTTCTTGATGTAATCGGCGTGGCCCGGGCAATCGATGTGGGCATAGTGCCTTTTAACCGTTTCGTACTCGACATGCGCCACGGCAATGGTGACGGTCTTGAGTTCGTCGCGCTCGGTTCCGCCCTTGGCAATTTCCTTATAGTCCTTGTACTTTTCGATTTTGTTCTTAAACGCCTGGCGGGCTACGATGGCCGCCGTCGTCGTAGTTTTGCCGTGATCAATGTGTCCAATGGTTCCAACATTGACATGGAGTTTGTTTCGATTGAATAATTCCTTAGCCATCGCTCCTCCGAAAGATCAAGTAGGTTGATCAGGATACCCGCAATCCGGTTCACCCAAGATTGTAGGAAAAACACCAGTAAACAGCACCCGTTTTCCTTAAAAACAGGCACACCCCCGGGCCCGACCCGGAGAAAAAACCTTGCAAAAGCTGCTGCTGGGATTTGAACCCAGGACCTCTGCCTTACCAAGGAAGCGCTCTACCGCTGAGCTACAGCAGCCTCGGGAACCCCAGGGCGCCCAAAAGCGGGTGGGGAGAATCGAACTCCCATATCCTGCTTGGAAAACAGGGGCTCTGCCATTGAGCTACACCCGCGTGAATTCCCTTTTTTACCTTATGGGAACCCCGAATGGGCAGGGAGGGATTTGAACCCCCGTAGGACAAAGTCCGTCAGATTTACAGTCTGATGCCATTGGCCGCTCGGCCACCTACCCGCGTTGCTTGCCCTTCCATCCAAACAGGCCGGAGTTTTTCCCTCCACCGGCCTTCAGCCCGCAATTTTCTCACAGCCAGTAACACCATCCCAAGACAGAGCTAGCGGTGGGACTTGAACCCACAACCACTGGTTTACAAAACCAGTGCTCTGCCATTGAGCTACGCTAGCACGGCTAGCCATGAGAAAAAGTAAATATAGGCCAGCACGCCCTTTAAGGCAAGGTGAAACGAACGGGCAAAACCAACACCTTTTTAACTTCTCGAACCGCCTTCATTCCAAGCCCGAAGGATCGCTACTTTTGGTCTGAGTTGAGGCTGGTTTTTTACCGAATGTGAGTTAAGGGAAATTGTCTTGGCAAAATTAACCGGAATATTTCCCTGGGCGAAGATTGAAAAGAAATTTGTTCAACTCACAAGCTTGTGGAACGGACTTTACGCCAGGCCGACCTGGGTTGGAGCCTTTCGCAAGGTCCCCATTTGGTTCCGACCAAAACCGCCCTTGCCACACAATAAACCTTTTAGCATTTTTCCACTTAAGTCATCTCATTAAAGAGTTTGACGCGCCATGAGATCGAGAAAAGTCAGGCGCTGGGGTCGGGGCCCAAGGGGGCGGCGACCTCAAAAAGTTCAATGGCCGGCAGGCCATGGCAATGGATGATGGCCACACGCCCATAAATAGGCCCAGGTGGGATTGAGCCAAACCAGTGGCGCTGCTCCTCCCCTAATTCCAGTTTCAGCAACTGCACCAGCTCAAGTTTGCGCATGACATGGTGCTTGATCAGGATTCTTCCCAGGGGTGTTTTTTTGGCCAGAATCTCCTGACGGACAAGCTGGGGGAGAAAATCCAGCCTTACCCTCATGGCGCCAAATAACACCGTTCTTTTGGTTTTCTCCCCGTTCAAACGCAGCATGCGGGCATAGGTGTTGGCACCCTGGCTTTCCTTGAGGACCTGGATTTCCATCAACTCGCCATAGTTGGCTTCCATGGTCACGGTCATGTGATCTTCATGGTCGAGAAGATTCTTGAAGGGCTCGGGCATTTCTTGAGGAGAAACCGGGAACAAGGGGGGAATGGCTTCACCGACGAATTCCCGAAAGAGGCTTTCCAATTTCTTGGCGGGACTGTCCTGCGGGGCCATTAAGTTTTTCCTAGTTGCAACAAAACAGGCGCTTCCATGGCCTCTTCCCCGGGAGTTTCCAAAACGGAATCGACTAGGAAATAAAGCAAACGGCGCAAGTCCTCGGATTCCACCTCGTCAGCGATGGCTTCGGCCCTGGCGCGGTACTTTTCCACCATTTTCCGGCCCTTGTTAAGCGCGCCGGTGGTTTCGAACAGGTGGTGCACCCGTTCAATGAGAACAAACGAGGAATCGCCACCGCGCACTTTTTCCAGAATGGTCAAGATTTCTTCCCGCTGCGATTGACTTGCGGATTCCAGCGCCATGGCCAGCAAGACCGTGGGGCGGCCGGCGAGAATGTCCTGCCCGGCGACAACTTTATTGTCCGCGGCGGGTTCAAAGTCGGTGAGGTCGTTGAGGATTTGAAAAGCGACGCCGAGGTTTTTAGAAAACTCGGGGACTATTTTTTCGAAAGCGTCGGCAGAGCCAGCAAGGCGGATGCCAGCAAAGAGGGCCGCTTCGAAGGCCGGGCTGGTTTTCAATCCATAAATGCGCAAGGCATCGAGCGGGGTGAGGATTTTATCCGCCGCTTTGCGCCAGAGCAGTTCGGCGCCTTGCCCCTCGGCGAGTTTCACATGAGCATCGGAAAGGCGAAAGAGGATATCGGCGGCGGCTTCGGCGCCCATCTCAGCGCGGTCGCGGGAAATCAGGCGGTAACCCATGCCAATCAGGTAATCACCCACATTGATGGCCACAGGCACGCCTTCCTGCCTGTGCAGAGTTTCCTTGCCGTAGCGGAAACCATCGTCGTCCTCGATGTCGTCATGGACGAGGGAAGCCTTGTGGAAGGCTTCAATGGCCAAGGCAGCGCGCTTGACATGATCGGGAAGTTTAATGGTTTCGGGTTTCAGGGTGCCCTGCCCTCCGGTGAGGGCGTCGTAAACCGCCAGGGTGATGAAAGGACGGCTGCGTTTTCCCCCGCGGGAAAGCCAGTCGTAAGCGAGCCTTTCCTGTTGGGCCAAAGGGTTGACATTGGCAGAGGAAGAACTTTCCCGGGGCCGGGGGGCCAGGCGAGATAATTCCGGTTCCTCGAAAATCCGGTTGGCTTCACGCATCAGGTGGATGTAAGAACGGGTAATGACCGCGGGTGGCGGTGTCTTCAGGTCGATCATTTCCATGACCCAGTCCTCGTCCACAGAAGTGCTTTTGCAATTGCTGGAGAGGAGGGGAACAGCGACGCAGGGGATGCCAGCCAGGAGGATTTTGTCCAGGGCCTTTTCCAGGACATTGAGGCAAGCCACGCCGACAATTGCGTCCACATGCCCGCTGACGATGATTTTGAGAACAATCGGCGTGCCTTCAGAAACCAGGACTTTATAGCCCAGGTCCTCGGCCTTGGTTTTGAAATCGGCGACCGAACAGGCGCCACACTTGCGGCAATCCAGGCCAAATTCGTCATAATCCGCCGGGCAACCTTCCGCGTGTTTTAAGCAATGGGGCATTAGTAGCAAGCGGCGAGAGAAATCGATGCCTTGCACTTGTTCGCGCCAGAATTCGTTGGCAACGCAAACCGAAGTAAAGCCGGTGTATTGGAAACCCAAACCAAGGTGGGTGAGAACGGTTTCAGAAATAGCTTGAATTTCGACCCTTGTAAAGGAGCGGGAACGATCAAGGCCGACGCAATGCCGGGCAACTTCCTGGCGAATGCGGTCGCGCTCTTGCCGTTCTTGCGGAACCGCCTTGAGGTGAGAGGTGCTGCCTTTTTTCTCTTTGGGAACGGCGATTTCAAGCGCCGGCGCCGCCATGGTGTTTGACACGATTTCCTATTCCTCCAGGTTGTCCGCTTGTCAATCTTTTTAGGGTTTCAGGGACCGGCGAACACGGCCTAGTCCGCCCAGAGCGAAAATCACCGGGTACAATCGCTCCCAATACCAAAGCCGGGCGAAGTAAAACCCAATTGGGGTAGGGTTTTCTAGTTGACCATTCTCCACGGCATTAATCAACCATAATAAACCCCGGTGGAGAACATTCGGACCGGTGGTGAAGGCGCAAAGAACATCGAGGGCCAGTCCGGTTTCCTCCAGGGAGGAGGGGCAACCCGGTGCGCCGCCCCAGCCGCCGTCGTGATTTTGCGCCTGTTCCAAATAGCGGACACCAGCCAGGGCGCGCGAGTCACTGGTCATGCCCAGGTCGCGAAAAGCGGCCAAAACTCGGGTGGTTCCAAAGACCGGGTTGGTCTCCTCCGGAGCAAACTGGTTGCCAAACCACAAGGGCAGCCAGGCACCCTCAGGGCTCTGTTGGTTATAAAGGAAATATAAACCGCCATCATAAAGCCGCTCCATGTCCGGGCCAAGACGCCTCTGCACCTCGGACGAAACGGGGTAAATTTCATCCAAGTACCAGGGAGCAATGGCCCGCAGGGTATGAGCGGTCAGGTCGCAACCGCTGCGGTCGAAGGGGAGCGTACCCCAGCCGCGGCAAAAAGTTGGCATCCCCTGATCCCGGTTCTGCAGGCCGGAAAGCCATTTGACACCGTTGTCCAACCACTCTCCCGGGGGAACTCCCAGGTGGGTGAGAGCGAGAAGCGCGCCGGGGGTATCGTCGGCGTCTGGCACGCCGCCGGGCAGTGGTGTCCAGGACCAGCCGCCCGGGTCGGCGCCGGTGTAGGGATGCCGGGTCCGATACTGTTGATTCAAAATCCACTCGGCCAGGAGGCTTTTATCCTCGAGAGTGTCCAGTTCGCCGCTGCTCGCCAGGGCATTAACCGAAAGAGAAGTCACCCAGGTAGCCAGGTTGGTGTCGATGGCCCAGCCGCCATCGGGGCGGGCGGATTTTTCCAGAAAGTCGAGACACTGCAAAACCACCGGGGTTTGCCCCAGACCGGAAGCAGAAAGCGTCAGCGCGACAAATGCAGTCAACGGCGTCGCTTCGAGGAAGCCCCCATTGGTGGGCTGAATCTTTGCCAATACCTTATTGGCCCTTCCCCGGCATAGGTCGCGCAACCAGCGCAAAGGCAGGACACGGCTCGCTTGATGGTGGTGAATGCATTGGCCAATTGCCAGCAATGCAGGCAAGGCGTAACTGACTACCGGCAGGCCAAGGAAGCGAAACCAGCTTTGCGGCAGACAGCCGAGTTCAAAAGGAAGGGAAGGAACTTCCTTCCAGGGGACCATGTCAGCAATGGCGCAAGTGGCCAGAATCGGCACGGAAAAAGTATGGTCCTTGCCGTACCTTTCCTTCACCGTTTTGGCCAGGGAAAAATCGGCGCCATACTTGGCCCGCAGCCACTCCTGGGCCTTCGCCACCGTGTTGGCAAATTCTTTTTCCCGCCTTGTGATGCGAAAGGAGGCCAAAACCAGCGCCGTGGTGGAGATATTGGAATGGCTGATCGTGGTGTCGCCCCAGCCGCCATCGGTATTTTGGTTTTGCGCCAGCCACTCCAGGCCAGAAAGCGCCAGGTCAACCTTGGTGGAGCCTGCATGACTGAGGGCGGCAGCAGCCAACGCCGTAGAGAGAGCCGAAGTGGAAAGTTCCCCTTGCCAATATCCCCCCGGTTGGCGGTGGTCGAGCAAGCGGGCCTTGTTCAATCGCCAGGCGTTTTCCAGTCGCTGCGATTCTTTTAGGGTCAAAATCAGGTCTGGTCTGGAATGGGCAACTCCATTCACAAAGCACCCATGCCAAAGAAAACATTGTTCTTCAAGAATCGGTAGACCCAGTAAGATTCGGGGATTTCCTTCCCGGGCATATGTTGGCTTTGCCTCGGTTTGCCACAGCCGATTTCCTTAAAGGCATCGCGTGTGCTGTAATCCTTGGCCCCATGACCCTGGATAAACTCCACCAACTCTTGGGGATGTTCCAAAATGACACACCCCTTGGTGCGGGTTTTAACAAAATCCTGAAACCCGTTCAGGAACTTGCTTTCCTTGAAGGTCTTGTTCAGGTCGTGGTTGTTGTCACTGACCTTGTTGGTGGCGAAGGACAAAGGCGGGCAGATTTCGATGCTCCCCTGCGGGCCGATGTGGAAGCCCATGCCCATGGCCGCCGGGCAAAAGGCCTCTCCCGTGGCTGTCCAATAACTGTCGATGATGATGATCGGATGCCGGTGGCGCAAGGCCACCATTTTCTTCCTGGCTTCCAAAAGTTGCTCGGGGGACAGGCAGTACTCTGGATGGGGATCCTCCCCCACTGGCCTGTAAAAGTAATACCAGATGTACATGGCCCCTTTTTTGATCATCATTTCCAGGTAGGAATCACAGAGCACTTCCTCCATGTTTTTCCCGGTGATGGTACAGGCTACTCCGAAAATCAGCCCCTTTTTCCTTAGCCGGTCCATCCCCTCCATGGCCGCGTCGAAGACGCCCTCGCCGCGGCGAAGGTCATTCTGATATTGCTGCCCATCAATGCTTACCAGGGGCGTGACATTTCCCGCTTCGGCCAGACGCTGCACATTTCTTTCCGTAAAGAGCATGCCGTTGGTGATGGTTTGAAAGTAACAGTCGCGGTGGCGCTGGAACACATCCCAGATGCCTTTGTACATGTAGGGCTCGCCGCCCAACAGCGTGTAGTAATAGGCGCGGTTTTTCTTGCCCACCCGGATAATGGCATCGAGGTCCTCGGCAGGAAGGTGAAAGGCTGTTCCCTCTTTTTCAACCCAGCAGCCATGGCAGCGCAAGTTGCAGGTGTTGGTCAGGGCGACAAACATGAAAGGCGGGTACAATTCTTTATTCTGCAGCCGTTTTTTGTAGGCCCGCACAGCCATCAACCCCTTGAACACCCACAAGTAGGCCGCTTTCATCCCCACTCGGGGAGATATTTCTGTCAAGGCGCGGTAGGCAAGTTTCGTCAGCATGTATTTTCCTCTCCCAGGGAGCCCAGGAATCAATCGAGGTTGTCCAGGGCATCCATGAGGTTGTCGATATCGTCCTTGGGTCCGTCGGCTTTCCCTTCCTGCCTCTTGGGAATGCCAACCGTCAATCCAACGGCGGAGCGCCCATCCCGGACAAGTTCCTTGTCCCGTTCCTGAGCGGCGATCACCAGAGCGTCGCCCCCGCCAAACAGTTTCGTAAGGTCAATTTTCAACCCGCCAATGCTGCCCACCGGGGCGCCGGCGATGGCCGGGCTTTTGTAATCCGGAAACATAATCGCCTGTTCGGGACAAACCCGGCTGCAAGCCGGACAGCCCTTCTTGCACTGGTCCTGATTATCAACATAAATCCTATCCAGAGAATCGACGCCATAAACGCCAAACAAGCAGAAATCAAGGCACTCGAGGCAGTTGGTGCAGCGGCTGTAGTCGATGACGGGGTACCACCGCCGTGCCGGGATGGTCAACATGCCTTCTTTTGGGAAACTCTCGTGCGCAGTGCCATTGGCCGGCTTGCTCAAAATGCCGATCCCCAATTGCACCACAGCGGGCTGCTTAATTTTTTCCGCTTCGCTCCAGCGTTGGCGGCACTCCTTGAGAATGCGGCGGATTTCCTCCACAAAGGCCCGGAAGTCGCGGGAATCGCGCATGTCAAGGCAGTAAATAACTCGGTCGGCGGTTTTCGCCGACCCGATACCCATGGACTTCTCTTGCGCTGGTGAGGCTTCGCTTTCTTCCTCTTCATCTACCTCGGCAGGAGGCGACAGTTGGTTCTCTCCGTAATTGCCGCTTATTTCATTGCGGTCGAGAAGCCAGTAAGCGGCCCGGGGGTAAAGCCAGGACAAAACCACCATATCGCCAGGCAGGGATTCCAGAAACAACCGCCCTGTGTGGCCGCTTTCCAAATCGTATAGGTGAGCCACGATGCCGAGGTCAATCCCCGGTTCGAGAAGGAGCGCCGCCGCGATCTCTTCTTCCAATCCCCGTTTGAGCGGGTCTTTTCCCTGTGCCTGGGACAAAACGACATTTAATTTTCGCTGACTCATGCTAATCATCCCCGGCGTTGATCTTACCCTTGATCATTCTCTGTGTCTTTTCCCAGTTGCTTTCCAGGAATTCCAGATATTCTTGAACATTCATCAGGTGGCCTACATCCCCGACCAATTCAAACAGCCACCCCTGCCCATGATAATCCACATTGATCCCCGAGGGGTCGGCCAGCACCACCTCGTTGAAGCGCAAGAGCTTTCCCTTGGCAGGGGAAAACAAGTCGCTGACCGCCTTGGAGGTTTCAATGTGCCCAATTTGTTCTAGCAACGCCACATCATCCCCGCTGTTGACCTGCCAGTCCAGAAAATAGACATCCTGCATCAGTCGGACGGCATAGGAAGTAAAGCCGAAACGGTTCCCTTCGGCCGTTGGCGCACACCACAGGTGATTGCGTGCAAAACGCAAATGCGCCGGCAGAACCGCGGGGTGTTTCCCCATCATGAATGTCAAGGAGTCGCTCATGGATTCCAAAAAGTTGGAGGAATCAGGTGTACCTTTGGGAATGAAATTGCGGCTCGAAAAACCTCGGCAGCAATCGGTCAACCTGAAGAAGTCCATCGAGGGAGAGTTGAATCCCCTCGGGTGCAACGGCCGCCATGCCGGTGTTTTCCAGGGATTTCCATTGTTCTTGAAAATCGTTGAGGAGGGAACCGCCAAACTTGGCATCGAATTCTGCTGGCAGGATGTGGCCTGTTTTCAGTTGCAGGATCAGTTCGCGAACGCGTTGCTGGGCCGGGGCGATGGGCAAGGCCCGACCGAGGGGCAGTTCACCCTTGGCGAGTTTTTCCAGGTAGGCTTCCCAGCCGTCCACATTTTGCAAGTGGATGCCTTGCATATGCCCAAAGGAAGCCACGCCGGTGCCGAACATATCGGCCCCATGCCACAATTCATCGCGGTAGACAAACTTCACCTTGGATTTATCTTTCACCAGAGTGTAACCGCTGGAAACCTGGTAACCGGCCGCTTGCAGGGTTTCAAAAGCATCCCGCATCCATTTCCTTTTGGTGGGCCAGTCCGCCACGCGCTTGGGATCGGGCTGGCCGGCCATCAGCATTTCCTTGGAAAACACCGTGTTGAAAGGGAGTTCCAGTTGATAAATAGTGACGCAGTCGGGCGCCAGTTCAATGGTTTTCTTGAGGCAATCGTGCCAGTTGGCCTCGGAATCGCCGATCATGCCGGCGATGAGGTCGATGTTGATTTGTGGAAAACCCAAATCTCTGGCCCAGGAGTAAGCGCGGAAAATTTCCTGGCTGTGGTGGGCCCTGCCGTTTTCCTCCAAAACCTCGTCGCTGAAATTCTCCACTCCCAAGCTCAGCCGCGTGACTCCCAATTCCCTGAGCGCTGCCAACTTATGCTGTTGCAGCGTGCCCGGTTCGCATTCAAAGGTGGCTTCTCCGGCATTTTTAATGGAGAAGGAGTCGCGGATGCCGTGAAAGAGTTTTTCCAGTTGTGCCACGCTCAGGTAGGAAGGGGTGCCGCCGCCAAAATAAATAAACTTCAGTTCGCGGCCAGAACGCACTGGAGCCTGGGCATATAGGCTGATTTCTCTCAACAGGGCGTCGAGATAAGAATCGACATCGCGAGCGTTCTTATCGGTGTAGACGCGGAAGTAGCAAAACTTGCAGCGCTTCCTGCAAAAGGGTATGTGGACATACAGACCAAGGGGGGTTGGGATTTTTGCCGGGGAGTTGAGTGTCTGGGCCGCGGCCTCGAGGTGGCCTGGTTTCCAGAAGGAAAAGGGCGGGTAATTGGCAATGAAATAGTTGCCCAGTTCGGTTTTTTCGCTAATGGTCTGAGTCATGGAATCAATCAAGCCGCGGAATCTTTGCATCCCCCTCGATTCTAGGTTACTGGAAAAAGGGGAGGTGGAAAACCCGAATCCCCTTAGGGAAGGGAATTTCACACTCCATGGTTGGAAAGTGGCCCGCCATGTTCTAAACTCAAGTTTGGAGCCGAAGTGGCGGAATTGGCAGACGCGCCGGACTCAAAATCCGGTGCCCGAAAGGGTGTGTGGGTTCGATTCCCACCTTCGGCACTATCCTGAAAGCCTCTGAAAACACCATGTTTTTCAGGGGCTTTCTCTTTTGAATGCCAAATGATCCCAGGCGAAAAGAAAACCTGGCAAAAGGCCGATGGTGTTGCAATGGAAAGCCCTTTTTTTGGTCTAGTCAATGGGGTGGACCTTGCCTGATGCAGGATCCGGCACAGCAATGAACGCTTCCCCGGCCCTGACGATAATCGGTTCCGGAAGATCCACCCATCCTCCTTCACCCACACTTGCTGTAGCCAGCAGGCCCAACCGCTCGCCTGTGCCGGGGCAAACCTTGAACACCGACACCCGCCGCCCGGGCTCAATGCCTTCGAGATGGAACCGGGGGATAATCCGATCGTCAGCGAACCGGAAGGTGAAGCAAGGGTCTTCAAAGAGTGGAATCATCCTGCCTTCTTTCTCATTCGTATCCTTGCCAACCTTTCCTCGCTGCGGGACGGATTGGTCCTCGCTCTGCGGCCCTTCGTATTCATCCCAATAGAATACTCAATGCTGATCTGCCAGGCAGTTGCCCCAGACAAAATCGAAAGGAAAGCCGTCATGCCAAAGTACTTGATCGAACGAGAGATTCCCGAAGCCGGGAAACTGTCAGTCACGGATTTGCAGGCGATCTCGCAGAAGTCATGCAGCGTGCTCCAAGAATTGGGGCCAAGGATTCAGTGGGTGCAAAGCTATGTGACCGGAAACAAAGTGTACTGCGTTTACATTGCTCCTGACGAGGCGATGGTACGAGAACATGCTCGGCAAGGCGGATTTCCAGCTAATCGTGTTTCTGAAATAACATCGATCATTGATCCCACGACGGCCGAAGCAAGCTGAGTTTTCGAGAGCTTGTGACGGGTCGAAGGCTGGAACATCTCGCCTTTGGACAGGGAAAAAGATCCTGGCGAACTTTCAATTCGGATTGAAACATCCCCGGTTGCTTGGCGCAGACAAATTCAATCCAATCCGCGACATTGGTTATTCCAGAACTTTACATCTGGGGCTGGCGATGCTACCCTTGAACCCTGGAATTCCCGGGAAGCAATCTCATGAACCACTCTTCCACTCATGCCGCCTGCGCACCACTGTTCCTCGGACGCCGCAGGCTGTTGCAAGCGGGGACCCTTGGCTGGATGGGCCTCAACCAGGCAAACTTTCTCCAGGCCGATTCCGGCGGCGCTGCCAAGCCAATCCGCTCTTGCATCTTTCTCTTCTATTACGGCGGGCCAAGCCATCTGGATACCTGGGACATGAAGCCCAACGCTCCAGCCGAGGTGCGGGGCGAATTTCGACCCATCGCCACCACAGTCCCCGGCATACAAGTCTGCGAACATATGCCGCGCTCCGCCCGCGTCGTTGACAAGCTAGCCATCGTGCGCTCAATGCATCATCCGATGCGCAATCACAACGCCGCCGCGGTCGAGGCCTTGTGCGGGCGGACCCCGCTCAAGGGCGATCTCGAACTGCTCAACGACGACGCCAATAGCTTTCCCTGTTACGGCGCGAGCCTAGACTATCTCAAGCCCGCCAGGCGGCTCGTTCCCACGCAAGTCGCCCTGCCCCATGTGATGTACAATGTTGTCCGCTTACCTGGTCAGACGGCGGGTTTCCTCGGCGCGCCACACAACCCCTTTCAGATCACCAGTGATCCTTCGCGTCCCGACTTTCACATCGACGAACTTGTCCTGCCCGGCGACCTTTCGCCAGCCCGCATGGCCGACCGCCGGTCCTTGCTAGCTCTTGTCGATAGTCAACAGCGCCATGCGGAAAGGCGGGCATCCATGTCCGCTCATCAGGAACGGGCATTCAATCTAATTTCCTCGGAAGAGGTCAGGCGGGCCTTTGATCTTTCTCGGGAAAGCACTCGTGTGCGCGATCGTTATGGCTGGGACACGCTTGGACAAAGTCTCCTCCTGGCCCGCAGGCTGGTTGAAGGGGGCGTGCGCTTTATTAATGTCAACGACAAGATCAACAATGGTCAAGTCGCGAACTGGGACAGCCATGAGAATAATTTTGGACGATTAAAGAATGACTTGTTGCCTCCCTCCGATCAGGCCTTTTCCGCTCTGATCGAAGACCTGGAAACTCGTGGGTTGCTGGAAACCACCCTGGTGGTGGCCCTGGCGGAGTTTGGCAGAACGCCAAAGATCAATGGCAACCGCGGCAGAGACCATTGGCCCGACTGTTTCACCGCCATTTTAGCCGGGGGCGGAGTGCGTGGGGGCGCGGTGTATGGGGCCAGCGACCGCATTGGCGCTTATCCCGCCGCCGACCCGGTCACCTCAGGCGACCTGGCGGCGACGCTTTTCTGGCGCTTCGGACTCGATCCCAAAACTGAAATCAAGGACCGGGCCGGGCAGGCCTACCGCCTGGCCAACGGCGACCCGCTCTTTCAACTCTTTGGCTGAGCAAGGCAATGGGTAGGTCGCTTAAACCTATTCTCGCTCTTGCTTATCCTTTTAAGCGCGCAAAGCGATCGTCATTTGAATTTGACAGCCCTTAGTCGGGGGCACTGATTTCGTCCACATCTTTAAACACCATTTCCTTCATAACGCAATCCTAAACAAAACATTTAACCTTTGAAATATTGCACACTGCGCCAATGCTAATTACAGGTATTATTAAATTCGCCCATTGACAAAGGGGAAGTTCGATGGCGAAGAAATGGTTCCTGGCAACTTTTCTAGCGGGCCTGTTGGGGTGCGGAGATGGCGAAGTGCGGACGCCCGTGGTTCCTTCACTTTTCAACGGCGCCAAAGCAGGGCAGGGGCGAGAGGTTGCAGGCATTCAACTTTGCTGGTGCCCGGCAGGAAATTTTCTGATGGGCAGTCCGCGAGGTGAACCGGAACGCAGGCCAGGCGAAAACCAGGTCGAAGTGACGCTGACCAAAGGCTTTTGGATGGCCAAACACGAGGCCAAGCAGGGGGACTGGAAAAGGGTAATGGGGAAACTGCCTGGCCCGTTAACGGAAGAACTGCCCGAAGGCGACGACTATCCCGTGGGCAATGTCAACTTTGCGGAAGTAGAAGCGTATTGTCAAAAGCTGACAGAGATGGGGCGGGAATCCCGAAGCCTGGCCAGGGATTGGGAGTTTCGCTTGCCGACCGAGGCCCAGTGGGAATACGCCTGCCGGGCACAGACAACGACCGCGACAGCATTTGGCGACAAGCTCAGCAGCAGCCAGGCGAACTTCAAAGGGAAGCCGTACAACGGGGGCGAACCGGGGCCATCTCTCAACCGTGCGGCAAAAACTGGCAGTTACTCCGCCAACGCCTGGGGTCTGCACGATATGCATGGCAATACCTTCGAGTGGTGCCGCGATTGGTATCACTTAAAGTTGCCCGGGGAAAAGGATCCCGACCTGCGAGATGCGAAAGAAACCGCAACGAAAAGCGAACACGGGGGGCGTGTCGCGGGTGCGCCGGGGCGGTTGCTGGTCCGACCAAGGGTGGCCGTGCCGGTCGGCCTTTCGTCTGCGGTTCGAACCCGAACGGCGATGGGACCACATTGGTTTCCGCGTGGTGGCGGTCCAATTATAGCTGCCCCCTTATGGTGAACCACCGAAGTGGTTAATGGCCTGCAATAACTCGGCAAACTGCTAATGAGACGGTTGTTTTGCAAGCTTTCTGTCACTGGTCCCAGTAGTCTTGGCAAACATGAAACCAATGACTTTTAAATTGGTAACCCTGTGTTGCAAGGTCTGCCAGTACGAATCTCAGTACTTTCGTGAAATGCTGGAATGGAACGGAGTAGTGGAACCGGAGGAAGGTCAGCCGGCGGACTTATGCCTGGTCAACACTTGCACCGTAACCCATGAAGCCGAGGCCAAAGGACGGCAGGCCTTGAGGAAATTGAAAAGACTAATTCAGAAGCGGATATCTTGGTCACGGGATGCTACGCCGAGGCCCGAGATGACCTGATCCAAATCATGGCGGAAGAACCCCGCTTGGTTCCGCACTTCCACCTCTGTTTGCAAAGCGGGTCAGATAGGATTTTGCAATCGATGCGCCGCAGGTATTCCCGCCAGGGGTATTTGCAGCGAGTGGAAAGAATCCGCAGGGCTCTGCCCTTCCCTGGTTTTTCCACCGATGTCATCGTGGGTTTCCTGGGGAGACGGAGGCGGATTTCCAACTGACAAGCGACTTGGTGCGCGAGGTGGGCTTTTTCCAAGTGCATGTTTTTCCTTACAGCCCAAGGTCAGGCACCACGGGTTTCTCATCAGGTGACCTGGTTCCCTTTCAAGTCAAGTCTGAGCGCCGACGGATTTTGGAGGAAATCGAAATAGAAAACTTGAAGGGTTATCAAAGCTCCCTGGTGGGGAAAAATTTAGATGTGTTGGTGGAAACAGCAAGCGAGGAAATGCCTGGTTGGGGGATAGGAACCTCCTGCCGGGGCGTTCGGGTGGAATTGCCCGGGATGATTGAGGCGCTAAGGAAAAAGATCGTGCCTGTAACCCCGGAAGGCATCAGAGGAACAACCCTTTGGGGAACTCCCAATTCTGGATTGGCCCAGTTGGAGGATTTCGCGGGGGCAACTCCTGGACGGCTGTCATTAATTTGAAAGGCCAATAGCCACCCCTGGCAGCAATGGGCAAAAGTTTTGTATTTTCAAGAAATCGGGAAAAGGCGCCAGCGATCCTTGACACTGAAATTAATCCGGTTAGATTGGACGAAATAATTCCCCTAAGTTTTTATTTGGGAAACACTTAACGAAGGAAATGAGATGGCTGCGCTCACAGGTATTAGCTACGAAAAGACCGGTGATGTTCTTTGTATTCGCTTCAAGAACCTAAGACCTTCCGAATTGGAAATTCAAGACTGTTTCCAAGAAATCAAAAAGGTCATTCAGGACGAGAAGACTTTTAAAGTGGCTTTAAGTCTTGGGCCCAACATGGAATGCATGTACAGCGTGTTCCTTGGCAAGCTCATTTCGCTGCAAAAATTGCTGTCCGAAGGCGGGGGAAAATTATTCCTCTGTCATGTCGAGCCGATGGTGCGGTCCATCTTTACCGCTTGCCGTTTGGAAGATCGTTTTAATTTTTGCGAGGATTTTCCAGCAGCCGGGGCCGAGTTTGCCAAAAAATAATCCCCTCTGATTTTAAAGCCTTCATACGCGAATGTGGGCCCAGGCCCCGCGGTAAAACCGCCAAAGCAGCATCAATCCCCGGGCAAAGAGATCGAGAAACATCGCCATCCAGGCGCCAAGCAGGCCGTAAGCAAAGTTGCTGTTCAAGCCCAGGGCGTTTTCCACTGGCCGGGCCAGTATCAAAGCCGCTGGTACTCTCAGCAAAAAGAAACCAATCCAAGTGTACATAACGGGAACGCGGGTGTCGCCTGCGCCCCGGAGCGCCGAGGCCATGATTATGCAGGAAGCGAGAAAGGGCATGGCAAAGGCAATGAGGCGGAGAACCGGGGCGCCTTCTTTGATAATTGGGGCTTGCGAGGGATCGGGGCAAAATAAAAGAAACATCGGTTCGGCCAGGAAGAAAAATAAAGCACCCATGAGGGACATGAACCCCGCGCCGAGGAAATAAGCGGTCCAGCCACAGCGAGCGGCTTCTTTTGGCTGTCCGGCGCCCAAGTTTAAGCCTACCAGTGAAATGGCCGCCGTGCCGAAGGCGCCTCCGGAGAGATAGCCCAAGGCTTCCCAACCGAGGGCGATGCCATGAGCGCCACTGGCGGCAGCGCCAAGCCGGTTGATAATGCCCAAGAAGATAAACTGGCCAAAGCCAATACTGAGGCTGTCCATTCCGGCGGGAAAACTAATTCTTAAAATTCGGCGTGCCAGCGCCATGTCGGGCAAGTTTTTCCACTCCCAAAGCAAACCCGATTTTCCCCGAATGAGGAAAAGGCCAACGGCGATTCCCCCCAGGGCATGACTCAGCGCTGTGCCGAGGGCGATTCCTGGAAACCCCATGGCGGGAATGGGCCCAAAACCGGTAGCCAGAAACAGGGCCAGGGGAATGTTGATCAGCGCCACGCCGCCGAGCACATACAGCCCGGTTTTGGTATCCCCCGCGCCGGTAAAACAAGCAATACCCGCTGATTCCACCATTTGAAAAGGAAGGAAAAGGAAAATGTAAAAGAGAAAATCACTGGCCGCGGTTCCGGCCTCTCCTTCCAATCCCAGCCAGGGAAGCAGCCAGGGAGTCATTGCCAAACCCGCAACCGAGGCGATCAATCCAAGGGAGGCGCCAATCCACATGGAATGATTAACGACAGAGCGCGCCATGCGGAAATCCCCGGCGCCGAAAAACCGCGCCAGCAGCGCGGTGCTGCCAACGCTCACCAAAACACTGTAACTGGAAATCAACCATGAGAAATACTGGCTAGTGGTCTGAGCGGATTGAATGGCAAGTTGCGAAACGCCGTTGTCGGCCAAAAACCTGCCGGAAATAAACCGGTCCCAAAGAGTAACGCACAAGTGCAGGAATTGATAAATCAACGCCGGCCAAGTTAAGGCCAACACCTTCCAAACCGGGGATCGGGTTGGATCGGTAAAGGGTGAAAGGGCAGGTTGGGCCTCCTTCATGCCTGCACCACCCATGGCTCCTCTCCCTTGGGGCCAAAGCGATCGCCTGGGCTCAGCGTGGCGCCCGGGAGAATGACGACCGCGCCGTTCACCTCGATCAACCCCTCGCGAACCATATGTTTTCCCTGCCCGCCAGTGGTGGCAATACCAGCCTTTTTCAATGCTTGCGCCAGTGAAATGGTCGGGGAATTCAAAGTGATGGCGCGTCCGGGTGTCGGCATGATAATGTTTTCAATTACCAAATTCTTGGAAGCGGGTAAAGTACCCATTACAATTAAGTTATTGAGAGCGGATAGAGGAAAGGAAAAACACCCCAAGCTTGGAGGGATCATGCGGGAAATCACTGCCGAAATTCAGAGATTAAAAAAGGAACGGAAGGCCACCATCCTGGCCCATTACTACCAGGAAGGGGAGATTCAAGAACTGGCGGATTTCACGGGCGACAGCCTGGCTCTGGCCCGCGCGGCCACCAAGGTGGAAAACCCCATCATCGTTTTTTGCGGCGTGCACTTCATGGCGGAAACCGCCAAAATTCTCAATCCCGAGAAAAAAGTTCTCCTGCCCGACTTGCTGGCTGGTTGCTCACTTGCCGATAGTTGCCCGGCGGACAAACTGGCTCGCTACCAGGAAATGTTGCGCATCAATGGCCGGAAGTTTCAAACCGTCACCTACATCAATAGCACTGCCGGGGTCAAAGCCCTGTCCGATTGGGTGGTGACTTCGGGGAATGCCATGGAAATTATCCACCGGGTGCCCAAGGAAATGGAAATTCTCTTCGTTCCCGACCGCCACCTGGGCCAATACCTGGAGGAAGTGACCGGCAGAAAGATGATTCTTTGGGATGGGGCTTGCATGGTGCATGAGATTTTCAGCCTGGGCGACCTTTTGGCCATGAAGAAGCAACATCCCGGCGCTTTGACCATCGCCCATCCGGAATGCCCGGCTAATATTCGCGCCCACAGCGATTTCGTTGGCGGCACGGAAGCCATGCTGCGGAAAATCGCCACCCTGGAAAAAGACTCCGAGATAATTGTGGCCACGGAACCCAACATGCTGTGGCAAATGGAACACAAGTTCCCAAGGCATCGCTATCATCCCGTTCCTGGAATCACCTGCGCCTGCAACAAATGCCCGCACATGGGCAGGAACACGCTGGAAAAATTGGCGGATTGTCTAGAAAACGACACCCCGGAAATTTTCTGGTCGCCTTCCTTTGACCGGGCCCGCGAGGTCTTGCAAAGAAGCCTGCTCAATTAACCCTTGGGGATTTCCATGTTGCCGGTTCCTCCTCGTTTTCTTCTGCGTTTGGCCAGGAAATGCCAGAGGCTTGATGCCATCCCAAGGAAAAGCAAAGACTTTCCCCTCGACCTTCCCCCTTCCTGCCGCTTAGAGGACTTGTCCGCCCTGGATGGGCAGCCCAGCTTCGCGGACATTCGCATGGCCTGGAATCCGCGGGGGGTGGGCTTGCAGGTGACGGTGTCGGGGAAAAAACAGCCCGCTGCTGGGGATGTCAAAAGGCCCGCCGTTGCCGATGGCGTAACCCTATGGCTGGACACGCGGGATTCTCACGGCAGCCACCGGGGAACAAGATTTTGCCATCAGTTCCATTTTTTGGCCTCGGGTGGCGGGCCGGATGGTGAAGACCCCTGCATCGTGCAGGCGAAAATTCACCGAGCCTTGCAGGATGCCCCCATGGCTCAAGTCACTGAGTTGCCCTTTCATTGCGCGATTTTTCCCGATGGGTACCACCTGGAGGTTTTTCTCACTGAGTCTGCCTTGCATGGGTTTTCCACCGAGGAATGTCCCCGGTTGAGGACCTGCCTGCGGGTTCACGACCGGGAACAAGGAGACATGATCCTGGATTGCACGGCGGAACTTCCCTACGGGGAAGACCCCAGTTTGTGGTCGGTGTTGATACTGGATGCGGGGGAAGGGAAGCCCAAGGGCAAAAAATCAGCGCGCCCGAGTTTTAAGGGTGAAAAAGAAAATCACAGAGACGCGAATTAACTACCCGCCGGAAACGGGCTCGTCGGTTTTGGCCCGAAGGGGCCCGCGGTAGGTAATTCGCCCCTTGGTCAGGTCGTAGGGGGAAATCGCAACCGTGACAATGTCGCCAGGCAGGATGCGGATGAAATTCTTGCGGATCTTTCCAGCAATGTGAGCAATAACCTGATGCCCATTTTCGAGAACCACTTTGAATGTCGTGTTGGCCAAGGCAGCGGAAACCTTGCCCTGAACCTGTATCGCTTCTTCTTTTGCCATTAAACAACCCTCGCATGCCAGAGATACTTTTGAGGAACGCTACCCTTATTTTTTAGCGGAAATCGTGGTTGCAAGTCCAGGCAAAGATAAAAAAAGGAAAAAAGAAACCCCGACAGTAAGCCGCCGGGGTTCACTATTCCCTGGAATTACCGACTCGCGGCCAGCAATCCGGCCCGTTTTGTTTTGATCAATTCCAGCAGCTTTTTGTGGGGGTCGGCGAACTTTTCCAGCCCCTCCGACATCAAGGTCTCTTCCAAATGCTGCATGCTCACCTTGGCATCTACCTCGTCTAAAATCGCCTTGTCCGGGAATTGATCCACCTGGCGGGTGAAGGTCACGCCGCATTTTTGCGCCGCATCATTGGTCGCGGGCGGGTTGGTTTCGATATCGCTGCCCGCGAAGGCCGCCACATACTTGTAGGGCAGGTCTTCTTTCTTCTTGGTGCCGGTGCTGGCGAAAATAATCTCCTGGTTCAAAGGCAGTTTCTTGCCAACCCAGAATTCATGATTTAATTTCCACAGCCTTTTGGCGTTGACGATGCCCACCATGCCCTGGGCCGCGGGAGAAAGGCTGGCCGCGTGTTTCTCGGTGTAAACATCCAGCCGACTGACGAATATGCTGTAAACCGATTTGAAGGCTTCCAGGGATTTCCTCCTTTGCGCGCCCTTCCAAACAGCATCGCGAGCGGCAATGTACTGCCTTTCGGAAAAGATCAGAGTGACATTTAATGTGATTCCAGCAGCACACATTTCTTCCACGGCTGCCAGTCCGCCCGGCGTTGCTGGCACCTTGATCATGCGGTTCTTGTGCCCGGCGGCCCACTTCTTCCCCAGTTCGATATAGCGCGCCGCTTTTTCCTGGACCGACAGCTTGCAAGAACTGTCTTCCAGCAAGGGGTCAAGTTCAAAACTGACATAGCCATCGTCGCCACGCGTCGATTCCCACACCGGCAGAAAAACTCCCATGGCCTGAGAGACCAGGGTGTCTGTCATCGTCCAGGCAATGGTATCGTCGTCGATCCCGCTTTGGATCAGCTTGGCGATTTGATCGTCGAACCGGCCGGTCTTTAACAGGTCGGAAACAATGATGGGATTGGAAGTTGCCCCGGTGGCGCCCATGGCGCGGTTTTCTCGCACCAGGTCGGGATCAATGGAATCGAGCCAGAGCTTGGTTCCGGATTGAATCAGTGATTGCAAGGGAGTTGTCATGGTAAGGCTCCATTAGTTAGGCCAAGGGAAAGCACAAGGCAATTCTAAGAACTCTTTGGCCCTTGTAAAACATTCTTTTTGAATAATACCGATTTACTTCTGGCGGCCAGTTTACCCCGGAACCGTGAGAGATTTTCCATTATCCTTCCCTCCCAGAGCCAGGAGGAAAGGAACTGCCTGCTTGGCCCAGTCGGCGGCATCATGGTAATGCCCCGCTTGTTTACCAAAAACTTCTTGCAACATTTCCGTGTTGATGATTCCTGGATTCAGGGGCACCGCAGCCATCCCGGGAGGAAGCTCCTGGGCCAAGGCCTTGGTCAGGCCCTCCACGGCGAATTTGCTGGCGCAGTAAGGCGCCACCTCGGGCGCCGTGCTTCGACCCCAGGCCGAACTTAAGTTGACAATCACTCCGGCGGCGGCGCCCACCATGGCCGGCACAAAGGCCCGTATCACATTGGCCATTCCCTTGATGTTTACATCAATCAAGCGGTCGAATTCAAAGGCCGAGATTTTCCAGCATGGGGCGGGGTGGTTGATGATGGCGGCATTATTAACCAGAATGTCAGGCGGGCCAAGGGTAAGGACTTCCCGGGCCCAAGATTCTACCGCCTGGGCGTCCGCCACATCCACTTTCCTGATGTGATGAGCCTTCCCCAGTTCCTTTTGCAACTTGTCCACGCCGGCTTGCGAGGTGCCGCACCCTGCGATCACATGGCCAAATTCCGCCAGGCCAAGCGCCAGGAATTTCCCCAACCCGCGGGTGCAGCCGGTGATGACAATCCTTCTGACCTTGCCGTTTTGATTCATTTTAGATTACCATTGGTTTTTAATACACTCTTGCCCAGGTGGAACCTTAGAATGCCCTGCCCGCCGGATTTACCCGGCGCCAGCCATCTGATTCCTCAGCACCAGCGGGATTTATCCGCCACATTGATCAGCGGTTTCCCCTGAACGAAATTCTCCACATTTTCCTCAAGCACAGCCAGATGACGAGAGGCAATGGGCGGTCCATACCCAGCCACATGAGGTGTGATGAGCACTTTGCTGGACATTTGCCAAAGCGCGTGATCCCTGGGCAATGGTTCAGTTTGAAATACATCCAGGCCAGCGCCGGCGATTTCCCCTGCTTCCAGTGAATCCACAAGATCCTGCAAGTTGAGCAGCGCCCCCCGACCAATGTTGACGAGAAAAGCATGGCGCTGCATTTTCTGAAAGACCTGCCGGGAAAACAGCCCTTCGGTTTGCGGCGTGTGGGGCGCGGCCAGAACCAGGTAATCGGCTTGTTGCAGCAGCTCCGCCAAAGTTGCTGTCATGCGAATGTCCGGGTTGTTTACCTTTTCTGATTTCAAAAAAGGGTCATGGGCCAGGCAGGACATTTCAAAGGCCAGCCCGCGCTTGGCAATGGCCTGGCCAATCCCGCCCAGGCCGAAAATCCCGAGGGTTTTTCCAGACAGGTTTTGGTGCCGCAGGTCGATGGCGTTGGTCACCCCGGGCCCGGCGCGGAAATCCACCCGCGCCGATTCTCCACCCGCCGGTTCCCAGTGCGCGCGCGCCTGTTGCAGACAATAGGTTGGCAGGTTGCGCGACCAGGCCAGCATCAAGGCGAAGGTATGTTCCGCCACCACATCTGAAAAGATTCCCCGCATATTTGTCAGGACGCATTCATGCTGGATCAATTCCGGAAAAAGATAATGTTCCAAACTGACCGTCATGGATTGAACCCATTTCAAGCGGGTGGCGGCCTTCAATAAGGCAGGTGTGATTTTTCCCAGGAAGGCATCGGCGGCGGGAATTTCTTGGTGCGCTTCCTCCTCGTTTTGAACATTGATGATTTTCCCCAGGCCGGCCTTGGCTTGCAAACGGCTCAATCGCACGCTATCCAGCGCGGGAAAAACCAGGATTCTCATGCGAACCTCGAATCATCTAGCGACTTTGGAACTTCCCGCCAAGGCGGGCCCGTCGGCTGCGGTCAGCAAGGCCGGGGCGTGAGGGGAATTCTCGGGAATAGCCGAAGGAATGTCGAGAGGGCGGGGATTTCCCAAAAGAATGGCCAAGATGAAATAGTAATGCGCCAGGCTGCCCGCCATCACCAAGAGGTGAAAGATTTCATGCGGGCCAAGGATTCCCTCCACCAGGGTTGGCTGGCCCGCCATGTTGATGCCCGCCCCCAGCGTATAAAGGATTCCCCCAACCCATATGGGGGCGATTTGTCTGGTGGAAAGCCTCCGGGAAAGCTGGAAATAGGTCAGGCAGCCGATCCAGCCCAAGAGGAGGTAAAGCGTGGTGCGGGCGTAAAGAGGAAGGGGAGCGCCACTAAGGCGAAGAAGAATACCTGTTCCCGCCAGCAGCCAAACCACGCTTAAAAACCCCTTGCGCCAGGAACCCCGCAAGTAGACCAGGCCAACGGGGGTGCTGGAACCGGCGATGAAAAAGAAAATGCTCACATGGTCCAGGGTGTTACACATGTCAATGGCCTGCTGGCTGCCATTGATCGCATGAAATAACCAGGAGCTGGCAAAACACGCCATAAGGGATAGGCCGTAAATAGCAATTCCGAGAACGCGCAAGCGGTCTCCCCGCGCCCGGCTTAGCAGGATGACCACCGCCGGAATGCACACCACCAGCCAAAACCCATGGGTCAGGGCATTCATCGGCTCGCGAAAGGGAAAAAGTGACATAAGGAGCGCCCCTGCCAAACTTGGAATCAATCCCCAACCGAGGAAATGGTTAACTCCAGGCGGAGGAATGTAAAGGGCAAATAGGTAAATGGTGTCAGTTCATTTTTCCGTTGCCAATTACCTGGTCCCATTTTGGCTGCCCGCATGGGCCGAACCTTGCGACCGAGCCCCGACGGCTTGATCTACCACGCCATCAATCGCGAAGCCGTGTTTTCCCGGCCGCGGAAGCCCGAGCAGAAATAAATGAACTGACACGAATTATTTCCATTTATTTGGAGAATGTGGAAAATTTTAATAGAGGGCGCAACCCAGGGGCCTTTTTTTAGACGATAATCCTTCCATGGCATACCGCAACCTCCGTGACTGTTTACGCGACCTGGAAAATCACCGCCATTTGGTCAGGATCAATGTCGAGGTCGATCCCCGCCTGGAAGCCGCCGCCATACATCGACGCGTCTTTCAATCCGCCGGCCCGGCCATTTTTTTCACCAATGTCAAGGGCTGCCATTTCCCCATGGTGAGCAACCTGTTTGGCTCACTCGAAAGGGCAAAGTTCCTCTTCCGCCATCAATGGAAAACTCTCGAGGTCTTGATGAATTGCCAGGCTCGCCCCGAGCGGGCTTTTCATCCCTCGTCCTGGTGGCATTTATTGCGCGGCGGTTGGAATTCTCTCCCTCGCATGGTGCGCCACGGACCGCTCCTGAACGCAACCACAACACTTTCCCAACTCCCGCAGTTGGTTTGTTGGCCAAATGACGGCGGGCCCTTCATCACCCTGCCACAGGTCTATTCCGAAGATGTGGAAAACCCCGGCTGGCGAAATTCCAACCTCGGCATGTACCGCGTGCAGTTGAGTGGCAACCAGTACCAGCCCGACACTGAAGCCGGTTTGCATTACCAGATTCACCGGGGAATTGGCATCCATCATGCCAAAGCAATTGAAAAAGGATTTCCATTCCGCCTGGCAATCTCCGTCGGCGGACCGCCCTCTTTGGCTTTGGCCGCCGTGATGCCCTTGCCCGAAGGCTTGCCCGAGATCGCCTTCGCCGGCGCCCTGGGAGGCCGCCGGGTTGAAATGGTTCCCTGCCCTGGTTTACCCGACGGGAGCTTACCCCTGCCTCTGCCAGCTCAGGCCGATTTTTGCATCGTGGGTACCGTCGATCCCCAGCGCCTGCTGCCCGAAGGCCCCTTTGGCGATCACCTGGGCTACTACAGCCTGCGCCACGACTTCCCGGTGTTGAAAGTGGAGAAAATCTTCCACCGCAAAAACGCCGTCTGGCCATTTACCGTGGTGGGCCGACCGCCGCAGGAAGACACTGCCTTTGGAGCCTTGATCCATGAATTAACCCGCCCGCTGATTCCCCGGGTTGTGCCTGGAATCCATGCGGTTCATGCGGTCGATGCCGCCGGCGTGCATCCGCTGCTTCTGGCCATTGGCAGCGAGAGATATACGCCCTATCAAAAAAGGAAAAAGCCTCAGGAATTGCTAACTGGCGCCAGCGCCCTCTTGGGTCAGGGGCAGTTATCCCTGGCCAAATTCCTCTTCATTGTGGCCAAGGAGGATGACCCGACCCTCGATATTCATGACATCCCTCGGTTCCTCAACCACCTTTTGCAACGGATTGATCTGGAAAACGACCTTCATTTCCATACCCGAACGACCATGGATACTTTGGACTACTCCGGCGGAGAGTTGAACCAGGGATCGAAACTGATCCTGGCAGCAGTCGGGGAACCCCGACGAGAATTGCCCAAGGAAATTTCTCCAGAGTTGCGCCTGCCCCAGGGGTTTGCCCACCCCAGAGTCTTTTTGCCAGGCATCCTGGCGGTGCAGGCGCCTACGCACCCAGGGTTTGCAGAGAACGGAAACCCGCAAAGCGCGGCCTGGTTTTGCTCGCAGTTCCAACCGGGCGATTGGATTAACCGGTTTCCCTGGGTGGTCTTGGTTGACCATTCCGCGCAAGCCACCTCCAGCCTCCGCGATTTCCTATGGACCGTCTTCACCAAGACCGACCCGGCCAAGGATCTCGATGGCATTTGCGCTTTCATTACCAATAAGCATTGGGGATGCCGGGGATCGCTGGTGATTGATGCCCGGGTCAAGGCGCATCACGCGCCGGCTTTGGAAGTGGACCCGGGAATTGAAAAGAGGGTGGATGCCCTGGGCGCCCGCGGCGGCCCGCTCCATGGCATCATTTGAGTTCTTGTTCCTTTAACCGAGATTCATTTACGCCTTCAGGTGATGAAGGCCGGTTTCCAGCCGCGGCAACTTTAACCAACAACTATTAAACCGCAACGCCGGACCTCGGGTTGGGGTCCTGAACTTAACGCAACCGACGGGTTTTTCACCAAAAAGCCTCGGCTATTTGCCA
>SHZZ01000067.1 GCA_009692005.1 Gemmataceae bacterium | reverse complement strand
TACTTTTATTAATGATTTATTGCCTGGTTCATGGTTTAACAAACGAAGGGGTTATTTTCTCTTCCTGAATAAGGATGCTGTCTGATGCCGTTGCTGGGTGCGCATATGTCGGTGGCCGGGGGAATGCACAAAGCCGTGGAGGCCGCGTTGGCGCACCAGTGCCAATCCTTGCAAGTCTTCACCAAGAGCCCCAGCCAGTGGAAAAGCAAACCGCTGGCCCCCGAAGACATCAAGAACTTTCGCAAAGCGGTCAAAGCCGCGGGATTAAAGAAAACCCTCTCGCACAATTCCTACTTGATCAATTTGGCCTCGCCTGACGATGCTTTGTTCGCCCGCTCCATCGACGCCTTCGCCGACGAAATGGAACGGGCAGAAGCGCTGGGGGTCGACTATGTGGTGGCGCACCCGGGCGCTCACCTCGGCAGCGGTGAAGAAACGGGCCTGCGGCGAATCGCTCAGGCGCTGGACGAAATTCAACGCCGTTGCCCGGGGTTCCAAACCCTGATCCTGCTGGAGAACACGGCGGGACAAGGCACAGTTCTTGGCAGCCGCTTCGAGCATTTGGGTTTTGTCATGGAAAGCGTGCGGCAAGGGGAACGGCTGGGAATCTGCTTCGACACCTGCCATGCCTTTGCCGCCGGGTATCCCCTTTTCCCCAAGGAGGATTACCAGGCCACCTGGGAAGAGTTCGACCACCGGGCCGGGATTAAAAAGCTGAAGGCGTTCCACCTAAACGACAGCAAGAAAGGCTTGGGCAGCCGTGTCGATCGGCATGAGCACATTGGCCAGGGCGCTCTGGGTCTGGAACCTTTCCGCTTTCTGATCAAGGACAAACGCTTCACTTCGCTTCCGATGGTGCTGGAAACGGCCAAAGAGGAAGGGGAACAAAAGGACATGGACGGGGTGAACCTGGCGGCGCTGAGAAAATTAATGAAGTGACGAGGGGAAAATCTCCTCCTTTTTCCAGGACTTTGCCTTAGAATATTAGTCGATTACCCAGGCCCACCTAGTTCCCTTTGCTGCCTTTGACCCTGGGAGTTTTCTCGTGAACAGTAAAACCGTGGCTGGCATTGCTCTTCTCTTCCTGCCGTTTTTTGCCCTGCTGGCTTTCGACCCGGCCGTGCAAGCGCAAAAGCTCCGTTATCAATTCACTCCCGGGCAGAAAATTGCCTATGAACTCCGCTTCACCGCCATCGTCGGTGACACCAAGGAGGTCCGCGAGGGAACCATTTACTACACGGTGAAGTCCGTCACCGACCAGGAAATCACTTTGGAACATTCTGGCAGCATGTCGACGCGACGGACCATGGTCGATGGCCGCTCGGTGATCACCATCCCGCGCTTTGGCATGATGTGGAACGATTTTCTTTCCGCCACGAATGGCAAGATCACCATGGGGCCAAGAGGGGAGCGGGTGGAATGCCAGTTCCACACCTCCATGCCCTATATGCTGGGCGATTTGCAGACTTTTGTTCTGGAAGAGTTTTCCTCCACGGCGGAACCCAAATGGGAGAAGCAGCGCGAGATTTCTATCATCCGGAAAAAGGACAATGGATTTCCCCGCCCGCCGAGGCCTCCCTTCGGCCCCTTGGGCAATCGCGACAGCAACGATGAAATCCGTTCCGCTCGCGAGAAGATCAATTATGAAATCATCGAAGCCGATGCCTCGGTGGTGAAGATCAAGAAGAGCTACGAGATCCGCACCGATGACAAAGTGAATGGCAAGGCGCGCAGGGAAATGACAGGTGAAGGCGAACAGTCGTTCGATGTCAAAGCCGGGTTGTTCGGCTCGCAGGCCATGTCTTACGAAATCAAGGTTAACGACGAGGGCCTGACCCTGACTATTCCGGTCAACACCAGCTACCGGCTTTTGAGCAAGGAGGAAACGGAATCGCGAATCAAGGTGGCGGAAACGGCGCGCAAGAAGGCGGAAGCGGATTTGAAAAAGATGAACGAACCGGTGAAAGTCACCGATGCGAACCGGGAAACGCTGCTGTTGGAACTGCAAAGCCCGGATAAATTCAAGGCTCGGGCCGCCGCGGATAAGCTGGCCAAAGCCATTGTGGACGGGGACAAGGCGCCCATATCCAAGGCGCTGGTTGAAGCAGCAAAATCGGGGGACCATTTTTTGAAGGTGGCTGCGACGAAAGCGCTGGTGGTCTGGGCCACTCCGGAAGCCGGGTCGGCTCTGATCGATATGCTCAAGGACCCCGATATTTTCACGAAAAAAGCAGCCCTGGAAGCACTGGGGAAACTGAAGCCGAAAGAGGCTCCCGAGGCCATGGCGGCCTTGTTGCTGGAATTGGGGACGCGTGGCGACGCCGCCAAGGCCCTGATCGCCTTCGGCCCCTCGGCCGAGCCGGCCGTGGCGCCTTTGCTTGCTGACCGCGACGGCTGGGTGCAACTCGAAGCGTGCAAGATCCTCGAGGTGATCGGCACCATGGCTAAGCCTGGTAAAGGTTCAGAAGTACGGCGCCACGGGCAAAGGCTTTGCCCCCAGCGCCGCCACAAAGACCATTCAGTCCATTCAAAAACGGGGGAAATAGCCACCTCATGACTCTTCGCTTGCTGCCTTTGCTCCTGACGGCCTTGTGCGGCGTATTTCTCGGCTGCTCAACAGCGGAGGAAACCACCGCCGGGGGACAAGAGCCGAGGAAGAAGGAAGCGGCGAAAAAGGTCCCCGTGAGCGCCAACATCCTTTTGGAAATAGATGGCGACACCCGCCGAGTTTGGGTCAGCGCTGAACTCGTGCGCAACGAAGGCCCATTGGAATTATTCCTCTGCCGCACGAAAACCAAGGAGCATGAAACGCTTCTGGCGGCGGACATCGACGCCCGCGACTTGCACAAGGCTCTGATGCTGGCCAAGGGGGAACCCGGTTCGCCCGTGCAGTTTCTACCGGAGTACAAACCGGCCAGGGGGTCGGTGATCAAAATATTTGTCCATTATGAAAAGGCGGGGAAGCAGGTGAAAGAGTCGGCGCAAAGCTGGGTGCGCGACTCGCAAACCGGTAAAGCCCTGACCCACGATTGGGTCTTCGCGGGCAGCAAACTTGTACCCAACCCATTCGACAAGGAAAAGCCTCCGCTCTACCTGGCCAACGATGGCGATGTCATCTGCGTGAGTAACTTTGAGACAGCGCTGCTGGATTTGCCTATCGCCAGTTCAAAAGAGAACGCGGAGTTGCAATTCGAGGGGTTTAAAGAGCGCCTTCCCGCGGTAGGAACGAAAGTGGCCATCAGTTTCGAGCCAGTCATAAAGCGTTAAATATCATAATGTTACGATAAAACACCCGCCCTGGCTGGCTGTAGGGATTGTCTATACATTACTTTTTTGATAGTGATAAAGAACATCTGCGGCTCATGCCTTTAGTTATCAGGCCCATAAATGACTCTGATTCCTTGGACTGCCGACAAAATCAACGATGCTTGCCTGGCCCTGGCACAGGCTTCGCCCCAAGATATCCTTGCCTGGGCCGTGAAGAGTTTTCATCCCAGGCTGACCATGGCCACCGCATTTGGCGCCGAGGGGTGCTGCATTATCCACATGCTGGCCTCCATTGAACCAGGCGTGCGCGTCTTCAACCTCGATACCGGCTACCAGTTTCAGGAAACACTCGACCTGCGCGAGAAGATCAAGCAGCGTTATGGCATCGAGGTGGAGTACATCCGGCCGGAAAAAACAGTGGAGGAATACGAAGCGGAGCATGGCGGTCCGCTGCATCGGCACAGGCCGGACCAGTGCTGCTATGACCGCAAGGTGCGGCCCTTGCGCCGGGCCATCGCCGGGTATGAAGCATGGCTGAGCGCCATCCGCGCCGACCAGACCAGTCACCGGGCCCAGGCCGGGGTGGTGCAATGGGATGCCAAATTCAACCTGGTTAAGGTCAACCCGCTGCTGGGCTGGACCAAGAAGGATGTCTGGGATTTTGTGGTGAAAAACCAGGTTCCCTACAATCCCCTTCACGATCAAGGTTATCCGAGCATCGGCTGCCAGCCATGCACGCACCCGGTAAGTGAAGGCGAGGATGAGCGGGCTGGCCGCTGGGCCGGGACGAGAAAAAAAGAATGCGGGCTGCATGTGGTGGAACATCAAGAGGGCAGCGGGATTTAATTCGGGAGGCGGGAGAAAGGAACATGCGGGTCTCGGCGAAGGCGGAATACGCGTGCATCGCCATGCTGGAACTGGCGGCCGGAAGCGGGCGTCCGGGGCCGGCTCGCATCAGCGATATTGCCCGGGCCCACGACATTCCCCAGCGATTCCTGGTGCAGATCATGCTGCAGCTGAAGACTGCGGGGCTGGTGACCAGCGTTCGCGGCCCGGCGGGGGGATACAAACTTGCCCAGTCGGGGGATAAGATTACTCTGGCGAACATTCTCCGCGCCATGGATGGCAAGACGCTATCCGAACCGAATATTCGCAATGGCAAAACAGGGTCGGCGCTGAAGGAAGCGCTGCTAACCGCCTGGAAGGAAGTGCAGCATGAAGAAGAGCGGATTCTCGACCGGCTAACCTTGGTGGAGATGGTTCGCCGCGCCACCAGCCCTAATTCCTTGAGTTACCAGATTTAACCTTTTCACTTTTGCATGGGAGCGTTTGTTTCATGAGCGATTTGATTGCAGTACATGGCGGATTGAAGGAACCAGTAAACCGTACGGTGGCGGCTGGAGAGACGGGGGAATTCAAAACCCGCGCCGCCAGCTTGCCCAAGCTGAAAATCAGCGATGCCGACCTCTCTTCCCTTTACCGCATGGGCGACGGCGGGCTCAGCCCCTTGACCGGGCCGATGGACGGGGAAACCTACAACCGCGTCCTCGATAACGAAGTGATCGTCCACCAGGAGAAGAAGTACGCCTGGACAATCCCGATTTCCTTTCCCGTTGCCGAGGAAGAACTTTCCACGGTAAAGCGCGGCGCCGAAGTCGCTCTCGTCAATTCCAAAAACGAAATCGTTGGCACGCTGAAAGTTTCTGATGTGTTCCCCTTCGACCGGGCCAAGTATGTCAAGGGGGTCTACTGCACCGACCGCTTCGACCATCCGGGCGGGCGCATGGCGGAGCAGGAAACGCGCGGCCACCTGGCGGGCGGCGAGGTGCGCGTGCTGCCCATGCCAAAGCACCCGGCTTATGGGGAATATCTGCTGACCCCGGCGGAGGCGCGGTCCCTGTTCAATAAAAAAGGCTGGCAGCGCGTGGTGGCTTTTCAAACCCGCAACCCGCTGCACCGGGCGCATGAGTACGCCCTGGTCGCCGGGCTGGAGCGCTTGACCGCGGCCGGCCACCTGACCGGCGCGGTTCTCAACCCCCTGGTGGGCGAAACCAAGGGCGACGATGTCGACGCCGTTTCCCGCATGCGCACCTACAAGGCGCTGATCGACAACAAGGCGCTGGGCCAGGGCGACAGTGACGATGCCTTGTGGCAGAAAACCGGCTGCCCCATTTCCGACCGCATCATTCTTCTCGGCCTCGACATCAAGATGTTCTACGCCGGGCCGAAGGAAGCGATCATGCACGGCATCTATCGGCAGAACTACGGCTTTACCAACATAGTCATCGGCCGCAAGCACGCCGACGCCCCCTACGAGGACGGCAAAGATATCTGGGACGGACTGGCGGCGCAGCGCAAGTTCGATGAACTCAAGGGCGAGTTGCTGATCCAGCCGGTGAAAATCGGCTTCGCCGCCTTTTATGAGGAACTCGGACGCGTCGGCCTGGTCGACGAGTTTGGCCCCAAGGGGTACAAGCAGGTGTCGATTAGCGGCCGCGACTTAAGGGAACAGTTGCGCGCGGGGAACTTGCCCGACCCGCGGATCATGCGCCCAGAGACGGCCAATGTCTTGATCGAGTGCATGAAAGCCAAGGGGTAAAGTTTGCACTCGTTCCGTATTGCAAGGCCCCTTGGGGCCTTGCAATACGGGTGGTTCTTCTATGCCAAGGGCAGGTTGCGCCCGGTTTGGCACAACTGATCGTGCAGGGTTTTGACGGCGTGAGCCTTGGCATTTACCGAGCCCCTGCCAAAGTCTCCCACATATTCACAGGCGGCGAATTTCGCCGCCTCGCTTTCATAGCCATCCACCCAGAGTTTCCTCTGAGGTATTAAATCTTCCTGAATGGGCCAGATTCCCGGCCGCGGTTTCAAATGCGCCTGGATGCCAATCCGCCACGGCTTGGCGCTCACCCGGGCCCGAAAACAACGCTGCCTCTGACACATGGAACGGTAGAGAGAATCGACCCCCAGGCAATCGAAAAAGCCTGCCGCCTCCGGCCCGGCCGGGTCGAATAACGCGTGCAGCCCCAGCAGGCGCAAGCCAGCGGGGGTGCGGTAAGCGCTCACCAGCCAATTGGGGTTTCTCTCCAGGAAAGCCTGCAAAGCCCGCAGGACCCGCTTCTCTTGATTGCCGAACAGAATTGTCTGGATCGCCGAAAGAATCTTCATTCCCGGCCAGGTCAAGAAACCGGCAATCAAGAAACCGGCCATGAGGACCCATTTCCATTTGAGTTCAAACTGCCAGCCGGCGCCTGCACCCAGGGCGAGCAAGGCGGGGGCCACGAATAGGAAATGCCAGAATCCCGGGCCTTGGGCATAATCCACATCGCCGAAAAGAACATCTGGTGTGTTGAGGCAACGGGCCCCGTAAAGATTCCGCGTGATGACCGAGTCGCTGTGCTGACTGATGATCTCCTCGCGAATGGGAACCCCATCGGCGCCGTTGTAAGAGACCTTCTTCTCGATGCGACTGACCTTCCCGCCCTGTTTAAAATCCTCGAAAGCCTGAAGGGCGCGCGCTTGGGCCAACTCCCCGGCTGCTTCCTCGCTCTGGTCGGACCAGCCGAAGCGCCGGAGCGTCACCATCTTTCCATTCCAGGCTTCTTGAACTTTTGCTTCCGACCAGAAACGGGGAACGATCATGGCCCAGCCTCCTGAAGAAAACAGGTCGCTTGCACCGCGGAGGGACATCCGAGACCCCAAGTGGACGGGTGTGAGCGACGGGTGGTTTTATTTCTGGACCCCTTCACCCCCAACTTTCAGAATGCCAGGCTGGAGCCTGGCGTTCCCAGGGAGAGGCAGGCCCACGCTTCAGGCTCGGGCTAACTTACCACCAGATTCACCAGCCGCCCCGGAACAATGATCACTTTGCGGATCGTCTTTCCCGCCAGAAGCTCTTTGACCTTTTCGTGGGCCAGCGCCATCTCGCGCAGGGCATCTTCGTCCAAGTCCGGTGGCACCGTCAACTTCAAGCGAACCTTGCCATTGATTTGCACGGGCACTTCGATGGCATCCTCTTTAAGGAATTCCTCCACGGCCAGCGGCCAGGGCGCATAGGCCAGCGAATCCTGGTTGCCCAGGGCCTGCCAGATTTCCTCCGCCAGGTGCGGCGCGAAGGGCGCCAGCAGCAACACCAGGGGTTCCAGAGCAGGCCGGGGTTTCACTTCCAGCGGCGTCAGGTGATTGACATATTCCATCATGGCGGCGATGGCGGTGTTGAAGCGGTAAGTCTCCAGCCCTTCGGTCACGCGCTTGATGGTCTGGTGGAGGAAGCGCAAGGTCTCCTTGCCGGGCGGAGCCATTATCAGTGA
The DNA here is from genome assembly GCA_009692005.1 of Gemmataceae bacterium. Taxonomy (GTDB): domain Bacteria; phylum Planctomycetota; class Planctomycetia; order Gemmatales; family Gemmataceae; genus SHZZ01. The sequence goes on along the minus strand of SHZZ01000067.1, from coordinate 14,566 downwards.
TGGGAGCAAGGAGGAATGCTCGGCGCGGTCGTCGATGAACAGCCGCCAAACTCTGCCGAGGAATCTGTAGACGCCCTCGACGCCGCGCATGCTCCACGGCTTGGTGGCTTCCAGCGGGCCGAGGAACATTTCATAAAGTCGCAAGCTGTCGGCGCCGTACTCTTCCACCACCTGATCTGGATTGATGACATTGCCGCGGCTCTTGGACATCTTGTAGGCCCGGGCATCCACGCGAATATTCGCCATGGCTTTCAAAACGAAGGCATCGCCTTTTTTCTCGACCTGGTCCTCGGCCACCTTTTGGCCGGCCAGGGCCTGGTCGGTTTTCTTCTCGACCCCCTGGCGCCCGTCGTAATCCACTTCACTGGCGCTCACCCAGACTTCACCTTTTTTGAAGGCGGTGAACTCCATCTCACCCAGGATCATTCCCTGGTTGATCAGTTTATGAAAGGGCTCGGCGCCAGGTAGAAAGCCGCGGTCGAACAAGACTTTGTGCCAGAAGCGCGAGTAGAGCAAATGCAGCACGGCGTGTTCCGCTCCGCCGATGTAGAGATCGACCGGTAGCCAGGCGTCGGCAAGGTTTTTATCGCAGAAACTCCCCGAGTTAAGCGGGTCGATGAAGCGCAGGTAGTACCAGCACGAGCCAGCCCATTGCGGCATGGTGTTGGTTTCCCTGAGCCACGACTTGCCATTCCGCTCTACTTTCACCCAGGCCTTGGCTTTCCCCAGCGGCGGCTCCGGCTTGCCGGAAGGACGAAAGTCCTCCAGCGCCGGCAGCTCAAGCGGCAGCTCCCCAACAGCCAGTGGTTCCACCACCCCTGTGGCCTTTCCTTCCGAGTTTACTTCATGGAGCAAAGGGAACGGTTCGCCCCAATAGCGCTGGCGGGAAAAGAGCCAATCGCGCAGTTTGAAATGCACTTTAGCCTGGCCCAGGCCCTTCTTTTCCAGCCAGTGGGAAATGCGCAATTTGAATTCCCCGGTGTCCAGTCCATTGAATTCCCCTGAATTGCAGGCGACCCCATCGCCGGTGAAAGCCTCGGTGAGACTCTCCAGGGTGCTGCCGGTTTTTTCCAGCCACTCCTGGGGCGGGCGCACCACGGCAACGATGGGCAGTTGAAACTCCCGGGCGAATTCGAAATCGCGTTCATCGTGGCCGGGCACGGCCATGATCGCACCGGTGCCATAGCTCGCCAGGACATAGTCAGCAATCCACACGGGAACCCTGGCGTTGTTCACCGGGTTGATGGCAAAGGCGCCGCTGAAGACGCCGGTTTTCTTTTTGGCCAACTCGGTCCGCTCGAAGTCGCTTTTCCTTGCCGCCGTTTCCTGGTAAGCCCGGACGGCTTCTTTTCTTTCCTCGGCGCTGATGGCGGAGGCCAGGGGGTGTTCCGGCGAAAGCACCAGGTAAGTGGCGCCAAAGAGGGTGTCCGGCCGGGTGGTGAAAACGCGAATCGTCCCCGCACCCTTTTCCAGAGAAAAACCGACCTCCGCCCCTTCGCTGCGGCCGATCCAGTTGCGCTGCATCTCCTTGATGCTTTCGGACCAATCGAGAGTTTCCAGGTCCTCAAGAAGTCGGTCGGCGTAAGCGGTGATGCGCAGCATCCACTGACGGAGCGGCATGCGCACCACCGGGTGGCTGCCTCGCTCCGAGCGGCCGTCAACCACTTCCTCATTGGCCAAAACGGTGCCGAGCGCTTCGCACCAGTTGACGGGCAACTCGGCCTGGTAGGCCAGTCGGTGGGAATCCTGAAAGGCGCGCACGGCTGTTTCACCCTGGGAGGCGACCTTGGCGGGAATGGGCAGGTCGGCCATGGGCCGGCCTTTTTTCTCGACGGCGTCGTACCAGGTGTCATGCAACAACAGAAAGATCCACTGCGTCCAGCGGTAGTACTTGGGATCGGTGGTGTCGACTTCGCGGTCCCAGTCGTAGCTGAAGCCGAGGGCCTGAATCTGTCGGCGGAAGTTGCCGATGTTCTTCTCGGTGGTGAGGCGCGGATGCGTGCCGGTCTCGATGGCGTACTGCTCAGCGGGCAAGCCGAAGGCATCCCAACCCATGGGGTGCAGGACGCTGAACCCGCGCATGCGTTTATAACGGGCGAGAATGTCGGTGGCGGTGTAGCCCTCGGGATGGCCGACATGCAGGCCGGCGCCGCTCGGGTAGGGGAACATGTCGAGGATGTAATATTTGGGCCCAGAGGGCAGAGCTGGCGTTTTAAAGGTTTTGTTTTTCAGCCAAAAGTCCTGCCATTTTGGTTCAACAACGGGTGGATTATAGCTTGCCATAAATTCTGCCGTGGATGGAAGTCGCGGCCGTTCCCCCGGCCGTCAGAGCATTATCCTATGGCTTTGCAGGCAGCAACAAAGGAGGGCCAGGGGGTTACCCTCGACGGATTTTCGGCATGACTGGCAGCATGATCAGCACCAGGGCTCCGCCGATAATAAAGGGCAACATGGGATCGACTTTGTACAAGGTCAGGCCGGCGATCGGCCCGAGGATGCGCGCCAGCGCCGAGCAGCCCTGGTTCACCCCCAGGATTTCTCCCTGCCTTTCAGGATCTCCCCGCCGAGAGATCAACCCTTGCGCCGAGGGGGTCAGAAACGCGAAGCCCACCACCGACACGGTCAGTGAGATCATCATGGGGATCAGCAGTTGATCGGCGGTCCAAAGGCCGCGCGATAACCAGGTGATGCCCCCCAGGCTGGCCACGCCGAAGCCCATCAGAACCATGCCCAGGGTCATGAAGGCGGTTTCGCTGACGCGTTTAGAAAGCGGCCGGTAGGCGCCATTGGCCAGCGACAGGGTGAGGCCGACATAAGCGAAGAGGAGAAAATTGGTTGATTTGCCCAGGTGCAACAGGTCGGTGTTCATCAAGGCCAGGGTCGATTCAAAAGTGCTGAAGCCGATGGTGGTGAGGAAGAAGACGAGGATGACAGGTCCGATGCCCTTCATGGACAGGACGGCGCCAAAGCCAGCCAGGGAGAAACCTTTTCTTGGCTGAAAGCCCGCGCCAACCAGCCTGGTTTCCGGCAAACGGAACCACCCGAGGAGGAAAGCCAGGAAGGAAAGCGCGGCGGCAAAGTAGCCGGTGGCGCCGGCGTGATTCGGGAACAGGGTCAAGGCGGCAAAACCGATCAAAGGGCCGAAGGTGAAGCCGATGCCGAAGGCCGCCCCGATCAGAGCCATGCCGCGGGAGCGTTTTTCCTGGGGAGTGCAGTCGGCGATGACAGCCTGTGCGGTGGAAATGGTGGCGCCGGCCACGCCTGCGCCAATGCGTGCGACAAACAACAAGGTCAGGGCCAGCGCCGAGTTTTCCAAATCCGAGGCGTAGCCGAACAAGGCGTAAAACAAGACTGACCCTGCCAGTCCCATTAGCAAGATCGGACGGCGGCCAACGCGGTCGGACAGTTTTCCCCACCCCGGGGCGAAGAGAAATTGCATCACGGAAAAGGAAGACATGAGCAGGCCGAGAATGATGCCGCTGACCACGGGCGAGGCAGAGGGTCCGATCACGCTTTTGACATGTGTGTCGGCAAAGATGGGCAGCAAGGGCAGAACGATGCCAAAGCCCAAGAGGTCGATGAAGACAACGATGAAGACCAGGGCCAGTGCGCCGCGCGGCACGGGGGTGGGATTTTCCTGCGAAGTCATGAAGCGCCTTGGAATATGGGAAACGATCCTTCGGGAGGTTTGGTATTTATACTTTTCCCTGAGCCGGGGAGGAGGGGTAAACCCTTTACATAATTGGTGTTCAATCAGAATACGAGCCGTTTCGGTTGTATGTCGTGAATGTCGGCGGGTTTGAAGGATGCTTTCAGTTCGCTGAAAAACCGGTATGCCCCCAGCTCTGGCATCCGTTATCATGGGTGGGCCAATCCCTTTTGGCTGGCGGCGGAATGCATTTCCTTCAATCAGTTGGCATCGATGAAAGCCCTTTTGCCATTTATTGTTCTGGCGCTTGGCGCAACCTTGGTGACTTGGTTATTCCTGTGGTTTCGCTACCGCTCGGTTCCTCTGGTTCGCCAGGCCAAGGAGATTTTCACCTTGGCCAAGAAAATCCATAGCCAGCTCATCCACCAAGTTCAAGCCCTGGAGAATGCGGAATATCACCTGGATCTGCAAGTAAGACAATTGAAGGAAAGGCTCTTTTCCGGGCATTTGCGAACCCTTGGCCTCCTGGCCTTGGCCGACTATCCGGGGATCGGCCCGGTCACCATCGACTCTTTGCAAAAGCATGGCATCGAGAATCTGGCTGGGCTGCAAACTTTTCAGCCGGAGTCGATGCGTGGCTTCGGGCCCAAGCGCAGCGGCGACCTGCGCCATGCCGTGAGACAGCTTACTAAAGGCGAGGAAGCGCGCTTCGCTTCGGCCGCTTGTGAAGCTGGTCTGAAATTCAAACAAGAAAGGGAAGCCCTCGCGGCCAAAACGCAACGGGAATCGCAGGAGCAGCAAAGTCAAATCGGCTGGATGAAAAAGCACCTGGAAAAGATCGGCCCAACTTTGGAAGAGGCGAGAAAGGTAACCTTTTTCAAATGGGTTCTGGATCGCCCAATGCCGGAATATTTTGCCGATGTCACCCTGCCACCGTGGCCGGGAATCGTGCCACTACCTGTTACACCAGTGAGCAAAGCCGCCACGGTTCCTGCGGCGGCAAATCCGTTGGCCAAGCCAACCACGCAAACTTGGCTGGTGTCGCCAGCCACTTCGCCCCACTTTCCGGCAGCAGTCCCAATGGCCAGGCCGCCCGCCGCAGCCTCCCCACCACGGCCCCCAGCGCCCATTCAAGTGGAAATCATCCGGCCGGCCACGCCTGATCCCATGGCGGCGCGCAAGGAAGAAATATCGCTTGTGGCTCGTTTCGCCATCGCGGTGGCGCGCGCCGACGGCCGTCTGGCCAAGGCCGAACTCTTGGCGGCACGGCTGTTCCTGCATGAGCAATTTGGCCAAGAGAAGGAATGGCGGCCGATCATCACCCAGATATTGAGCGCTGAGGAAAATTCCCGGGCCAGCGTGGAGGAAGTGCTGCCGTTGGTGAAAAGGAAGCTCCCCGTGCCGATGAGGCACAAGCTTTACCAGCTCTCATGTAGAATTGCCGATGCCACCGGGCCGCGCAATTCCCGCGAGGAAGCCTTGCTGAGCCTGGTGCAAGACATGCTGGAGTTGCGGCCAAACGCGGTGGCACAACCCCCCATGAGCCTGGAGGAGGCGCCGGAGGAAAAACCGGCGGCTACTACTGAAGACCCGCGAAAAGTGTTAGAGTTTCTTCCTGGCGCGGAACTTTCTCCCGCCCGAGTGCGCGAGCAATGGCGACAACTTCAAGAACGGTTCGACCCGGACAAATTCTCCCCCCATGGGGAAGAATTTGTCCGCATGGCCAAAGCCCGAAGGGCTTCCATTGAGGAATCGGCTAAAAAACTGCTGCAGGAAATGGGCGAGGCCGCCACCCTGGAGCCGCCCAAGAAAGACCCGCGCCATAACCCCGATCTCGACAACGCCTTTGGCTTCTGACCCTGGAGGCATCTCATGGCAGATTTTGCTGAAATCCCCTTGACTGAATTCGATCGCGGCCTGCTTGTCCGCCTGCAGGGAAAAAGCGTGGTCAAGGCGCTGGCCAGGCAATCGTCCTTTCAAGGCTTGCCCCGCTATGTCACCGAGTATTTGTTGGCCAAGTTCGTCAAGCCGGAGTCGTGGAAGGAGGACATCGCCAAGGTGGAGACGCGCATCCGCGACTTGCTGCCCAACCCGGATCGGCGGGAGATGGTGAAGGAAAAGCTGCTGTCGACAGGGGAAGTGACGCTGATCGATCAGGTCGATTGCCGGGTGGATTTGAAGGAAGGTCGGCGCTGGGCCCGCGTGCCGACGCTGGATGACAACCATGTGGGAGTGAGCCAGAAATTGTTGGAAGAGCATTCCGGCTTGCTGATGGGCGGGTTGTGGGGAACGCTGAAGGTGCGCTATTCGCCCGAGCTGGACTCTTCGGCGCCGAATGAACTCGCTTCCTTCACCCCGTTTCAGGTCGGCCCCCCGGACATGGCGGAGTTCCGCGCCTTCCGCTCGGCCTTTTCCACCGCCGATTGGATTGCCCTGATGCTGCAAAGCGCGGGCTACGACCCGGCGGCTTTCCCCACCCCTCGGCTGAAGATGTTGCTGCTGACCCGTTTGATTCCCCTGGTGGAGCGCAATGTCAACCTGATCGAGCTGGGGCCAAGGCAGACGGGAAAAACCTTTCTTTTAAGGAACATCTCTCCCCGGGTCTTCACCATTTCCGGGGGAAAGACCACGCCGGCCAACCTGTTTGTCAACCTGGCCACGGGCGCGATCGGCATCCTCGGCAGCCGCAAGGTGGTTGTCTTTGATGAAATTGCCCACACCAGTTTCGACACCGCGGACGGCACGATTTCCATCTTGAAGGACTTCATGGAAAGCGGCCAGTACACCCGGGGCAACAAGCAGTTCCTGTCCGACGCGGGCATTTTTCTGGCGGGCAACCTCGATGTCCTCAATGGTCAACCTCACCCGCGCTACCGCCATCTGTTCGAACCCCTGCCCGAATCGCTGCACGACTCGGCTTTTCACGACCGCCTTCATGGCTACCTGCCCGGTTGGGAGATTCCCAAGATCTCGCCGGCGTCGCTGGCCAATGGGGTTGGCTTTGTCACCGATTACTTTGGCGAGGCGCTGGTGCGGCTGCGCGAGGACAATCACCACCAGCGGTTTCAACATTTGCAGTTCGACCCGGGCATGACCCGCCGCGACCATGTGGCGGTGGAAAAGCTGGCCAGCGGTTATATCAAGCTGCTGCATCCGGATGGAAATATGACCAGGGAAGAGTTTCGCGCCATTTTGGATATGGCCTGTGAACTGAGGCAGCGGGTGCATGATCAACTGGCGACGCTGGCCCCGGGTGAGTTTCGCCCCAAGCGCATCTCTTTTAAAATTCCAGACGAGCCTGAACCACAGCCAGGGGACCGAGAGCTGTCAATGCCCTGAGGGTGGGGCTAAGCGCCCTGGGTCCTGTGCTGGCTGGGGATCACAGCCAAGGGGAAAAATAGGCGGGGTTGACTTTCTCACTGGCCAAGTCGTCAAGCAGGGGTTATAGGTAACCAGACGGAAAACAATTAATTAAACAGGAAAGGCGCGCCTTCCATGAATCTTCTTCTGCAATTGCTTCCCTCTCTACTACTCGCCGCCGACCCGCAGGCCAGCGCACTCCTGAAAAAAGAGTTCATCTACGAAAACGCCCCCTTCCCACAATGCCACGCCTCCACCATCGTGGAAACTCCCAAGGGGCTGGTCACCGCCTGGTTCGGCGGCACGGCAGAGAAAAATCCCGATGTCGGCATCTGGGTCTCGCGTTGGGAAAAGGGCAGGTGGACCAAGCCGGTGGAAGCGGCCAACGGCTTGCAGCCGAATGGCACGCGACATCCGACTTGGAACCCCGTCCTCTTCCAGCCCAAGGAAGGCCCCCTGTTCCTCTTCTATAAGGTGGGCCCCAGCCCCACCACCTGGTGGGGAATGGTCCGCACCTCCAGCGATCATGGCCAGACTTGGTCTGAAGGAAAGAAACTTCCCGACGGCTTTCTTGGCCCCATCAAGAACAAACCGGTTCAGCTAGCCAACGGCACCATTCTCTCCCCGACCAGCACCGAGGCCAACACGCGCCCTGGCCGCTGGAAGATCCATTTTGAAGCCTCCAGCGATGGGGGAAAAACCTGGAGCAAGGTTGAACCTGCCGCGGATCTTGACGGGCACTTCATCCATGCCATTCAGCCGAGCATTCTCGATCATGGCGAAGGGAAGTTGCAAGCGCTGGGCCGTTCGCGCGGAGGAAAAATCTTCGAGACCTGGTCGAACGACGGGGGAAAAACCTGGAGCCGTCTCAGCTACACCGCATTGCCCAACCCCAGTTCAGGCACCGACGCCGTCACTTTGAAGGACGGCCGGCATCTGCTCATTTACAACCACACGCTGTTCGGCCGCAACCCGCTGAATCTGGCCATGTCGAAGGATGGGAAAAATTGGGACGCGGTCCTGGTTTTGGAAACCGAACCGGGCGAGTATTCCTACCCGGCCATCATTCAAACCGCCGATGGACTGGTCCACATCACCTACACCTGGAAAAGGCAGAAGGTGCGCCACGCGGTGATCGATCCGGCCAAGCTGGAAGGCAAGGCGATCGTGGGCGGGGTTTGGCCGAAGTGATCAAAAGGCACAAGTGCGCTTGAAAGCCAGGTAAAGCTGGAAAGCTTCGGCGGCGCGGACCCCGGCTTGTGCCCCGCGAGTTGTTGCTTGCCTCGCTTGCATTTCTTGCAGGGCGGAAAACCCGCTCTGCTTTCCCCTCGACAATTGCGTGGCGTGAAATTCTAAACTCTTTTGCTTCTTCTCCCACTGGTCGGTGATGTCGATGAAGAAGCCCGGGGTGAAGCCGAGCATTTCCACCGTGTCCATCAGCCAAAGGGCGGGCTGCGCCGCCACCGGAGGCAGGTCGGTTTCCAACCCGGTGGAAGCGCACTGCCAGGAAGCGGCCTCGGCGAGGGCGAAGGCGGCCCGGTGGTCGGAGTGGTAATCCCCGGGCGCGTGGGCCAACACCAGCGTCGGGCGAAACTTTCTAAAAACGCGGACCAGCGCCAGCCGAGTTTTTTCATCTTCTTGCAAAAGCGAATCCGGGAGGCCGAGGAGGAAAAGCTGCGCCCCCAGGAATTGCGCCGAGGCGGCGGCCTCCTCCGCTCGCAGAGCTGCCAGGTTGTCCACGGCCGGGGTGGTCTGGCCCTTGTCGCCATTGCACATAATACAGATGGCCGTCTGGGCGCCTTCCTCCCTGGCCCGCAGCAAGGCGCCGGCGCACAAAAGTTCCGCATCATCGGGATGTGCGGTGATGGCGAGAACGCGCTCATCGGAAAAGTTCATTCGCATGGGTGTCTGCCCTCGGGGGAACAGGAAAATCCTAACCCAACACCGGGTCAATAGGCAAGCGCCTGGCGCGCATCCTGGGATCGCCGCGCCTACCACTCTTTCTAGCGCAGTCCGATTTGCGGTTTTGCCGCGACAAAATCGGCCAGGCCCAGCGCGGCATCGGGGTGCGTGCGCAACAACGACGCCGGGCAGGCGCTGGTGATCGGTCCGTGCAGGACCCGGCGAACGACTGCCGCCTGCCACGGACGGTTGCAGAAAAACCGCAACTTTTTCGCAGCCAGGATCTCGCGCATTCCCACGGTCACACACCAGCGCGGCACCACCTCCATGCCGCCCCCCACGGTGACTGAATTAATAGTCCGCGACTCGCGGGCCAAGGGCAGGACCCGCGCGGGCAAGTTGGCAAACTCCTCTAATGAAATGTTTTCGCCTGGTTCCGGCGGTTCATTAAAGGCAATGTGCCCATTGATGCCAATCCCGCCAAAGCAGGCGTCCACCTGGCCGCGCGACTCGATCAGGCGGCCAATTGCCTCGGGCCGGGCGGGGTCGGGAAAGACCCGGTTTTCCTCAGGCGGCGCCAGGTCTTTATGCAACAGGCTGTAAAAATTCCTTTCCATGAACGACCGGAAACTCAGCGGATGCTCCCAGCTCACCCAGCCTTGAGTGTCATCCAAATACTCGTCCATGTTGATGATGACCGTTTGGCGAAGGGAAACTCCTCCGGCGTTGATCAACTGGGCCAGAATGGGAAACTGATCCACCGGGCCGACCGGAACAATGAGGACTGCCTGTCCCCTGGAAGCTAGCGCTGCTTGAATAACCGCGAACATTTCCGCGGCCATGGCCCCGGCCACGGCTTGCGCGTCGCCCAAGATCGTCACCCGGACATCGGTGCCCCGGCCCAGGTCAACTGCCTCGATCCGCAAATAACCCGGAATGCCCTCTTGAATCATGAAAGCTTCACCACCTTTCCCTGGCGAATGGAATCCTGCGCCGCCTCGCACAGCTCCACAGCCCGCAGGCCATCGAAGGCGGAGGCGGGGATATTTCCCTGCCCGCGAACCGCTTTGACGACGGCGGCAATCTCTTCTTCCAGCTCAAACAGCTCCCCCGTGGGTTTGTTCAAGGGAGCTTCGCGAACTTCAATCCCGTTGAAGACTTTAAGGGAAGCAGTGGGCTTGGGATCGCGGTCCATGGCGCCGCTCCAACTGGCCCAGAGGGCGCCCTTGGCGCCGGTGATTTTCGCCGTCTGCGTGTGGCCGTAAGCCGCCAGCGTTTGAGAAATCAGGCAGTAGCTGCCGTTGCCAAATTGCAAACAGGCGCTGAAGTTGTCGTTCAGTTCCGGGTGGCCTGGCTGGATGGAATTGGCCTGGGCGAAAAGAGAAACGGGTTCTCCGGCGGCGGAGAAATACCAGCGGGCCAGGTCGAAAAAATGCACCGGCTCTTCCAACACCCAGTTGCCCACGCGGCTAATGTCGTAGCGCCAGCCCTCCGCCCCCTGGCGGTAAGGCCGCCGCCACAGTTCAATAAACCCGTAGCGCGCTTCGCCGATCTCCCCTGAATCCAAAATTCTTTTCGCCTGCCCCCACAACTCGCTCAGACGCAGTTCAAAACCGACGGCCAGAAGCTTCTGTTGCACTTCCGCCAGGCGTTTTAATTCCAGGCACTCGGCGGCGGTCAGCGCCAGCGGTTTTTCCATCAACAGGTGTTTCCCGGCGCCAAGCGCGGCCTTGCCCGCTTCCAAGTGCAAATAGCTGGGCAGGACTACATCAATAATGTCGAGGTCCGGCCGGGCAACCAGGTCGTGCAGGTTGGCGTAGATGACGGCGGTGGGATGATTTTCCAGCGCTGTTTTTCGGGAAGATTCGCTCTTGGCGCAAATGGCGGCGAGGATGGCGCCAGGGGTTTTTTCAATCGCCCTGGCATGGTGGCTGCCCCAGGCCCCGTAGCCGATTAACCCGAAACGAATCTCGCCCTGGCTGCCTGGCATGGAAATCACTCTGGGTTCATGGTGCGGACAGGAATGGCCTTAGGTTAAGCCGCAACGCTTTGTAGAACAAGCGCTTTTGCTGGAGGACCGGGGGCTGCCTGATGGTCAGGAAAGCTCCTTTGGTTTGAATAAAGGGTGCAAGGCGATCCCAGGAAAATACAGTTACATTTGCCCTGCTAAAACTCTTTACTTCCCTCCAGCCGGCACAAATTTCTCCATCCAGGCAAACACTTCCCGGTGCCAGAACTGGCTATTCTTCGGCTTCAGCACCCAGTGACCTTCATCCGGGAAATTCACCATGCGCGATTGCACCCCCTGCCGCTGCAGCGCCGTGAAAATCTGCGTCCCTTCGCTGATGGGAACGCGGAAGTCGAGGTCGTTGTGAATGATGAGCATCGGGGTTTTGAACTTTCCCAGTTTGTCGGCGAAACGATGGGGCGAGTACTTTTCGTAACTGTGGCGCGACTTGCCCCAAGGGGGGCCGCCATGCTCCCATTCATCAAACCAGATTTCCTCGGTGGTGGTGTACATGCTTTCGAAATTGTAGACGCCGCAGTGGCTGATCAGGCATTTGAACCGGCCGGTGTTGACAGCGAACCAGTTAACCATGTACCCGCCGAAGGAAGCGCCGGCCGCCCCGATGCGCTCCTTGTCGACATAGGGAAGTTTTTCAACAAAGTCGGCGGCTTTCATCAGGTCGTCGTAGCATTTCCCGCCCCAGTCGCCGGAGATTTCATCCACATACTTCTGCCCAAATCCGGTCGATCCTCGCGGGTTGGGCATGGCCACGACATAGCCGCGGGCCGCCCAGGCTTGCGGGTTCCAGCGGTAGCTCCAGCCGTCTTCCCACGCGCCCTGCGGGCCCCCATGCACCAGAAACGCCACCGGCCATTTCTTCTCCGGCGTGAATCCGGGCGGCTTGAGAATCCACATCTGCATCGGAACGCCGCCAGCCCCTTCCAAAGTTGCGCTTTCCGGTTTGCCCAGGCTTAGTTCCTCGAGGAATTTCGCGTTCGCCTGGCTGACATTGACCGGGGCGCTCAGCCGCAGATCCCCCGCCCCCGAGTAAACTTCCGCAGGGTTGCGCATGCTGGCATTTAAAAGCGCCATGCGCGAACCATCGTTGCTGACCGATACGCCCATGCTGAAACTGCTTATCCCGTTCTGCACGAGGGCGCCTGGTGAAAACGGGTGAATTTGAAACAGTCCCACGCTGCCTTCAAAGTCAGCGGTGAAGGTGATCTTTTCTGGCCCGGCCCAGCAGAACTCTCCCACCGACAGGTCCTTTTTCAAATTCCCCGTGGCCGACACGGCTTTGCCTTTCAAAGTTCCATCGGGGGCGCAGGGCGCCAGGAGGATTTCCCACTTGTCGGCTTCAAACCCGGCCCGCTTCTGAGCCCGGTAGGCCAGGTGCTTGCCATCGGGAGAGAAGGCAGGGGATCCATCGGCAGCCAGATTGTCAGGCGTCAGGTTTTCCCATTTCACCGAGGTGTTGCTGATGGCAACCCGGCACAGGTCCATGTTGGTGCTCCAGGCTTCGCCATTTTCCGGCACGGCGCTGAAGACCAGATGCTTGCTATCGGGGGTGAAGGTAAAATCGTCGCCGGAGGAAAAAGTGGTGGAAGTCGGGTAGGCGTCGCGGTCGCCGGGGGTGGCATCGCGCGGGTCGACCATGCCTTCACTGGAGGGATCAAAAGGCATGACCAACAGGTGCTGCCTTTTGTCTTCCACATAGCTGTCCCAGTGGCGGTAAAAAAGGCGGGTGAACACCTTGGCCTTGACCGGGTTGTTTTTCACCTCGTCCAATTTCTTTTTGTTGGCCTGGTTCGATTCCTTGAAAGGCAGGGTGGAAAATTCCGGGAAGACGGCGGAAAGAAAAGCGATCTGTTTGCCGTCTGGCGACCAGATGGCGCTGGAGGCCTCGGTGGCCAGGCTGGTAATTTGCCTCGCCTCGCCTCCGTTGATATCGATGATCCACAATTGCGATTCCCCCGAGCGGGTCGATTCAAAGAGGATCCGTTTGCCATCGGGGCTCCAGCGCGGATGGCGGTCTTTTTTTTCCGTGGCGGTCAGTCTGCGCGGCGGACTTTTTCCATCACTGGCCGTTACCCACAGGTTGCTTGAGGACTTGTTTCCTTCAAAATCGACGCGGGTGACGGAGTAGGCGATCCATTTGCCATCGGGGCTGATTTGCGCGTCGTTCAAGCGCAAAAAGCGGAAGAGGTCTTCCACTTGCAAGGGCCGGGCGGCGGTTGCCGCGCCGGTCAGGGTCATGCCTGCCAAACAAACCGTCACCAACCAGATAAAGTGCACGCGATCCATGATGGCGTCCTCGGAAGAGTTTTCAAGGGTTTCCTGTTTTCCTGTTATTATCCAGGGTTGAGCGGAGTTATAGTAACATGGGAAAGAGTTTCTGGCTCTTTTCTTTGGGGGTTTTCTTGAAAAGCAAGCGCTCGCTGACCGGGAAGTTTCTCATTGCCCGCCCCGTCCTGCGGGATCCAAATTTTTTGCAGACGGTGATATTGCTTCTGCAGCACGACAGCGGGGGAGCCTTTGGCCTGGTTTTGAACCGGCCCTTGCCGCCGGAGGCGTGGTCGCTGCCTTTTCCCTTGTATGTCGGCGGACCCTGCAAATCCGAAGGCATCCTCATCATTCACAATCACCGCGACTGGGTCGATCCGGGTTCAATAAAGGAAAGACAAGTGGCGCCCGGTTTGTTCATTGGGGACGAAAATTCCATGCAGCGCGCCACCGAGGCCAACGAGAAAAAAGAGGAAGGGCGTTTTCGCATGGTGACGGGCTATTCCGGCTGGGGCCCGGGGCAGCTTGAGAATGAACTCAATGAGGGCGCCTGGGCCATTGTCCCCGCCTCCGCCGGGGACATCTTCGACATCCCCGACAAAAATAAATGGGTCACCCTCCTGCCCTCGGCCATCCCCAGCCCCAGCGATAATTGAACCGAGTCGCTGGGATCGCCGCGCAGAAAGCGCGGCGGGTTTTCTTCTCCTGGGTGCGCGGGCCTCTGGCCCGCTTCTTCCTCTTTTTGCCCGGCGGGCGCCAGGCGCTTCGTGAGATCATTGTCCGCGCAGGGTTTTCCCCAGGAAGAACCGCAAAGATAAGGCCTCGAATAGAAACCACACCAACAAAAGTTGCAGCAAGCCGAGTGTTTCCAAGGCCATCACCAGGGCCATAATAAAAATATCGGTTTCACCATCCGGTTTCACCATGAACAATACCGTAGCGGCGATAATGGAGGCAAAAAGGATGCCTATTAAGGCAAATCCCAGCAGGTGAACGCTGTAACCGTGCCCATCCCTGCCCAGCGAGATAAAAGCCCGGTGAAAGAGAAAGGTCAGGGTGATAAATCCCGAGTAATAAACGCCCGAGGCAAAACCGGTGATCAACATGCCAATCCGGTATGAATCGATTGTGGTGGCGTTGGCAAAGAGGATGGAAGCGGCCAAGAAAATAATCAAGGAGACCACGAAAAGGATCAGTGCGGAAGCGCCGAATCCTACCGATTGTATCTCCCTGGCGCTGCGGGTGAAAAAAGCCGCCCCCGTAATCAGCAAGGCGAATTCCAACAACAGCCCGAGGATGGTCAAGACAGCGAAAATGACGCGTGAACCGCCGGAACTACCGAGGTTCGGCATGCCGGAATAAAA
>SHZZ01000066.1 GCA_009692005.1 Gemmataceae bacterium | reverse complement strand
CATCTTGCTCGATGCCGTCCAAAGTGAAAGCTCTTTCCGCTTCACCTTCTCCATCCATTCCAACCGTGACATTTCCTTCCGACTCATCGTTATCGTCTCCATTGGCTGCCTCCTTTGAAAGCAGCTTAATGGGGACATTTCTATCTGTGGATGACACCATTACTACAGCCCCAATCATAAAAAGGGTTGGGATTGCAAATGTCTGCCATAACAAGGGACTGACCGCCTCCAGGAGCAATCATTCCGGAGGCGTGAACCTGTTGTTTTGCGATGGCTCCGTCCGCTTTGCGGCTGATGAAATCAACCTGTCCATCTGCAACCTCAGCACCAGGGCCGGCGGCGAAGCCAATAGCAACTGGTAATCACTCGATCTGTTTGCCCTTCTACACCGCTGGAATCCCCAGTTACGACGGAGGCAAGCCAGCCACCTGTTGCAAGCAGAGATTTCCCGGGTTATCATTGGGCCAACACTGTCCTTCAGGAACACTCACATGGCCCATGACCGTCTTCACGACAAACTTATTTTCCCCGAAGACCGTAGAATTTCCGTCAAAATAAAGCCACTTTGGCTTTTCCTTATCACCCTGGCGGCCATCGGCCCGGTGGCAGTCGCCTGGGGACAGTATTTCACTCTGGGCCTGCCCCAAATCACTGAAAGCCCGCAAACCATACCCGCGATAGTCAACGACCCAATCGGCTTCCCCATCTGGATCCGCCTGACTCACTTCGTGAATTTTTTCCTGATGGTCCTGCTGGTCCGCAGCGGGCTTTCCATTTTGATGGATCATCCGCGTCTTTATTTGAACGACCACTGCACCCCGGGAAGCGCCTGGCTGCGCTTTACCCCCATTGATGTGCCCAAGGACCGGATCTGGACCGCCAAGGACGACAGCCGGTACTTGAGCCCAATAATTGGCTTGCCCGGCTACCGACATACGGTTGGCATAGCCCGCTACTGGCACTTTTTGTCGGCGTTTTTCTGGGTTATTAACGGACTGATTTTCATCGCACTTCTGTTTTGCACGAACCAGTGGAAACGACTCGTCCCCATCGACACCAAAATATTTTTCGACGCCTGGAATGTGTTTGTCCATTACGCCACCTTGCATTTGCCGGTGGAACCGGACGGGTTTTACAAATACAACCCCCTGCAGCAGCTTTCGTATTTCGGCGTGATTTTCCTTCTCGCGCCAACTACCTTTTTCACCGGCCTGGCCATGTCCCCAGCCATCGACAACCGCTTTCGCTGGTATCCGAAGCTATTTGGCGGCAGGCAATGCGCCCGGTCAATTCATTTTTTGGCCCTGCTCGGTTACCTGGGTTTTCTGGTTCCACACCTGACCATGGTTGCGCTAACGGGCTTGAAGCAAAACCTGAACCACATCGTGTTCGGCACGGATGATCAAAATCCCCTGGGTTTGATAATTGGGGCAATTGGCATTTTTCTGGTGGTGCTGGCTTGTTTTGGGGCGCATTGGATATCGTGGAACCGGCCGCGGGCTCTGCAAATGGGGTTTCGAAAACTCCTGGGCCCTTTACAAAGGCGGTTCCTGAATCAAATGGAAACCCGCGCGGAATATTCCAAAGCAGAGATCTCCCCCTATTTCTGGCCCAATGGCAAAATGCCGAATGATCCGGCCTGGCTGGCGCTGCAGAGCGAAGGGTTCAAGAACTACCGGCTCAAGGTTTTCGGGCTGGTGGAAAATCCGGTGGAACTTTCCCTCGATGACATTATCGCCCTGGGCAAGCAAGACCAGATCACCATGCACCATTGCATCCAGGGGTGGTCGGGGATCGCTCACTGGGGCGGTTTATCCCTGGAGAGGCTAATCCAACATGTCCGGCCCTTGCACGGAGCGGGAACCGTGGTTTTCCATTCCTTTGGCGAAGGGCATTATGGCGGGGAATACTATGATTCCCTTTCCATCAAGAACGCCTTGCATCACCAAACAATGCTGGCTTTTGAAATGAACTTTGAGCGGTTAAATGTGGTGCATGGGGCGCCCTTGCGCCTGCGCGCCGAGAACCAACTCGGGTACAAGATGGTCAAATGGATTCGGGCGGTGGAATTCGTCAAGGATGAAACCAGCGTGGGCAAAGGCTACGGGGGGAAGAACGAGGACGATGAGTTCTACCCCATGGTGGCGAATATTTAAATGGTAAAAAAAGTAGGATCGGCGATATGCCGATCCTACCATTCCAAAAACTCCTGGAAAATCCCAAGGAAGGGAATACGCTGGGGAAGAGTTGGCCGCAAAGCGGGCGCTGAATCAGCTACTGATCCAATTTGAGGTCAAAAGTTTGCGAACCGCCTTGAACTTCGAGTGAAAGGCCGGATTTTTCCTGGTCCAAATACCTTTCGGGCAGGGCCGGGTACTTGGATTTAGTTGGGGGTTTTTCCTTTCCCGCTCGCTCCGCTGGCGTGATCATGGAAATCTCCACTGGCATGCCGACAATTATCTTAGCCTTTCCCGTGACCACCTCAGCAATGGAATACTCCCCGGATTCGCCGGTTACCCCATAGCGGACATTTCCCGCGGAATCAAAAAAAGTCACCGTGGCAGAAGCCAAGGGCATTCCCTTGAAGGTGACTTTCCCAGCGACGGAGCCGGTGCGTTGACCGCAGCCGGCAACCAGCCCAACCAGCGCCAGGAAAAAAGCCCCTTCAAGGGAAAACCTGAATAACCTGTCCTTCTTCATGGAAAACCTTTCTGTTTACCAATCGCCCAGCACTTCCCCGCCATTGGTCGTGCAAGCAGCCCACCAAGTATTGGGGCTAACCCCTCCGGAAATTGAGCGGATGCTCCCATCTACCATGCAACCTTGCATGGCCTGGTGAGGGGTCGCAGCCTGGAAGGGATTACAATTCCCGTTAAAAGGGGTCGGTGTAACCTGGAACTTGGATTGCGGCCCGACAGCATTGGCGCCTGGCACCGCCATGAAGAAAGTGATTTCAAACCCCGGATAAACCGGTCGTGGCGGGTTCATCGGCGCAGGCAGAACAGGGGAAGAAAGCGCGCTGTAGGCCCAGTAGCTGCCGCCAACATACGGCCCACTGCTGCACTGGGCGTATTTTTCGCAAGCCACCAAAGTATTAGAAGTCCCATCAGGGAAGTTGGTGGGGATTTTCATATCGCCCTGGGGATCGTAACTGCGGCCATTCGCGACTGGCGGGTTGGATTGCACGATGGCATTCTCCCCGCTAAAGCACAAGGAATTGAAGGCATAGGAACATGCACCCCAAGTGGTGGTCCCTTCGGTAATGATCCCCGACCCTGCCGGGATGCTGGGGTCAGAGGGGCACATGAAGGTTTTCACCGGCTTGGAATAAACCTGATTGTTACCGGGGAAGAGTACAGCTCCCCCCAAAGCGGCAACATTTCCCAACGATGACTTGTAAAGGTTTTCCTGCTCCACATAGGGCAGGAGATGGAAGGTGCCGATGCCAAACGCCGCCCCGGAGCCGGTGTAGGTCGTGCCGGGATAAAAGCCCAAGGCGGGTGGCAACTTAAGGTGCTGGTCATGGCAATTGTTGATGGCAAGCCCCCACTGTTTGAGATTGTTGCCGCACTGGCTGCGCGCCGCGGCCTCCCGCACTTTTTGCACGGCGGGGAGAAGAAGCCCAATCAGAATGGCAATAATCGCAATGACAACAAGCAACTCGATCAGGGTGAACCCAGATCGTTCTTTGAATCTAGAAAAGACCATCGAATCCTCCTGAACACAGGGCGGACAAAAGAAAGGAAAAACAAGGCTAAGGAAGAAAATGTCTTTTACCAGACTCGGACGGTATCTCCAATAATTTTTAAATAATTTCCCGGACAAAAATATTACTAGACGACCTTATTGTCTAATTGCACCGGCCAACTTTTCTCTACTCCGAGTTTGCTATCTTACATGGTGTTTTTTGTGGTTTTAATCAAAATAACCCCGCCAATCGACTTCAAAGGGCGGTTATTAACCGATCGCTCCTGCTCCCCTTGAGACTACCAGGGCCGACCCTTTGAATCCTGGGAACGGGCGTTTATTACAGAGGTGTCCCATCACGCCACCCGGTTGCCTATTTACCCAGCCTGGCCAAAACCAAACTGGCCTTGAATGTTTTTTCCCGCCTTGCGCCTTTGCGTTTAATCAATTTCAAAGCGCCACCAGACGCCTTCCGTGGATTACAATAGACGCATGACCAATAGGCAGGTTTTTTTCGACGAGCGGGGCATTCACATTGATTCTGCCATGGCTCGGTTTCCCCGACACACTTTTGCCATTGCCGGGATTACCTCGGTGGTGCGAAACACCCTGGAAAAATATCCGCAAGCGAGCCGACTTCACCTGAATTCCTGGCTAGCACTTTACACCTTGGTTGAATGCTTGCTGGTTCTGGTGGTTTTGGGAAACCTTTTATTCTGGAGTTTCGACATCAACCCCCTTGGGGTCCTGCCTGGGATGATGGAAGGAAACCCGGCATCTCTATTGCATGGCCTTTGGTCATTTCTTCTTACGGCAGTCCAGGGGAAGTTTTTTTGGCAGAGGCTGAAGAAGCATATCCAGCAGCGAGCCAAACATTTAAGGTTCCAGGTCGTAGTCAGCGCAGCGGGGGGAGAAAAGGAAATGATTCAGGACGAAGACCGGCTATTTATCGACCAGGTTGCCAACGCCCTGGAAAAAGCTATCCGCGAGGAAAAAAAAGGTAACGAGTGGAATAGCCCTGAAGGAAATGACTGAAAGTCCTTTTGTAGCCTCGAGTTGGGTGTTTTCTGCTTTTCCCATGGGCCGAGATTCCTATAATGTTCTTTTCTAGTATGTGGCGGTACGGGCAGTACTAAAAACCGGGGAAGATTCCGGGCGGGTACACTTTGTCACCCGGGGGCAAGAAGGGCAAACATGCAGCCGTTTTTCGCAGTTTGGAGTTGGGTTCCTCCCCTGGTAAATTTGGTCCTCTGGCTGGTCAGCCTCTTTTTAATTCTGGTCATTTTGATTCAGAAGGGAAAAGGTGGCGGGTTGGCGGGTGCTTTTGGCGGCCCAGGCGGACAAAGCGCCTTTGGGTCCAAAGCCACTGATGCCTTCACCAAGTTCACCCTTTATGTTGCAGGCATTTGGGTGTCCCTGATTATCATTTTGATTTGGATGGTGCAACCGGGCGAGGCGCTTCCCCCGCCAGAGAATCCTCCCGCCAACAAGGCGGATGGGGAGAAAAAGGACGGGGAGAAAAAAGAAGGCGAAAGCAAAGACGGCAAGGAAGAAAAGAAGGAAGCCAAGGAAGAGAAAAAAGAAGAGAAGGGAAGTCCCAAGGAGGAGGGGAAAGGGCCAGGCGCCGAGGTAAAAAAAGGAGAGGGTGGCGAGAAATCCAAGGACGGGCCGAAGGAAAATTCCAAGGCGGATGGCGGAAAGAAATAACCGAGGCGCGGGCCCATCGGCCAGCGGATGCCCGTGCTGTACAGCATGACTGGTTACGGCGAAGCGTACTGTCAGGATGAAAACCTGTCGATCGGGGTTGAACTGCGGGCGGTCAACAATCGTTATTTGAAGGTGCAGTTGCGCGGGCCAGAAACGCACCAGGCGTTGGAACCCGAGTTTGAAAAAGTCATCAGGAAAGCTGTGCGGCGTGGCACTATTCAGGTCCACTTGCGGCTGCAGCGCAAAAGGAACACCGGAGAATTTCAGATTCAGGTGGAAGCGCTGCGCGGTTATTTAAGACAGTTGCAAGACTTGGGGCAGGAATTGAAACTGGGGCCAAAGCTGGTGGAAAATCTCGCGGGGCAATTATTAATGCTGCCGGGGGTGATTCCTGAAGATGCCCCGGTGGGAAAGTTGCTGGAAGAGGACTGGCCCCGAATTGAAATCATGTTGCAGCGGGCGCTGGAAAAATTCCAGGCCATGCGCGTAACCGAAGGTCAGTGGATGGCCAGTGAATTGCTGGCGCTCAAGGAAGGGATCGCGGGACATTTGGAAAGGATCCGCGGCCTGGCGCTGCAAGCCGTGGAAGGATATCGCGACCGCTTGCTGGAACGGGTGCGCGGGTTGCTACGGGAATCGGGGGCCACGATAAACCCGGCGGACCTGATCCGCGAGGTGGCAGTTTTCGCCGAGCGGGCCGACATTGCCGAGGAAATCGTGCGTTTGGGCAGCCACCTGGAACAATTTGCCATGGCGTTAAAAGAGGTGGAAAGCCCGGGAAGAAAGCTGGAATTCCTGGTGCAGGAAATGGCGCGCGAGACCAACACCATGGGGTCGAAGGCGCCGGATGTCGAAATTTCGCGGGAAGTGGTGGAAATCAAAGGCGGCCTGGAGCGCATTCGCGAACTGATTCAGAATGTCGAATGAACCGCTTGGTGGAAAAAAGGGGCCAATGATTGTGATTTCCGGGCCGAGCGGCAGCGGGAAGTCCACCCTGGTTCGTGAGGTGCTAAAGGATCCTGCTTTTCCTTTGGAGATTTCGGTGTCGGTGACCACTCGGGCCAAGCGGGCCAACGAAAAGGACGGCGCCGATTACCACTTTTGGACCAAGGAACGGTTTCAACAAGGAGTGGCGGCCGGGGAATTTCTGGAGTGGGCAGAGGTTTACGGGAGTTTTTACGGCACCCTGAAGGAAGAGATTGCCCGGCGGAGGGAACAGGGTAAAGGAGTGATCCTGGAAATTGATGTCCAGGGAGCTGGGCAGGTGCGGAGAACAGGTGAAGTGACGCGCAGCATTTTTGTTTTTCCGCCCGATTGGCAAGCATGTGAGGCGCGTTTGCGTGCCCGCGGGACAGAGAACGAAGAATCGCTGGGCCGCAGGCTGGCCTGCGCCAAAGAGGAAATGGGGCGGGCCAACGAGTACGATTATCAGGTGGTCAATGACGATCTGAACCGGGCCGCCGGCAGGATCAAGGAACTTATCAAACCCTTGTTTATGGAGAGGTAACCCTTATGCTGGATGAACTAAAGGAAGAAGCGATTGTCAATCGCGTGGGGGGGCGGTTCAAACTGTCCACCCTGATTCAAAAGCGCCTGTTGATGTTTAATCAGGGGGCTCGCCCGCTGGTGGAAACGCGCACTACGGACAAAATGGCCATTGTCATTCAGGAAATCTTGAACGATAAGATTTATTTGGATGCCAGCGGCGTGGTGCAAGCTCGGGCTGAAAGCCATAATGAGGCTTCCCGCCGAGCCATGGCCGGAGATGTCTCGGCCGATCTGGGCGATTGACCGCGGCTTTCTCACGGGGCAGCCCAGAGGAGTCACCACATGAGTGGACCTGCAGGTTTCAATCAGGAAAGAAAATACAGTTCCTTCCCGGGGGAGATTCCACCCCCGACGCCGGACTTGGCAGCCCACCAAGACGCCGGATACAAACCCCTTTCGATCCTCTCCATTTTGGGGTGCATCGTTGGAGGATTGTTTTGCGTCTCCATGGTCGCGGGGTTCACCGCGGCTTTTGTGTTCAATACTCCTTGGCTGATGCCTCCGTGGATTTTATTTTGGCCTGGCCTGGCAATTCTCCTGTGCGCCATGGGGTATCAGCGGGCCCGCGCCTCGGAAAACACCCTCGGCGGCGAAAAGCTCGCCCACTGGGGCATGCGCTTGACCGGGCTTTTTATTCTTTGCTACCTGGCCCATTATTCCGCCATTTTCTTCGCTGTCCGCTCTCAAGCGGATCAGTTTGCTCGCCAATGGATGGCCATCCTGGGGAAGGGAGAACTCGATAAAGGGTTTCTGCTAACCATCAAGCCCCCTCGGCCGCCGGAAGATGCCCAAGTGCGGTCCACCCTGGAAATCACTTACAACGCCGCCATGGACCCGCTTTCCAAGGGGGTCTATTCCGGGTTCAAAGCCAGGGAGTTAGTTCGCTTGATGCAATTATCCGGAGGAAAGGTCCAGTCTTTGGTGTTGAAGTCGGCTTCCGCGCCGGCCTATGAAGGCGGCGGGTACCAGGTGCGATTGATCTACCATATTGAAGGCCCCGATGGCAGTTTCGAGCCTTCCATCACCGTGTTGGGAATGGAAAGCCCAACCGGGGCTTTCAAAGGCAGGCAATGGCAAGTGCTGCTGGAAAGCACAGGCATGAACCAGCGACTGCGGCCCAAGGATGGCACTCGCAGAAAACTGGAGCATTTGGTCTTGGCAGTGGATTTCGCTCAGAAATGGACATTTGCAGCGGCGCATAAGATTTGGGAGATAGTCATTCCTGGAACGCTGTCCGGGCCGGAGAAGGCGCTGGCAGAAAAAGGCGCGGTTGGTTTCACTCTGCCGCCAGCCCTAACCGCCCTGGGGGGCGGTTCCACTTTTGCCGCCGAGACTCCCGAGCGCAGGGCCTTCCTGCAGCAAGCCAACGCGGTCTTTGAAGGCAAGCTTTACAAACTCGCGCCGGATTTCTGGTCGGACTCCAAAATGAAAGATTCCATTATGGAGGACCTTCGCGTTTCCTTCCGACCAACGACCAACAGCATTCCCGCTGGGCCCTTACTCGGTCCTTCTGAATGGATTCGCATTGATCCCGCGGTCATTCCGGATTACCAGCAGGAAGGGAACAAGATCCGCATCGGTTTCGACTGCCTTATTTTGCTCTTTCCCCGCTACCAAATATTCGCCACGCTCTACCTGGAAGGCGAGGACTTGGGAGAAAACCAGAAGATCGACTGGCGGGTGGCGGAAATCAGCGTAACGCGAGGCGCCAGCATGCCTGGGGGCGGCCCCGGAGGGCGAGGCGGACCCCGCTAAAATTATTCCTCCAGCCCTTTCAAGTGCTTGGGGTCGAGGATGTGACCCAGTTTCGACTTCTTCGTTTCCAAATATTTGCGGTTCAGTTCGTTGGCAGGAATTTGGATCGACACCCGCTCCGTGATATGCAGGCCGTACCCTTCCAGCCCGATTATTTTCTTGGGATTATTGGTCAGCAAGCGGATCTGCCGAATGCCCAGGTCGAGAAGGATCTGTGCGCCAATGCCATAATGCCTTAAATCGGGGCCGAAACCAAGTTTCTGGTTGGCCTCCACGGTGTCAAGCCCCTCTTCCTGCTGCAGCTTATAGGCTTTCAACTTGGACAGCAGCCCGATGCCACGCCCTTCCTGCCTCATGTACAACAACACGCCCTTCCCTGCCTCTTCAATTTGCCTCATGGCCTGGTGAAGTTGCGAACCGCAATCGCAAAGCAGGCTTTCGAAAATGTCGCCGGTCAGGCACTGACTGTGAATGCGCACCAGGATCGGTTCCTGCTGGACAAACACGCTGCCGTCTCGCTCCACTCCCACATCCCCTTTGCACAAGGCCAAATGAGGCTCGGCATCCACCAACGAGGTGTAGGCGAACATGTCGAACCCGCCCAGGCTGGTTGGCAGGCGCAGTTGGATCTCCCGGCGCACCAGTTTTTCCCGCAGGCGGCGGTATTTGATCAACTCTTCGATCGTGCACATTTTTAGGCCATGCCGCTGGCAATACGGAACCAAGTCGGTAATTCGCGCCATGCTGCCATCCGGGTTAACCACTTCACAAATCACGGCGGCAGCCTTCAACCCGGCCAGGCGAGCAAGGTCAACGCTGCCTTCGGTGTGCCCGGCGCGGACAAGAACCCCGCCCTCCCTGGCTTTCAACCCCGGCACATGGCCCTTGCCACGAACCAGATCGTTGGGGGTGGAAAGGTCGTCGATCGCCACTTGAACCGTTCGGGCCCGATCGAAGGCCGAGGTTCCCGTGGTGATACCACTCTTGGCGTCGATGTAGGGGGTAAATGGGGTGCCCACGCCTTCCGGCAAGTGAGATGGAAGGACCTCCAGATTCAGCCTTTCACAAATGGGGGCGGACATGGCCAGGCAGACCAGGCCGCAGCCGTTGCGCATCATGAAATTGATGGCATCGGGTGTGACTTTCTCAGCCGCAACAACCAGGTCGCCTTCGTTTTCACGGTTGGGGTCATCAACCAGGACAATCATCCGGCCCTGGCGCAGTTCCTCCAACGCTTCCTCGATGGAGCAAAACAGATTTGGGTTGGAGGCCATGGAATTATTCCCGTGTGCAGGGGTCGATAAAGCCATTGTAGGGCCCGGGAAAAAATCCGCCCCTCTCCGGGTCGCTCCCTGGCCCAGACATTCCCAAGTCAGCCATTATCCTGACATTTATTTGTTCCTGGAGTTTGGCCTTAATAACCCTCGTTTGGTTCCTTGTTAAAAGAGAAGGGGTTGCGATAATACTTTTAACCCGAAAGAAAGGGTGTTTCCTACAGCCGAACCTGCCTGATCCCTCCCCTGGCCTTGAGCGAAAATTCCTGGAGCATGACAGTATGAGTACTCGACGCGTTGGTATTTGGTTAATTGGCGCGTGTGGCGGGGTGGGAACGACGGCGGCGCTGGGCCTGGCGGCTTTGAAAGACAAGCTCACCTCGCCTGTCTCCCTGGTTACCGAACTGCCCTTGTTTGAAGGCACGGGCCTCGAGCCCTGGGACTTGTTCGTGGCCGGCGGGCACGAAATCCGCAAGAGTTCCTTCAAGGAAACGGCCTGGGAACTGCACAAAAAAGCCCGGTTGTTTGACGAGGATCTTCTGCGCGCCGTCGAGCCCACACTGACGGAGTGGGGCAAGAACATCCGGCCAGGCACGGTTGCACAGTCGGGAAAGACTATTGCCAACATGGCCGATTTGAGCCAAGCCACTGCGGCAGAAAGCCCGCGCCAGGCTATCCAACGATTGCGGAATGATTACGAACAGTTCCAAAAGGCCAACCATTTGGAACAGGTGGTGGTCATCCATGTTGGATCGACCGAACCCCCCTTCCCGCTTTCCGCCTGCCATCAGTCTCTGAAGGAAATGAACGCAGCCCTTGACCTCGGCGACACTTGCCTGCCCTCGAGTTCTCTCTACGCCTGGGCGGCGGTTGAAGCGGGCATGCCGTTTATTAATTTCACCCCCTCCCTGGGAGCCACCTTCCCGGCGATACAAGAATTGGCCGCCGCCACCGGTTCGCCATTAGCGGGGCAAGACGGTAAAACCGGTGAAACGCTGATGAAATCCGTCCTGGCGCCCATGTTCGCTTTGCGCAACTGGAAGATCCTGAGTTGGGTGGGGCACAACATCTTTGGCAACCGCGACGGCATCGTCCTCGACGACCCCGATAACAAGGCTTCCAAAATCAAAACCAAGGATCAGGTCATTTCCTCCATTGTCGGTTACAAGCCGCAGACCCTGGTGTCCATCGAGTACATTCCTTCGATGGATGACTGGAAGACTGCCTGGAACCACATTCATTTTCAGGGATTTCTTGGCACCCCGATGATTTTGCAATTCATCTGGCAGGGTTGTGATTCGATTCTGGCCGGCCCGCTGGTCCTGGATCTGGCCCGGCTGGCGCTGTTGGCCAAACAGCGGAAAGAACACGGGGTGTTGACTCACCTGGCCTGTTTCTTCAAAGGGCCAATGGGCGTGCAAAACCACGACTTTTTTGAACAGTTCCAGATGTTGCGCGACTACGCCATCAAGGCAGGAGGCAAGGGATGAAGCTGGCTTTCAGCAGTAACGCCTATTTGCGTTTTTCTTTTGCCGAGGCGGCCCGCAGGATCGCTTCCCTGGGCTACCAAGGGATCGAAATCATGGCTGATGTGCCACACGCCTGGCCGGCTTTTCTCTTGCAGGAGCAAAAAGATGCCATCCGCAAGGACCTGCTAGATAATCATCTGCCCATTTCTAACATCAACGCCTTCATGATGCACGCGGTGAACGATCCTCGGCAGCGGTATTGGCATCCCTCGTGGATTGAGCCATGCCAGCATTACCGCCAGATCCGCATCGACCACACCATTAGGGCATTGACCTTGGCGCGGGAACTTGGAGCGCCCTGCATAACCACGGAGCCAGGCGGGCCGGTGGAGCCGGGCTCATCCTGGAAAAGCGCACTTTCTCTTTTCATTGAAATGCTAAAACCCGTGATCGCTCACGCGGAAAAGGAAGGCGTTTCTCTTTTGATTGAACCGGAGCCCGGGCTGCTGATCGAAACCGCCGAACAGTTTCTGGAACTGATGGGATATATCGACTCGCCGGCGGTAGGTTTGAATTTCGACATTGGACACTCCTACTGCGTGGGGGAGGACCCTGCAGCAATTATTCCCAGCCTGGCAAAATATATCCGCCATTTTCACCTGGAGGACATCGCCGCCACACGCGTCCATCATCACCTTGTGCCCGGGGAAGGAGCTATCGACTTCAAAAAGGTTCTCCAGGCTATTAAGGGCATTCAGTACACCGGCTGGGTCACGATTGAACTTTATCCCTATGTGGAAGACCCGGACTTGGCGGCGCGCACGGCCCGGGAAAGAATTCAGCCACTCCTGGGTTAACTGAAATTTGCCGGGTTTTTGTTTTTCCTGGAAACCTGTTTTTTTGACGGAACAGCGTTCACCTCTTGGCCCAGCACCCCTCAAAATAAGTTAAACTGTTTTTTCAATATTAGGTGGGCGCCACTGACCCGGCAGGAAAGCTGAGAACCATGAACCGCAACCAGTTTCTTGCCCTGGTCCGCACAGCTCGCCTGCCGTTGGCCCCGTCGGCGGTTTCCAACATTCTTCTGGGCGCCCTATGCGCCGGATTTACTCGTGGCGATGCCCTACCATTAGCTGTCCTTTCCCTGGCTTCGGTCTGCTTCTATTGCTCGGGCATGGCGTGGAACGACTTTTTCGACGCGGCCGTGGACGCGGTTGAAAGACCGGACAGGCCTATCCCCTCGGGTGCGGTCCCGAGAAGCTGGGTCGGCTGGTTCGCAGGGATTTTAATGGGGATGGGCATCGTTTTGGTTTGGAGTTTGGAATGGAGCCGACCTGCGGTGGGAATCTCCGGCGCCTTGGCCATGGCCCTGGTTATTTTGATTTTGGCCTACGATAGCGGGGGGAAAAAAACTCCACTGGGTCCAGTTCTCATGGGCAGTTGCAGAGCGTTGAATATTCTCCTTGGGTGGTCCGTGGTCACGGGGGAGATCGGCCCGGCGGGGGTGTTCCAGGGGGTGGCCGCAGGAATCTTCATCACAGGAATCACGGTTATGGCCAAGGAGGAGGCCGGGCAGCCCGAACGCCTGAGCGTGGTATTGGGCCTTTGCTTATCGGCGCTGGGGTTGGTCGGGGTTTTGCTTTTACCGTCATTCAATGCGGAAGGAACAACGCCGTGGATTTTACCCTACCTGGTATTCATTCTTGGAGCGCGGTTGGCAATTCCGGGATGCGCGGCGGTTAATAGCCCTTCCCCCGCCACCGTGCAAAAAGCGGTGGTCACTTTCTTAAAATCTCTGATTTTTCTCGACACTCTTTCGGGAATCGCCCTGGCGGGTTGGGCAGGATTGTGGTGCCTGGTTTGCCAGGTTTTTTCCTGGGCACTGGGAAAACTTCCGCGACAGTATTTCACCTAAAATTAATTGTCTTCCACGCCTTCCAGCTTGGATATTATGTCGCGGAGGTTGGAATCGCTGGGAAGGTTGAGGGAAATTTCATTGTCGTCGGTCTTGGGGTTGATTCCTTTATTGACGACTTCAATGAATTCGTCACTGCCGACCTGGGTTTTATTTTTTCTGCTGCGCCCTTGCGGTTTCAAAGTGGGTTGTTCCGATGCCAGGGGAATGGGCAGGTCCTCTGGGGACGCTTCAGGCAAATCGATGAGATCGGAATCGGAAACAGGAATTCGCAAGTCGGCTTCCCAAGAGCCGGGGGACTCTTCCGCAAGTTGAGCCTCGAAGATTTCTTCGGCTAATTCGCCATCGTCAACCATGAGAGTGACATCATGAGTTTTGCCGTTCGGCAAATTGACCCGGAAAATGACAGAACCAATGGCAACTTGATCGCCATGACGGACTTTGATCTGGCCGGACAATTTCTTGCCGTTCAGAAAAGTGCCATTAGTGCTTTTGAGGTCTTGCAGGAAAAGAGCTTCGTCTTTCCAAAAGAAGTTGCAATGCTGGCGGCTGATTTTTGAAGAGGGGATGCGAATTTTGCAAGAAGCGTCACGGCCGACTTTCACCCCCGCCGGGCCCAGGGTGAGAACCTGCCCCACCCGACCCCCTTTCAGTAATTCCAAATAGGCTAACATCGAGTTAATACTTCCCCTGCCAAAGTAAAACATCCCTTCCAGTCCTAATTAAAGGATAGCTTCTTTTTACCGCTAATTCGAGGAGAGTTTGCCCCAGGGATGCAATTTTTAATAGTTGTGCAAGAAAAATCAGGGTGAACCCTTTTATTGGATTCACCCTGAATGATTTAAGGGTTTTCCCTGGAGATTTTCAATCCCCTGGAATCACCGAAGAACTGACCACCACTGGGCCTTGCCGGCTGTTGGGGTTGTACACCGGGTTCAAGGAAACACGAACCGACCTGCGGTCGGCGGCCAGGGAAACCTGTGCCGTCATGTCCAGGGCGTTTTTCATGAACGACTGCACCCGGGTTTGATAAATCACCTGGTCATCGCCATTTCCCTTCTTGGAGGCCATGGTGGGAGCGGATTCCACGGGGATGGTGGCGGCAGCGCCAGCTCCCCGTTGGATTCCGGTGATTTCCGGATTGGCCATGTCCCGTAGTTGCGTCAACAAATCGCGGGAACTGACCACTTCCATTTCACCAAGGTTGTTTTGCCTGAGGGAAGGCGGCGGAACATAAGCGGTTTCCATCCGGCGGCCATTTTCCAACTGGATGGCCAACGGTTTGGATTTCGACAGGTCGAAAGTGAGAAGCTCCTCGTTTTGCTCCGGGGCGCCAAAATTCCGGATGACCCGGACCTGGGCCTTGTTGCCCAGCGTTTGGCCCCAAACCTTCTTCACCGAAATCTCGTACTTGCCCTTAAACGCTTCCGAGGCGGTGTAGGTTTCCAGGCCGGTTTCACGCAGGGAGTCACCCATGAGAATGCCCCCGCCAATGGACTGACTGTTGGTGACCGAGCAAACACTCCCCACAGGTTCCCTCACCACCAGGTCGAGATCGGCATCGCCCTGCCAGGCGAGGCGAATGACGAGGTCGCGGCGGGTCTTGGTTTTGGCGTTATCGGCAACCTTGGGCCCTTCGGGATTTCCAGCCTGGCGGAACTTCCTGGCCAAGGCATCGATTTTCACTTGCGCCCTTTCCTGGATCTCGCGGTTGCGATTGGTCCAATCCTGGCCTAAAAGATTTCCCGCGGCCCATTCCATTGCCGTGGCGTCTTCGGCCAGTTCGGCATAATCCAGAGCAGCCAAGAATGGATCTGGCGTGCCGGGTTCCAGGTGCGCTGCTTGCTTACAGAAGGCCAAGGCCATTGGGTAGCGTTTCATGCCAGCCAAGGATTTGCCCGCTTTTAAGAAGCCCGCGCCATTACTCGGTTCAAGGTCAATGGCAGC
This sequence comes from Gemmataceae bacterium, assembly GCA_009692005.1. GTDB lineage: Bacteria > Planctomycetota > Planctomycetia > Gemmatales > Gemmataceae > SHZZ01. Next base: position 6,953 of record SHZZ01000066.1, on the reverse strand, counting down.
AACTTCGGCCCGTTCAATCTCGGCCGGCGAGGCGCCGCTTTCCCGCAAGGCAATTGCCAGGGATTCATAAACCCACGGCTTCACCACCACGCCCTTTCGCAGGTTGGCCTTGAGGAAGCCGGCAGCGCGATCAAAGAAGCCGTTCATGGCCAGGAAATCTGCGGTGGCGATCACCATGTAAGGGTTTTCTCCACCGTTATCCAGGATTTCCTTCCAATACGCATCGGGGTCTGCTTTCAGTTTGGCCTCGTCAATTTTGTTGGCGACAGCCAAAACCGGCTGGCCCTTGCCGGGGTTGCGGTTGTTGGCAAGACGGTCGTTTCCCTGGCGGTTGGCGGCACCCATGGCAGGAGCTTCGCCCCCCACATTAATAATGGGCGCATAGGGGTTAGTATGGACACGGGAAGTGCCTTTGATAACCAGTGCATCGGCAGGTTGGTAATAGCCAATTTGGTTTTTCTCGGGACCAGCGCTAGGGTCGCCAAGGGCATCGGCCGGTGGGCCACCCGGAGGAGGGATTGCTGCGGCCCAATCTTTGTCGCCATTGCCCACGACATTGCGGATAATACCGATGAGGTAATCGGAATAGTTGCCCCCCTGCTGACCGAACTGGGCGCCAACATTGCCGAATTGTCCTTGCGGCCCGCTGCCGCCTGTATTGCCGAAATTCATACCGCCGCCCTGCATGGCAAAGCCGCCAATAGCGCCAGCGCCGGCGTTGCCACCCATTTGGTTCACGCCACCAAACATACCCCCGCCGCCGCCGAGGCCACCACCGAGTCCGCCGCCGCCAAGGCCGCCGAGGCCGCCGATGGCGCCGATTTGTCCCGCACCTTGTAAAGCTCCAAGGCCTTGATTGGCCACCGACTGCCCGGCAAAGCCATAGCTACCGGCGTAGCCAAACAGCGTTGCCGCCTGGAGCCCTTGTTGCTGGTTAAAGGCATTGGGTGGAGGATAAATGAGGTCTCCCACGGGGTAAACACGCACCACCTTTTCCGCCAAGGCGGCGTTACCGGTGGTGATTTCTATCGATTCCCTGCGCAGCAGGAATGTCCCGGTGGAACCAGCGGGGATTCTCGCCACGATTTTTTTCAACACGGTTGAGATGGAGCCATTGATGGGCGGCAGAGGTTTATCCGCAGAGGCTATCACGGTGTTCATGACATCCATTACACCATCGCCCGCAAAAGCCTTTTCATTGACATCGAATTCCAAATTGTAGGCGTTGCGCAACTGATCCATCACTTCGGACAATTTGAAATCACCGTCTTTCAACCCCTGGTAGCGGACCTGTTTGAGAAGAAGGCTCTTCAATTCCAAAGTACGGGGAAGAATATCGGGGCCGCCAAACCCGGCGGCATCGTATTTTACCTTGCGGTAGTTGGAAAGTTCGGCCCAATCCTTGAAGCGGCTCAGGTGGCCGAGAGCGAAGTCGGTGTCTTTGGGATAAATCACCGGGGGTTCATCAGGGAAAGGCACATGGGATCTTTCGGTTTCGAAAAGGACGGCCAGCCATTTGTCATCGCGCACCCGCTGAAGGTCGCGAAGCTCCCGCAGGTAATAAGAGCGCTGGGCAAAGTTGTACCCGGCGGTAACCGCCTGGGGAACCGGCAAGCCGAGATTGACCATATCGCGGCGAATTTCCTCAGTGCGTTTTTGCGCTTCCTGCTCCTTGGCCTGAGTCATCAAATGATGAAAGAGGCGCATTCTTTCCCGATTGCGGTCGTCCTGGTTTTGCGTCACCTTGGCCTGGGCGCCGCGAGAATCGGCCATGGCCTGGATTTGCAGCCTTTCGTCTTCATCACGCTTGGCCTTACGGCCTTCCAGCGTAACCGCCTGCAGGGCCCTGGTCAGACGGCCAGAAAGCTGATTTTGGATTTCCGGGGAAACATCGGTGTTCCCTAACAGATTTGCCAATTCTTGCTTAATCACCTCAACCGCGTCTGTGGGCTTGGAGGAAACCATGCGGTTGGCCCGACGAATGGCATCTTCAATTTGCCGGGTTACCCTTTGACCTTCAACCACCTGCCTGGCTTTCTGCTCTTTTAAGATGTCGTCATTGTTAATATCGGGAGGGGGGAGTTTGCCTTTGCCCTTGTCTTCGGCAGGCAATTGGCCAACGGGAACAGAGAATCTTTTTCCCTGAGCGCCAAGACGAACCACCGTATCGCCTTTTTTCAACAGCATCTTGTTTTTAATCTGGTCCCGGTTCAATTGTCCATCACGCATTTTCTGCACGAAACCGCGGCCATTTTTCGCCTCGGCATCCAGAGGATCTATTTCCAGGACTTGTTGAAACAGTTTGGAAGCAGCATCGAACATGTCTTCCTGAATGGCCCATTCAGCCTTGTCTTTTAAATTGTTGACTGCAATCTGATTTTGCTCGGCAGCAAAGGCCAAGGCCCGATCTCCTTGAATCAGCGCCGGGGTTTCCTTGCGGTTTTTCCATTGGTTCACCACCTGAATCAAGAAATAGTTTTCGCTTTCCCCTTCGGGCATGGCCTCTTTGATTTCGAGGCTGGTATCCTGCCCTTGCAAGGCGCCAGAAACCCGGAAAGCCAGTTCTTTGGCGGCGCCGATCTTTCCGACAACCAAAGTGGGAATGTCAGACCTCAAGGGGGGCAACTGGGTTGGGTATACTTCGGTCACCGCCTCGGGTAGGCGCAGGACGGGGTGGTAAAGAACCGGCACGGCAAATGACGCTTGCAGCCTTTTAAAGACATCCTCAACCCAATCGCCGGGGAGAAGGCGCATAACCAAGCCGCCAGTGCCGGAGGCCAGGCCATGAAGGTTTGCCGGGTCGAGCCGGGGGCCAATTGGAATGGGGTAAAATCCGATTTCTTTACGAGCCATTTCCTTGACCAGGGAGGCGCGATCAGAGGAATTAATTGGGCCGGCAATACTCAGGCCATCGCCAACGAACACGATAACTTTTTGGCGGCCGGCGATGTCCTCAAAGGTGGGAATGACATCCTGGAGGCCTTTTTTCAGGTTGGTTCCACCCGAGGCATATTCCTTATCCAAGGTTTTGAGGGCCTCGGTTAAATCTTTTTTCCCTTGAAAACCGCGGGAAACAGCCCTAGCTTCGTTGCTGATGGTCCACAGAGAAAGACGGTCGTTGTCACGAAGGTTGTCGGCAAAGAGCTTGGCCAATTTCCGCGAGGTTTCCATCGGCGCAGCCGCCTGACTGGCGGAAGTGTCAATCAGCAGGAGAATGTCCCGCGGGCGCTCTGGACCTTGGGCCAGCTTAGGTTGAACTTGTAAGGCAAAGTATTTCTCGCCCTGTTGGGTTGTGTAAGCGATCAGGGGCCGCCCCGTGAAGCGGCATTGGTTCAAGGTCATTTCAAATTGCCGGTCCTGATGGATCGGTTTCATCAAGCCGGAACTGCGAAGGTCTTTGTCCTTGGCATCCTTTCCGGCTTCACCCATTACATGAGTGGCAACAACAATGACCCCCAGGCCAAGAACCCCAAATACCCCGGCCAGAAAACGATTGCGGTTCATGGATTCAGACCCCTGCCTTCCCTTGGGGAAAAACCAACTGCTGGGAGACAACATCCCCCTGCGGACTTCATTCTCTGAATTCTAAAAGACAAATAGCTTGCGCTCCAAATAATTACCTTTTTGGCCAAAAGCCCTTGGCCCTAATAAACCGGTTGACCCTCAGAAACGGTTTGATGATACCACAAATGATCGCTTACCAGGTTTTTTTACTTGGTAGGTCAGGTTTGGGATGATCCCAAAGGCAGGATCTTGAATTGCATTTTTTTTGCCAATTTGTTACCAATTGGTTGAGGATCCCTAAAGGAATGGGGTAAAACAAAACCGCAGGAAAGGATTCCCAAGGGAATGCAGGCCTATATCTCCTCCATCTGGGGGTACCGTTTTTTCTGGTACTCTTTGGTAGAAAACGACTTACGGCAAAGGTACCGGGGCTCGATTCTGGGTTTGGGCTGGTCGTTCCTTCAGCCTCTTTGCATGACCGTGGTATTATGCATCGTTTTCGGAGGAATATTTCAACAGGATTACCGCTTTTTTGGTCCTTTTCTGTTGGCCGGCCTCGCGGTTTGGAATCTCCTAAGTCAAAGCATTTCACAGGGTTGCAACTGTTTTTTCATGGGGGAATCTTACATCCGGCAGTTCCCGGTACCTATGGCCATTTATCCCCTGCGGTCCATTCTTTCACTGGGATTTCATTTCTTGGTTGCCTTGGGCTTGGTAGTGGTCCTCAGTTTGTTTTTTCAAGGGTGGCCCGGAATAGTGCCAATCCTTTCCTTGATTCCGGCCCTGGTAACCTTGCTAATTGTAACCTGGAGTTTGGCCTGCCTGTTTGGAATAGCCACGGTGAATTTTCGTGACACGCGGCACCTTACGGAAGTGGCTTTGCAAATTCTCTTTTACCTCACGCCGGTCATGTATCCCCCAGCGGCTCTTGAAGGCCGACGGATCGCTTACCTACTTAAGTACAATCCTTTCACCCCCTTTTTGGAACTCATCCGCGACCCCTTGGTGTTTCACCGGGTGCCGGCCGTGGAAACCCTGTTGGCGGCCAATGCCCTCACCTTGCTCGTATTGCTTACAGCCGCTTACACTCTCAAGGTTTGGGAACGGAAAATTATTTTCCACTTATAGGAATCTTGCGAGACCAAAGATGGCCCGAATTGTAATGGAACATATTAACCTGACCTTCCGGGTCTGCCCTAACCGGGTGTTGACCTTCAAGGAATTTCTCCTGGGGAAATTCTTGCGCAAAAAGGAGGAGGACAAGGAAATCAAGGTTCACGCTCTGCGAAACATCAACCTGGAAATCCCACAAGGCGGGCGGGTGGGAATTATCGGGCACAATGGCGCGGGGAAAAGCACCATGTTGAAAACCTTGGCTGGGATTTACCAGCCCTCGGCCGGCACCCGGATTGTCGAAGGAAAAATCTCCTCGCTGTTTGAAATCACTTTGGGGTTTGAGCCGGAATGCAGCGGCTGGCAAAACATTGCCTTCCGCAGTTATCTGCAAGGTGAAACCCCGACCACCGTGGCCGCGAAAAAACAAGGGATCGCCGATTTCAGCGAACTGGGCAGCTTCCTGGGCATGCCAGTCCGCTACTATTCTGCCGGCATGATGGTGCGGCTGGCTTTTTCCATTGCCACCGCCGTCGATCCGGAAATTCTCCTCATTGACGAAGTTCTTGGCGCAGGCGACTTGGCTTTCCTGAATAAAGCCAAAAAGCGCATGCGCGACATGATGGACCGGGCCCACTTGATGGTCATGGTCAGCCACGACCTAGAATCGGTTCGCTCCATGTGCGACCGCGTCCTGTGGATGGATCATGGCACGATCCGCATGGAAGGACCAGCCAACCAGGTAATTGAAGCCTATCAGCAATCGATGAGCGCCAATGTTCAAGCTGCTTGAGGGCGCACCTAAAGAAAGACCGCGAATCTTGAACGAGCCGTTGCGATTCAAACCGTTTCCCCGGCCCCGGGTCTGGGGGGGCAGGAAGCTAGAAAGCTTGCTGGGAAAGTCGCTCCCTGATGGCCAAAACTACGGGGAATCGTGGGAAATCAGCGACCATGCCAGCCATGCGAGCGAGGTACTTGGGGGTAATTTCGACGGAAAAACCTTGCGCTGGTTGATGGAAACCCAGGCCGACAATATCCTTGGTCCAACTGTGGGCAAGCAACAGCAATTTCCCTGGCTGATCAAATACTTGGATGCCCAGGATTGGCTTTCTGTACAAGTTCACCCGGATGAAAAGTCGGTTGAGCAGCTTTGGCCAGGCGAAGGGAGCAAGAATGAAGCCTGGTTCATCCTGGAGGCGGTTCCTGGAAGCAGGATTTACGCAGGCTTGCTTCCGGGAGTCAACGCCGCGCAAGTTCGCGCCGCCTCGCTTGCGGGCACGGTGGCGGACCTCCTTCACCAATTTCACCCTCAGCCGGGCGATTGTTTGTATCTTCCGGCCGGCACAGTCCACGCGATTGGCTGCGGAGTATTGATGGCGGAAATTCAACAAACCAGCGACGCCACTTTTCGCCTGTTTGATTGGAATAGGAAAGACGCAACCGGCGCGGGGCGCCCTTTGCATTTGGAAGAATCGCTGGCCTGCATTGACTGGACGAGCGGCCCACCGCATCCAATTAGGGTGCCAGGATTTGGCAAAAACCCCGTTGCCGGACAAATTCCTTTGGTCAACTGCCCCTACTTTAAACTGGAATACCATTGCCAACGGGCAAAAACTCTCCTGGGTGGTACAGGAAAATTGCAAGCGGTCCTGGCCTTGAGTGGGGAAGGAACCCTTGGAGGAATCGGTATTCAAAAAGGGGAAACACTTTTATTCCCTGCTTCGATGGGGGAAATTCCCTGGGCTCCTTTGCACTGCCAGGAACTGCTCCTGGCCACTTTGCCATAATCATTGACAACAAATCGCCAAGAGAAAAAATCATGGAATACCAGGCAGGAACAATTGAGGGAGTGATTTGGAAAAGCCTGAGCCTTTACAAGGATCCCCGGGGCTGGCTGTGTGAACTCTTCCGCCATGATGAATTGCCCAAGGAGTTTCACCCAGTCATGGCCTATATTTCCATGACGGAACCGGGGACAGCCCGCGGCCCGCACGAACATATAGACCAGGCCGATTGCTTTGGCTTTATTGGCCCGTCGAATTTCAAGGTTTACCTGTGGGATGCGCGAAAGGGTTCAGCAACTTTCGGAAAAAAGCAGGTGGAAATTGCTGGCGTGGATAATCCCAGGCTGTTGGTGGTTCCCCCAGGAGTCGTGCACGCTTATAAAAACGCGGGAAAGGAACAGGGTTTGGTCTTCAATTGCCCGAACCGGCTTTACAAAGGCTGGGGTAAAAAGGACCCGGTTGACGAGATCCGCCACGAGGAAATGGAAGGCTCCCCATTCCTTCTGGATTGATCGGCCGGAGCCATTCACCTTGACCGGTTTTTCAGTTTTC
>SHZZ01000012.1 GCA_009692005.1 Gemmataceae bacterium | reverse complement strand
GTTACCGCTTCAAAACCTCGGCTTTGACATACAGCTCCTGCGGGGCGGCATCGAAGTAGCGGAACAAAGCCGGGCACAACCAGCCCTCGCCCGGCGGCTGATCGGTCCGATACCAGTTGCCACCCATCTCCTCGCGAACCCATTCCAACTTTTTTTGAAAGCCAGGAAAGGAACCGGAGGAGAACAACATGCGGAACCCTTGTCTCGCATCCGGAATGTCAGCCACGAGGTCGTTGATCATTTCCGGAATGCCGTTCACGAACGGCTCCTGAACCAGGCCCGTGGTTGGGTCGTCAAAAACCCAGGTGCCGTGCAACCAAAACGGGGCAATGACCTGAATCTGATTCTTCATGGCGCTGTTCCCGAAAGTTGCAGGAGTTTCAAACAGCTAACTCTTCTTCTGCTCTTTTTTCTTTTTCTTCAGCTCGGCCATTTTTTTGAATTCTTCTTTCGATAACTTTTCATCCGAGTTGGAATCGAGTTTTGAGAAGAGTTTATTGGCCATCTTTTCCGGGTTCTTCGGTTTTTTCTTCTTCCCCTCGGAGATTTTCCCAAACTCCTCCTTGCTCAGCGAGGCATCGTTATTTGCATCAAGTTTGGAAAACACCGCATCGGGGGATTTCTTTTTCTTTTTTGGCGAGTCGCCAAATCCCTGACAGGTGAAGGCAAATCCCAAAGCCGCCAAAACCAGCAAGAACCTTTTCATAAAAACCTCGTGATAATTGGGTCAATGAATGCAACCTGCTACCGGGGTATGCAACCATGGATTATGGGGGTTGTTCCGCACCATAGGCAAGAGAAAAGGCCGTCACTCTGGCACATTTCCCTTCCCAAGAAAGCCAAGAAATGGTTGACTTAAACGGGTTTCGGATGAAAAATGGATGAGTCCCGCCTTGAAGATTTGAGATCCCGCCATGCCATTGTCAAAACAGGACATAAAAAACCCGTGCCCGGGGCCAACCCGCCGGGGGCTCCTTTCCCTAACGGCCGGCGCTCTACTGCCCGCCCTTTCGGGCTTGGGTCTGGCGCGTGCGGCGGGGAATTCTCCCAAGACGCGATCGGTGATCCTGGTGAATCTCTTCGGCGGGCCGAGCCACATCGACACTTTCGACATGAAACCCAATGCGCCCAAGGAAGTGCGTGGGGAATTTTCCAGCATCGCCAGCCGGGTTCCCGGCTACCGCGTCTGCGAGTACCTGCCACTGCTGGGTTCGCGCATGGACCGGGCCGCCATCATCCGCACGGTCAGCCACCCTTACAACAGCCATAACCCGTATTCGGTGCTGACCGGCTTCACGGGCGGATCGGATCGGGAGAATTATTACGCCAAGCCGAGCGATCATCCGTCGATGAGCGCGGTGAGCCAATACCTTGGGATGAAGCGGGCGGGTGTGCCGTTCCATGTGGTCACGCCGGCCTTCCCGGGTCACAGCCAGGGATTGCGGCGGGCTGGTCCGTATGGGGGCTACCTTGGGAAACAATACGACCCGCTGATGACGCAATGCGAGCCCTCGTTCGAACGGAAGGGATCGTTCTACGACCCGGTTCTGCCGATGGGGCAGCCGATGCTTGGCGGGCTGGCGCAGGGGGGCGTCACGGTCGAAAGGCTGGGCAGCCGGCTGCAATTGCATCGCGGTCTGGATGCGGCCAGGAAAAGTTTTGAGGGAGGCCTGGCGGGGAGAAACTGGACGAGGCAGCAGGATCAGGCATTTGAACTGCTGACATCATCGCGAGTGGCCACGGCGGTGGATTTGGAAAAAGAGCCTGCGCCATTGCGGGACCGCTACGGCAGGAATCTTTACGGATCGAGCTTGCTGGCCGCGCGGCGGCTGGCCGAGGCGGGCGTGCCGTTCATCACCGTCAACTGGGAATGTTCGGCGGAAGGTCATGGCGGCCACTGGGACATGCACAACAAGAATTTCAGCATGTTGCGTTTCAACCTGCCGGTGCTTGATGCCATGGTGTCGGCTCTGCTGGATGACTTGCAATCGCGGGGGTTGTGGGACAGCGTGCTGGTGATTGTCACGGGGGAAATGGGTCGCACGCCGAAGGTGAATGGCGCCGCCGGGCGCGATCATTGGCCGCAATGCGGCTTCTGTTTGCTGTTCGGTTCGGGCATCCGCCAGGGAATGGTGCATGGAACATCAGATAGGCAAGCGGCCTACCCGCTGGATCACCCGGTCAGCCCGGGGGATCTCTGCGCCACGGTTTATCATCTGCTTGGTCTAGATCCGGAAGCCACCATGATCGACCATCTCGGTCGGCCGATTCATGTCTCGCACGGCGGCAAGCCTGTGGCGGGAGTGCTGAGTTAGGACTGTTTCTTGGCAAATGCGCCATCCAAAAAATACTCGTCAACGGTAAAATTTTTACTCTTGTGTGAGCAGTCGCGTGTGAAAGCGGGCAAGTGTGAGTGTTTCATAAGCCCCTTTCAAACCTTGTTCGTACAAGCAGTAGATCGTGCCATTTGGAAGCGCGGCCAGGGAAGAATACGCCGATGGCCCAGGGTAAAGGACCAGGGCGCCAGTCCAGGTTTTGCCATCATCGCGGCTGAGGCGGACGGTCATTTTTTCGCGCTTCAGGCTTGCCGGGTTGGCAAAAAGCAAGCCGCCCTTGATGCCCTCGTGGTGGATCAGGCTGGCCTGGCAGACCGGCTCAATTAAAGAGGAGTCTTCGACCGGATCAGCAAAGGTCTCGCCGGTATCCTTGCTGATGGCCACGAGTCGGCGGTTATTCCCGCGATAGCTGCGGATGTTGAGATGGAGGTAGCCGTTGGAAAGTTCGGCCACCTGGCATTCGTTGCACAGTGGAGCGGCCAACCCGCCTATCTGCCAACTCTCGCCGCCGTTGTCGGAATAAATCAGATGCGACTCGCGCACTTTTCCCCCGCCGGACTTGCTGTCGCAAGGAATCACCAGCCGGCCGCTTCGCGTTTGAATGCCAACGCCCGGTCCGGTGGCGTACCAAGACCAGCCGGCCTTCATCACTTGCCTGGTGATGTCGGCGGGTTTGGACCAGGTCAGGCCGTCGTCGCTGCTTTTCATGACGAAAACAATTTTGTTGTCGAGGCAAAAGGGCAGAAGGATGGCGCCGGTCTTTTTATCCGCTACGGGGCAAGGATTGCCCATGGTTTTCCCTCCGCCGGCGATCAAGACTGAAAGCTTGCTCCAGGTAAGCCCGCCATCGGTGCTGCGCTTCATCACCAGGTCGATGTCGCCATGGTCGGCGGAGTTGTTTTTTCGTCCTTCGCAGATGGCCAGCAAGTTCCCCTTGGGTGTTACTAATAAGGAGGGGATGCGAAAGGTGTGGTAGTTTTCTTTTCCCGAAGTGAAGAGGGGGAATTGGGAAATATCCTCGGGCGGCAGGGCGAAGGCTCCGGTCAGGAATACCAGTGACAAGGGGGCGAGAAGGGAAAGTGTTCTCAGCATGGGTGGACTCCGTAGCAGGTTGCCCGGCGGCCAAAGGGAAACACTTTGGCATGGTAACCGGGAAAGGAAAAGGTAGGAAGGGGTTGGGCTGGGCAAATAAGGATTTGTGGAGGCTTCTTTTTGCCTATTCTCTTGCTGGCCTTGCGGGCTAAGATGGCAATCTCATGGAAACATTGCGGCCGCTGCCTTTAGACCTGCTCGGTTTTTTTCTCCCCTTGGCCGTGGCTTGTCTTTGCCATTGGGCAGGTAGGATGTTGCACCGCTGGCCAGCCGCGCCGCGAATGGGCTTGATCCTGTTGGCGGTGACGGCAACAGTCGTGGGCGCCGCCGATCTGATCCGCAAATTGCCTTTTGCAGCCAACCAGGTTCTTTCTCTGGCTTGCGGCGGCACGGTCCTGGTCTGCTGGGCGGCTTTGCTGCTTCTTGGAGTGGCCTGGAGTTCTCCCCAGCGGCGGTTCACCACCTCTTTCCTTGGGGCCCTTTGCGCCATCGCTCTTTGCCTGGTTTTTATTGAAGCCAGCGGCACGCTCTGGTGGCGGTTTTTCGCCGCGGAGGCCTGGGAAAAATATCCCGATGAGCATGGGTTTCTGAAACAATCGACCGGGCGAACTTGTTCCCCCGCCGCAGCCGCCATGCTGCTGCACTTGCATGGCATCCGCGCCAGTGAAGGCGAATTGGCTTACCTGTCGGGAACTACTTTGTTCGGCACGGATGGCTTTCGCATGAGGCGGGCGCTGGAAAGAAAAGTTGCGGCGCATCAATTGCGGGCCAGCCTCAAGCAAACCAATTATTCCGCCATGGAACAGGAGAACAAGCCCTTTTTGGCCCACCTACATGGTTCTTACGGCGGCCATGCCGTGGTGGTTCTGGAATTGCAGCGGGAAAGCGTCCGGGTGCTTGACCCCGCCTTTGGAAAAGAAAAGGTCATGTCCGGTCGGCAATTCGATGGTGAATGGGACGACACTGCAATTTTGATTGAGGGGCCGTAGAGGGTTTTCTTCCTATTACAGGATTCTAATGTTGAAGAGCGAGAAGGCCAGGTTCAAAAGCCAGCTTGGGGTAACGATTAGGGCGGCTTCGGAAAGTTCCATTTTGAAAATGCGCGTGGCGGCAGTAAACCACACGAAATAGGGGATAGCCAGCATAAAGCAGCAACCGCAATAAGGAGGCATAATTGGTCGCCGGGGGCGACTGGCATCCGACCACCAGGGGTTCCATTGCAGCACTCCCCCATAAAAGACGACAAACTCCAGGCCATTGACGATCAAACTAATCAGGAGGATTTTTTTGATGAGGTTGGGTAAATCCCCGAGGTCAACGATCCCCATGAGTCGATGGCAAATCAGCAGGACAGTGGAAAAAAAATACCGCCGTGATGGGGACCTTGGCCAATTGCAGCAGAGCAAATGATTGCCTGGAAAATAGAGCCCCGGGTTTCAGCCAGTGCAAGGCCAAAACACCCGCGGCCAAGACGAGCATCAACCCGCCCAGCAGGATCCAAAGCAAATCACTCCCTTCCAGGTGTTTTTTCAGGCCGGGCTTTTGACTTCTCTTTTTGCCTTGGGTTTTTCCGCCTTCCCCACTTTCTATCTTGGTTTCTGAAGGGATAGGCTGGTTTTCCGCGGCAGGGGGGATTTCCACTTCAAAGATGGAGGGAGCAAGGGGGGTTATCTCCGGCGGCTCGGCCTGGTTTTCCCTGTCGTTGGCCAGGACCTTTTTTTTGCAGCCAGGGCAAAGGAATGACTTTTCGGAAAACCCCTCAACCAGGCGAAGCTTGGTTTGGCAGTGCGGGCAATCGACCATTCTTGGCATGGCCAACCTTGCGAGTAGGGTTTATAGAAACTATCCCTTGGGCAACAAGCATAAGGGAACGGTTGTTTCAATCAAAGGAATTTAAAAGAATAGCAAATGGGTCAGGTGGGAAAGGGTGAACACTCGCGACATGAATTTCTTGGGTGGCAAAGGAAAGGCAAGCGTGGGAGTTGCATTTTTGCCTTGCACCTGAAGTGCTTTAGCGGGCAATGCCGCCGCCAAGCCAGCAGAATCCGATATAAGCGTTCACTGCCAGCAAGGCCAGGAAGGCAATCGCCTGCGCTTTGGCTGGCCAACGGTACATGGCGAACATGGCCAGGATAAAAAGAAAGGTGCTGGTCAGGTCGCCCCAGGCTACCAGGGGGAGGACATAGCCCTGTTCATGGGCGGGCCAGAAGATTTTAACCGGCCAGTTGGTCATTTCCTTGTGGCCGGAGTAAATCATGTCGGCGGGCAAATGACTGATGGAAGCGATGCACCCGGTGAAGATCCAGCAAGCTAGGCTGGCATTGGAATAGGGGGGAGGCTGGAGGGGGTTAAGATCTTTTATCCAGCGCCGGGTTTTTTCCCTGACTCCGTGGGAGAGAAATGCCAAGTAGGCCAAGGCGCCGACCATGGCTCCGAGAAAAAGGGTGGCGAAAAGGTTGTGCCCCCAAACACGGTGGATTTGGGAATAAGCCTCGCCTCCAAAAAGGATCGACAGGCCGTCCCAGTCGGCGAGGGCGGCGGCCAAAGCGGCCATGAGCGCCAGGCCCCAGCCCTGTTTGCGCGTCCAGCCGGTGACTAGCGCCAGGTTCGCCCCAAACATCGCGTGTTCAAATGTGGTCATTCCACTTCCAATCGAGGCAAGGTACTTTGCGCCTGAACCTGGAAATTACGATGCGATATTAAACGGCTCCCTGGGCGATTGATAATAAGAAAACTGACCGGGATGCAAATGGGGAAGTCGATCGCAAGGGGTTGACCGTCTCCAATTCCCCAAGACGGGGCAGCCCTGGACAATTGCCAATTCTGACTAGGGGATAACAGCTTGTGCCAGGCGCAGGGCGCCCAGAGCCGGTTCATGCACAATCGTCAGCATTCCCGGTTCCAACTTAGCTTCCTTCAGGGCTTCGAGCAGCAGGCCCCTGTAAGCAGGAAAAGAAGTGAGAAGTCCGCCGGCGAAACTCAAAGGGATCGGTCCGGCCAAGCGCAGCTTTTCAGCCACGGCCCGGACGCATTGGGCCAGCAGGCGTCCTTGATGGCGGAGGATGACCTCGGCGGCACGGTCGCCTTTTTCGCAAGCGTTCATCACCGCCGGCGCCAGCGCCGCCACACGGGCTTTCTCCAACCTCCCCTCGGCCAATAGGCCAACCACCTCTTCCACTTTTTGAAACCCGCCCGCTTGCAACAAGATTTCATGCAGAGGGGAAGCAGCCTCGCGCCCATCGGCCACGCGGGTGAGATACTTTAGCCCTTCCATGCCAATGGCCCAGGCGCTGCCTTCATCGCCCAGGTGAGAACCCCAGCCGCCCGCGCGTTCCTGGACCCCTTCTTGATTTCGCCCCAGCGCCATCGAGCCGGTTCCGGCGATGACGGCAATGCCCCAGCCATCCGGCAGCCCTTCCGCCAGGACCAGTTCGGCATCGGGCCCCACGCGAACCTCACGCGCCAGATCCAAAAGCAGGTTGGACATGGCGGCTTGCTCTTCAGCCCGGCCGGCGCCAGCCAGCCCCGCCACCAGGACACCCGCCTTGCGCGCTGGAATTCTGGCTGATTCAAAGGCCTTGCTCACCGCTTCAAGAATGGCCAGCTTGGCCCGGGCATACCCCGCCACGCGCGGATTCCCGGCCGGCCCCGAGCCCTTGCCTAGCAGGGTGAAGTCTTTTTTTCCCCGCCGCGCCAGCAGCGCCACGGTCTTGGTTCCGCCGCCATCGATGCCGAGCAGAAGCTCCGCATCCTCCGCCAGGATAGCGCCGGGCTTCTCCAGCGCCTTGGCCACGCTGCCTTCGGCCTGACGCAGCAGCTCCCGTGCCGCGGACGGGTCGACTCCCCCGCCATGAGCCACTAGAGCTGTCTTTAATTCCCCTTGGCAGATCCGCAGCAGTTCCGCCGCCGCCGCTTCGTCCAGGCTGGTGAACTGCCGAACAATGCGGTTAGCCCGGGCCCGCAATTTCGTGTTGCTGGCTCGAAGGTCGACCATGAGGTTTCCCATCGTCTTCCCCAAGGCGACCATGACGCCGGTGCTGATCATGTTCAACACCAGCTTGGTGGCTGTGCCGGCTTTCAAACGGGTGGATCCGGTAAGGATCTCCGGTCCAACCGGAATGGAAAGTGCCATTTCAGCGGCGGCGTTGATCTCGGCTTCAGGATTGCAAGAAAAAGCCACCGTGAGGGCGCCTTTTTCCCGGGCCGCTTGCAGGGCGCCAAGCACATAAGGGGTGCGGCCGCTGGTGGCGATGCCCACGAGTGAGTCATTTTCATTTAGGGCGAGTTTCTGCATGTCCTGTTGGCCGTTTTCGGGATGATCCTCGGCGCCCTCGACTGCCGAGGTCACTGCCTTTTCCCCTCCCGCGATCACGCCGATCACCTGCTCCGGTGGCGAGTTGAAAGTTGGCGGGCACTCGGTGGCATCGAGAATGCCCAGGCGGCCGGAGGTCCCGGCGCCGCAGTAGATTAGCCTGCCTCCTTTTTTCATTCTGGCCGACACGGCCTCGATCACACGGCCGATGGCCGGCGCTTGCTGGAGAATGGCGCGCGGCACGCCGGCATCTTCTTCACACATCAGGCGCACCAGCTCCTCCGCCGACAGGAGGTCGAGGTGCGTGGAGAGCGGATTGCGAGTTTCAGTTACCAGGTGATCCACAAGAAACACGCCTTTACTTGGGGGCCTGCTGGGGAACCATAAAGAAGTTGAAAGCCAGTGCGGCAAAGAAAGTGGTCAAGGCGCCAATCGGGGCGTACCAGGGCCAGGCGACAATGGTATGCCCGAACGAGGCGGGGATAAAGACCGCCATGACGGCGGCGAAGCCGATAAACACGCCTAGAAGGGCCGCCGTTGACGACACCGGTTTGCGCAGCGTACCCAGGAGGAACAGGCCGAGGATCATGCCGGTGGTCAGCCCGGCGACGCTGAGCACCTGGTTGATGATGCCTTGAGGGGAATTAATCAGCCAGGCAGCCAGCGCCACACCGACCTGGGCCAGACCGAAAAAAATGGTGAGCCACTCCGAGACGCGCAGGTACTTTTCATCGGGCAGGCCGGGGCGCAGCGGTTTATAGAAGTCAGCCAAGCCCGCCGAGGCGGAACTGTTCAAGGAACTCGACAAGGTGGACATGGCGGCAGCCAGCACCGCGGCGATCACCACCCCCACCATGCCCACGGGCAGCTTCTCCACGATGAAACGGCCGAAGACCTGGTCATTGGGAATGCCCTCGGGGAGTTGCCAGGCGCCCGAATGCGAGAGGACAAAGAGTCCTGCGCCGATCAGCAGGAACAGGAGGAATTGCAAAAAGACGACGACCCCGCTGGAGATGAGGGCGACACGGGCGTGGTTGATGTTTTTGGAACAGAGGTAGCGCTGGACCATGATCTGGTCGGCGCCGTGACTGGCCATGCTGAAGAAAGCGCCGCCCAGCACTCCCGCCCAAAGTGTGAAAGGAAGGGCTGGGTTGGCTGACAGGTCGATCCAGTTGAATTTTCCTGCCGCGTTGCCCGCCGCGAGGAACCCTTCCCAACCGCCTGGGATCAGCCCGATCAAGATCACGCCCGCGCCCAGCGCCCCGGCCGTGTAGATGAAAAATTGGATGCAGTCGGTCCACAGCACCGCCTGCATGCCGCCCATCCAGGTGTAGAAGATGGTGATGGCGCCCATGGCGAGAATGGATGTGGCCATGTCCCAACCGGTGAATAGCTGCAAGAGCAGGGCGGTAAGGAAGAGGCGCAGCCCGTCGGCCACGGTGCGCGTCAGCAGGAAGATGCTGCTGGCCAGCCGCTGCACGCGGTGGTCGAAGCGTTTTTTCAGCACCTCGTAAGCGCTGAGATATTCCCCTTGAAAGTACCCGGGGAGAAGAACAAAGGCGACGACCAGGCGGCCCACTATGTAACCTAGCGCCAGTTGCAAAAAGACGAGACTGCCCCCAGAGGGGTTGAACGCCAGGCCGGGAACGCTGAGAAAAGTCACCGTGCTGGTTTCCGTGGCGACGATCGAGACCAGCACCAGCCACCAGGGGATCTCCCGCCCGCCAACGAAATAAGTCTGGATGTCTTTTTGCCCTTTGCGGAACCACACCCCCAGCAGGGTGGTGCCCGCCAGGTAGGCGAGGATCAGAATCAAGTCGATGGGTTGGATTCGCCTTTGCAAGCCAAGATCGCCCATGAAATCACTCGGGGTAAAGGAGATAGGGCCTTCGCTGCTCAAGGAAATCTGCTTCCTCCTCGAGCCAAACCTGGGCAATGTCCTGGTGAGAAACGCCGACTTCCAGCGCCTTTCTCTCCCGGTCGCTGCCAAAGAGCAAGTCTATGGCCAGGCGGTCGGTCACGAATTCGTAGGGCTCCGTGCGCCATTGGAAGTTTACCCCGGCGAGTTGACGCAAGGATTGCAAAATGGCCAGTCCTGCGCGGACGGGCTGGAACAGCTCCGGTTGTGTGACATGGAGTTGCGCTCCGCCGCAGAGCGCTGAAGCGTGTTTTTGGAACCCTGGGGTAAACCATGCAGGGCGGAAGAGCGCGCCAGGAAGCGCCAGCCGGTTCAATTCACGGGCCACGGTTTCCGCATCGAAAAAAGGCGCGCCAAAGAGTTCAAACGGCCGGGTGGCGCCACGCCCTTCAGACAACCGGGTGCCTTCCAGCAGGCACATCCCGGGGTAGACCAGGGCCGTTTCAAAGGAAGGCATATTGGGGCTGGGCATGACCCACGGCAGGCCGGTGGAGGCAAAATCCATTTCCCGCTTCCAACCCTGGCAGGGAACCACCTCCAGGTCTCCTTCCAGTTCCAGTTCCTCTTTATAAAGGATGGCCAGCTCGCCGAGCGTCATCCCATGGCGCGTGGGGATCGGATGCGCCCCGACGAAACTCGACCACTCGGGAAGCAGCATGGGCCCTTCCACTTTATTCCCGCCGATCGGATTGGGCCGGTCGAGCACCAGCACGCGAATCCCCTCTTGAAATGCCGCTTCCATGGCGTAAAGCATGGTGGCCTGGAAGGTGTAATAACGGCTGCCGATGTCCACCAGGTCGATAACGAGAATTTCAATGCCTTGCAATTGTTTGGCGGTGGGATGAAGTGAAGCCTCGGAGTCGCCATAGAGGCTGAAGATTTTGGGGAGGGTGGAGGAAACGGCTTCCAGGTCTTGAGCCGCGCCGTGAAAACCGTGTTCCGGCCCAAAGAGCGCCACCAGGCTGCCACCCAGGGCCTGTTGAAAAAGGGAAGCGGTGCTGCGCAGTTGCGAATCGCAGGCTGCGGCGTGCGTGAGCAGGCCGGTTTTGCGAAACTGCAAAAAACGGAAATGATCCGCGGCAAGGGTGTCGAGCCCGGTTTGAACCTGGAGAGATGCCATGTCGTTATGGTATGGAAGGATATAAACCTGAACTTGCCTCTATTGCGAAAGCGGTTGAGGAATCCAGAACGGGTTATGGATTTCAGTTTGAGCGGACACGGCGTCGCGATTGTTGCCGCAATTGATGGCGTGGTAGATCAAGCCGTCAGCACTCGGTCGCAAGGGACGGCCCATGCAGGCAGCCTGACTGGGGACGAGGTAATTGGCAACGGAAAAATGAACTGACACCATTTAAACTTACAAATCCCCATAGGTCGTGTAGGACGAATAAAAATCGTTGTCGAAGACGAAATTGGTGAAGGTCATGGTGATGGATATCTCCAGGCCGCGGACATAGTGCCACCAGCCGACCGGCAAAAAGAGCGCTTGCCCGGGGTGCAGTTCCACATCCAAAACGGTGACATTTTTGAACTGGGGATATTTGTCGTAATCAACGCGGTCGAGATCGACGCGTGAAAAGCAGTGGCGGTAGTTGTACATGTTGGCCAGGTCATAGGGCGGGATCAAGCGCACCAGTTTTTTGCCGCGAACCTGGGCCATGAAGTTATTGGTGAGATCGTGGTGGAGCGGAGTCACCGTGCCCTGCGGCCCGTACCAGAAGAAGCCGCGCCCCTTGGGGTCATTCTCGCTGAGGTAGTCGGGGAAGAGGATGATGTCCTCCCACAACTCTTTGAGATTTTCCTTGTTTTTGCCGTCGTTATTGGCCGTGATGTAGTAGTCATTGCTGGAGCCGATGGCTTCCACAATATCGACATACTCGCCAAAAGGCATTTCTTTTTTGTGCTTCACCGAGTTGGCTTCGTAGTTGGCGTCGCTGGCGCGGTTGGCCTGGACTTCCACCACCCGGTCGCCAAATCGGCTTTTGAAATAGTCTGGTGTCCAGCGGGTCATGGCCGGCCAATCGTTCATGACTCCTTCAATAACCACGGGGCGGTTCTGGGAATAGAACTGATCCAGAAATTGCTGTCGCGAGGGTTTGCTTACATGGGGAACCTGGCCGTTGGCGCTGCCCTGGCGCGCCGACCTGCGGTAAATCTCCAGAACCCAATCGCGCTTGGCGACCCTGGCTTCGGAGTTGCTGGGCGCTCCGGCCCGGGGCGCCGCATCCAGGCAGCCGCGCGCCGCCTGAACATACGGGTGGTTCATTGCTTCTTGAATCTCGCGGATGGCCGTGTCTGCCTGGATCCCGTTTTTCACCAGCAAGTCCAGCATGACAGGCGGTTCGATGCGCAGGAGGAGATTCTCGGCGATCCAGCGTCGCCATTCCGTGGAAATTCCTGAGCCGCCAACCGCGCTGAGTGAGATGAGATTCCCAAAGTTCAAATTCGCCATGACGAAGCTATCCGAGGAGGAAGGGGTTTGAACACCAGGCCTTTTTTCAATCTGACTGAAAGCACCTCCATGGTAATGACTTGGCAAGAATGCAACAATGCGCCTTGGCGGCCTGGGTGAGGAGTTTGTTCTTCGCAGGGATCGCCGCGCAAAGAGGGCGGATTCATTAAGTTTGCCAGGCTGGAGCCTGGCGTTCCCAGAGGAAAACCGCCGGGCCCGTCTTTTTTCCCCCTCTCCCCTTGGGGGAGAGGGATTGAGGGTGAGGGGAATGAAAAACCACCCGTCGGTCACCCTTGCACCCGTGCGGGTGCTCCGGGCTCGGATGTCGCGGCCTTCTTACTTTCCCTTTTCCAATACGGTAATCCCTTCCTTGTTCTTCGCAGGGATCGCCTCGCAAAGAGCGCTGTTGGGCCATATTAATGCTGCAAAAAGCCCAGATATCCGGTATCGTGAATTGTGGAAAAAAGTCAGTCAAGGAGAACCCGCGCATGGCTCAAGCCATGGCCACTCTCGGTGGGGGATGCTTCTGGTGCCTCGAGGCGGTGTTTGAACGCCTGCGCGGGGTGAAAGAAGTGGTGTCTGGTTACGCCGGTGGCAGCCACCCCTCCCCGGATTACGAACAGGTTTGCTCTGGCACGACCGGTCACGCCGAGGTGGTGCAAATTGCCTTCGACCCCGAACAGACCTCCTATCAGGAAATCCTTCGGGTCTTTTTCACCGTTCACGACCCGACAACCTTGAATCGCCAGGGTGCGGATATCGGCACCCAATACCGCTCGATCATTCTGTTCCACGACCCGGGTCAGGAAAAAGAGGCTCAGGAAATGATCGCCCGGCTCAATGTGTCGGGGGCTTGGTTCCGGCCCATCGTGACCGAAGTGGCGCCCTTGCCGCCGTTCCACCGGGCGGAAGACCACCATCAACAGTACTTCCAGAATCACCCGGCCCAAGGCTACTGCCAGGCAGTGGTGGGTCCGAAAGTGGCGAAATTTCTGCAGCAGCACCCCGATCTGGTCTCCTGAATCCACCGGAAAGGGTAGAATTCTTCTGGAGAAAGCCAGCCGGGCGCCAACGGTGCGGGTTTTCCGGTGTTTCATTCAAGGCGAGAGGCTTCGTTTCCGTGGAAACAGGAAGGAAAAGCCCGTTGTCGATCTTTCCAGGGGTTAAGGAACCTCTCCTGGCGAAGGAAACGGATATTCACCTGGGGCGGCTGATCCGTTTCGACAGGGAGGAATTTTCCAAAGTGGTGCAGGTATTTGGCGACCGGCTGTTCCACTGGCTGGCGCGGCTGACCCGAGATACTCACGCCGCCGAAGACCTGACCCAGGAAACTTTTGTCCGGGCCTGGAAGGCGCTTGGGAGATTGCGGCCAGACACGCGCTTGAGCGCCTGGCTGTTTCGCATAGCCCACAATGGCTATGCCAATTGGGTGCGGTCGCGGGTGGGGCGGAACGATCCTTTGCCTGAACTTACCGACCGGCAAGCGGGGCCGGACTTGGCCGCCGAGGGGAGCGAAGCCCAGGAGAAATTGCAAGCGGCCCTGGGTCGGCTGCCCGAGGATTGGCGGGCGGCGCTTCTCTTGCGGGTGAATGAGGATATGCCGTTCAAGGAAGTGGCCTTGGCCTGTGGCGTGACGGAGGAGACCGCTCGCTGGCGGGTTTACAAAGCCCGGAAAAAATTACTGGAACTGATGGAAGAAAGCAACACTTCATGAACTGTGCTGATTTTCAAACTCTGTGTCTGCAGGCGGAAAACCCCCAGGGGGTTTCCCCCGCTGAAGGCCACACTAAACAGTGCCCGGCTTGCGCCGCTTTTCTAAAAAAGCTAGCGCGATTGGAAGAACAACTGGCGCGGCTGACCCCACCCACAGCGGTTATTTCCCCACAACAACGCCTGAATCAAATTGTAACCCGGTTGGAACCGGCGGCCCTCAGCGAGCCCAGTGCGCCCATTTCCCCTTTGCTGCGTTTCCGCCGTTTTGACAAAGACCGCGGCCGCAAAAAACTGGCTCTGGCCGTCGCCCTGGTCGCCTTCCTACTCACAATGGCTGGCGGGCTTTCCTTCTGGCCCAAGCCGGTCGATCGGGAAACCCTGGCCGGGCTTCGCGCCGAACGCGATTCCGTTTTGAAACGGAGCAAAGGCTCGGCGGCAAAATTAGAGTCGCTATTTCGTCTGGCCAAGGAATCGGAAAGAGAGGCCCGTGACCTGGCCTCCCGCGGGGATGTGCGGCGACTCGCCTTGCTGGCCAGTTTCCACCAGGAACTGCTGGGAAAAGATCTGGACCGGGCGCTGGCGAATTCTTTCGATATTTCCCGCGACCGCCTGACCGACTTCACCCAGGATCGCAGCCGGGCGGAGAGTGATTTTCAGCGCCTGGCGGCGCAGCACGCCGACCAGCCCGAAGTGCTTCAATCCCTGGAGTTAATCGCCCAGGCCTCCAAAGCCGCGGAGCAAAAGCTGCGTCAGGCCATGGCCGGGTGAGGTTAATTCATGGCCGGTTCCAATGCTTCCTGCCAATACCTCCAGGACCTGGCGTTGTGTTACCCTGCCACGGGGCAAGGGATCACTTGCGGCAAAACTTCCTTCAAGGCCGGTGGCAAATCCTTCCTCTTCATGGAAAGCGGTGCAGACGGGTTTGAAGTCATGCTGAAGCTGGGGCCTTCCCTGCAGGAGGCGGCCCAACTCGAGAAAAAAGAACCGGCCCATTATGTGGTTGGCGGGCACAACTGGGTGCGGCTTCGTTTCACCCACCGCGATAAACTTCCGAGGCAGTTAGTGAAGAAATGGCTGGAGGAAAGTTTCCGCTTGCTGGCGCCGATAAAAAATGTGGCGCTGCTAAAAAAAGGCGAGGCGCCTGCTTCACTTGGCTGAGCACGCCTTTTCGTCAAAATTTCTCTCCTGCGGATTATCAACAATACCCCTCCTTGTTTTCCTTTCAGCAGATCTGCCTTTTCGGTTATGATGACCCCTGGGTTTTTTCCATTGGCCCGGGACCGAAAGGAGACTTTCATGGAGCGGTCTGTTGAGCTCTTTGCCTTTATTACTTTCGTCGTATCGGGAATTTCGCATATTTTGCACCATCGGGAATGGGCCGAATTTGTGGTCTATATACGGGACCGAGGTCATGCCGGAGTGCTTTTCAACGGCTTTATCGTCCTGACCTTTGGCGCTTTTATCGTCAGTTTTCACCCGGTGTGGAATGGCCCGGCGGCAGTGCTCACGGCGGTAGGATACCTCATGGTATTCAAGGGCATTATGGTTTTCACTTCCCCCGAGTTGGGCATGAAATCCATGCGCATGGTCAATCCGGAGAAATCTTATGCCCTGGCATTAGTTGGGGTTTTTAAGATCATCATCGGCGGCTGCGCCGGCTGGGAATTGTGGAATTAATGGGTAGTATCGGCTCGGTGAAAACTCTTCTGGTTGGATTTGTTCCGCTGTGCGAGGCGATTGTCTTCACTTTGAATCGGTGAAAGCCCTGAACACTTAAGATCGGGATGGCAATTTGGCAATTGACGCCAATACCGCCCGTGAAATCTGACCGCGGTGCATGAAAAAACCGGGACGACCTCTTCAAACCAAGCTTATGTTTTGACAATACTGTTCAACAGCAAGGTCTTAAAGTCAATAATTTCAGCGTCCGAGGTCGTTCCCACTTGGATCGAATAAACTTTGTCGGCACTTTTGAAAATTACCTTGGCGAAATACGAATATTGGTCATAGAAGTTGGCAACTGAACTGCCAGGCGTATCGGAAAGGTTGTTAAAGCTGGCGAAATCGGCTACCTCCACATTGGTTAAACCAGAGCCAAACAAGGTCAGATTGAGGACATCGCTGACAGTGCCAACCTCAAAGCCCTGGATGCTGGCGGATATCTGATTGTCAGTCATGCCGCTGTTGATGAAATAGGTGGTGGCCGTGGTGTTACTGTCCATGATTTGATTGCGCCCGGAACCGAGATTCATGCGGTTAAGGGATTTATCCACATTGATGAAAATAGGACCAGTGGCAGCCGAGGCATCGACAAGGCCAGTGCCATCCACGACAGGCGTTGACACAAAAACAAATTTATCTGCCGGTGCATCGCCAAGGATATTGCAATTTGCCACGGAAACCCTGAAAGCGGAGGCATTAGTCCCACCAAAAAAGCTACTATCGCCTAAAGCCGTTTGCGCTTCAGCCACCGTGGAGGCTGTAGGAATGTAGTAAAAATACAAACCAAAGCTGATCGACGGGCAATCCGTTCGAGAATACGCTCTACCACCGGGATAAACTTGACCATCAGCACTTGAATCTACATAAAAGAAATGAGTGCTAGCGGTGGCATAGTTGGTCCCATAGGCGGACATATCAATTTTTTGATCTGAAGAAACAGACTGGTTATTGTTGCCTGTTTGAACATAACCCGTAGGGGTGACCACTACATTGGGGGCGGTGGAGGAAACTTCAGGAGTGATGTTGTAAGCACCAGCGCCATTTACCGTCATAGTTTGGTTGAGCCCCAGTCCGGTGTAACCAACCTGATAGGCAGGGGCGGTGGTTGGCAAAGTTCCAGTTCCAATTATCTGGGTGGATACCTGCGTGCCGGTAGTCGCATAACCCAGGGTGAATGGGGTGGTGGAAACGGCCCAATGGGCGCCACTGGCCATGTTGATATCTTTGAACTGGGAAAGCAAAGCCCCGTAGTGGAAGAAAGAGGGGTATTCAGCCGAGACATTGACAGGCGTTTTATCGAAGGAAAACACCTTAATGCCATTTTCCAAGGTTCGAGTGACGGTGATGTGTGTAGCATTGATCGTTAGGGTGGAAGTACCATTGGCGTCCGCCGCAAGAATAGCTGAAAGGACCGGCCGCAAGCCAAAATATCCCCCCACATAGCCATAGCCGTTTAAGAAGGAAGGATTCAAGGTTCCCAAAAAGACCTGGCCCGCTTTCACCCCAAACGCCGTGGTGGAAGAAGTGATTTTGAGGGTGCTGCCAAACAGGGCTTCAACATTATTAAAGCCCCCCGGGCCAAAATCCGCCTCATTACTTGCATTGTTTTTCAGCGCGGAAATATAAGAGTTATAAACAAAGGTTTTGGCAGCCTGCAATTGAATGTCGTCCACCCTATTCTGAACCGAGTCTGTGGCAATACGGGTGTCGGGCCCCAAAGAAGTTGGTCCTGCAGTAGAATCATCCGCCAAACGGCCCGCCAGAAATAGACTGAGTTGTTCATATTTGAAGTTCTGGATGTTTTGGCCAATCAAGGGGTTGCTGGCCTTGTTAAAGCTGGAGGAATTCGCCAGAGAATCGTTTTGCAGGAAAATACTGGCGGCCTCGGGGCCAATTTCCGTGATAAAGCCATTGCCATCCACCTTGATGCCAAAGTAAGTTTCCAAGGTCGCCTTGCTAAAAGCAAATTGGGTGTTTTCGGGATTGGAATTTTTTTCACTTCCCCCTTGCCCACCCCAAACCCCAAACACATTATTCATATTGGCCAGATCGACCTGATAAGCGCCCGGGGTATTTCTAGCATCGCCCGGATAGGTTGCCAATCCCTTGGTGCCACTGGTTTTTACATTCGAGTTATTGATTGCATCCGGATTCGGAAAACCATTGGGGACTAAACCGGAAACAATCTGCCCGGGGTTGAGCGGATCAGAAAAAGTTTCAACCGAGCGAATCTTGCGCATGAAAGCAGAGATCTGCTCCTGTTGCGCGTCCCCCGCCGAAGCACCCAAAGTGGCCTTGTAAACCGGTGGCAATGCCCAAGCTTCCTTGCTGCCTGGAATCGAAACATCAAAGGAGGCCGTTAGCGAAAAGCCAAAGGTTTCCGCTGATTCCTCCACAAAATCTTCCATGGTTTCGATGCCGACGGTTTTTGTCGTTTCACCCCTGGCAAAAACCAGCTTGCCGTTTTCAAACACATAATCGTTGCTCGGTTGCGCCTGACCCGAAACCGTCACATAGTTGATCGACACAACCTTGGAGGCTGGTCTGGAAAGGGTCACCGTAAAAAAGGCGAGTTCTCCTTCCTTAATATTATCCGAAGGCGCCGTTACAGATACATAAACCTGCTCAATGTTGCCCTGGGCTTGCCCCTCCGGGCTGGCGCTGATGCGTAGGATCTCTTCCAAGGGTGAACTATAATTCAGAGCTATAAAATTATTGCCGATTACACTTTCTTTTCCATCCGGATTGCGATGGAGCACGGTACGGTACAGGCTGACCACGCAATTAAATTCGTACTCAATGCCTGAGAGGAAAGCATCCACCACGGCGGCCTTGCCCCCGCTGACATTAGCGCCGTAGGTTTCGAGGGCCGCAACATGCCCTGCAACTTCCTGGAAATTAGGTTGGTGGTCCACTAGCCTATACAAACTGGTCACAAAATCGGTGTTGGTTGAATGCAAGCCTGCATATTCCTGAGACAGAAAAATGGTCTTGAGTTCCTGGTTTTCAGGGTCAACGGCATTGGCATTCATGCGATTGATTTTGCCTGCAAGGTCATCCTCCGCAGTAAGATCCCGTTCCAAAAAGTCATTGTACATCTGCGTGATTTGAATGGTGCGGTGCGCCTCGGACATCCAGAGATCGCTGACAAACTCTGCTCGGGAATAGCCGGTATCCAAAACCGAGGTGAATTCCACCAATTCCCCAGCGTTGGGACTGCGGGAAAGGATATTGTTAAAAGTGTTTTCCACAAATATCCCATTGGTAGGGTCCGCTACTGGGACAATGCGGATTTCCAGGGCCTCCAGGTGAAGTGAAGAAATGTTTTTTTGGGATTTACGCAAGGAAAGGTCCAGAAACATGGCTGTATCCACCAAAAAATACAAATTTGAAAATAAACAATTCCATACCGTCTTCTTATTATACCCCATGACTGAGCAGATAATTTCCCCATTATGGTGACACCAAGTGAAGGCATAGCGATTGATCGCACTATTCCACTGTCTCGTATCCGTTTGGCGAGGTGATTGGCTTCACTTTGAATCGGTGGGAAGCGACTTGATAGGGTCGTTGTTGATGAAACGGAGCCAAGCAGGAACGCTTCGCAAAACCATCGCCAAATTATTGAGCTTTAAAGAGTTCCCGCCAGCGGGCGATTTCCAATTCCCGCGTTTTAGGGTCCGAATCAAAGTTGGGCGGCGCTTGCCCTTTGAGCAGGGCATTCAGGTTTCGTCGGCACTCTTCCCGGATCGCAGGCAGGCCCGATAGCAATCCTTGCAAAAACTTTTCCACCCGCTCCTTCCCTTCCCCCGTTTGCGGGTTCAACAATTCCAGAAATAGGCCTATATCTTGCGGAAACTTCCGCGCCAGCCAAGTGGTGTTTTCTCCCTGCATTCGGGAAAAGTTTTCTGGCGTATCGCAGGCCCATTCGCGCAGGGCCAGCCAGGCCGCCTGCCGTCGTTTCACCCCCGACGGATCGTTCGTTCCCAGTTCCTGCAAGATTCGCTCAGGGGAATTCAAGGCGGCAACGGCCAGGTAGGCTAGCTGTCGGCGCGCATCGTTCCCCAGGGGAGAATCGAGGAAAGATTCGATGGCCTTCACCGTGTTCACGCCGGGCTTCAAAGCCAAACGCAATTCTTCCCGTGCCGCCATCCACTGGGGCTGATTGTGAAAGGGGTCCAATTCTTCCACCTGGAAGTCCGGGCTTTCCCTGACCATTCCACCAGTGGGGTTGAATTCAAAAGCGAAGCCTGGAACCAGCGCCGGCCGAGGAGACTCTTCCTTGGGCAGCCAAAGAGTTACGCGCCCGGCCAAGGGGACGATGCGGATCCGCTCGGTCAGGCGAGAAGAGGCTATTTGTGAATAGGATTCCAGGGCCACCGTGGACCCCGGGCTGAGTTCCAACTCGGCCAATTGAGGAGGGCTTCCCAGGCGGACCAGGAATTTCCCCGTCTTTTCCACGGAAAGGATGGCCGTGCCGCGAAGAAGGGAAAAGGAAAAATCGTAGCCATCGTGCAGGTGGAAGATAAACCTGGCCGGAGCGAGCCGCTCCTTAATGCCCAGGCGGGCGCCCCAGAAGGAAATTTCCGGTGCGTTGTCCTTTACGATTTGCACGCAGGTGCCAGGCAACAGGTGCATTTCCTGACCCGTGAGCAATGGGCCGGCAGACACGCGCCATTCCTCGCCCTGGCGTAGCAACGCCGCCCCTTTGGTTTTTATTTTCAACTCTTCTTGGCTGCCAGTTTTCTCCGGAGATAGAATTCGCCTTACTGCCTTGGGTGTTGCTTTTTTCTCGACTTCCTTCACTTCCTTCAGGGGCATTGGCCCTGGCTCTTCTCCCTTTTTGACATTCTCTGGCTGCTTCTCTTCATCAACTTTAACTACCGGGGCCTTTTTCTTGAGCTGGTTTTCTTGCCAGGCCAAGAAGGCCTTGTGGAAGTTCTCCTCGGGTGGCGAGGCGCTTTGGCTCATCCAAATACCTGCTGTAACCAGCAGCAGGCTGATTCCCAGAAGGGCCAAAGTGGAAGTTTTCCGCAACGGCTGGATAAAGGAAGCGTTGAAGCTGCTTTCCTTCGTCGGGTTAGTGGCATCGAAAGGGTTCCATAAAGGGTCGGCGCCGTGGCCCTTGCCAGCCAGGTATCCCGCCCGTTGCATTGGCTCACTTGGCCGGACGGCGTGCGCCGAGGTGATCACGCGATGGCAAAGAGCGGCTTGCGCTAGCTGGTAATCGTCTTGCGCCAGGATCTCCTCCACATGAAGAAAATCCTCTTTCGGCAGAGTGCCATCGAGGTAGGCCGCGAGAGTATTTTCATTGACCTGCTGGTACTCCTGGGAAGGGGGCTCTTGAAAGCGCGGATCCTTCAGCACCCGCTTCAGGCGCTCGAGCATTTCCCAAGTTTGGCCATCTTGGCGGAGTGCTGCCTGAGTTTCGATCAAGTCGCCGGGGGCGAGTTGATCGTCGAGAAAATCCATCAGTCGTTTGTACGAGATTCCCATGCAGCGCCTCGGGTGGGCAGTTTCCACCATCCTAGTGGAAGTGGGAAGTGGAAAGCGGGTGTTGGGAAAGGAAAAAGCTGGGATTGCTGAAACGGCCAAGGAAGATAAAAGGGTACAGAGATGGGTGTTGGAAGATAGGAAGGAGAAAGAAAATGCAGGGGACGATTTCTTGGGCAGCCGTTTGCCTGGCTTGCCTCCTTTCTCCTTCCGCCTGGGGGCAACTCGCCTGTTCCCAAGCCTCCATCGACCGGGGTGAGGTTTTCGCAGGCGCCCCCTTTCGCCATGTTTTCACTCTGGTCAACCAGGGAAAAGCAACAATTGAAATCCTGGAGGCTCGTCCTGGGTGTGGCTGTTTGCGCCCGCCAAGTATTCCAAAATCCCTTCCCCCTGGTGAATCGTTCAGCCTGCCGGTGGAAATCCACACGCTGACGCAGCCGGAAGGGCCGCAGACTTTTTTCCTGACTTTGCGCTATCGCGACAGAAACGAAACACAGGAACTTCGACTGGAAGCGCGTGCCAACATCCGGGTTCAAGTGGGGGTGGCACCCGCCGCTGCCGCCATTTACACCGACCGGGCCATGACTCACACCTTGACCCTGCGCGATTCCCGTGAGAACCCCTTGCGTGTTTTGTCCGCTTCGTCATCGTTATCGGGGTTGAAGACCCGGTTGGAAAAACCGGGAAGCGATCCCGAGGGTGGTATCAAGCAAATCATTCATATCGACATACCGGAATCGTTACCTGCGGGCAGGCATCTGGCCTGGATAAGCCTGGTCACCACGGATGCCGGTTATTCCGGCCTGCAAGTTCCTTTAACGGTGGTTAAAAGGGATCCTGGCCGGGTGACGGCGTCGCCAGAGATGATACTTTTACTCCACCGGCCAGAGGAAGTTTCTTCGGCCCGTCTGGTGCGGCTCAGCACGCAGGGCGGCGGCCAGGTTTTAATTGAAAAAGTGGAAACCTCGGAGGGCTTGCGCTGCACCTGGGCCCTGGGGCCGTCGAAAGATGCGACGCTGCGCGTTGTCGCCGAGGGGAAAAAAATTCCCGCGGGTATAGAGCGAGGCGAAGTCCGGGTCTGGGTGAAGGGCGGGAGCCAGCCCTTAATCCTGCCGGTGCGTTTGGAATCGCGCTAATTCTGGGGAATTTTTCTCTCCGCAATTGCAAAAAGTTTATCGTGGAGCCGGTAAATTCAAACCTCTGGAAAGGTTGGCTCCCATGAACCGTGCATTTGCTTTTCTGATGTTGGGAATGTTGATGGCCTTGCTGGGGCCCAGCAACCAGGCCTGGAGTTGCATGGCGGTGGGCCACCGCGGCCAAGTAGTGAATATTTCCGAGGAAAGCGCTGTCATTATTTGGGACGCGAAAACGCAAACGCAGCACTTCATCCGCAGGGCCAAGTTTGTTACCGCAGCCAAGGATTTCGGCTTCCTCGTCCCAACCCCAACTCGGCCGGAACTGGCCGAGGCCCCAGAATCCCTCTTTTACAAACTGCATGACATGACGGTTCCTCCTCCTCCTCCTCCCGTTTTTTTGGATGGGCGTGTAGGTGCAAAAGTGGGCTCTCCTGCAAGCAAATCGGTTGTGGTTCTGGAAAAGAAAACTGTCGCTGGTTTCGACGCCAGCGTCCTCAAGGCCAATGACGCCCAGCTTCTGGCCGACTGGCTGAAAGCCCACGAGTACCCGTCCGGCGAAGAGATGGCCTCGTGGCTAACTCCCTATGTCGCCCACGGCTGGATAATAACGGCATTCAAGGTATCTCAGGATTCACCCGGGGCAAACTCTTCCGCCGTGCGCATGAGCTTCAAAGCGGAAAAACCCTTTTTCCCCTATCGGGAACCGCCCAGGAAAGAGGGCGGAGCGGGGAATCGCTTGCTGCGGGTTTACTTTCTTGGCGAGCAGAAATACCGGGGCACTTTCGCCGAGCAACCCTGGAACGCCACAGTTCCCCATGCCGCCCCGGTTTACCCCATAGACCGCAAAACCGTTCTGGATTATTTGAAACTCCCCAAGGCGCCGGAAATGGACTCCTGGTTTCTGACCGAATTCGAGGACCGCGTGACACATCGCCCCAGCGGCTCAGAAGTGTATTTTGAACCGGACCCGCAAGGAAAGGAAGTTCGCCGCCCGGTTCCTTCCGCCGGTTGGTCTTGGGATGATGATGACAATTGGTCCGTGAGCGGCGGAGGTAATTTGTTCCGCAATATCTTTGGCAATATCTTTGGCAAAATTGAACCGGAAATCTTGCAATTCATTCTGATCGTGGCTTCGTTGGTTGTCTTGACGGGTGGCCTGGCCTGGTTCCGTTGGCGGAAAAAGAACACTACTCCCTAAAGGAAGAGCCCTTGGAAACCGCGGAAGGAAAAATGCGGCTGCGGAGCAAACTCCACCCCGGAGACCTGGGCGCCATTATCGCCCTGCACGGCACAACCTATTCCCGGGAACAGAAGTACGACTTGTCGTTTGAAGCCTATGTGGCCGGGCCGCTGGCGGAGTTTACTCTGCGCGCTTCCCCCAGGGAAAAACTGTGGCTGGCGGAGCGGGCTGGCAAGCTGGCTGGCTGCGTTGCCGTCGTCGAGGCCCCCGATGAAACGGGGCAGATCCGCTGGTTCTTGGTCGAGGCCAACTCGCGGGGATTGGGCATAGGGCGGAAACTGCTGACGGAAGCGGTGCGCTTTTGCAAGTCGGCCAAGTATGAATCGGTGACCTTGTGGACAGTCGGCGCCCTTTTCGCGGCGTCGAGGCTTTACCAGTCGTTCGGCTTTCAAAAGGTGGAGGAAAAACCCGGATCGAAGTGGGGCGTGCAAGTGGTCGAGGAAAAGTACGAGTTAAAACTGTGAGTCGAAGCCCTCGCCGGGCTAAAGGCGTATTTCCCAACCGACGGTTAGACTTGATATGTTTATTTCTCCCCAATGCAGTAGAGGGCCTTGTTGGAACGCAAAAAGATGCGGCCTTTGCTCAGGGCGGGGGAAGCGTTGAAATCGGAATCGTCTGCCAGGCGGTTGTGCGCCAGTACTTTGAAGGGCGGCCCGGGCTGCAAGACAAACACCCCTTCGGAGCGGGTTGTTGCCACCATGCGGTCGCCGGCCAACACCACCGAGGCGTAGACTCCGCGCGAAGCCCCCGTGCCCCCGCCGATGCCCAGCCGTTCTTTGTAAACCACCTTTCCCGTGGCCGCTTCACAGCAGATGGCCAAGCCGCGATCGTTCACCCAATAAAGGTAATCGCCCTTAACAACTGGAGAGGGGACATAGGAGGATTCACTGCCGGACCAGGCAATTGAGTCTTTGGTGACATCGCCCTTGCCGCCAATGCGGACAGCCGCCGTCCCCGACTGAGGAAAGCCACCCATGCCAATGACCAGGTCCTTGTATTGAACCAGGGTGGGGGAGATGTTGCCTGAAAAGGGAATGGTAGAAAACCAGCGGAGCTTGCCGCTGTCCGGGTCAAGTCCCCAGATTTCGCCCGGCACGATCAGGACCAATTCCGCCTTGCCGTCGCTTTTTTGCACGATGCGCGGGGTGGAGTAGGAAAGCTCAAGGCGGGAAGCCTCGGCGCGCCAGAACTCTTTGCCCGTGGCTTTATCCAGGGCGATGACGGCGCGGCTTTCCTCCGAGGCGTTGACGATCACCAGGTTCTTGTAAAGGATGGGGCTGGAGGCCGACCCCCACTTTCTGTTTCCCGAACTGGAGCCGACGCTTTGCTGCCACAATTTCTTCCCCTGATAATCAAAGGCGCACACGCCTGACTTGCCGAAAAAAACATAGACCCGCTCGCCATCTGTGACCGGCGTGCAGCTGGCGTAGCCATGCTGGGTGATGAATCCGCGGTAGGGGTCGTCCGGAAGGGCGGCGCTGACTGCGGTGTTCCACAGAATCTTTCCACTGCCAGCATCCAGGCAGATCAAATGTCTTTTCAGGCTGTCGAGGTTTTCCGCCATGCCATCAACCCCGGTAAAGCAAGTGACAAAGATCTTGTTGGAGAAAATCACTGGGCTGGATGACCCCGGCCCGGGCAAGGCGGTTTTCCACAGCAGATTCTTTTCCTCGCTCCAGGTGGTGGGGAAGCCGGTGTCGGAACTGATGCCATCGTTGGACGATCCGCGAAAGCCGAGCCAGTCCTGGGCCAAGACCAGCGGCGGGAAAAGGGTTAGGGCCATGGTCAGGAAGAATTGCGCGCGCATGAGAAACCCCCCTGAAAAAGAGGATCGGGGCAGCGCTTGGCAGTTTACCTGGAGCAAAGCGCATGGAAAAGGATAAAGAAGAACAATGCTTTTTAGAAAACCCCGCGCCGTCGTTACGGGTTCGGTTGAGAAAATAGCGACGGCTGGGATCGAACCAGCGACACGCGGCTTATGAAGCCGCTGCTCTAACCACTGAGCTACGCCGCCAAATGCCTTACCCCCAAAAGGGGTAAAATGAAATTTAATTGAATCCCGCGGGATCAACAAGGGCCAGTCAACTCCGCGGTTTCTCTTTCTTGGTTGCCGGGTCGAGAAAAGCCGCGCGGCCAATCGATTCCTCGCCAAAACGGGCCTTGATGGCATCGACGGCCCGGTCGACTCCACTCAGTTTCTCCCGCGTTTCTCCATCAAATAACGATTGTTGCGTTTCCCCAGGCCAGGCCAGACGAGAGGCGCCTACGCTCAAGAGCCGGGCGGGAAGCATATCTGCCAGCAATCCTTCCAGCAGCGGCCTGGCCTCTGCCAATAACAGCAGCGCCTGGTCGAGCGGCTGCAACAGGGTTTTCGATGCGCCGCGCGTGATAAAATCGGAGGAACGAAGTTTCACTTCCAAAACCGCTGCTTTCACTCCTTTTTTCCTCAGCCGCCAGGCCAAATGATCCAATAGCTCAAAAAGGATATGACGCAAACTTTCGGGTGAGGAAATATCCTCGGGGAAGGTGGTGTCAGCGCTGAGGGACTTGGCCAGCCGATCGGGCGTTACCACCCTGGAATCGATGCCGTTGGCCAATTCCCACAAATGCCTGGCCGAGGAGCCGAAGGCGCGGACCAGGATTTCCACATTCGCGTCGGCGATCTGCCCGATGGTTTTGTACCCCAAGGCGTTCAAGCGCATCTCGGCTTTTTTCCCCACGCCCCACAACTTCCCCACCGGCAGCGGGTCGAGCGTTTCCCTTACCTTCTCCTCAGGCAAAATGACGAAGCCGTTCGGCTTCTTCAAATCGCTGGCCAGCTTGGCGAGAAACTTGTTCGGCGCCACTCCGACCGAGGCAGTCAGGCCAGTTTCCACGCGGATGCGCTCCTTGATTTTCCTCCCGATCTCCTCGGCCGAGCCGAACAAGCCCTCGCTGCCTGCCACATCCAAAAACGCCTCGTCACTGCTGAGGGGTTCCACCAGGGGGGTGAAGTCGTGGAAAATGTCGCGAATCTGCCGACTGAATTGCCCGTAGCGCTCAAAACGCACCGGCAAAAAAACACCCTGGGGGCAGAGACGAACCGCGGCGCTGATGGGCATGGCGCTGTGCACGCCGAAAGCGCGGGCTTCGTAGCTGGCGGCGCTGACCACCCCGCGCCCGCCAGGCTTGGCCCCGACAATCACAGGCTTGCCAACCAACGACGGATTATCCAGTTGTTCCACCGACGCGAAAAACGCGTCCATATCGACATGAATTATCGTTAGCCCCCGGGAGCTGGACATCATCCTTCCCTCCGGGGGCATTTCTATGAACTCCAGGATCTGCCAATTTCAGACTCGAAAACTTTACTTGGAATAACTGGATTTCTTCCTGACGCAATCGACTGTCATTATGGGAACCCATTTGCCATCGGGCCCTTCAATAGCGCTGGTGAGGATCAGATGATCTTTTCCTTTGAATTCGTAAATGTCGCGGGTTTTCACCAGAGTTTCGGGATTCATGGGGTTTGGCCCCTGGGAGTGTAGAGTGAGCTTGTTTCCTTCCAATGCGCCCTCTAAATGGAAAAGAAAGGGGGCCATGTTATCGACCCAGGTGCCGACATATTTCTTTTTCTGCCCGTCGTAGCCGAATGTCCCCAGGCCGTGATATTCCACCCCGCCCGCATCGCCAGTGACCTCCAGGGTCATCCAAAAGGCGCCGACCGCTTTTCAGACCATTTTGCTTTTAGACTTAATGGCTGGCTTGCCCGGCTCCAAAACCATTTCCACATCACAATCCCAATGGCCCGAGAACTGCTTGAGGAAATCGTGGCCCGCGGCGGGTTTGGCTGGACCTTTCTCTTGCGCGGCGGCCAGCGCCCCAAAGAAAAATAAACTCAAAACCAATAACTTTTTCATGATGTCGCTCCTAAAAAGATGGGTTGGGGAGTCATTGGGCGACTATAAGCCCCGCGCGAATGCAAGTCAAAATAAAATGCAGTCTGGCCAGGAGCGGGTGGGGCCAGAAAAGCATCGCCCAGGGATGCCGCTTTCTCTATCATTTCCAATAATTGGAAGAGTTTTGGAAAAAACACGAGGCTGTCTCATGGAACGCACCCTGATCTTGTTGAAACCTGATGCCGTGCAGCGTCGCCTGGCCGGCTCCTTGATTCAGCGCTTTGAGCAAAAAGGCTTGAAAATCGCCGGTTTGAAACTGGTGCAGGCCTCCCGGGCTCTGGCGGAAAAACATTACGAAGTCCACCGGGCTCGGCCCTTTTTTGAATCGTTGATTCAATTTCTTACCGGCGGGCCAACTATTGCCATCGCCCTGGAAGGGCCCAGCGCTGTCGCTGTCGCACGCAACCTCATGGGACCGACAGATGGCACAAAGGCGCCGCCCGGCACAATCCGCGGCGACCACGCCATTAGCATTCAAAACAACTTGGTGCATGGCAGCGACAGCGTGGAGAACGCTAATATTGAACTGGCCATTTGGTTTCAGCCGAGCGAACTGGCTTCCTACCAAAGCGTGGACCATTCCTGGGTGATAGGTTAAGAATAAATGGCATCAGTTCATTCTTTCTCCCTCTCCACGCTGCGAAGCAGTGGGGTATTGGGATTGAGGGTGAGGGGCCAAAGAAAAAAACCCTGTCGCTCACGCTTCGGGTTCGGATGTTTCGACGGCCCAGACATTCTTTTCCCTGGACGCGCCAGCGGCCCTAATGTTACGCCTACCCCCAGATGTGCTTCAACAGGGCAAAAATCGCCGGCTCGCTTTCCTGCAACTCTGCCCTGGTGAAGGGAAAGAAGTCATTCACCCCGAAATAAGCCTCGGTCATCTCGGCAAAGAACTCCTTGTGGTTGGTCAGGGCATAATGCCTCACCCGCTGGCCGTTGAACAGCAAGGTCTTCTCCCCCCGGCCGGATTTTTTGTAATTCTCAAAAGCCTCTTTGACCCGCGGTTCCTCAAACCCAAGCACCTGGTCGTGATACGCATGGGCCAGTTCGTGCAGGATCACCCAGGGCTGTTCATTGGTGTTGCGCCGGGTGGCGACATCCCCGACGCGAGGCAAATGCACGCATTTTTCCAGGGCGGTGGAGTAGCCGTTTTCCTTCAGCCAGGCGGCGCTGGGATGATACTGCATTGACTTTAAATTCCCATGGGATTGATCCAATACGATGACCATCTTCTGTAGCCGGGTCACCTTTTCGGGTGGCACAACCCGCTTAATGTCGGCCAATTTGGCTTCCAGAAACCGGATTGCCTGGCCGAGTTGATCCTTGCAGGCGGGTTGCAGCAAGCGGTCATCGACGCGGATGGTCCATCCCTCCACAACCCTAGGGGTGTGCGCAACGGGTTTGTCCCCAGCCTCAAGAGACATGCTTGAAAAAAACAAAGTGAGAGCAGTCAAAATGGCCCGGTGTTTCCGCATGATTCTCGCCTCCGTTGCTTCCCAAACAGGTAGTTTACCATTACTATTTTCCTGGTTCCCGCTTTTTTCTCTGGAGAACTGCAATGCGAAATCTGCTGCTGGCTTTTTCCCTGGCCCTGTCGGTCACTCTGTTCGCCGAGGCTGGCAAAGTGGTGTTGGTGGCGGGCGGGGGCAATACTCCGCCGCCCGGGAAAGCCACCGATATTCAGTTGAACGGCCCTTTTGGCGTCGATTGGAACCATCAGGGCGAGATGTTCATTATCGAAATCGCCGGGCACCGTGTGATGAAAGTGGATGCCAAGGGGATGCTAACGCTGGTGGCGGGTAGCGGCGCCAAGGGAAACAACGGCGATCACGGGCCGGGGGTCAAGGCGGCTTTCAATGGCATGCACAGCCTGGCGGTCACCTCCAATGGCCAGGTCCTGGTGGCTGACACCTGGAACAACCGTGTGCGCATGGTGGATGGCAGGGCCATGGTGCATCCATTCGCGGGCACGGGGGGGAAAGGATTTTCCGGAGATGGCGGGCCGGCGGTCAAGGCGCAATTCGGCGGCATCTATTGCCTGGCCTTGGATCACGGGAAAAAGAACCTCATCCTCACCGACCTGGATAACCGCAGGATTCGCCTGGTGAATTTGAAGGTGGGAGAGGTTAGCACGGCGGCCGGCAACGGCGAGAAGGGCGCGCCGAAGGATGGCAGCCTGGCGGTGGAAAGTCCGCTGGTGGACCCGCGCGCCGCCGTCATGGACGCCAACAACAATCTTTACATCCTTGAGCGAAGCGGCCATGCCCTGCGAGTGGTGGATGCCAAGGGGAAAATCCGCACGGTCATGGGGACGGGGAAGGCGGGGAAAGGCGGCGTGGGCGGCCCGGCTTTGCAGACGCAAATGAGCGGGCCCAAGCATCTGTGCGTGGATGGCGATGGCGCCATCCTTATTGCCGACACGGAAAACCACCGTGTGCTGCGCTACGATCCGCTGAAGCAAACCTCGTCGCTGGTGGCGGGGACGGGCAAGAAGGGAAATGGCGGGGTCGGCGGGCCTCCGGAAGAGGCGGAGTTGTTTCAACCGCATGGCGTTCACATCGGCCCGCAAGGGAAAATCTATATCACCGACAGTTCCAACAACCGGGTGCTGAGGATCGACGAGTAACCCTTGGCGAACAGCGGGTGTTAGCTCGCTGATTCTTAAACAAGGTAATGAACCCAGTTCCTTTTGCCCCGGGAATGACCATTCATTATCATGGAGGCGTTGGGTTTTCAAATCCGGAGAGCCGTTCATGCCGGTCCTGTTGCTGTTCTTTACTGAATTCCTGCTGGCCGCCGAGCCAGCCAAGGTCGATTTTGCCAGGCAAATTCAACCGTTGTTTCAAGAACACTGCCACTCGTGCCATGGGAAGGAAAAGCAAAAAGGGGATCTGCGGCTGGATATTAAAGCCAATGCCTTGCGCGGGGGCGAATCCGGCGCGGTGATAATTCCTGGCAAGCCGCACGACAGCATCTTGTGGAAAAACATCACCGGGCAACCGGGCGCCACGCAGATGCCTAAAAGGGCCGCCAGGCTTCAAGAAAAAGAAATTGCTCTGATCGCGGAATGGATCCGCCAGGGCGCCAACTGGCCTGCAGATGGTTCGGAAAAGCAAGCCGTCTGGTGGTCGCTGGTTCCTCCGATTCACCAGGCAATTCCCAAGAGCAATCCGGCCTGGGTGAGAAACCCTATTGACTCTTTCCTTTTGGAAAAGATGCGTGGTCGCGGCCTCACACCATCTAACGAAGCTTCGCGGCTGGCCTTGATTCGCCGGGTCACTTTTGACCTTACAGGCATGCCTCCCGCTCCGGCCGAAGTCGATTTCTTTTTGAACGACTCCTCTCCGGACGCCTATGAACGGCTGGTGGACCGGTTGCTGGCATCGCCCCGCCACGGCGAACGCTGGGCCAGGCACTGGCTCGATCTGGTCCACTACGGCGACACGCACGGCTACGACAAAGACAAACCCCGGCCAAATGCCTGGCCCTACCGCGACTATGTCATCCGCGCTTTCAATGGCGACAAGTCGTTTGGGCTGTTCGCACGGGAGCAGATCGCTGGCGACGCGCTTTTTCCCGCCAGCGCCGACGGCATGGAAGCGCTTGGTTTTCTCGCCGCAGGGCCCTGGGACTTCATCGGCCACGCCGAGGTGCCCGAGTCGAAGATCGATGGCAAAATCGCCCGCCATCTCGACCGTGATGACATGGTCGGCAACACCATGGCAACCTTCCTCAGCCTGACCGTGCAATGCGCCCAGTGCCATCATCACAAGTTTGACCCGGTCACCCAGGAGGATTATTACAGCCTGCAGGCGGTGTTCGCGGCGCTCGATCGCACTGATCGA
The DNA here is from genome assembly GCA_009692005.1 of Gemmataceae bacterium. GTDB lineage: Bacteria > Planctomycetota > Planctomycetia > Gemmatales > Gemmataceae > SHZZ01. The sequence goes on along the minus strand of SHZZ01000012.1, from coordinate 45,577 downwards.
AAATACCACGCCAGCCCGGAGCAGGCGGCCCAGTTTGCCCGCATGAGCGCGGAAAAGAAAAGTGTGGAGAAGGAGATCGCGGCGGTGGAGTCGCGCCTGCCCGGCCAGGCCGAGCTGAGGGAAATCGACAAGAAACTGCGCGGGCTGCAAGCAGCCGCCATCGGGAAAAGGCCGGAGTTCGGCTACCATGGCGGTATTGAAACCAAGCGGGACACGGTCAAGTGGGTGCAGGTTGATCTCGGGGCGGAGATGGAATTTTCCTCGTTGGTTCTCCACCCCTGCCATGATGACTTCAACAACATCGGCGCCGGGTTTGGCTTTCCGCTGCGCTTTCGCGTGGAAGCGGCCAGCGACCCTGATTTTAAAAAAGGCGCGCTACTTTTGTTGGATGCCACGGCCGCCGATTTCCCCAACCCGGGCCTGGAGCCAGTTGCCATACCCGGCCGGCCCACCCGAGCTCGCTTTGTCCGCGTTACTTCCACACAGGGCGCGCCCAGGCAAAACGACTTTATCTTTGTCCTGGCCGAACTGCGAGTTCTCGATCGACAGGGGAATAACTTGGCGCTGGGAAAAGCGGTTACTGCGCTCGACTCCATTGAGGCGCCGGTGCGCTGGGCCAGAAATAACCTGACAGATGGCATTTGGTTCGAAGGCGAGGCGGGGAAAAAGAAAGAGATCGCCGGTCTGCAAAAGCGCAGGGAGGAACTGAACAAGGTCAAAGGTCCGGCGGCGGAGCTGGCCCGGTTGCAAACTCTGCAAGCCGGGCTCGTTTCCCTGGAAGCGGAGCTCAAGGCCATTCCTTTTCAAACGGTTTATTCAGGGGGCATTCACACCGGCAGCGGCGCCTTCAGCGGCACCGGCAGTAGTGGAGGTCTGCCCAGGCAAATTTTTCTCCTAAAGAGGGGGAACATTCTCAACCCGGCCAAGGAAATGGGGCCGGGTGCGGTCGCTTCCCTGGCCCATTTGCCCCCCAGGTTTGATCTTCCACCTGGGCACAACGAATCTGTTCGCCGGGTCGCTCTGGCCCAGTGGATCACGCACCCGAACAACCCTCTCCTCCACCGCTCGATTGTTAACCGCGTTTGGCGCTGGCATTTTGGCCGCGGCCTGGTGGAAACACCCAGCGATTTCGGCCGCATGGGAAAAGAGCCAACTCATCCCGACCTGCTCGACTGGCTGGCTGTGGAATTCCGCAACCAGGGGGAATCGCTCAAATGGCTGCACCGGTTGATTGTCACCAGCGCTGCCTACAGGCAGGAATCCGCCAGCGATGGAGTTCGCGCAAATAAAGACGGCGATAACGCCTATTATTGGCGCATGAACCGCCGCAAGCTGGAAGCCGAGGCCATTCGCGATTCCGTCCTGACGGTATCGGGCGCCATGCGCCAGGAAATGTTCGGCCCTGCCTTTCAGGATTTTATCATTGAGAAACCCGAACATTCCCCCCACTACCAATATCACCTGTTCAATCCGGAAAACCCCCTGGCCTTTCGCAGGTCGGTTTACCGCTTTCTCGTGCGCAGCCAGCAGCAGCCTTTCATGGCCACGCTCGACTGCGCCGACCCCAGCATTCAAGTCGACAAGCGCAACGAAACTATCTCCTCCCTGCAGGCCCTGGCGCTTTTGAACAACGGCTTCATGCTGACGCAGGCCAAGGTCCTGGCGGCGCGCCTGGAGAAAGATTTTTCCCCCGAGGAGAGGGTAACGGCGGGGTTTCGCCTGGCCTTAGGCCGCTCTCCAACACCAGGTGAACAAAAAGAATTAAGCGCCTTTACGCAACAGCATGGGCTGGCTGCCCTGGCTCGCGTGCTTTTCAACCTCAACGAATTTGCCTTTGTCGATTAGCGGGAGTTCCCTTTCCATGCAGTTTTTTCCTGACCAGGCTTTAACCAGAAGGGAAATGCTTTGGCAAAGCGGCCAGGGGCTGGGGGGCATTGCCCTGGCTGGCATCCTGGGCGCCGAGGCCCTTGGACAGGGGAACGAAAGGGCCACAGGCGGTTTGCCAGGCTTGCCGCATCACCAGCCCAAGGCCAAGCGCGTGGTGCAGATGTTCATGGCCGGCGCCGCCAGCCACATCGACCTTTTTGATTTCAAGCCGGAGCTGGTCAAGCGGCATGGGGAAAAGGCCGACTTCGGGGAAAAAGTGGAGGCCTTTCAAGATGGCCTGGGGCCGTGGCTGAAGCCTATCTGGGATTTCAAACCGCATGGGCAGTGTGGAAAACTGCTGGGCGAGCCGGTGGCGCCACTGGGGAGCGTCGTCGATGAGATCGCCTTCATCCACAACATGACCGGCAAGACCGGGGTGCATAGCCAATCAACTTACTTGCAGGCCACCGGTTTTCAAAACCCGGGCTTTCCCGGAATGGGCTGCTGGGTCAGTTACGCTCTCGGCTCGCTCAACCAGAACCTGCCCACCTTCGTGGTGCTGCCCGATCACCGCGGCTTCGCCAGCAACGGGCCAAAGAATTGGGACAGTGCTTTTCTACCCACCCACCACCAGGGAACGATATTGCGCCCCGGCGCGGCCAACCCGATTGAAGACCTCTTCCCCGGCAAAGCGGGAGATTTCCTCAATGCGAAAAGTTCGCAGGCCTCGCAAGAAATCCTCAAGAAGTTGAATGAAAAGCACCAAGCCAGCCGCGCTGCTGATGACCGTCTCGACGCCCGCATCCGCAGTTATGAACTTGCCGCCCGCATGCAGTTGGCCGCGCCCGAGGCGCTCGATCTCAACAGGGAAACCGCGCAAACCTTGAAGCTGTATGGCCTTGATCATGGAAAACCTTCCTGGCCTAAAGAGATCAACGCTCAGGAGGAAATCGATTACTTCTCGCGCAAGTGCCTGGTGGCGCGGCGGCTGCTGGAGCGCGGCGTGCGTTTTATCCAGATTTGGTCCGGGTGCGATAACGGCTTCCCACGCCGGAACTGGGACAGCCATGAAGATGTTCAGCGCGATCACGGACCGCTGGCCATGGGCATGGCGCGGGGCGCCGCGGCCTTCATCACCGACCTCAAACAACGCGGCTTGCTCGACGATACCATCATTTTGTGGACGACCGAATTCGGCCGCATGCCTTCCTCTCAAGGCGGCAAAGGGCGCGACCATAATCCCTTTTGTTTCACCAACTGGCTTTGTGGGGGGGGAATCAAGGGCGGCATTTCCTTCGGGCCCAGCGACCCCTTTGGATTTAAGCCCCTCGACCGCAACCAGCCCACCCAGGTCTACGATGTTCACGCCACCATCCTGCACCTTTTGGGCATCGACCACACCCGCCTGACGGTGAGGAACAACGGCATCGACCGGCGCCTGACCGATGTCCATGGCCATGTTCTTGAGGAACTTCTCGCCTGAAATATATCCCCTGATCAAGAGAAAGGAATTCTCGTGGATCCGATCAAGAAAATGCTCTCGTTGGCGCCGACCAAAAAAGCCGCCTCTTTTGCCGAGGAATTCAAGGCTTTTGCCTTTAAGGGAACGGTTATCGATCTGGCCATCGGCATCGTCATTGGCGGGGCCTTTGGGAAAATTGTCGACTCCCTCGTTAAAAACATTTTAATGCCCTTGTTTAGCGCTTTATTCCCGGGAGAAAAGGGGTATCTTGGGTGGATGTTCACCTTCAACGGGATCAACATCCCATTTGGGTTGTTTCTCGGTGAGCTGGTTAACTTTGTGATTGTGGCTTTGGCCATGTTTTTGTTCATCGTGAAGTTTCTGGATTGGCTGGTCAAGTTTCGCCATGAGTTGTCCCCCCTCAGCCGCGATCAAGAGTTGCTGACGGAAATTCGCGATTTATTGCGTGCCAAAAGGGATGAAGGAAAGGCTTCGGAATGAATTAACGCGGAGACCGGCCATGTGGCGCCTTTGTGATTGCCCCGACCAGGGAGACTGGGCCCCTGCTTATTGCTCCGATTGCAAAAAGGACTACTGCCCCGATTGCCGGGCCGGTTGTCTGTGCGGTGATTTCAACCCCGAGGGAAATCCCGACCGTGATCCTGACGAGTGGTTCTACGAAGACGAAGAAAACCAACAGTAGCTGTTTGAAAAATGCCCCATGACCAGACGGGTAGGCCCCGCGGGGGGCGTTGGCAAACTGCTATTATTATTGTCCACACATAGTTAAGAGGGCGCGAACTGGCTTTTTCCTTGTCCCCAGGCCACGGGGATTCCAGAATATCCTTTCCAAGGGTATTTTTCTGGAGATGCACATGAAGTATGGCGCGGGGTTATTGGCGGCATGGGTTTTCTTCACCCAGGGGGCAACGGCCGCAGAGGCCCATGACCTGGTGATCTACGGTGGCACCCCTGCGGCAGTGAGCGCAGCCATTCAAGCCGCGCGCATGGGCAAAACCGCCATCATTATTGAACCGAGCAAGAACATCGGCGGGCTGACAACCGCCGGGCTCGGCGCCACCGACACCGGGAACAAGACCGTGATCGGCGGCATCTCACGCGAGTTCTACCAGCGTTTAAGAAAACACTACGACAACCCCAGCTCTTGGAAGTTCGAAAAGCAATCGGCGAACAAGTCGTACCAGGGTGGCGGCGACGCCATCTGGACCTTCGAGCCCGCGGTAGCCGAGAAAATCTTTACCGATTGGCTCAAGGAGTACAAAATCCCGGTGGTGTTTGGCGAGCGGCTAAACCGCAAGCCGGGCCAGGGAGTGAAGAAACAGGGCGGGCGAATAAGCGCCATTGTCATGGAAAGCGGCCAGGAATATCCGGGGAAAATGTTTCTCGACACCACTTACGAAGGCGACCTGCTGGCTGCCGCCGGGGTTTCCTACCACCTCGGGCGTGAAGCCAATGCCACCTACAAGGAGACCCTGAATGGCATCGAAAAACGGTTGAACAAATCGCACCAGTTCATTGTTCCCGTTGACCCTTACAAGATTAAGGGGGATCCGAAGAGCGGCCTTTTGCCGGGAATTGAAGCCGGCCCGCACCCCGAGGATGGCGCCGCCGACCACCGACTGCAGGCCTATTGCTACCGCATGTGCATGAGCAATGTGGAAGCCAACCGCATCCCCTTTCCCAAGCCCGATGGGTACGATGAGTCCGCCCATGAATTGCTGCTACGCAACTTCGAGGCCGGCGACCTGCGCCTGCCTCTTTCCATTCACATGATGCCGAACGGCAAAACCGACACCAACAACAATTTCGCGGTCAGCACGGATTACATCGGCGCCAATTACCTTTATCCGGAAGCGTCGTACGAGGAGCGCGAGAAAATCCTCAAAGAGCACGAGGTTTACCAGAAGGGTCTGATGTGGACCATGGCCAACCATCCTCGCGTGCCGCAAAAAATCCGCGACCAAATGAAAGTCTGGGGTTTGCCTAAGGATGAATTTGTCAATAACGGGGGTTGGCCGCACCAGATTTATGTCCGCGAAGGCCGCCGCATGATCAGTTCTTATGTCGTGACGGAGCTCGATTGTCGCAGGCTGCGCGACACCCCGGCTTCCGTCGGCATGGGTTCCTACAACATGGATTCGCACAACTGCATGCGCTTCGTCAGCCCGGAGGGGAAAGTGAAAAACGAGGGGGACATTCAGGTCAGCCCCGGCGGACCTTACAAGATTAGCTACCTTTCCCTGGCGCCGAAGAAAGATCAGGGGGAAAACTTGCTGGTGCCGGTCTGCCTTTCTTGTTCGCACATGGCGTACGGCAGCATCCGCATGGAACCGGTCTTCATGGTCCTGGGTCAATCGGCGGCAACGGCCGCCTGCATGTCCATAGATTCCGGCAAAGCGGTGCAGGACCTTCCCTATGAACTGCTGCGCGAGCGGCTTTTAAAAGACAAGCAGGTGGTTGAGTACCAGGGGGCGCCGCCGACGGAACCGGGCCTCGATCCCAAAAAGATGCCCGGCGTTGTCGTGGACGATGTCCAGGCGAAAAAGACCGGCGACTGGCCGCACAGTTCCTCTACTTCCGGCTTCGTGGGTGAAGGGTATTTGCATGATGGCGCCACCGACAAAGGCAAAAAGACGGTGGCCTTTGAGGCCAATCTTGACAGTGGCAATTACGAGGTGCGGCTGTACTACACGCAGAACGGCAACCGGGCGACCAAGGTGCCGGTGACCATTCAATTTGCCGATGGCGAGAAGAAGGCGGTGGTGAACCAGCGGGTGTCGCCCCCGCGCGGTGTCAAGTATGTCTCGCTGGGAACTTTTGCATTTGCCAAGGGAAAACCTGCGGTGGTTGTAATCAGCAACGCTGGGACGGATGGCCATGTCATCGCCGATGCCGTGCAGTTTTTGCCCGTAATGAAATGAGACTTGATTTCACCAGTGGTAAGGAGAATTGGGGGATTGAAGAAACAGCGGGCCAACGCCGGTCGCCCGACTGGTATTGCCCGGCGTGGGATGGCAGCGCCCTTTTTCAAAAACCTCCTCATGTGCCATGAGCCGGTCTTTTATTCAACTGTGGACGCGCAAGGAGTTTGAATTCCACCGAGAAAACGGGGAAGGCAACCTTCTGCATGCCGCTAGCAACCAGTTCAGCAAGCGAGGCATGTGCCCCGGGGATAAGGTCTTCATCGCCTCTTGTTTTCTCGGTCGCTTGCGCCTGCTGGGCGTGATTCAAATCTGGAAAGGGCCGTTGTCTCCGGGCGAGGCCGCAGAGTTAACGGGCAAACCCGTGAAAGATTTGTCCTGGGCGGCGGACCATATTTTGGCTCACCCGCAACAAGCCCAGGGCAAGCGTTTCGACCTCCAAGTGCCTGAACAAGCGCTGGAAGAATTTCGTTTCGCCACTGGTGAAGCGCCAAAGTTCATGAACAATCATGGTGGCCCTGACCCGCAGACCTTTCGCGGGGTGAGGGAGCTTTCCGAAAAAACCGCCCAGGCCCTTGAGCGACTGTTGCATAATAAAATGCAAGTCAAGGAACCGGAAAAACGCCGGGCCCTGAGCATCCGCCAGCCTTATGCTGAGCGCATTCTGCTTGGGGAAAAGAAAATCGAATACCGTTCCTGGCCGACGGTCATCCGCGAGCGGGTTTACATTTACGCTGCGAAAACCGCGGGCTTGCTGCCCGGCCACCCCGATGACCTCGACCCGTTGAGCTTGCCCCGGGGCGTGCTGGTCGGATCGGTGGAAATCGTCGATTGCCAGAAAGGGAAGGAGTGGTTTGAATGGCAGCTTGCCAAGCCGGCGAGGCTTTCGCCCCCCTTGAGATTCCGGGCCTTTCCCCAGGCGGGGTTCTTCTACCCCTTTGGCCGACCGGGACAAGATTAAGCAGGCCGATCATGGGGCCTATTTTCGCGTGGAGAAGAAGATGTTAGGCGGGGCGCCAAACTTGGCCGGCAACGGCATATTGGCCCACGAGGGTTCGTCTCCCACACGCATTTGCCAGGTTCCCTTGAGCGTGAACGGGCTTTTTCCGTGGAGCGCCGGCGGGCCTGTCAAGGAAACAAAATCGGCCCCCAGCCGAATGACCAACAGGTTCGTGTCGTTGGCAATGAGAACCCCTTCCTTGACCCACAGCTCTGCCGATTTACTTTCAATTTCCGTTCCGTTGATCCAGACCCTAGCAGCCGTGGCCGAGGGGATTTTTACCTGGATGCCTTCCTTGGGAATCCACTCGGCGGGGACGCGGACCGAGCAGCGCAGCCACACAGGGCCCCCGGCCGGCTTTTGCAAATGCAATGGCGATTCCTCGCTGATGCGCGTTAGCGTCCAGTGGCCGATTTTATCCTTCCCCGGAGGCGGGATCTCCATGACATCACGCGCCGTCCGGCGGTCGCTGGTTAATTGGTGCGGCTTCCCCCCCAGAAGTTGATCGCTGGTGATCGTGGGGCAGATTTTTCTTTCGATGTAGGAAATGACCAGATCGTTGCCGGTTAAATGGTCGGTGTACGGCCAGCGGGCGGGATTGTACATGGAGTCGGTCATGTCGCGCATGAGGACGGCGGTTTTGCCGTTCTTCACCAACTGGCGCAAGCCAAACGGCCGGCCCAGAACGCACATATTGGCATGCACGCCGGTGAGAATTACCTTGGTAATGTTTCGCTGTTGCAGAATGCTCCAGATCTCATCGCCTTTATCGGAGATGAAATCAGTTTTATCCTCGATCTCAATCAGGGGCGATTGCGCCTTCCAGGGGAGATTGGGATTGCGCCCGAGGGCTTTCAGTTTCGCGGCCCATTCCTGATGCTGAACTGGGTCGTCGTCCTCGCCGCCATCCGACTGATCGATGGGATAGTCGGCGCCTGCTTCCAGCGGCATCCAGGAACACCAGGATTGAATGTCGCCGGGCAGGTTTTTTGACTTGGGCACAGCCATGGCCCGAGCCCGCGCGGGATGCTTTGCGTAATAGGCCATGCAATCGCTGGGGGCGTGGATGATGGTGGCGCCTTGAGCCCGTGCTTTTTTCACCACCTCGTTCAACCGAGGGGCGAAATCCTCCAGGCGCCTGACGGCGTTAAGGCAATGGTGGTAATCCCAGACATCGCAAACAATGACGGCGGTTTCCTGGGAATTCCATTTTTCCGTTTTCACTACACGGTGGTAAGAGCCCTTGTTCTCTTCGGTTTGCCGCCGAAGCGACAGCGTCCACTCCTCGGCTTGAAGATTAAAACCAGCGGCCAGGCAAACACCCAGGGTAGTGAAAAAATGTCTCATGGCTTTCCTTTATGATTAGGTCAGCCAGCATGATACCCGGGGCCAGGCGGGTTGAGAAACTGTTTTCCGATTTCGAATCTCAAAGGAAAAACCGTTCGCTCACGCCTGGCATTCTTTCTCCCCTCTCCACGCTGCGAAGCAGGGAGAGAAGCAGTTTAGCCGGCGCCCCTCAATAGACTTCCCCGCCCTTGGAGGTGCTCATGGCCCGCCAAACCCCAACGGTAATGTTGTTGGAAATGAAAGCGACGGCGCCATCGAAGAAGGCGACATTGACCCCGCCCGTATGCCGACTGCGCGCCGCCATCATGGGGGGAAACACCCCGGTGGAGCGGATGCAAGGCGCGTTGGGCGGATTGGGATTGCAGTAGCGAATGTCGGACAAGTGGTCGGGGGCGGGAGTGTTGGGCGTGTTGTAAGCGGTGAAATGGGCGGCATCGCTCCACCAGGTGAGGCCGCGTAAATCAGAGTTGGGCGTGGTTTGCCCCTGGTTTATCTCGGAAAACATCAGCGTGTTGCTGAGCCCGTCGAGAATGTCGTTAACTTTGGCGGCCCGGTTCTTGGCAAAAGGCGCCCCGCCAAAAATCACCGCGCCGATATCCCCCTGACCCGTGAAGGTGTTGCCCCAGTTAACCACATAGTTGTGGTTGGAAATGCTTCCACCGAACATGCTCGGCAAATCACTGGGGCAGGTGAAGACCTTGAACCGTTTTCCGGTGACATTGGCGACATTGGCGCCGCCATCGTAGCGGATGCCCGTAGTGTCGTTGCCTCCCAGGTTTTGATACAACTTGAACGCCGCCTCTTGCTCAATGTAAGGGAGCATATAAACCTGCCAGGTGCCGTTGCAACAGAGATGCCCCGCCACTGGAAGGCCGTTAAAGGTCGATTGGTAATTGTGCATGGCGGTGGCCAATTGTTTGAGATTATTCGAGCAGGCCATTTTGCTCGAGGCCTCGCGCACTTTTTGCACCGCAGGCAAGAGCATGCCGATCAGAATGGCAATAATGGCGATCACCACCAGAAGCTCGATCAGGGTAAAAGCAGATTTTCTGACCATGGTTCACCTTGGGGAAAAGAATTACTTCAGATCAAATTCCACCGTCGGCTTGAAATCGGGTCCAACCTCCAGAAGCAACTTCGATTCCAGGTTGTACTTCAAAGGAATGCGTTCCTTGGGAGGAAGGTCATCTTCGCCAGGGCCCTGGTTTTGTTTCAACTTCTTGCTTTCAGCGGCATCTATCCCGGAGGAGATCATCACCTTATATTTCCCCGGCATCAGACCTTGCTCCTGGACGATGGCAAAGCGGCCGTCCTTGATGGCTGCTCCGCCGCCGCTGGTGGTAAAAGGGTTTTCCGGCTCGAACAGAATGACACCCTGATCAAGCGGCTTGCCCTGGTAAAGGACCTGGCCGGAAATGGCATGGCGCCTGGGGCCGGAATCCCAGCAGCCCGCTATCAAGAGCAAGACCGCGCAGGCAAAAACTGTTGGCCTCATCGTCATCCCCAGATTCACGGGAAATGGGGCCAGGGAAAAACGGCCCCGGAAGGTATAACGCAAAATAGGGGCCAATTATCGCAGGCTTGCGGGATTTTTCAGAAATTGAAGCGTCAGCGAAATCTCAAGCACGGAGGGTGCTCAGGGTGCGGATTGTTTGCGGCGCAGGCTAAGAAAATCCGGCAACGGTTGCGGCTTGCCTTCGCGGGTGACGCAGGCCAGCGTCGATGAACCCTCGGTAATCAATTCGCCTTCCCGGTAAAGTTCATAGCGATGATCAATGCGCACGCCCGTGGTTCTTTCCACGATGGTTCTCAAAGTAAGCAGGTCGTCATATTGCGCCGGCTTGCGATACTTGGCCTCGATGCGAGTGAGGACCATGAGATAGCCTTCGTCCTCGACATCCTTGTAAGACTTGCCAGACTGGCGCAGCAACTCGACCCGGCCTTGCTCGAAATAGACGAAATAATTGGCGTGGTGCAGCAGGCCCATGCGGTCGGTCTCGGCATAGCGAACGCGGATGTGGATTTCCCCCGCCACAGCGCCTTGGGGAAGCGTCGGCAGCGGCTGGCTCATGGAATGGCGCCGATCCTTCCGGGGGGGAAATAGATGGCGACGGCGCGGCCCATCAGCAGCCTTTTCGGCACCAGCCCCCAGGAACGGCCGTCCGAGCTTTGCGGGCTGTTGTCGCCCAGACAAAGATAATGCCCCGGCTGCACATATAGAGTCTTCACCGGCGGATTGCTCAAACCTTTCCAGGTGTCGGGGATCTCTTGCCCTGGGCGGGCATTGGGCTGTTCCGTCCAGTCGCCCACGGAAACATCCGGGGTGCTGGGATTGAGGCGGGCGGTGTAATAGGAATCGCGGTACAAGCGCAAGTTGGTCAGGGAGAAGGCGGTGTTGCTGCCTCCTAGGCTGGCCGGTTCCAGATCGTTGGCCAAAGTCGGGCCGGTTTCCTTGGAGCGTTGGTAATTCGTGCCGTTTTTGAAAAGCAGTTTCCCATCCTGCCAGACGGTCAGGCGCTGATCGACATTGGCGAAACGCAAGTGCCTGGAGCCGGGTTTCAACGGGTGATTGGTGGCGGTGGCGAGCGCGGTTTCCACCCCTTGACGGATTTGCTTGAGGGCACAGTGGCCGGATTCCAGGTTCCACACGGCGCGGAAGCGGTCGGCGCCAGCGGAGAGTTCCATAATCAGTTCGCCCTGAGCTTTTTCAACAACGCAGTTGGCTTCCAAAATCAGGTCGGAAACCCAGTTGTCGCCATACCCTGGGCGGTGCAGCTCGTGGTGGGCGGTGTTGTAACCCAGGACATCGGTAATGAGTTGCCTGCGGCCGTCGTTGTTGCGCAGAAGATGGTTGTAACGCAGCCAGGCAGTTTGCTTTTCGCTGGAATCAAGGCGAAAGTTGGCAGGGTTGCTTTCCTGCCAAACAGGCTTGTTCATTTGCCAGCGCTTAAGGCGGGGAAGGTCTTTGGGCCGGTGATTGTCGTCGTAGACAATTCGAGCCATGGCGAGAATGGTCGAAGGGTCTTTTTGAATGATCTCAAATTTCCCCCCCTGGAGAAACAGTTCACGCGCCTGGTTCTCGTGCATGTTTTCCCACATCCACAAGTCCTCGGGCTTTTCCGCCTTCGAAGCCGGAGGAGGGACTGTTCCTTCGGGCATGCTGTAAAGGTCGCCGGCCCGGATGGCGATCGTTTCTCCCGACATGCCCACAAGCCGCTTGATGTAATTGAAGGCAGTGTGATTGCGTTGCGGACCAGAATCGGGGAAGCGGGGCGAGTTAAAGTTGAATTCGTTGGGGTTGCTGTTTCCCGGATATTTGAAAACGACCACATCGTGGCGGTTGGGACCGCCCTGGGGAATTTCATAGAGATACTTGGCGACTAGAACCCGGTCGCCCGTCGACGGACCCGGATCGCGCACGGTGGCTTCATCCGGCAAGCCCTGGTCATCGCCGCGCAGCAGCCGAACATGTTGTAAACAATTCGGGCAAGTGCACGAGGTGACGGGAACAACGCCCTGGCCCGGCATCTGCTCCACCTCGGAGGAGGAGTTGACATAAAAAAGGTGGCCGCAGGTGGGGCAAGTGATTTTTTTCTGGTAGCCAAACAGCGTCTCGGCCATGGAGCCGGTGGGGATGACAAAAGCCTCGGCGACAAAGGACTTGAGAACCAGCACCAGCACCAGGACAAAGACGACTGTTTCCAGAAGTTCGCGGAAGGTGTCGGGCTTGGGCTTGACCTTGAAGGGCTGAGTGGGAAAGGCGGCAATGCCAATGAGCGGCCCTGGGCCGTTGAGTAAATCATGCGCGTTGGGCGCGCTGAAAGCACTGGGGTCTTGGGTGACAGGGCCAGTCGGATTGGCAGTGTCGCTGGGCGGACTTTCTGGCGCCATAGGCGGAATGGCGGATGGAGTGGTGGGAGTTTCCTCCGCGGGGGGCGTGGCCGCCGGTTCCAGTTTCGCGTTTTCGTCCATGGCCCCTCCCTACTTCAATCGTCGGATTCCAGCACGGCCAGGAAAGCCTCCTGCGGCAGTTCCACCTGACCCACCTGCTTCATCCGCTTCTTCCCCTCGGCCTGTTTGGCCCACAATTTTCTCTTGCGCGTGATGTCGCCGCCATAGCACTTGGCCGTTACATTCTTTTTCATCGCTGCGATGTTTTCCCGGGCAATGATCCGGGTGCCGATCGCCGCCTGCAACACCACTTCAAACAAATGACGATCAATCTCCTCGCGCAGTTTCTTGAGAAGTTTTCTCGCGCGGCGGTCGGCGGTGGAGCGGTGGACAATGCTCGAAAGCGCGTCGACGCGGTTGTGATGGACCAGAACATCCAGGCGGACGAGGTCGGCGGGGCGGTATTCCGAAACCTCGTAATCCATCGTGCCGTAACCGTGTGTCACGGACTTCAGCTTGTCGTAAAGGTCGTAAATGACTTCTGCAAGCGGCATTTCATAAATGAGAATGGCCCGGGCCGTGCTCAGGTATTCCGTCTTGAGGTAAAAGCCACGCCGCTCGGAACACATTTGCATCAGGTCGCCGATGTTTTCCGATGGCACCAGGAAGCTGATCTTCACAAACGGCTCGCGAAACTCCTCGATCTGCCCAGAGTCAGGCACTTTTTGCGGGTTGTCGATCACTATCACTTTGCCCGAGCGGTCGAGGATTTCATAGGTGACATTGGGCGCGGTCTGCACCAGGTCGAGCTGGCTTTCTCTTTCCAGTCGCTGCTGGATGATCTCGCGGTGGAGCATGCCGAGGAAGCCGCAGCGGAAGCCGAAGCCGAGCCCGTCGCTGACTTCCGGCTGGTAGGAGAAGCTGGCATCGTTGAGGCGGAGCTTGGCCAGCGCTTCGCGCAGATTCTCGAAGTCGTCGTTGTTGGTCGGGAAGAGGCCGCTGTAGACCATCGGCTTGGGCTCTTTGTAGCCCGGTAAAGCAGTGGTCGTTGGCCGAGCCGCTTCGGTGACCGTGTCGCCGATATGCACATCTTCCAGCTTCCTGACCTGGGCCATGAAGTAGCCGACCTGGCCGGGGCCAAGGGTGTCGCAGGGGGTGGGCTGCGGGCGGAACTGGCCGATCTCCGCAACTTCGTAATCATGGTTCCAGCGCATCAGCTTGATGCGCTGCCCCTTGCGCAGCGTTCCTTCTTTCACCCGCACATAAATCACCACGCCCTTGTAAGAGTCGAAGTGGCTGTTATAAATCAGGGCCTTGAGTGAATCGGCTGGGTTGCCCTGGGGAGCCGGGATGCGGTCGACGATGGCGCGCATGACCTCGTCCATGCCCACCCCGGTTTTGGCGCTGACCTTGAGCACTTCCATCGGATCGATGCCAAGCGCCGTTTCCATTTCCGCCATGACTGCGTCCGGCCGAGCGATCTCCAGATCGATTTTGTTCAACACCGGCACAATGGTCAGGTTGTTTTCGATGGCCAAGTAAGCGTTGGCCACGGTCTGCGCCTGCACGCCCTGGAAAGCATCAACGAGAAGGATGGCGCCCTCGCAGGCGGCCAGGCTGCGCGACACTTCATAAGTGAAATCGACATGGCCGGGGGTGTCGATGAGGTTGAGTTCGTAAGTGACGCCATCGAGCTTGTAATAGAGGGTGACGGGATGCATCTGGATGGTGATGCCCCGTTCCCTTTCGAGGTCCATGTCATCGAGGACCTGGTTGCGGAACTCGCGCTGGGAAATGGCGCCGGTCTTCAACAAAAATTGGTCTGCCAGGGTGCTTTTCCCATGGTCGATGTGAGCGACAATGGAGAAATTGCGGATCAAACGCGCTTCCGTCATTAGGCGGAGATTCCTTATGTTTCTCGGCACAAAACCGCGGGAAGCTCATCCTACCTGGATTGAGAAACTGTGAACACCCCGGAAAGCCCACTATACTAGTTTAGGGAACTAAACCGCCAAAGGCCAAACGGAGACAAGTCATGACCCGTCAAGTGTTTACATTCTTGGTGGCGCTTGCCTTCGCAAGCGGGGGTTTTTCCCAAGCTCCGCCTTCCCCCTTGAATTATAAAACCAAGGCCCTCGATGGCAAAACCCTCGACCTGGCTCAGTTCCAGGGAAAGGTCATTCTCGTGGTCAATGTCGCCAGCGAGTGTGGCTACACAGGCCAGTACAAGGGGCTGCAACAACTGCACGACAAGTTCGCCAAAAACGGCCTGGTGGTGCTAGGTGTGCCGTCCAACGAATTTGGCGCGCAAGAACCAAGTTCCGACCAGGAAATCGGCAAATTCTGCAAGAGTAACTATGGCGTAACTTTTCCCATGCTGGCCAAGCAAACCATCAAGGGCGCCAAGGGTGCGCCGCTTTACCAGGCCTTGGCTTCCAAAGAATTGAATCCAAAGTTCGGTGGCGAGGTGCAGTGGAATTTCACCAAGTTTTTGCTGGGTCGCGATGGCAAGGTCGCCGGTCGGTTCGAACCCGGAGTGGAACCCGATGATGCCGAGCTGAATCAAGCCATTGCTCAAGCTTTAAAAGCCAAATAGCGGCAAAATCTTCTTTCCAAACCCGTTGCGTGAGCTAAAAAACCGTCGCTTTCGTTCCGGGCTGGAAAACTCACCGGAGGCTTCATGAGAATACTCAATTCCGCCTTGGCTGCTCTTTCCCTGGCGACGCTGGCTGTCGCTGGCGAGGTGGAAAAAACCAACCTCTTCCAGGCCAAAAAAGCGGGCTATGCCCTTTACCGCATCCCCTGCGTCACCGTGACTTCAAAAGGAACCGTGCTGGTGGCCTGCGAAGCGCGCAAGAGTGAAAAAGGCGATTGGGGCCACATCGATCTGCTCCTGAGGAGAAGCGCCGATGGCGGGAAAAACTTTTCACCCCCGGTAAAGCTCCCCATGCCTCAGGGAAAATTCGAGCGCAACCCCGCCGCCATCAAGCAGGGCCTGGGAAAAGATGGTGATGTGACATTGAACAACCCGGTTCTCATCTCCGGTGGCGATGGCAAAGTTCACTTCCTCTTTTGCGTCGAATACATGCGCTGCTTTTATTCTCAAAGCAATGACGACGGCGTGACCTTTTCCACCCCGGTGGAAATCACTCAAGCACTCGAACCGATCAGAGAAAAATATCATTGGATTGTCTGCGCCACTGGCCCCGGGCATGGCATCCAGACGAAAAAAGGACGCCTGATCGTGCCGGTCTGGCTTTCGCGTGGCACGGGGGGGCACGCGCACCGTCCCTCCTCCATTACCACCCTTTACTCCGACGACCAGGGAAAAACCTGGGCCGCAGGCGACCTCATTGCCGGCGAAGCCGACCCCCTGGGCCAGGAAAAAGAGCCCTTTATCAACCCCAATGAAACCACCGCGGTGGAACTTGCCGATGGCCGCGTCATGCTGAATATCCGCAGTGAGTCCAAAGTGCATCAGCGGGCGGCGGCCTATTCCGCCAATGGCGCCACCGGTTGGACAGAACCTGCGTTTGTCCCCTCGTTAACCGAGCCGATCTGTTTTGGTTCGCTGGAACGGCTGCCGGTAAAAAAAGGCGGCCGTGAACTCTTGCTCTTTTCTCACCCGGATAATTTGGCCAAGGCCAAGGGGGAAGGCAAGCCAGGCCAGGGAAGGGATCGCAAGAATTTATCCTTGCATGCCAGCGACGATGTCGGAGTAAATTGGAAACTCGCCTTGATCATTGAAAAAGGAGCCAGCGCTTACAGCGACTTGGCCGTGTTGCCTGATGGCGCCATTCTTTGCTTTTATGAAAACGGCGGCAGCAAAGACTACGCTTATGAATTCCTGACCCTGGCGCGCATTCCGCCTTTGGCGCTCATTCTACTCAAGTGATGCGCGCCTCTTTTGCGTCTCCATAAAGGCTTTTCCGGCGAAGTTACTTTTTAATAATCACTTGCGCCGGGTTGATTGCCTTAAACTTTCCCTTGTTCGCCGTGATCTCGAAGGCTTGCGGGACCGACTCCAACCCTTGCAGCACATGGGTGATAGTTGGCTTGATTTTCACCCTGCCGGATGCTGCCAAGCGCACGGTGTGCTGCAAATGCGCCTGCGTGCTGATGTCGGGAAAAAGGTAGCGCAGGCTGCGCTCGCGCAGCAAGTCGATGTCCATTTCCAACGGGGCGCCAAACCAGGAAACGCCGATCACTTTCCCCCCCGGTCGGGCTGCGTCAATCGCCTGGCGCACTGTTTTCGTTCCCGCCAGGCCCTGTTTCGGGCTGCCGCCAGCGCACTCGAAAACCACATCCGCGCCGTTCCCCCCGGTCAAGTCGCGGATCGTTTCCACCACATCACAGGAAGCCGGGTTCAAGGCATGGTCAGCCCCCAGCTCACGGGACATGGCGCACGATTCCTCGCGCACATCGACGGTAATAATCAATCCGGCGCCGCTGATGCGCGCGATCTGCAGGCATTCCAACCCCATGCTGCCTTGGCCAAAAATGGCCACGGAATCCCCCAGTTGAATCGCCGCCGTCTCCACCGCCGCCACGCTATCGCTCAACGATTGCAAACAGGCCGCCTCGCTGTCGGTAATGCAATCGTCCACGGCGACCAGGGCAATCTCGGGCAAAAGAGCCGCCTCGCTGAAGCAGCCCGGTTGATCGAAGCCGATCACCGGGCCTTGCCGGCAAAGATGGCTCCGTTCCGAAAGGCACAGGGGACATTTTTCGCAAGGAAGCTTGGCCCGGGCCGCCACCCGGTCGCCCACCCGGAAGCGACTCACCCCCGGACCCACTTCCACAATGCGGGCGCAGAACTCGTGGCCGAACAACTGCAGTGGCGCATCCCGCTCCAGCCGGTTTTTCACCCGCTCATAGGCCAGCGTGGGAATGCCAAAGGCCAACTGCGCTTCCGTGACGCTTGGCTGCACGCACAGCGGTTCCACCAGGACATGCCTCGGAATTAATTGGGGCAGGGGAATATCATCGAGTCGGAAGTCGCCAAAGGAATAAAAGCGCCAGGCTTTCATGGTGCGGCTCCGCGGGTGCGCTGGAACTTTTGCAAGGAATGGCAATCTTTTGAAACCAGCCCGCGACTGCCTCCCGCCGACCAGACCACCTCGGCCACATAGGCATCGCCATGCGAGTCGATGGCAATGTCGTGCGGAGCGAAGAAGTCGCCTGGCTGAGTGGGGTTGTCGCCGCCGCCCCAGCGGGCCAGGAGCTTTCCCTGGGGGTTGAAGACGCTGACGCGGCCGCCGGTGGCATCGGCGGTCGGTGGGTTGGTTCCCGGCCACATGCCGGCGCGATAGCCCAACTCGGCCACGAACAAATTGCCCTGGGAGTCAAAAGCGACCTGGCACGGGCGGGCCAGTTCCCTCATCTCATCCTGATATTCCCCCCTGGGGGAGAAGATTTGGATTCTGCTGTTTTCTCGGTCGGCGACAAACACATTCCCTGCTGAGTCGATGGCGATGCCATGGGGAACGCGGAATTGTCCCGGCCCGCCGCCCGGTTCGCCCCACGACTGCAACAGCCTTCCCTCGGGGGAGAAGTGGTGCACCCTGGCGTTGCCATACCCATCGCTGATAAAAATGTCGCCGTTCTTTCCCAGCGCCAGATTGGTGGGGTAATGAAAAGGCCCGCTGGATCGCTGAATGGTGCGGAAATCAATGCTGGTGGAGCCGGTATCGGAAGGCGCGCCGTTGGGGCCGAATGTCAGCAGCAGTTTCCCCTCGGGAGAAAACTTCCTGACCGAGTGGCCGAGGTCATCGGTGCAGTAGACGGAATCGTCGGGCCCGATGGTGATGCCATGCGGACGGGTAAACTGCCCCTCGCCCCAGGAAGTTGCGAAGGAGCCATCGCGGTTGAAGACCATGACCGGGTGTTCGCCTCGGTTGAAAACGAAGACTCGGTCTTTAGAGTCAATGGCGATGGCGGCCACTTCAGTCCAGGTGAAACCCTTGGGCAGCTTGGCCCAGTGGCAGTCCGGTGAGTAGATGCCAGCGCACAGTGGAGGGACGCTGCTCCGCGAGAAAGTCTGGGTCATTTTCCTTCCAGGTGGGGATGAAACCCCCGGGATTTAACATGCAAGCGGTACAAACTTTTATCAATAGTGATGTAAAGCGAGTGGCCATCATCGCCTATGCCGAACTCGACATTGCTGGGAATGCCTTTCAAATCCTCGAACTGGGCAGTCTGATTTTTTGGCCCTGTTTCGAAGTAGGCGAGTTCCTTCCCTTGGGGGTCAATGACCTTGATCCCGGGTCGGGCCAGGCTGCGGCAAGTGAGATAGAGGTTGCCTTGAGAATCGACGGTCATGCCGTCGCAGCCGTTCTCCGTGCCAAAGTCGACCAGGGTTTTGCGCGGCCCGTTCACCAGGCCCTTTTCATCGAGAGTGAAGGCGTACACCTTCATGGCGCCGCGCTTCGGCTCCGGGTCGGTCGGTTTGTTCTTGAGGCCGCCGTTGTTGTGGTCGCCTACATAAAGGGTTTTCTGATCTGGGCTGAGGACAATGCCATTGGGTTTTTCCACTTCGTGGGTGATCTCCACCACGGTTCCATCGGTGTTGATGCGGTAAACGGCCTCGTGATCCAACTCGCGTGGTTCGCTGCCGATGTAACGCGGGTCGGTGAAGTAGATCCTGCCTTTTAAGTCCGTGCACAAGTCGTTGGGGGCATTGAAGCGCTTGTTTTGGAAGCGGTCGACAACCGTCTCGCCTAGGCCGGTTCGCAGGTTCCAGCGGATGACGCGCCTGCCGCCGCCGTCGGCGCCATCGCAGGAAACCATAGCGCCATTGGCCAGAAAAGCCAGCCCGTTGGACTTGCCCGATTTACTGGTGAACACTGTGGTCTTATTGGTTTTCGGGTTGTAGCGCATGATCAGGCCATTCTCGGTTCCGAAAGGCATGTCGGTGAAATAGATGCTGCCATCGGGGGCGACCGCGGGCCCTTCGGTCAGGCCGCTATTGAGTTTCGCTTGCCTGGTGTAGAGCAGTTCCAGCTTGGCTGAGCCATTGAAGATGGGGTTGTCGGGGGGGCCTGCCTGGCTGGCCCAAGGGGCCAATGCCAAAGCCGCGAACACCAGGAAGTAATCTGTTAACGATCGTTTCATGCCAGTATCCCTTTCACGAGTTGGACTTCATTAACCCCGGTCAGCCTTTCGCGCAGACCGTTATCCATGTGGAACAGTTGATCATGCCGCAAGCCAAGAAGGTGCAGCAGAGTGGCGTGCCAGTCAGGGACGCTGACTTTGTTTTCCACGGCCTTGAGTCCCAGTTCGTCGGTGGCGCCGTGGGTCGTTCCCCCTTTGATCCCGGCGCCAGCCAGCCAGGTGCAAAAAGCGTTCTTGTTATGGTCGCGGCCGGCCTTGCGCTCGTCCTTGTCAGCGGCAAGCTGGGCGATGGGCAGTCGGCCAAATTCTCCCCCCCACACGACCAGGGTGGAGTCAAAAAGCCCGCGTTGTTTCAAATCGCGGAGCAAAGCGGCGATGGGCTGGTCGGTGCGCAGGCAGGCAGCTTTCATGTCGGTTGCCAGGGCGGTGTGGTTGTCCCAAATTTGGGCGTTGATGAAGATTTGCACGAAGCGCACGCCCCGCTCGACCAGCCTGCGGGCGATGAGGCATCTGCGGCCGTAGGAATCGGTCGGCTCCTTGCCGATGCCATACTGATCGCGGGTAGCCTGGCTCTCGCGGGAGGTGTCTAGTGCATCGGAGGCGGCCAGTTGCATGCGCGCCGCCAGTGCGTAACTGGCCATGCGGGCGTCGAGTACCGGCTGGCCGGGGCGGTTCTGTCGGTGCTGTTCGTCCAGGCGCGCCACCAGGGCCCGGGTCAGGCGGGTCACTTCCCCCGGCTGGCTAAACTCCGGCTTCAAATTGAGAACGGGAGAACCGGTGGAGCGAAAGCGCGTGCCCTGAAAGACCGGGGGTAAAAAACCCGATTGCCAGTTCTCCACTCCGTTGATGGGCAGCCCCAGCGGGTCATCCAGCACAACAAAAGCCGGCAAGTTCTCACACTCGCTGCCCAAACCAAAGGCCACCCAGGCGCCCAGCGTTGGCCGGCCGGGGCCCATCTTTCCCGATTGCATCAGGTAAACTGCCGGCTCGTGTGTCAGGTTAGTCGTGTGCATCGAGCGAATCAGGGCGATGTCATCGACCTGGCGGGCAAGGTGGGGCAAGGCATCGGAAACCCACATGCCGCACTGGCCATGCTGAGCAAATTTGAATGGGCTGCGCATGATGGCGCCGGCGCTTTGCGGGCTCTCCACCTCAGCGGCAATTTTTTCGAAGTAGGTCTGCCCATGGTATTTGTCCAAGGCTGGCTTCGGGTCGAACAGGTCCATTTGGCTCGGCCCACCGTTCATGAACAGGTGAATGACCGATTTGGCCTTCGGGTCAAAATGCGGCGGGCGGGGTTGCAGGTCGGCGGCAGGCGGCGGCTCGCCGGCGTTAGAACGCGAAAGCCCAAGCCCTTGAAGGTGGGCCAAGGCCGCGGCATATAAACCGCCCGACATGCCCCCGAGAAGGGCCCGGCGTGTCGGATTGTGGTCCGCGTTTGCCATGGTCTCAATCCACAAAGAGGAAGGCGGCTGAATTCAAAATCGCGTGGCAATACTCGGCATGCGCTTTGCCACCGGCGCTCTCGCCATCGGCGAGGTGGCTTTTCCATTGCTCTTCCAGTTCTTTCAAGGCTGCCATTCCCAGGCGCTTTTCCTCGCTGGCTGGCGGCCGACCCAGCGCTATCAAGTAGACCAGTTCCATCTGCCTTGTGGAATCGCCTGGCGCTTCACGCCTAACTCTTTCAGCGAAACTCGAAGCCAGTTCGCGCACCATGCCATTGTTCAAAAGGTGCAACGCTTGCGAGGCGTTCACCGTATCGCGCCGTTCCAGACAATTGGGGTTCATCTGCGGGTAGTCGAACAACTCCAGGTGGGAAGGGAGTTTTTTGCGGGGCTGCTGCACATAGATGAGCCTGCGCCAGCCGGTGGCGGCGCCCTGGGGAGTCACCAGCCCGTCTGGGCGCCCCTGCACCGGGTCGGCCGGACCGTAGCGCCTTTCCTCCAGCTTTCCAGCCACCAGCAAAAGGGAATCGTAAAGGGCCTCAGCGTCCATACGGGTCATGGGCATGCGTGAAAGCAGCGAGTTATCCGGGTCGAGCCGCAGCCTTTTGGCATCCACGGTGGAACTTTGCCGGTACGCCGCGCTGGTCATCATCATGCGATGCATGGCCTTGAAACTCCAGCCCTGACGGATGAACTCCAGGGCCAGGAAGTCGAGCAATTGCGGATGCGTGGGGAGGGCGCCGGCCCGGCCAAAGTTCCCCAGCGTCTTGACGATCCCCTGGCCGAAGTGATGCTTAAACAAGCGATTGACGGCGACGCGGGCGGTCAGTGGATTTTCCGGCCTGGTAAGCCATTGCGCGAAGGCCAGTCGGCGGCCGGTCTGCTTGGCCCCGGGCCAGGGGGGAGTTGCTATAAAGGGAGTTTTGCCATCCGTCAATAGAGATGGAACTCCCGGGCCGACCAGCCGGCCCGGGCTGAAGGGGTCGCCCCGACGGTAGAGGTAAGTGGGCGAGGGGTCCCCGCGGTCCCACAGCGCTTGCACCCGCGGCTCGGCCTGCCGCTGCCCTTCCAGCGCTTTCACTTTTTCTTTATCACCCCGCGCTTTTGCCTCGTTGATTTTTTCGGTCAGGGCGGCCTCGCTTTGTTCCCACGCACGCCGTTCCTCACCTGCCACCAAGGGCAAGTGCCTGCCCCCCGCCACATCCTGGCTGACCGGCCCGATCCCCGGGCGCACCTCTGGCTTCAGCCAGGCGTATTCATCAAAGGCCCCTTTGAACACCGCCAGCAAGCGGTAGTAGTCGCGCTGCGGGATCGGATCGAACTTGTGCGCATGGCAGCGGGCGCATTTCAAAGTCAGCCCCATGATGCCAGAACCGAGGATGTCGACTTCATCCGCGATGACTTCCATCCGGTCTGGAAGAAATCCGGTGATGTTGGCCCAAGTGGCGTCGGGCGCCATGCGCAGAAACCCCGTGGCCACCAGATTGTCGTAAACCTCGGGGGTGACCTTGGCATTCTGTTCGTAATCGGCCAGTTCATCCCCCGCGATCTGTTCTTGCAAGAATCGGTCGTAGGGCTTGTCAGCGTTAAAAGAACGGATGACATAATCGCGAAAGCGCCAGGCATGGGGCCTGGGCAGATCCTGCTCGCGCTTGCCTTCGGAATCAGCGTAACCCGCCAAGTCGAGCCAGTAGCGGCCCCAGCGCTCGCCATACCGGCCGGAGGCCAGAAGCCGGTCGATCAGTTTCTCAAACGCATCCGGGCTTTTGTCGGATAGGAAGGCTTCCACTTCCAATGGCGCGGGGGGCAGGCCGGTCAAGTCGAAGGAAGCCCGGCGGATCAAGGTGTGCCTGTCCGCCTCGTTTGAATATCCGAGTCCCTTTTCTTCCAGCGAATGCAACAGGAAGGCATCAAGAGCGTTTCTCACCCTGCCGGGGTCCTTCACCTGGGGAATTTTCACCGGAGCAAGCGTGCGGAACGACCAGAAGTCGCGATCCTTGTCGCTGACCAGCGGGTCCGGGGTCTGGCTGGCCACATCCGCCTCGATGGCAGCTTCCTTGGCGCCGGACGCGATCCACCGCGCCAGCGTTTCTACTTCCCCCTGCTCGATTGGTTTGACACTGGCTTCCACCAGCCGGCTGGGCGGCGGCATCTGCGCGGCGCGCACCCGCTTGATGAGAAGACTCTCCTCCGGTTTCCCAACCACCATGGCCGGACCAGACTTGCCCCCGCGAAGGATCGCCGCTTTGTTCCTCAGGTCCAGCCCCGCTTCCTGCCGGTGCCGACCATGGCAAGCCGAGCAACGCCGCAATAGGATCGGGATGACATCGTGCTGATTGGGTGACTCGCCTAACGCCAGGGGTCCCTCTTTGCCTTTGGCGCCGCCAGCGATCCAGTCCTTGATCGATTGCACCTCAGAGGCATTGAGGCGGTTTTTCTTTTCCGGAGGCATTTCTCCCTTGTGAACTTTTTCATACAGCAGACTTTCGCCTGGTTTGCCGCTTACTACTGCTGGGCCCGACTCGCCCCCTTTAAATATTCCCGCCAGGGTGCCGAGGTGCAGATCTCCCTTGCGGCTTTTGTCGTCATGGCAGCGGGCGCACTTCGCCTGCAAAATGGGTTGAATGTCGGTTTCAAAAGTTGGCGTCAACGCCAAGACCTTGCTGCCAGGCAAGGCCAGAAAAATCGGCAGGAGCAACAGCAGGAAAAATCGAAGCATGTCAGGTCCACAGGCCGTTACCAGGTCAAAAACCGGGCAACCCAGTCTACCCTTCCTGCCCCGTGATCTCCATTCCTCTCTTTGATAAATGGTGTCAGTTCATTTTTCCGTTGGCAATTTCCTCGTCTCCATTTAGGCCGAGCCTTGCGTCCGAACCCTGAGGCTTGATCACCTTCTATCAATCGCGACGCCGTGTTTCCGTGGCCGTCCGCGGAAGGCGGAGCAGAAATAAATGAACTGAAACCATATATTCACTAATGGCAAGTCAGCGGCATAGAAAGGCAAATTGGTGGATCGAATGGCCTACTATACTAATCTCTTTTCCCCTGAGACATACGATGCGTTCACCAGTTCGGAGCGCAACATATCGGGATTCAGGATGCGGCATGAAAACACTGCGAAACTTGTAAAGCCGGGGGACAAGCTTGTCTGCTATTTGACAAAGCTTTCGAGGTGGGTTGGGATCCTGGATGTGATTCATGGGCCTTTCATAGCGGATGAACCAATCTTCTTTTCGGAAAACGACCCATTCGTGGTTCGGTTTCGTGTTTCCCCTTCGGTTTGGCTCCCTGTGGATAGAGCGTTACCGATCAAAGAAGACCAAATTTGGAACTCACTGTCTTTTACCCACGGCCAGGCCAAGTCGTCATCCGCCTGGACAGGAAAGTTGCGAGGGAGCCTTGTAAAACTCGAGGATGCTGACGGAGTCTTTCTTGAGAAACTTATTCGTGACCAACATGATGGCGGTAAGCCTTATCCGTTTGACCCGGTCGGTTACAAAAAACTGACGACCCATCGAGTCCGGCGGGCTGACAAGGATGTATTGGTTACGGTGCCCGAAGTGCAGGAGAGCGACGAAGAGGCTGTAACCCGACCCGAAATCCGTGAATCCATCATGATTCAAGCCCTGTTGACCGAACTTGGGTTTCGGATGGGAATGCAGATCTGGGTCCCCAAAAGCGATCGTGGTCGTGTGCTTGCCGAATTGCCTGGGGATCACCCGCCTCTGCTCGAACGGCTACCGCTAAACTATGACGACACTACGCTAAAGACGATTGAGCAGATCGATGTCCTATGGCTAAAGGGTCGAGCGATCAAGCGAGCGTTCGAAGTCGAGCATACGACATCGGTATACTCTGGTATCCTTCGAATGGCTGACCTCTTGGCTCTACAACCAAACATGAACATCCGGCTTCACATTGTTGCCCCGAGTCCTCGAAAGGAAAAAGTGTTTCAGGAACTTAGGCGACCAGTTTTCTCCCTCCTTGAGCGTGGCCCCCTCTCGGAGAACTGCACCTACTTGTCGTATGACAGCGTTCGCGAACTCGCCGAACTGCCGCACCTGTCTCACCTTTCTGATAGCGTGGTCGGTGATTACGAGGAAGTCGCCGAGGAATGAGTTCGCTAGGCCTGGTTTTACCAAGGGTTCCAGAGGACACCGCTGCACCTGACCCTGGAAGCTTGTGCCCAACGGGAGTGCCTTGTTCACCAGGGCGAGCGGGTGGTCAACATACCCACGCTCGCCGAAGTTTGCCGTATTCACCCCTGGCCCGGCTGTCTACAGGGCTCGCAGGAAGGCTGTCAGGTCGCTCTTCTCCTCGCCAGTCAGTTTCAACCCCAAGACCAGGTTGAAGAATTCCACCGTGTCTTCCAATGTCAGAAGGCGGTCGTCGTGCAGGTAAGGGGGTGAATCCTTGATGCCCCGAAGCGGGAAGGTCTTGATCGGGCCGTCCGCTGAGGCTTTGCGCCCGTTGATGGTGATTTCCTTGAAGAAGCGCTCCACCTTCAAATTGTGCATGAGGTTGTCGGTGTAATAAGGGGGAGCATGGCAGGCGGCGCATTGGGCCTTGCCAAAGAACAACTCTTGCCCGCGCTTTTCGCTTTCATTGGCCTTGCTGGGATCAAGCTTGCCCAGAAGATTGAGCTTGGGCGCTGGCGGGAAGTCGAGCAGGGACTGGAACTCAGCCATGAAATGGACCTGGCTGCCGCGCTCGAGAATGTTCACCCCTTTTCGCTGCGCCTGCTCGGGTTCGCCATCGAAGTAAGCAGCGCGCTGCTCGAACTCAGTGAAATCCTCGACGCTCTTCATGGCCCGTTGCGAGCCAAACAGGCGTTGAACATTCACCCCGCGCAGGGAAGGCGTATCGATGCGGTGGCGGTGTTCATTGGGGCGTATGTCGCCGACCGTGTGGGTGGCGGCATTGGTGTGGCCGTTGGCATGGCAATCGAAGCAAGCCACACCCTGATGGGCGCGCAAGCTGCGGCGGTCTTCCGTGGCGTTGAATTGCGCCTGGGGAAAAGGCGTCACCAGCAAGCGCAAGCCTTCCAGTTGCTTGGGGTTCAAAACTTCTTTAAACAGGCGGGAAAAATTGCCCAGGGTCACGAGTTGCCCGCGGGAAACATCGCCCAGATCGGGCCGCGTGGTCAGATAAATGGGGGCGGGGAATTCGGGCAGCAGGTGTTGCGGGAAATCATAATCGAGGTCGAAGCGAGTCAGGTCGCGTTCCGTTTGGCGTTTGGTTTCGTCAATCAACGGCTTGGGGAAAACCATGCCGCCCGCTTCATGATGGGGATGAGGCAACGGGTAGAAGCCCCAAGGCCAATGGTTGCCGTTCTTGATTTCTTCAGGAGTCATGTCGGCGAGTTTTTCCCAGGTCATGCCCTTGGGCAACTTCACCCGGACACCCCCTTGCACCGCCTTGCCCCGCGACATGGCTGCCCCGTTGGCCGGCTGATCCGCAAGGTCGTAGCGTTTCTTCAGCAAGGCTTGATGGCGTTTGGCGAACTCCTCTTTTGTTTTTTGCAGTCGTTCAACTAGGGAGGTGAAGTCCTCATCCGCGGCCCCGGCGTGCGTGGCGCCAAGAAAAAGCCCGGCGGCTAGTGCGCCCGCAAATCCAAAGGCAAAACGGTTTTTCATGGCAGTCCCCTTATTCAGGAGCCGATTCCAGGCGGTAAGTTTGACCCGGGAAAGAGGCCGCCAGGAAGTGGCCCAAGTGTCAACCACATTACCCCCCGGGTTTTTCCAAGGCAAGAAGATAACTATTTACCCGGTTTTATTAGGGTGAGTATAAAGCAAGGCCGTTGGAAAGGCCGCTTGCCTCAACTCGGGCTGCAAAGGATAACGAAAGGTGAAGCCATCCAGAAGTGACGCATGGGAAATCCTCCCCCATTATCCGTCGGCTCGACGCTTTTCCTTCCGCCCCTGAGTCAATCATTTTCCTCGAACAGGTTGGATAAAATCCTGGACCTTGATCAGGTAACCCACTTGGCTGAGGCCGTCATTGCGCACCAATACCATCAAGGTGCTTTTGGCCAGGGTGGTTTTGTCGGCGGTAAAGTTGACCGCCACCTTATCCGGGTCTGAACGATCTGGAAGCAAAAGCGCCGACATCACCCGCTTGTCGCCCTCCCTAACCTCCAGCGAGACATGGGTGAAGTTTTTAAATTCGCCTTTTGCAGGGAATTCGAGCCAGACCCGTGTTTCATTGGGTCCAGAGGCAATCGACCGTATTTCAAGGCCCAATTCCTTGGCCCTGGCCTTGGTGACAAGCTCGATTTCAATCAAGGCCAAGCACTGGCCGGCTGTGCACATGAAAAAAAGAAGGACCAGGAGTTTTCTGAATGATTTCATTTTCCATCCTTTTCAGAAAAGGCCTGAAGAATCATCCCCCCTTGAGGATCCAGGCGCTGAGGTATTCCAAAGCTTCGGGCGAGAAGGTTTCCTCGATCTGGCCGTATTCATCCATCAGCCCAGTCTTGGCGGGTTGAAAGAGATGGTTCAACTTGGGGAACAGCCGTGTGGTGACCTTGTTGTTTCCGTTTGAAGTCACAGCTTTTTCAATGGCGGGCAGGTTTTCCGGCAGCACCTGCAGATCGAGTTCACCGCTGACAGCCAGCACCGGACATTTCACCTTGGCCAGGGTCGGCCGCGGGTCGAATCGGATAAAATAGGCGTACCAGGGGTCAGCCATGATCTCGATTCTTTTTTCCATGGTGGCAATGTCGGATTCTTTTTCCAGTTCTTTTTTTTCCTCGGGGGAAAGCGCCGCGATAAACTTTTTGCATTCCTCCTGGACCTTTTTCAAAAGAAGGGCGTTGTCTTTTTCCAATTTGATGGTGTCGAGCAGGGTTTTTTGGAATTTGATTGACGATGCAATTTCCTTTTCACTGACCTTGCTGGCTTTCAAAATGGCCAGGGTCTGCCGGCCAACGATTTCATCCCCGGGGATTCCTGTTCCAGCCAACAGGACAATAAATGCCACCTCGGAAGGATGCTCAGCGGCCACGATCGGCGCCACGATGCCTCCTTCACTATGGCCCATGATGCCGATTTTCTTGGCATCAATCTCCTTGCGGGACATTAACCATTCCACGGCGGCGAAGGCGTCGGTGGCGAAGTCCGCGGTGGTGGAGCCTGAAAATTTCCCCTTGGATTTTCCCACGCCGCGGTCGTCAAAGCGCAAAACCGCAATCCCTTTTCGCGTCAGATGGTCTGCAATCACCAGGAAGGGCTTGTGGCCGAGGATAGTTTCATCGCGATCTTGCGGGCCTGAACCAGAGACCATGACCACGGCGGGAAAGGGCCCTTCTCCTTTGGGTCGGGTAAAGGTGCCAGCCAACTTGAACTTGGCCTTGGCATTTTCGAACTCCACTTCCTCTTCTTCGTAGGGGTAGGGCTTCTTGGGTACTTGAGTGCGCATTACGGTGGAGAAGACCTCGACCCGTTTCACCTTGAGTTGAAACTTTTGCCCGACTTGCTCGAATTCGCCCTCTAACGTTTTCCCCCCTTCATCCATGGTGGCGGTGTATTTGGCCTTCAGCTTGGGCATGTCGAAGAAGGCTTTGTTCTTATCGAAGGTGACTTCGCCCAGGGGAATTCCCTTGGCGCCCTGATCGGGGCTGTCCAAAGTGGCGGAGAGTTTGCCCTCCTTGTCTTTTTTCACCGTGAAGCCGAGGCGCAGCTTAACGACGCCGACCTTTAGTTCGCCCTCCCACAGCCCGGCCAGGCCTTTATCAGGCTCCTTCACTTGCGCGGCCGAAGGCAGCGCAGCTAATAAAAACCCCATTAACGCCAGGGCAACAAAACGGCTCATAAAAAAACTCCTCAGGGGGAACTCTGGTTTCACTTGTTCTCAGGTCGGCTAGTGGCCTTGCGCAGCGCGGGCTTGGGTAGCTTCTTCCAAGACTCCACTTCAGACTTGAGAACCTGGACTCCTTTTTCGAGTTGGCGATCGATGCCGACGGGCATCTCCGCTGGATTGGGCCAGAGTACGACATGGGGAACTGCGCCATGGAGTTCCATGTCCTCGCCGTCCTGGATGCCATACCAGCCGCGGAAGGGCATGCGCAGGGTGCCAAGATCCATGATCGACTTGGCGCCGGTGCTGATGACGGCGCCGGCGGTGGGCGCGCCGACCACCTTGCCCCGGTTGAGCGCCTTGATGGCATGGGAAAAGATTTCGGCGTTGGAAAAACTGTTCTGGTTGCAAAGGACGACGATGGGTTTGTTCCACGAGGCGTAAACCTTGCGGTCCTGGGGATAGCCTTCCACCCCGCCTCGCGGCACGGCGATGGCATGGACCGGCTGGGTCAGCGCGGTCAGCAAGTGGTCGGCGGTGCTGCCACCGCCGTTTTCGCGCACATCAATCACCAGCCCTTCTTTCCCCGCCCCTTGCGAGTAAAGTTCCTCTTCGAATTTGTAAAAGCTCGACATGTCCATGGCGCTGATGTGCAGGTAGCCGAGTTTTCCCCCGGACAGTTTCTCCACCATGGTCTGGTTGTGATCGAGCCAATGGCGGTAAAGCAAGTTGCGCACGGCAAGGAAGCTGGTGGGCAGGAGTGTGACTTCGCGCTGTTTGCCATCCGCTGCTTGCACGGTGAGCTTGACTTCCTTCTCTGCGGGGCCATTGAGAACGAGGGCGGGATCAAGAGCGGGTTTCAAATCTAAACCGCCGATTTTGAGAATGACTTCACCGGGGAAAAGTCTGGACTTGGCGCGGTCGGCTGGCCCGCCAGGGAGGATGTCGCGGATTTTCCAGCCTGGGCCGGGATAATTTTCCACCAGCCTGGCGCCCAAGTGACGGGTTGATTCGGTCCAGCCGCGCGTGGGAGTTTCCGGGGCTGCAGGGGTCTGCGGGCCGCGGGGCCCTGCAAAACCGCCGGTCGTGAACCCAAGATGCGAGGCATTGATCTCCCCCAACATGAGTTGAACCACAGTGGTGAAGGTTTCCAAATCGAGGGCTTCCCTGGCCAGCGGGCGGTACTTGTTGCGCACCGCTTCCCAGTCGGAGTTGCCGAGCTTTTCATCGTAAAAATGGTCGCGCATGGCGGCCCAACAGTGATCGAAGCCGACGGCGAAGCGCTCACCGGGGTTGAATTTCTGATTGGCGGAGAAGCGGTAACCGGAAGGGTCAGGTGTAGTTTCCGCAAGCGCTGAACCAAGGGTTCCGCCCCGGCGGAAACCGGGCAAGGCCGCAGGGGTGGGCGCGGGCGTGGTGGTGGTGGCGGCGGAGGGGTTGAAACTTGCGGGCAAACCGCCCGACAGCCAGGCCACCTGACCGCTTTTCAGCCATTTGGCCTTGCTCCCCGTGCGCGAGGAAATCTGCTTCGGGCTGGCCGAGCCCTCCGGGGGAAAATCGAAGGCATAGGTGGCGCGGTCCCCCTTGACTGTGCCGCTGAAGGCCAGGCGCTTGCTGTCTGGCGACCAGAAGAGCCCGCTTTCACTTGATTCGGGCAGGCTCAGGCGGTTGATCCGCTTGTGCAGATCGGACCAGTCGATCTTGACGGCAACCGATTCTTCCTTCTTTTCCCGGAAGCCGGGGCCTTTCTTTTCAAAAGCGCCCTTGGCTTCGTCCTCGCCTTTTCCCGCGGCCTTGCCCTTGGGCCGGGCCTTCTCCAACTTTTCAATCGCCTTTTGCAAGCGCTTATCTCGCGCCAGCACTTCATCATCTTCCTGCTTCAGCCAGGCGTAATAAATGTCCACCTCTTCACCTCCCGCCCGGCGGCTGGTGAAGGCAATGGCTTTTCCATCGGGCGACCAGACCGGGTTCGATTCATTGTCGGGGTGGCGGGAAAGGTTGTAAGCGGGGCGCGAAAGATCCACAGGCAGGATCCAGATGTCGCGGTTGAACTCGCGGTCGTATTGCGAGTAGACCAGCCATTGGGAATCGGGCGACCAGTCGTAATCAATTTCGTTCCAGGAAGCGAGGATTTTGCGCGGGTTTTCCCCGTTGACCGAGGCAATATAAAAGTCGCCCCTTAGGCGCGAGTAGGCCATTGATTTCCCATTCGGGCTGAGGGATAAATCGCTCTTGGCCTCGCCATCCTTGGTGACCTGTTCGATGGAGAAGGAGTCGTTGAGCCACCAGAATTTGGCCTTGTCCTTGCGGGTGGCGCGAAAAATGTCGGTGGACTTGCCGCCATCGCAGATAAAAAGCAGCCCCTCGCCTTCCGGCAGCCAGACGGGCTCTTTTTCTTCCTCGGCTGTGGCGGTGATTTGCCTGGGTTCCTTCAACTCGGTGTCCATCACCCACAGGTCGCCGCCGGCTATGAAGGCAATTTCCAAACCATCGGGCGAGAAGGCCACATCGGTGGCGGAGGTCAGCGCCCGCTTTTCATCCTGGGGCGGGGTGAAGTCAGTTTGCACGGTCAGGAGGATTTTGGCTGGCTTTCCGGTTCCGGGTTTCCAGGTGTACAGATCGCCCAGTGCGCGGAAGACCAGGGTGGACCCATCGCGTGAAAGAGAAGGTTGCACCACCTGGTCTTCTTTGAAGTCGGTAAGACGGCGGTCTTTGCCGGTGGCGATGTCGTATTCCCGCAGGTTGAATACGCCGTCCTGGGCCCCGGTGTAGTAAAAGCCTTTCCCATCCGGCTTCCAGATGGGAGACCTGCAACCGCGTTCGTGCCGAAGCAACGGGTAGAACTTCTGGCTATCGCGGTCGTACATCCATATCTGGGCTGATTGCGATCCGTAGTATCCCTTGCGCCACCACGCCGGCCCTTCCCGTGTAAAGAGGATCCTCTTGCCATCGGGAGAAAGCGAGGCTTCGGTTCCGTAGTCGTCAAAGAGAAGTTCATCGGCCTGGCGTGTGGCGGTGTTGAGCAGGAAGAAGCGTTCCCCATGGCGCCAGTAGTGATCCCGGGTGGATTGCACCAGCAGGTGTTTGCCATTGGCATGCCAGTCGAGGAGGGAATAACCTGCGGTGTGGAAGGCCACTTGGCTGGGTGGTCCACCGGCGGCCGGCATGGTGAAAGGAAGGGCCGAGCCTTCGCGGTCAGAGATGAAGGCGAGGGTTTTGCCATCGGGAGAAAAGCGCGGCTGGCGGTCGCGACCGACATTGCGAGTGAGCGGTTTGGCCGGCCCCCCGGAGGTGGAAGCAAGCCAGATATCGCCGGCCCAGTCAAAGGTGAGCTGGGTTCCATCGGGGGAAAGCGCGGGATTGTTGGGAAAGCGGATAGGGGTGTCGGCCGCAACCAGGCCGGCGCCCAGCGCCAGCGCCGCCAGGGAAATCAAGTGCCTCATGAGGAATTCCTAATAGAAGGCGAATTGTGTTTGGAGTTGATTGTACGCGGGTGATTAGTCGGCGCAAGTAATTAACGCCAGGAGGGTAGTTGGTGATCGGCGTGTGTTGGTGCGCTCCTGGGCGGGGCCATGTTCCCAGGGCGTTGCCCCGGGCTATCACCATCCGCAGCGTTGCGGCGGTGCATGGTTCTCAACCCAAGTGGGTCCAAAGAAAACCCGTCGGTCACCCTCCGGGCTCGGATGGTTCTCTGGGAACGCCAGGCTCCAGCCTGGCAATAAAGAAGCCGGGCTGAAGCCCGGCGATCCCGGGGAAGAACAAACCCCTCACCGAGGCATTCAAGGTTGCGCGGCGCCCGCCTGGATTACCTAGGGGCGGGGGAGCAGAGTTCCACGATGTGGCCATCCGGGTCGGTGATGAAGACTTGGATATAGCCATCGGGCCGCGGTTTGGGGCCGCCTAAAATCGTGACCCCCGCTTTTTGCAACAAGGGCAAGGTGGCGGCGGCATCGTCTACTTCAAAGGCGAAGTGCTGGCAGCGGGCATGGCGCTGTTCAGGGGGAAGGAAATTCCCCGCCGGCGAGGACCCTTCATATTCCAAAATCAAATGGATCTGCGTCTTGCCTGCCTGGAACCAGAGTCCTGCGAAGGAAAAGGCCGGGCGTTGCACCTCGCGCATTCCCAAAACGCCGACATAAAACTGCCGCGACGCTGCCAAATCCTTGACCACCAGCGTCACATGGTCGAGGGTTTTCACCTGAATCCCAGGGGCGGTTTTCTCCTCGACCGCGGGGGGAATCGCCAACTGCATTTTCTCCACTGCTTCCCTCCCGGTCATGCCGACCGTGATACCCATGGAGGCGGCGCGCGGTGTCATGGCGATGATCTTGGCTTCAAACAGGTCTTCGGGTTCGACGAGGGGGCAGGCCGGTGTGCCCCGGGCGATGGCAATGGCCTGGTTGAACTCGGCGGGAATCTCCAGAGCGTAGATGCCGCATCCCACAATCCCGGCTGGCGTGAGGAGGGAACAATACTGCCCCTTATCCCAGCGGTTGCTGATACCCAAGGCGTAGCCATGCTTGAACTGCAGCCAGCGGTGGGTGGTGCGGGGAATTGTGCCTGTCATGGGAAAATCCTCGGTTGTTTGTGCAACCGTATTGTATGCCTTTTGATCAGGGTCCTTTCGGGCGAAATGGTTTTGGCTGATGGCGGCGCATGGCGTTGACTGTAGGTGGATTTCCCCTGTTCCTTTTGACACACCCCTTTAAGTCGGTTACTTTTGCTGGACCGCCCCGGCCACGCCTGGAACTCACCCCGATGAAAATTGCCGCCATTGAAGCCATCCCCGTTTGCGTTCCTCTCAAGGCCGGTCTGACCACCCGCACGGCCCATGGCGAGCACGCGGTTTCCACCTATGTTATTGTCAAAGTTCACACGGATGAAGGGATCACCGGGCTGGGCGAGGCGACGGTGTCGGCGCTGTGGAGTGGCGAAACGGCGGGGGGTTGCGTGGCGGCGATCCGCGACCTGCTGGCGCCCGCTCTCACCGGCCTCGATCCGCGGCAAATCACGGCCATCCGCGCCCGCATGGACTTTCTTCTCAAGCTCAACCCTTTTGCCAAGTCGGCGATCGAAATGGCGCTGTGGGACATTTTGGGAAAGGCCGTTGGTCGGCCGATCTACCAGCTACTCGGTGGTAAAGTGCGGGAAGAAGTTCCGATCAAGATGATGATCGGCGCCTTCGACGCCCCAGCGGCAACTAAACTGGCGGAACTTTTTCTCTCCTGGGGCGTGGACAAGCTGAAAGTGAAAGTTGGCCTCGACCCGAAGGGTGATATTGAACGGGTTAAAGCGGTGCGCCGGGCCGCCGGGCCCGACATTCCCATCGGCGTGGATGGCAACTGCGGCTGGACCGTGGCCACCGCACGCAGGACCATTCCCCTGCTCGATACCTGCAACCTGCTTTTCATCGAGCAGCCGATTCCTGTTGATGACCCGCAAGCCTGGTGTGAGCTTCGCCGAGTGACGACCACGCCGTTGATGGCGGATGAAAGCGCCTTCCACGCCCGGCAGGCCTGGCAAGTGGCGACTTACCGCGCTGTCGATATCATCAGCGTTTACCCGGGTAAGAACGGGGGCATTTCCGCCACGGTGGAAGCGGTGCATGCTGCCAAGGCCGCCGGGCTTACTTGTTGCATGGGTAGCAATTTGGAACTGGGTATCGCCACCGCCGCCATGTTGCACACCGCCATTGCTCTGCCTGGCATCCGCTCGGAGGAGTGGCCAGCCGACATAATCGGGCCGCTGTATCACGAAACCTGCCTGTTGAAGGAGCCGCTTACTCTTGGGCCTAAAGCCGCCCGCGTGCCGGAAGGCCCTGGCCTCGGGGTGGAACTCGATGAGAAGGAACTCAATCGCAGGCGCATCGACAAATAACCCTTCCTCTGAAAGTTGACATGGAACAATCGGAACGACCAACCAAGGCCCGGTTCATCCTGCTCGGTTTCCTTTGCGCTCTGGCCTTTGTCCTCTACCTCGACCGCATTTGCATCGCTCAGGCGGCCAAGCCGATTCAAGCCGATTTGAATATTTCTGACACCCAGTGGGGTTTTGTCCTGGCGGCTTTTACCATCGCCTATGCCTTGTTCGAGGTTCCCACGGGGCGCATGGGCGACCGCGATGGCGCCAGAAAAGTCCTCACGCGGATCGTGCTCTGGTGGTCGGCGTTCACGGCGCTGACGGGGGCGAGCACAGGCCTGGTCACCATGCTGACGGCGCGGTTTCTCTTTGGCGCGGGTGAAGCGGGCGCCTATCCCAACGCCGCCAGGGTCATCTCTCGCTGGTTTTCTGTGGGGGAACGCGGCCGCGTGCAGGGCACCATGCTGGCTTTCTCGCTGCTGGGCGGCGCTGTCGCTCCTTCCCTGGCGCAGGTCTGCATCAATAATTTCGGCTGGCGCTACACCTTTGTCATGTTTGGCCTGGCTGGCGTGTTCTGGGCCGCCTCTTTCTATTACTGGTTCCTCGACGCCCCCAGTGAACACCCGGCGGTCAACAAGGAAGAACTGGAACAAATCGGCACGCAGGGTATGGGCACCACGCACGCGCCCATCCCGTGGAAGTTGATCTTTCACTCGAAAAACCTCTACCTGCTGGTATCCATCCTCATCTGCACCAACTTCACCTCTTACATATTCTTCGGCTGGTTTCCCAAGTATTTGCAGGATGGCCGAGGGGTGGAAAAAGACCCCTCGAGTTGGATGGCCTCACTCCTCTTGGGATCCGGGGCGCTGGGCATGATCCTGGGGGGAAGGATCAACGATAAACTGTATTCGCAAGGAAACGCCCGCCAGCGCCGGGGCTTGATCGTCATGACCATCACCGCGTCCTGTCTGGCTTGCAGCACCTTTATCGACAATGCCTGGGCTGCCACGGCGACCATCGCCTTCGGTTATTTCATCATGAACCAGATGCTGCCGGTCTGGTGGGCCACCACAATTGAAGTAACCGGCAAGCATGTGGGATCGATCTTCGGACTTCTCAACGGCGTGGCCGGGCTGATTGGGGCGGTGTCCACCCAGGTGCTGTTTGGCCTCTATTCCGATTATCGAAAAGGCCAGGGCTTTACCGGGCGAGACCAGTTCGACCCGTTTTTTCTTCTCTGCTCTGGCATTCTCCTCATTGCCGGGGTGTGCTGGTGGTTCGTCAATCCGGCCAAGAAACTCGAATCCGAAGAACCCTCTCCAGGCATCAAGGAGCAAACATGAGCGCCTTCACTCCCGCCGAGCAACTCGTCGGTTATGTTAGCGATGAAAAGTTCGTGGCGTTGGACGGGGTGCGAGTAGAGTTCGTTGGAAAAGAGGGCTCCTTCGAAACGGAATCCCGGGCCACCGGCGCAGTCTATGCTCCGCTCCTTGGCGGGCAGTACCGTGTGACCTTGCGCAAGGATGGCTTTGGCGCCAAGTCGGTCGATTTTGCAATGCCACCGGGGCAGCCGCCTTATCATTTCCGCCTTATGTCGAACACCCTGTACGGGTACGCCTGGCCCAAGTGGTCGCGAACTGGTGAGAAGGCGGAGTTTCGCGTTCACGCCATGGAGCCGTATCAGTTGGAACTCTTCCGCTACGGGTGGAAAAAGGAAAAAGTGCGGTCGCTGGGGTGGTGGGATGAACATGGCCCGCTGGCCAACCAGCAGGTCACTCCGGATGGGGACTATTCGCAAACGGGGGTGGAGTGGAACCAGCGCGGGTACAACAACAACGCGGTGCATCGGCAGTTTGTCGAAGCGCCGGGGGTTTCCGGCCTTTACTACTTTCACGCCACCGGGGCATCCGGCGCGTCGTTCACTTTTCCCTGGATCGTCGCTCCCAGTGAACCTCAGGGCCCCGTGGCCGTTCTGGCCTCCAACATTAACTGGAACGCCTACAACTCGTTTGGCGGACGCAGCAACTACATCAACGCCGACGCCCTTCCTTCCCGCCCCACGGTGAACAGCCGTCTTGATTTGAAGCGCTACACCCAGCCGGGAAAAAGTTTTTACGATTCCGCAACTTATGCCCCGCTCTCCTTCGACCGGCCGGAGCCGATTAACCACATTGACGCTGGCGAGAAGATAATGAACCCAATCGAAGGTCGGGCGGCGTGCCACATTGCCGCCGCCGAGTGGCGGCTGCTCGGCTGGATGGAAAAAGAAAATCTTCCCTACGACTTTTACGCCGAGACGCAGCTTCACTCCGGCGCCCTGGATTTATCCCGCTACCGGGTCCTGGTTCTCAGCACGCACCCGGAGTACTGGTCGCGGCAAATGTATGAGCGGGTGAAGCGGTGGGTCTTCCACGAGGGAGGCAAGCTGATTTACCTGGGCGGCAACGGGCTCAACTGCGAGGTGGTGTTCCACGGTGAATACACGATGGAAGTGAAGAACGGCAATTGCGCTGAAATTGCTTCCGCCAACCTGGAAAGCCGGTTTCACTTGCAGGTGGAATCGGAAGCCAACCTGCTGGGGGTGGTCTTTACTGAAGCCGGCGCCATGACCGGCGCCCCGTACCAGGTGGTGGATGCCAGGCACTGGGCCTTTAAGGGAACTGAGTTGAAGGAGGGGGCCATTTTCGGCAAGGGAAGTTTGCACCGGCGCTGCCCAGGCGGCGCCAGCGCACATGAAACCGATAAGACCTCGCCCAGTTCGCCTGTCGATGTCCGGGTGATTGCTCGGGGGATGAACCAGGACAACGGCGGAGCCGAGATTATTCATTACAAGACCCAATCTGGGGGCGAGGTCTTTTCCGTTGGTTCCATTGCTTGGCCCAGTTCAGTCCTGGTGGACAAGGCCGTGTCGCGAATAACGAAGAATGTTTTCAAGCAGTTTTTGAAATAACCAGGGCCGGTTTTACCAATCAGAAGAAGTCAATTAGCTGTTGTTTTGACTTAAACTCACTTGATTACAGAATTTTTCGATCCTAGAATGGAGGCGTTGGATTGCTCGCCTTTTTCCACGGATTCAATGATGCGGCCACAATTGGAAAGTTTGGAATCTCGCACCGTGCCGAGCGCGGCAACTTTGCAACTTGTGCAAAATCCCGGTTCCAGTCCAGTATTTCGTTTCACTCCGGAAGGCTCTACCACAGAGGTGGAGATCCAGCCCTTCGATGTGCAATTCACGGGAAATTTAGCCGTGGCGCTCGGGGATTTTACCGGGGATGGAATTGAGGATGTCGCTGTTGCTCCGGAATCAGGTGGCGGATCCCATGTGCGGGTGTTCGATGGCCAAACTGGCAAGTCGGTGCAAGAGTTCATGGTTTTCTCCCCCCTTTTCACCGGCGGGGTGTCGCTGGCTGCCGGGGATCTGAATGGCGATGTCGTGGTCGACCTGATCGTGGGCGCTGGACCTGGCGGCGGGCCGCATGTGCGCGGTTACGATGTCGTTTCGGGTGAAATTCTTTTTGACAGCTTTGTTTTTGCACCGGAGTTTACGGGCGGGGTGAGTT
Source organism: Gemmataceae bacterium (assembly GCA_009692005.1). Lineage (GTDB taxonomy): Bacteria > Planctomycetota > Planctomycetia > Gemmatales > Gemmataceae > SHZZ01. Next base: position 7,292 of record SHZZ01000012.1, on the reverse strand, counting down.
TGGCCGTAGCGGATATCAATGGTGATGAGTTTTGTGAAATCATCGTGGGCGCTGGCCCTGGCGGCGGGCCGCATGTGCGCGTCCTGGATGCACAAACCGGCGCTTCTCTGCGCGAGTTTTTTTCCTTTGCCCAGGAGTTTACCGGTGGAGTGAACCTGGCCGCGGGGGTTGGGCTCACCATGCAGGATTCCTTCCTGGCCGTGGGCGCTAAGACCGGCGGCGGGCCCCATGTGCGGGGTTTCAATTTAGAAACTGGCGAGGCGATCTTTTCTTTCATGGCCGATGACCCTGGCCAGCGCAATGGCGTGCGCCTGATCATCGCCGACAACCTCAATGGACCAGCGCTTCTGGTCGAGAATTCAAGCGGCTGGAATCAGTATTCCAGCATGGGGGCCTTGCTTGGTTCGGCGATTGGAAGTGAAAACGGCGCGCTGCCCCTTTCCTTTGCGGACAACACCCGCTGGGATTGGCTCGAGGGTACTCGCTGGTTTGTGCCCATTGGCGACATGAAGTCCATTTTCTTCTCCAGCCAGGGAATAACCCTCCCGGCGGCTGATCAAACCCTGTGGCAGATTACCGAGTGCAACCAAGGAGTGTTTTCTGGCTTTTGCGAGGTGATTATTTCATCGACCGGTTTTCAACCCTTGGGCTTTTCTTTCAACGGGCATGTGACGGCCAATGGCGTTTGGCAGATGCGGTTTCTCCCCCTTGCAGGCAACGAGACCTCCCCGGAAATCACCACGATTGGCTGGGGCCAAATGCGTTATATCAATAATCAATGGGCGGTGGAAATGCAGATGATTTCCCCCGGTGGGTCGGGTTTCCTGACTCATTGGGCCTATATGCTGGAGTACCGCGACGGTTTCAATCCCCCAAATCCGGCTCAAGTTCCCGACCTGGGAGATTACCGATCCGAAGAGTTCCGCTGGTTAAAAGGAACCACCTGGGAAATCAGTTACAAAAACCTCCTGACCAAAGAGGAGACGCAGGATACTTTGGTAATCGAGGATTTTACCAACGGCTATTTCTGGGGGAATTCGACCGGGCCGGAGAGCTATTTCTTCCTCGGTTCAGTAACACCCGAGGGACGGGTGCTGTGGGCGAATTTCCGCAATTCCGGCGAGATTGAAGAACTTCTCGGCCGTATCCTCTTGCCCCAGGAGAAATCCCAAATGTCCTTCCGCCCCACTCAGGGAAGCCCAGTGGCCGCCCACGCCGAATTGATTTCTTGATCACCCGAGCAAATTGGCCAGGAACTTTTTCAAACGCTCGGATGCGGGGTTGCCAAGTAACTGCTCCGGCGGACCTTCTTCCACGATTTTTCCCTCGGCCAGAAAGACAACTCTGTCAGCGGCGCGGCGGGCGAATCCGATCTCATGCGTGACCATGACCAGGGTCATGCCCTCTGCCTTCAACTTTTCCAGCACCTCCAGCACTTCGTGTTTTTTCTCCGGGTCGAGGGCGCTGGTAATTTCATCACAGAGCAAGCCGCGGGGCTTCATGGCCAGAGCCCGGGCAATGGCCACGCGCTGCTTCTGCCCGCCCGACAACTCGGCAGGGTAATGATTGGCGTGAGAATCGAGCCCGACTTGCTTCAAGAGCGCCAGGGCCTGATCTCGGGCTTCAGACAGGGAGAGTTTCAGCACTTGCCGGGGAGCCTCCATGACATTTTCCAGCGCCGTCTTGTGGGGAAAGAGGTTGAAATCCTGGAAGATCATGCCCAATAGCCGGCGTAAATCCCTGGAGGCGGCGTTAAATTGGCCTGAATTATGCGAGCCCAGGGAATACTGATCGATGCCCACAGTGCCCTCGTCGAAGGAATTCAAGCCGTTAAGGCAGCGCAGCAAGGTCGATTTGCCCGAGCCGCTGGGGCCGAGCAGAGCCACCGTCTCGCCTTCGTGGATGTCGAGGTCGATGCCATCCAGCACCAGCCGGTTGTCGAAAGACTTCTTGATGCCGCGCACGGTGATTTTCATACGGGCTTCGGTTACCTTTTCTCTGGAGAGAATTTATTTTCCAGGGCCCGGGCCAGCCGCCCGAGTGGGACCGAGAGAATCAGGTAGAGCGCCGCCGTGATCAAGCCGATTTCCACGAACTTCAAACTCGACTTGGCCAGAATCTGGTACTGCTTGTTCAGTTCCACCAGGGCGACAGCGCTGGCGATGCTGGTGTCTTTGAACAAGCCAACCAAATCGTTGGTCATGCTGGGAAGGGCGGAGCGCATGGCCTGGGGCAAAATGATCCTGCGGAAGGTGGTGGCGCGGCCCATGCCGAGCGAGGCGGCCGCTTCCCACTGCCCGGCGCCGACCGATTGTATCCCTGAGCGAAAGTTTTCCGCCTCGTAAGCGGAGTAGTTCAGTCCCAGCCCGATGGCGGCGACGGCGAACGGGCTCAGAGCCAGCGAGACCTTCCAGCCGCAGGCCTCGGCAATGCCCGGCAAGCCGAAATAGAGGAAGAAGAGCAGGAGCAACACCGGAATGCCGCGGAAGAATTCAATGTAGATCAGCGCCAAATTCTTCAACCACCCGGGGCCATGCATCCGCGCCAGGGCCAAGGGCAAGGCCAGGATCAGGGCCAGGGCGAAACTCCACACGGTTAATTGCGCCGTCACCCAGGCCCCTTCCAGCAGCAGGGGCAAATACCGCCTGGGGGTCCACGATTGATTTTCGTCGATGAGGGATTGCGGCCCGGCGCCCGGCTTGCCCTCTTCCTCGAAGAGGAAGCCCGGCATCAGTTGTTCCTGGCTTTCGTCCCACAGATCCCACTTGACCAGGATCTCCCGCAGTTTCCCATTAGACCTGAGCCTGTCCAGCCCGGTGTCGATTTCCTTGGCCAGTGCTTCGTCCTTGAGTCGAAAGGCTAGGGCGTAGAATCCACGCGCGGTCGGTTTCCCCGCGAACACCAGGCGCGGGTCGTTTTGGGCGTAGCTCAGGGCCATGGGGAGATCGAGAAAGACGCCATCGATGCGCCCGCCGATGGCCAGGTCGGCGTAGGCTTCCGTTGGGCTGGGGTAAATGCGCTTGATGATGCCGGCGGCATCGAGCAACCTCTCCGCCTGGCTGGCCTCCAAAGTCCCGGCCACGGCGCCCGGCGTTTTTTTCAATCCCAGCAAAGTCCCAAAGCGCTTTTCCTCTTTCCTGATTACCAACTGCTGCCGGTAAACATAGTACGGAGTGCTGAAGCGAACCGATTTTTTCCGTTCCTCGGTCACTTCCAAACCATTCATGGCAAAGTCGAAATCGCCCTTGATCAGGCCGGGGATGAGATTGTCGAAGGGGTATTGCTTGAACTCGATCGGCCGACCCAGTTCCCTGGCCAGGGCTGCAATAATGTCGACTTCAAACCCGACCCGGCCGAGCTTTTTATCCAGGAAGATGTAAGGAGCGCCGCCCTCCTGGTCCGCAGCCCAGGTCAGCGGCTTCTTTTCCTCCCCGCAAAGGAGCAATAGCAACACCAGCGCGGAGTTCATGTAAGGCACCTTGGTCTTGCCCGGTCAACAGTGAGAATCCGGAGATTGACTGGCGGCATCCTGGTTCACCCAGTGAAAGGCGGCGCGGACCACGGGGTCGAAGAGGATGAAGATACACCAGGCGGCGACGATCTGGCCGATGCCGCAGCAACCCGCGATGCTGACGCAGGGCAGGGCGGCGTAAACCGCGCCGACCAATCCCATGCGGTACGATTGCAGGTTCCTTAGCCGCCAGCCGCCCACGCTCATCAGCCAAGACCCGAGCAACAGCAAGGCGCTCATGCCGCCGTTGATCCACATGGTTTGGTGGCGCAGGCGGGCCGGATTCATGTCAGCCTGGTCCATCGTTGGGGCGAACTGGGGAAAAAGCTTTTTCGTAAGGTCCTGGGCCATTTCCATTTCTTTGGCAAAATCCTCTTGGGGCATCATCCCCACCTGCACCGTGCGGGTGAGGACCAGGGCGCCGAGAACCAGGTTGATGGCCCCCAACCCCATCAGGAAAAGGGAAGGCAGGGTCAAGCGACCGCGGGCGTATTGAATGGCCCACAGTCGGTTGGCTGTTTCCCGGCCATCTTCTGTAATGGGCAAATTGCTGGGCAAGGGATCGGGCAACCTACTGGGCGGACCAGGCACACCACCGTCCGGAGTTTCCGCCGGGGTTTCTTCCAGCTTGTGCGTGGGAAAATTCCTGGTGATCAACGCCACCACAACCGCGAAGATCAGCAGGAGAAGCATTATTTGGAAAGGGGTCAAACTCGCTCGTTTCCTAAAGGCTTTTAAAATCCAGGTTGAAATGATTGTATCATTCTTCGCGAGAGGAATCACTCTTGCGGCGAGGTTCTTTTAACTTTCCCTTCGTACAATGCGAAAGAGGCGTTTTCCACCTTTGGAGGTGGCGCGATGCTGACGATTCCATCTGGTGGGGACTGTGGCAGAAAACAACACCTGGGTTCCCCCCGAACTCAACCCCTTGGGCGAAGTCGACCTGCACCTTTTCAACGAGGGGACGCATTCGCGGCTGTATGAAAAGCTCGGGGCGCATGCCTTTCAACGGGGCCAGGAAAAAGGCACGCACTTTTCCGTCTGGGCGCCGGGGGCGCAGCAGATCAGCGTGGTCGGCGACTTCAACGCCTGGACCCCGGGTTGCCATCCTCTTCACGCGCAAGGAAAGTCGGGCATTTGGGCTGGGTTTGTCGCCAACCTCGGCCCCGGCGCTCTTTATAAATATCATGTGGAAACGGATCAGGGCGGGTACCGCGTCGATAAGTCCGACCCTTTTGCCTTTGCCATGGAGCTGGCGCCGAAGACTGCTTCGAAAATCGCCTCGCTCGATTATTCCTGGCACGACGCAGAATGGATGCGCGAACGCGGGCGCAAGATTGCCCAGGACGCCCCCGTGGCCATTTATGAAGTCCACCTTGGCTCTTGGCGCCGCGATCCCGCCAACCCCAGCCGGCTCCTTTCCTGCCAGGAAATTGCCCTGCCACTTGCGGAACATGCCTCTCGCCTCGGCTTCACGCATGTGGAACTTCTCCCCATAACCGAGCACCCGTTTTACGCCTCGTGGGGTTACCAGGTGGGCAACTACTTCGCCCCCACCAGCCGCTACGGCTCGCCCCAGGACCTCATGCACTTGATCGATGTCCTGCATCAGCATGGCCTCGGGGTGATTCTCGACTGGGTCCCTTCACATTTTCCCAACGACCAGCATGGACTTTCCTATTTCGACGGCACGCATCTTTTTGAACATGCCGACCCGCGCCAGGGATTTCATCCCGATTGGAAGTCTTGCATTTTCAACTACGGTCGGCATGAAGTTCGCTCTTTCCTGATTTCCTCCGCCTGCTTCTGGCTGGAAAAGTATCACTTCGACGGCCTGCGCGTCGACGCCGTCGCTTCCATGATCTATCTCGATTATAGCCGTCACGATGGCGAGTGGATTCCCAACCCGCATGGGGGGAATGAAAACCTGGAAGCCACTGGTTTCTTGAGGCAATTCAACGCCGAAGTTTACCGCCGTTTTCCCGATGTGCAGACCATTGCCGAGGAGTCCACCGCCTGGCCGATGGTTTCCCGCCCGGTTCACCTCGGCGGGTTGGGGTTTGGCTACAAGTGGGACTTGGGCTGGATGCACGATTCACTCCGATACCTGGCGCGGGAGCCGGTGCACCGGAAGTTCCACCAGAACGAACTTAGCTTCCGCATGCTTTACGCCGGGCAGGAGAATTTCGTCCTGCCCCTATCGCATGATGAAGTGGTGCATGGTAAAGGATCTCTGGCGGGAAAAATGCCGGGCGATGCCTGGCAAAAACTGGCCAACTTGCGCCTGCTCTTTGCCTGGCAGGCGGCCCAGCCGGGGAAAAAACTTCTCTTCATGAGCGGGGAAATCGCCCAATGGAATGAGTGGAACCACGACGCCAGCCTCGATTGGCATTTGGCCCAGCACGCGCCGCACGGTGGCATCATCAACCTGATCGCCGATTTGAACCGCATGTACAGGTCGGAACCGGCTATGCACAAGCGGGATTGCGATGTCACTGGGCTTGAATGGGTTGATTGCTCCGATTCCGAAGCCAGCGTTTATGCTTTTCTCCGGTGGGGGAATGAAGGGGAGAAGCCCGTGCTGGCGGTGTTCAACTTCACTCCGGTTGCGCGCCACGGCTACCGGGTCGGGGTTCCCTTCAGCGAGACCTGGAAGGAGCTTCTTAATACCGATTCCACCTGGTACGGGGGCGGAGGTATTGGCAACCAGGGGGCCAAGGTGGCCGGGGAAATGAGCTGGCACAACCGACCCTTTTCGCTGGAACTTTCCTTACCCCCCTTGGCCGCGATTTTCTTCACTCCCCATTGAACCCCGTTGCGTCGTCCGAGCCCGAAGGGGTGACCGACGGTTGCATTTGAAAAACAAGAAAACCCGTCGGTCACCCTTGCACCCTCACGGGTGCTCCGGGCTCGGCCCCTTGGGGCATCGGTGGTCACTGTTGGCAATGCCACAGCCTTTTCCGGGACGGCGGTGTTGAATGTCGCTGCGGCCCGCAATATTGCCATCACTGCCGACCTGAGCACCAGCACCGGCAACATCGTTCTCGATGCCGACAATGGTTTTCAGCAAACAGGGAACTTTATTGGGGTGAACATCAGTGGCGCAGGCGTTGATGTCACCACCGCGGGTGGCAACATCACCATCGACGGCCGCGGCGGCGATGCTGCGGGGGGAAATCAAATAGGCATCCAGGTTTCTGGTGGCGCCAAGGTTCAAGCAGGGAATAACGGGGCCACCCTCGGCACGGTAACCATTACCGGGACGGGTGGCGGGACTACCGGGAATACCAACTACGGTGTCTATGTCACCGGCGCCAACTCCCTTATTACCTCTTCTGGAGGCTTGGTTGCCGTCACGGGCACCGGCGGCGGCTCAGGTACTTCTCAATTCAACAGCGGCGTCTTTGTAAGCGTGGACGGTCAGATTAGCGCAGGCGGCACCGTAACTGTCACCGGCACGGCCGGCATTGGCGCCAATAGCCTGGGAATAAATCTTTTTGAAAAGGGGCGTCAGATATTCTGGCGCTCCTTTTTCGTTTCTATGGATGCCAGTGCAGATTTCCGATTTTTATCTAAATGTTTTGGCATTCTGAAAGGTGGTGTAATAGTATTGTTTCTAGATATTGCTCTACCCCCATACGGAGTTCAAAGTGCCGTTAACTAAAGCTCAGATCAATAAAGTACTTGGCAAAAACCAAATCACTCTAGAAGACATAGAGGCAGTCGCTTCCTCACCGAAATTAAAGGGTTTCGATTCCATAGATCTTTCAGGCAAGGGTAT
>SHZZ01000065.1 GCA_009692005.1 Gemmataceae bacterium | reverse complement strand
GAAGTCGAAGCCAGCGTGGAAGCCGAGGGCAGACCACCCCTGGCGTTAGCGGCGCCCGGTGGTGTAGGGGCTGCGCTGCGGCCTCGCTACGCTCGGCCTCCGCTTCGCCCCTACACCACCCCGGAAAAGGGGCCATTTCTATCTGTGGAAGACATGGAAAATCCAAAAGCTGGATTTACCCCGCGACAACGGTTACCCTGATGTTGATTTTCCTGCCTGATGAAAGGAACCCCTCATGAGACTTGCCGCCTGGATTACTCTGTGCCTTGCTTTTACTCCCGCCCTGGCCGCGGATAACTGGCCGCATTGGCGCGGGCCAGGCTGGCAGGGCGTCAGCGACGATGCCACAGCGCCATTGCAGTGGAGCAACGAAAAAAACCTGCTGTGGAAAACCGCCTTGCCCGGTGGCGGCAATTCTTCACCCATTATCCAGAACGGCAAGGTCTTTCTCACTTGCTCTTCCCCGGATGGCGCCGAGCGCAGGGTTGTCTGCGTTGACGCCGCGACCGGAAAAGTCCTGTGGAATCAACTGGCATCCAAGGGCGTGGCGCCGGGGAAATCCCACCAGTGGAACGGCTACGCTTCCGCCTCGTGCGCCACCGATGGCGAGCGGGTTTACGCTTTCTTTGGCACGCCGGGGTTGTTTTGCTATAGCGTCGAGGGCCAGCTTCTGTGGAAGAAATCCTTTGGCATTTTCACCAGCGAAGCGGGTTGGGGAACCTCCGCCTCTCCTTTCCTTTATGAAGACCTGGTGATTCAAAACTGCGATAACGATGGAGACATGGCCTTGCCTGCCGGCGCCACGGGAAGCGCCCCCATGTCGCTGGTGGCGCTGGATAAAAAAACTGGGCAGGAACGCTGGTCGACGCCGCGCAACCTTGGGCGCGGTTTCAGCACGCCTCGCCTGTTGACTGTCGCGGGGGGGCGCGTGGATCTTGTTCTCAATGGCCCCAACCGCCTGGCCGGTTACGATCCGAAAAACGGTAAAGAACTCTGGCGCTGCGACCGCTCCCACCCCCGTGACCAGGCCCGCTTTGGCGAACCTCTTCCCATAACCAACGGCAGGTCCATCTTCATCCTGTCCGGCCGGCCAGGGCCATGCCAGGCCTTGCGCCTGCCTGGCGAGGGCGACATTACCAAGACCCATGTCGCCTGGGAAGTCGAGAGAAAAGCTCACCGCGATGTCGGCTCGCCGGTTTTATTGAACGATCTCATCTATCAACCTGACACCAAGGGCATGCTGACCTGCATGCATTTGGAAACCGGGAAGGTCCTCTACGACAGCCGCATTGGCAATGGCCAGAACAAGGGCCTGTCCTCCCCCCTGGTGCTAAGAGGCAAGATCCTGATTCCTCTCGACGATGGGGAAACCGTGGTGGTGGAACCGGGGGCGGAGTTGAAAATCCTGTACCGCAATAAATTGGGGGATGGCACGCCACTGGATTTCGGCGCCTCGCCGGCGGTCTCCGCGGGCAAGATTTTCTTCCGCTCGCAGCACACTCTCTACTGTGTGGGGGAAAAATGAACCTGTTCCTGCCAACCCTGCTGGCCTTCCTCACCGCCCAGGGAGAACTGCCGCCGAAACGCTACCCCGACAAGGCCAACCTGATGGTCTTCATGGATGCATCCGGCGATCTCAGGCCGGTGCGAACTTCGGCGGATTGGGCCCTGCGCAGGCAGCATATTCTGGCGGGAATGCAAGCGGTCATGGGCCCCTTGCCAGGCAACGAAGCTCGCGTGCCACTGGATCTGGTGGTCCTCGAGGAGAAAAAAGAAGAGGGTTACCTGCGCAAGAAAATCACCTTCGTATCGGAAAAAGGCGGACGCGTGCCGGCTTACCTGCTGTTGCCCGATAAAATCACCGCCCCTGTGCCGGCCGTTTTGTGCTTGCACCAGACAACAGCGATTGGCAAAGGCGAACCCGCTGGCCTTGGCGGGCTGCCTAATCTGCACTATGCCAAGGAACTCGCCCTGAGGGGGTTCATCACTCTGGCCCCGGATTACCCCAGCTTCGGCGATTACTCCTTTAATTTTCAAACCAGCGCTCACCCCAGCGGCACCATGAAAGGCATTTGGAACCACAGCCGTGCCATTGACCTGCTGCAATCACTTCCCTCGGTGGACAAGAGCAAGATCGCTTGCATTGGCCATTCCCTTGGCGGGCACAACACGCTTTTCGTTTCCGCTTTCGATGAACGCATCAAGGCCGCCATCACCAGTTGCGGGTTCAACAGTTTTCCCAAGTACATGGGGGGGAATATCAAAGGGTGGACTTCCGACCGCTATATGCCCCGGCTGGCCTCGGTTTATAAATTGAAAGTGGAGCTGGTGCCTTTCGACTTCCCGGAAATCCTCGGCGCCATTGCGCCAAGGCCGTTGTTCATCAGCGCGCCCATGAAGGACTCGAATTTTGAAGTGTCGGGGGTGCGGGATTGCGTGGATGCCGCCAACCCGGTTTACAAACTTCAGGGCGGTCAGGGCAACCTCCGCGCCGTTTACCCTGATTGCGGCCACGACTTCCCTCCCGAATGCCGTAGAATTGCCTACGACTGGCTGGCAAAGGTCTTTCGCGATTAGGAGAATGAACCATGAAGAAACTGCAATATATCATGCTGGGCGGATTCCTTGGCGCCGGAAAAACCACCGCTCTGGCACGGTTGGCTAAACACTTTACCAGCCTGGGGAAAAGCGTCGGCATTGTCACCAACGACCAGGCCGAGGGCCTCGTCGACACCCTCTCCTTGCGGTCGCAGGGGTATGCGGTTGAGGAAGTTCCCGGCGCGTGTTTCTGCTGCCGCTTCGATGATCTGGTGAAAAAAGTCGGCTCACTGGAGGAATCGCGGCGTCCCGATGTCCTTCTCGCCGAGCCCGTCGGCAGTTGCACAGACCTGGTGGCCACGGTCCTTCAACCGCTGGCCGATCTCTATGCCAGCCGCTTTGAGTTGGCCCCGTATGTGGTGTTGTTCAAGCCATCGCACGGCTTGCGCATCCTGCGCGGTGAAAAAGGACAGGGCTTCTCCCCCAAGGCCGCTTACATCTTTGAAAAGCAGTTGGAGGAAGCCGACGCCATTGCCATCAACCGGGCCGATGAGTTATCCCCGGAGGAACTGCGAGAGTTGCAGTCGCTATTGAAACAGAAGCACCCAGCCACGCCCTTGCTGATCCTTTCCGCCAAGACCGGGCTGGGGTTCGATGCCTTTTTAGAGTTCCTCGGAAAGCCCGGCGCCTACGGGAAGAAGATTCTGGGCATCGACTACGACATCTACGCCGAGGGTGAAGCCGAACTCGGCTGGGTCAACGCCGGCGGCGTGTTTCAATCCAAACAGCTTTTCCCCCTGGATGACCTGCTGGTGGATTTGGTGACTTCCCTGGGCAGGGATATCGAGGGAGAAGTGGCTCATTTGAAAGTCATTGGCCTGGCCGAGGCGACTTATGGCGTGGCCAATCTGGTGGCCAATTCCCAGCCGGTGGAGCTTTCGCTTCCTTCCCGCGCCCTGGTTTCCGAGGGGGAACTGGTGGTTAATGCCCGGGTGGCCATGGATCCGGCCGTCCTGGCCAGCCGGGTGAAAGAGCGTGTGGCGGAAGTCCTGGCGACCCGCGGCGCCTCCTTGGATTGGAGCACTGTTCAAGCCTTCCGCCCCGGCAGGCCCCAACCCACCCACCGCTACGCCAAGTCTGTCAATTAATCCCAGGGGAATTCGCATCCCGTGGCTTGGGCAAAGGTCATTCCCATTCCGCCCGAGGGGACTGCCTTTAAAAATAGTTCTCATACCTAAAATTCCTTTTGCCCTGAGGATGGAAAGGAGTTAACTTTAACAACGCTCTTACTTGACCCCGAGGCTCCTTTTTCTTTGGATCCTCGAGCCCCATTTGCGTGGACCATTCTAGGGGGTGAATTATGTACGAATTGAAACCGTTGAATCAAAAGGCAATTCCCCTGGCCCTGATGAAAGGGGAACACTACCGCTTGCTTGCGGACCCGGAAGCCGCCGAGAGTATTTGTCATGACATCCTGGCAGTCGAACCGGAGAACCAGGAAGCCTTGGTGTTGCTCCTCCTGTCGCTGACGGATCAGTTCGATCGGGAATGCACCCAGGCTTTTGCCCGGGCGCTGGACATTGCCAAGAAATTGACCAACCCTTACCAGCGGGTTTACTATCAGGGGCTGGTCTACGAACGGCGAGGTCGATACCAGCTCAGCAAAGAAGGGCCGAACAGCCGCGCCATCGCCTTCGACTACTTTCACAAGGGGATGGCTTATTACGGCGTGGCGGAACCGCTGCGCCCGCCGCAAAACGACGACGCTATTCTGCGCTGGAACACCTGTGCCAGGGAGATTATGAAACAGCACCTGGAGCCGATCCGGGAACAATTCGTGCCACAGTTCCAGGAGTGATCCGCCGTTACTTCCTGGCTTTCAGGGTTTTGCTCAAGAAGTTGTCAATGGTTTGAATTTGTTCCGGAGCGGAAAATTGCGCTCCGCCGTGGGCCGCGCCTTTCAGCACCACAAGTTCCACCTCAACCCCGGCCTTTTTCAAAGCCTTTTCCAAAAGCTCGCTCTGGTTCAATGGCACCAGCGGATCCTTATCCCCGTGAAGAATCAGAAACGGAGGATCCTCCTTGTTGACATGATCGATAGGGCTGGCTTGCCTGGTTAGCTTTTTGAATTTTTCTCCCGAGCCACCCAGGAGCTGGGTAATCGGTGAGGCGGGGCCAGGGTTGGGCCCTTGAAGGATTTCCAGATCGGTGGGGCCGAAGTAGTCGATCACGGCTTGGACGCGGTAGCTGGTTCCTTTTTTTGAATCGTCGAGCGTGCCGAGCAAGGCCACCAGGTGGCCCCCCGCCGAGGCGCCCCAGGCGGCAATGCGCCCCGGGTCGATATTGTTTTCCTTGGCGTGATCGCGCAGCCAGCAAATAGCGGACTGGCAATCCTCAATCTGCGCGGGATAAACCGCGTGCTGGCTCAGGCGGTAATTGACACTGGCCACTGCGTACCCCTTGGCCACCCAGGGCAACGCCGGGCAGCGGTCCTTGCTACCCTGTTTCCAACCCCCGCCATGAACCCAGACCAAAAGAGGCAATGGCCCCTTGGATTCTTTGGGCAGATACAAGTCGAGTTTTTGTCTTTCGTGTCCGCCCGTGACATAGGCGATGTTTTTTTTTGCCAGCACATCCTTTGGGAGCTGCGCCTCCTGCTTGGCTTTTTTTTCCTGGGCGAACGAGGAGAAGGGGACAACGAGGGCCAGTAAGGAAGCAAAAAGGAATCGCATGGCGGGTACTCCCATGGAGAAGGAAAAAGCCCCCGGGATTGGGGGCTGGGAAGTGGTGAGAGTCGGGATTGAACCGACGACCCCAGCCTTTTCAGGGCTGTGCTCTACCAGCTGAGCTATCTCACCTTGCCTGGAAAAACCCGCTGTCCGGGTTTTTCTTTGCCGCTTACGCAGCAATCTCAACCTACCCGCGAGGCGCGCTTGAGTCAACCGCTTCGCCTCGGTTACTTGACCTTGTTGGTCGGCCGGATGGTGACCAGCCCGCCGTTCGGACCGGGAATCGACCCCAGCACAAGGATCAAGTGGTTTTCCGCATCAATGCTCACGACGGTGAGGTTTCTTACGGTGACTCTTTCGTTGCCGTAACGACCGGGCATTTTCTTTCCCTTTTTGGGGCGGCCGCTACCGCGGTTGCTGGAAAGCGAGCCGGTGCCGCCCAGCGAGCGATGCGCTTTTTTCACCCCGTGGCTGGCGCCCAAGCCATGGAAATTATCCTTCTTCATCGTGCCGGTGAAACCGCGGCCCTTGGAAAGGCCGATCACATCCACTTCCTTGACATCCTTAAACACTTCAAAAGCGGTAAGGACCTTGCCCACGGTAATATCGGCTGCTGGCGCCTCCAGCCGGAACTCGCGGATGAACGTTTGTGGTTCGCAATTCGGTTTGGGTAAAAGCTGCGTCCCGGCCGGCATCTTCTTCCGCCGCTTGGATTCCAGGTCGGAGGAGACATGGCCTCTTTCCGCCCGGGTGGCCTTGCGCCTGGGCTTTTCCTTGTAGCCCAATTGCAGGGCATCATAGCCATCGCGGGTTTTGTCGCGGATTTGCAGCACCGGGCAGGGACCGGCTTGCACCACGGTAACCGGCTGAACTTTGCCCGTGTCGGTATAGACCTGGGTCATGCCGATCTTGCGGCCCAATAATCCAATTGGCATGGGAATCACTCCTAAAAAAAGCAACTGTCTGGCCCTGGGGTGCCCCGGGTGAGCATCATTGCCGGGTTGTTTCCAACCCTGTTCTGGAAATTTTAATGTAGAAATCCTGGGAGTTGGTGGCCAGTGCCAGCAGAAATCCGCGCTTTGACAGGCGCCTGACCAGTCTCCAGAGGTTTTCCTTGGGTTTCCTCCCTGAGCGTATTATGATCCACAAGGGGAAAGCTTTTTTTGAATCCGCTGGAGAGGACTTTTCGGGGTTGCGTAATTGCAAAGAACAGCCGGCATAGGCTGGCCGCTCCCGGTTTCTTGGATCTTCCTCTCGGCTTACTTTGTCAGGGAGTTAACGATGGGAAGTTTCCTGGGGCTGGCCGCCTGTGTCCTTTCCTTGTTCGGCCAAGGCGCTCAAGAAGATTCAACCCGCCCTAACCTCGTCATCATGATGACGGATGACCAGCGCCATGACGCGCTTTCCTGCGCCGGCAACACCATTTTGAAGACGCCGAACCTGGATCGCTTGGCAGCCGAGGGAGTCCGCTTTCAAAACGCTTTCGTCACCAATGCCCTGTGCGCCCCCAGCCGAGCCACCCTACTCACGGGGCTTTATTCTCACGCCAACGGCGTCATGGATAACAAGACCAGGGTTATCACCCCGGGCATTCCCCTGCTTTCGGAACGCCTTCAAGCCGCGGGGTACGAGGTGGCATTCTGCGGCAAGTCGCACATCCAGGGCGCCCTCCGCGACCGCAAGTGGGATTACTACTTTGGCTACCGTGAACAAGGGGTCTACCATAACCCGCTCATCGCCGAGGGGACCGACGGAAAAGATATCCGCTATCCAGGCTACATGGACGACATCGTCACGGACCACGCCGTTGCCTGGCTGAAGAAAAAACGGTCCAAGCCGTTCTGCCTGTTTTTGTTCTTCAAGGCGCCTCACCGAAGCTGGCAACGAGCGGAGCGGCACAAGGACTTGTTCAAGAATATTGAAATTCCCAAGCCGGCCACCTGGGACGACGACCGCAAGCTCAAGCCCAAGGCCTTTGCCGACGCCGACAATGTCATTGGCAACTTTAAGGATGTTCCCTCGCTGGACCAGTTCCTCAAGGATTATTACGCCACCATCGTGGCCGTGGATGAGAATGTCGGGAAAGTCTACGACACTTTAAAAGGGCTTGGCTCCCTCGACCGCACGGCCATTCTCTTCACCGCGGACAATGGGTTTTTTGCAGGCGAGTGGAAAGCCTTCGACAAAAGGCTGATGCACGAGCCGAGCATCCGCGTGCCCATGCTGCTGCGCTACCCGCCGCTGGCCAAGAAGGGGACACTGGAGAAAGCGATGGCGCTCAACCTCGACATTCACCCAACCATGCTAGAAATTGCCGGGGAAAAAGTTCCCCAGGGGCTGCATGGCAAGAGCCTGGTCCCGCTGCTGCGGGGCCAGCGCGCGGGCTGGCGCCAAGATTGGCTTTATGAATATTTCGAGTTCCCCGGGCCGCATAGCGTCAAAAAGAACCGTGGTGTGCGCGGCGAACGCTACAAGTTTATTCACTACTTCGAGGAACCGCAGGAATACGAGTTGTATGACCTGGAGAAAGATCCGCTGGAACGAACCAACCTGGCCTACCTGCCGGAATTTGCCCTCCTGCGGGCAAAACTCGCCCAACGGCTGCTGCAACTCAGGCAAGAAACAGGCGACAAGTAGGGACGCTTTCATGAAACGGCTTGGCGCTTTTTTGATCGCCTGGGGGGCGCTTGCCTCCTTGTCGGCCTTCGGCCAAGTTGGATCAGGCGATTGGAAGCTGGAAACCCTTCGACTGAAAAACGGCACTCCGCTTGCCGGCTTCCTTGCTGGCGAAGACAAGGGGTATTTTTATTTCCAGTGTGTCGTGCGCAAGCCAGGCGCACCCACACTCATTTTTCATGAAGCCTTCGAGCGGAAAGAAGTTGAGGGAATCGAGCGCCTTCCTCCCGCCGACCGCGAACAGTTGAGAACCCGCCTGGAAGCCTTGGCCAAGGAAAGGCAGAGGCTGTCGGCGACGCTCCGTTCCCTTGACGGAAAGGGAATTGAAGGTTTCGAGGCTGTGGCATTGAATGAAGGGGTTTGGCGCGGTCCTGGGGGAGGGCCTTCCTGGGTGTACGAATCGCGCTTCTTTCTATTGGAAAGCAACGCCAAAAAAGGGATGGCGCAGTTGGCCGCGATTCAACTGGAAATGGCCTTCACTGCCTACGCGAAAACGCTGCCTCCGCGGCGTAATGCGGGCGGCAAGCCGCGCGTTCTTTTTTTTCGCTCTCTCGAAGATTACCAGGCGGCCTTGAAAATCCGCGGACTCAAACTCGCCAATCCCGCCTTCTTCGATGCCAAAAATAACGAGATTCTCTGCGGCAGCGACCTCGAGCGCTTGTTAGAGGAAAAAGAAAAACTGGCCGCTCATCATGCCCAGGTCCTGACCAGTCTGAAAAAAAAAGAGAACGAGTTGCGCGAGGTTTACAAGAACAAGGTGCCGGCCGATTTGCTCCTTCCTTTTGTGGAAACTCGCAGGAAGATCATCCAGGCGGAAAATGCCAACGATGCCACCCTTCGGCTGGCCCGCAACCAGCTCTTTCAGCGCCTCTACCACGAGGCCTTTCATGCCTACCTGGCCACGGTGGTTTACCCTCCCGCCGAGGCAGACTTTCCCCGCTGGCTCAACGAGGGGCTGGCTCAGGTTTTCGAAACCGCGGTTTTTGAAGTTGGCGAACTTCGCGTCGGCCACGCGGACAAGGAACGCCTAGAAGCTGTTCGGCTGGCATTGGCGAAAAAAACCTTTCCACCCCTGGAGGAGCTGCTGGTTTCCAAACCCAACCAGTTCCTCGTCACCCACCAATCCACGCGGGGGGGTTCCGACCGCTACTACCTTGCTTCTTGGGCCCTGGCCTTTCACCTGGCATTTGAAAAAAAGTTGTTGGGAAAACCGGCGTTGGAGGACTATGTGAAGGAGTTGAAAAAAGGCGCCAGCCCGGTGGCTGCATTTGAAAAACTCACCGGCCAGCCTCTGGAGAATTTTGCTTCCACTCTGGAGGTTTACCTCAAGGGGCTGCGCACCGACGGAACCTCCAAGCCCCCGGGTTGAACCGCCGGAGCGTTTTCCTTCTCTTGGGCCAGGGGCAATTCCTTGTGCGGAATATGTGTCGCCACCTGGTGCCCGATCAGAGGCAGCTCTTCTGGGTTCCCTTCCGCCACCGGTTTTCGCCAAAAGCGGTAAAGCAAATAACCGGCGACACCGGCCAGGCTGGCCATGATCAGGATCGGCCCAGTCTTCTCCAGCGAATTGCGGGCGGTATCCACCAGGGTTTTGAATTGGTCGCCAAACCAAAAAGCCAGCAGGAAAAACAAACCGTTGCCCAGCACCGCGCCCAGCCCGTCGGCCAGGATGAACTTTGGCACCGACAAGCGCAGCAGCCCAGCTGTCAGGAAGAGGGGCAGCCTGACACCGGGCACCAGCCGGCCGAACAGAAGGATGTTGACACCGTACATACTGAAGTTATCGCGGATGCGGAGCTGTTTTTCCCGCGGCACCCACCTCAGCATATAGCGATGGCTGAAGAGCCGTTCTCCGTAAAACCGTCCCACCGTGTAGAGGATGCTGTCAGCCAGAACGACCGCGAAAATGCAAACGGGCAGGCAAAGCCAGCGGGCCAGGCCGTACTCAGGGTGGTGGGCGGTCCAGATTCCCGCCGCCACAATGGCGATTTCCTCCGGGATGGGCGCCCCCATGCCCGAAGCCATGAACATGCAGAAAAATAGTGCGAAGGCCTGAAAGGCCTGCGCGTCGAGACCCAGCACGCGGTTGCCCCCTGATTTCCAATCGTGGTTATATCCGAATCCACCCGAATTCTGCAAAGCGAATTGGCGAGAAAAAGGATGCCCCGTCTGCCGATCGGGTGTGCTAAGCTGAGCGAAAATTGTCCCTGGAGAACCCCCCATGAAACTGGGATTGATCAATTCGGCCTGGGCCCAAGCTGGGAAAGGCACCGCCTTTGGCATTCGCATGACCAAGGAAATCGGCTTCGACACCATCGACATATTCGCTGACCCGCTCGACATCGACGCCAAGGAGCGCCGCTTGATCCGCTGCGAGTGCGAAAAAGCAGAGCTGCCCATCACCAGCGTCGCCTGCGTCGCCACCGGCCTGATCGATTTTAATCCGAGCGTGCAACGGTTCCACCTCGAGCGCTGTAAGAAGTATCTCGATCTGTGTTACGAGTTCTCAGCGAAGAACCTGCTTTTGGTTTTGGGGGAATACATTTGGGAACAGCAGGTGATCCCGCCGGCTGAACAGTGGAAGACCGGCGTGAACAACACCAGGGAACTAGGGAAGTATGCCGCCGACCTGGGTCTGGAAATCGCCATTGAACTGGAACCGTTCAAACTGTCCCTGGTGAACAATATCGAATCAATGGTCAGCTTCCTTGATGAAGTAAATCACCAGGCGGTGAAAGCCAACATCGATGTTTCCCACCTGGCGCTTTCCCATACGCATCCCGGCGAGTTGGCCAGGCTAAAGGGCAAGGCCATCCATGTGCATTTGAGCGACTGCGACGGGAAAGTTCATGGGGACTTGCCTCCCGGTCGGGGGGTGGTGAACTTCCCCCCTTATTTGGAGGAGATCAAGAAGTTAGGAATTGAGGGCGCGTTGAGCATTGAACTGGAGTATTCTCCCGAGCCAAGCAGGATTGTGGATTGGGTGCGGGAGGCTTACGAGTCGACCGCAAAGTTAATGAAAAGCGCCGGGCTAAGAGGATAAAAAGGAAAAAGCACCCGTCCGCCAAAAGAGGCGGCAACGAGCGCTAACGGCGGGCGACTGATTTATCAAGTAGTCTTGACCAAATCCCCCGGTTGGAAATGCACCTCTTCGCTGGTGCAAGAAAAGCAGTTGCAAGGGTCCGTCGCCAGCAAGTATTCTTCGGAAGTGAAGTCACAGCCTTTTTCGTGGCCCATTTCGCATATTCTTTCCAATGCTTCCTCGCCTCGCATGGAGCGGGTTTGACCCAGCTTGCATTGGAGGTCCGGATCGCTGTGGACTCCTTCCACGAACTTTTTGGCGGATTCAACGGACATATGTCGCCCTCCAAAAACAGAATTAGAAACCTGGCATGCACCATGCCTCCAGGCGGGTGCATTATAACCGAAAAGGCATTTTAACAAGAGAAAAATCTTGTAATATTTCCAGGCCAGACTTTCAGTCTGAAACTTTATTCTTTGGGGAGTTTTCCAAGAGGGGTAAAGTCGTTACAAAGTCGGGTTTGTGTATTGCCCACGGGGTTTTCCCAACCCCAACGGCAATGCAGACTTGCGCCGCTAGGCCAGGATTTCCCGGATCGGGTTGCCACCTTGAGTGATCGAAATCGGCTTGCCGGTCTGGTCCGGGACATGGCTGCCGGGGTCGATCCCCAGGCATTGGTAAATCGTGGCGCAAATGTCGGCGGGTGAGGCCGGCAAATCCTTGACATAAGCCGCCTGGGAATCGGAGGCGCCATAAACAGTCCCGCCGCGAATTCCCGCCCCAAACAGAACGGTGGAATAGCAGTAAGTCCAGTGGTCGCGTCCAGCGTTGCCATTGATTTTTGGCGTGCGGCCCATCTCGCTGGTAACCACCACCAGTGTTTCGTCGAGCAAACCCCGGTCCTCCAGGTCGCCCAAGAGCGCCGAGCAGGTCTGGTCGAAATAGGGCAGGTTGTACTCCTTCATGATGGTGAAGTTGCGCGTATGCGTGTCCCAGCAATCGTGGTTGATCTTGCACTTTTCCCAGTAGCAATCCCAGGTGACATTGACGAAGCGCACGCCGGATTCCACCAACTTTCGGGCAACGAGGGCGCTCTGGCCGAAGAGGGTGCGCGAGTAGCGGTCTTGCAACTTTTGTTCCTCGGTAGCGGGGTTGAAAGCGGCGCGGACTTTTTCCGAAGTCAGAATGCTGAAGGCTTTGTCCTGGACGCGGGTGAACTTCCCCGCCGCCCCGCTCTCCATCATGGCCCGCCGCTGTTCATCCAGCTGAAACAGCATACTTTTCCTCTGATCCAACCGGTCGAGGGTGATGTTCCCCGCCAGCACGCTGTCGGCAATGAGGGGCACTCCGCGCACGGGTTGATTGAACCCCGGCTTTTCCAAAGTGGGGTTGTCAACGGTGGGGTTGCATTCGGTGAAAAGGGGGTCGCAGCGTTTGCCGAGGAAGCCCGCGTAAGGCCCCGGTCGGCGAATTGACTGGCCCCAGCCCAGGTAAGTAGGCAAGTAAACATAATTGGGCAGGGCCCGAGTATTCCCCTGGCCCAGGTATTCGCACACGGAACCCATGCTGGGGGGAAAGGTATCTTTTGTCGAAACGATGTCGGACGGCAGGGTTTCGTAACCGGTGTAGCTGGGAAGGGGATTATGGCAGCCGCCCTTGTGATTCACCGAGCGCACGATGGCTGCCTTGTGCATCCAGCGGGCCAAAAGGGGCAGGTGTTCACCAATGAAAATGCCCGGTGCGCTGGTGGGAACGGGTTTGAATTCCCCGCGCACTTCCGCCGGGGCGTTGGGTTTCAAATCCCACATATCTTGGGTAGGCGCGCCCCCAAGGAGATAGAGCATAATGACGCTTTTGGCTTTGCCGGGACGGCTGGAGTCGGGGGAAAGGGCCTGAGCAGCGGCGGGCCAGCCGGCGCCGAGAAGGCCCAGCCCGGACAAGGCCCCAGCCCGCAGGGTTTCCCTTCTGGTAATGCCGTCGCAAGATTTTCGCGGACTTCCCAAGATAGTGAGCATGGCATGAATCCCGGCATGAGGGGGCAATGCAGTGGTTAAAGACTACTCTCCCTATCGGCAAAAGTACAGGGAATTATGAATGCCACGGCGGGGGTATGCAGATCCTTTAGCTCAATGATTGGAATACCTTATCCATTGCCCTCAAGAATATGCTTCAGGACTGTCAGCATCTTTTTCCAGGCTTCCTCGGTTCTGCCGACAAAGTCAGCCCAGGCGGGTGCCGGTTCGTGCTGTAGTTCCACCTCGCAACCTTCGCCCGCTGGCTCGATCTTTACCATCACCCGGCTGGTGTCTGGCAAGTTCTCACGGATGGCCCAGGTGAACAGCAACTTTTCAAACGGTAGAAGTTCCAGGTACTCCCCCACATGGTCGATCTCGTGTCCGTCCCGGCGGACCAGGAAAGAAAAATTCCCTCCCACCCTGGCATCAATGACAATTCCCAGGACCTCCTCCTCGCGCAGCAATCGGCCGAACATCCAGCGGCCAATCAGCTCTGGATTGAGCCAGGCCTGATAGACCGCCTTGGGGCTGGCATGAAAGGGAATCCTGACCACCACCTTGACGCTGCTCAATTCAAGCGCCCTTTCAGGAGATGGGAACAGTCTTCTTTTCGCTGGAGGATTGATAAATGGCATCGAGCAGGGTCAAGGTATCCAAGACGGATTGGGGAGTGTTTCTGCAAGGCGGGCCCCCCCGGGCCTGGGCAATCCAATCGCGCAGCAGGCCCAGGGTTTTGCTTCCTCCATATCCGCTCACCAGATCCTTGGGAAGGATGAACATTTCCTCAGTAGCCTGAAATTGCTGCTGAGGACCGTGAATATCGAGCACGCCTCCAGTGAGCGGGGCCATGGGGCGCCAATGCACCCAGCGGGACGAGCCGAACAAACTCCAGCCGGATTCGCCTGCCCAGCGCGGCAGCCAATAGCCGCCGTGGAAAACGGCCTGCGCGCCCCCCTCCAGGTGAAAGATGGCTGTGCCGCCATCTTCCACCGCAGTAGAAGTTTCGCCAAAATTCCCCACTCGCGCTGTCACTTCTTCCACCTTTCTTCCGGTGACGAAAGGAAGCAGGTCGATCCAATGGCAGGCGAGCCAATTGAAAAATCCCCGGCCGCTCACCTGAGGATCAAAAAGATAATGCCCCGGTCCGCGGCGGTTCACATCAGAGGTGACCCAATGCATATCAACCGAGATGAGTTTGCCAAACCGTTGTTCGCTGATCATGGATTGCAGGCGCAGGGCGGCGAGATCGTAACGCCACATAAAGCCCGATTGAAACGGGGTTTTGCGCTCCTGGATTTCCCGGGCGACACAGGCCCAATCACTGGCAGAGCCAGCGCCTGGCTTTTCCACCAGGATGGCTTTGCCCGCCTTGGCCAGTTCCAGCGCCGCCTGGGGGCATTGATCATTGGGCAAACAGACCACCGCGCCATCGAACTTGCCCCACTGAATCAGTTCGGCCACGGAATCGAAGCGAGGCAGGGAGGCGTAGCGTTCTTCCAGGCTAGTCAGGCTGTTGGCAAAACCCGGCGCCAGGGCCACGACGGCGATTTCGTCTTGCAGCAATTCAAGGGAATCGCGCCAGCCGGACCCATGCGGGTGATCGACACCGATAAAAGCAACTCGAAAGGGATCGGCCATGTCATTCTCCTGGAAACTTTTGGGCCACCAGGGTGGGGTCGATTTGCGGTCTTTGTTTGCGCGAGAACCAAGTCAGCCCTTGGACCCGGCTCTTTTCGCCTGGTACTATTTTACTTAACACTAGCGCCACAAGCAGCATCATCAGCAGTGAACCCGGCATGACCAGGGTGAAGCTGACATTTTTTTCCAATCCGAGGATCTCTTTGCCAAAGGCCAGTAAGATGGCGGTGATCAAGGCAACGATGGCCGCGGAAAACGCCGCGCGCGCCGTTACCCACGGGACGAAAATGCCCAAAAGAAAAAGCCCGCCCAGGGGGGCGGTGAAACAGTTGAAACTGCGGGGCATCATTTCCACGATGTTGCGGTCTTTCACCAACAGATCGATGGCGAAGGCCAGCAAGGTGGCTAAGGCGCCGGCAGCCAGGGTGATATAGAAGGCAAAGCCGGCCTGGGCTTTTTTCTCCGCAGTGCGCTTTTCCACCGCCAGCACTGTGGCCAGAGAATTAAATCCCGAGGAGATGGTGGACATGGCCGCTGCCAGCACTGCGGTGATGACCGCCCCGCAAAGCCCGGGAGGCAACCGGTCGACCATGAAGCGGGGGAAGATCATGTCGGCTTTTTTCGCCTCGGAAAAACCCGTTTCGCCTTTGGCCGACAGAGTTTCATACAGAATCGCCAGGCCGACCAGAACCAAGAGGGCGTTGATAACCAGGTTGCCCAGGACCGCCAGGAGGAAACTCTTGCGCGCCCTGGGCAAGTCCGATGTGGAAAAATACCTTTGCACGGTCATCTGATTTCCCAGGTGGATGCAGACATGCCAAACGAACATGGTCAGAGCAAAGGTGACGACCGTGCTGCGGTGAAAAGGGTCGAAGCTAATAAAGGAAGTGGTTTGTTTATTGGCATGATGTTCCATGGCGGCGGTCAGCCACTCCCCGGGCCAGGATCCGGTCTTCACCATGACATAGATCACGCAGCCGAGCGCCCCGCCGAACATGAGGACAAACTGGGCCACATCGGTCCAAACCACGCCGCGGTAGCCTCCAACCATGGTGTAGAGGGTGGTGATGAATCCCACGGTCAAGATGACCAGGGAGAGATTCATGCCGGTCACCTCGGTCATGGTGCGCGCCATGGCCAGGATGACGAAGCCCATCCAGGCCACGGTTTGCAAGGAGAAGAAGACAACTCCCAGAGTGCGAGTGGCGGTATTAAATCGGTAGCCGAGGTACTCGTACGCCGAGGTGAAACGGAAGCGCATGAGGAAAGGGATGAAGAGAAAGAGTACGAATCCCGTTTCCAGAAAGATGGCAATCAGTTTTCCCGAGAAGTTGGTCAACCCGGAGAGAAAGACCTCCCCCGGTTCGGAAATGTAAGAGAGAGATGAGATCAGGGTGGCGACGATGCTTAAACCGATGGCGAACCAGGGGATTTGCCTCCCCGCCAGGAAGTATTCATCGTCGTCTTTCTTCTTCCTACCAGCCTGCACGCCGATCACCACCATGGCTGCCAGGTAGCCAATAATGATGGCGTAATCGATCCAACTGAGGTGTCGTTCCATTGGCATGAACCCGGTGGGAATGTTGCGACAATACCCAAGTTAATGAAATCGGGCAAAGAAAATAAGGAATGGTTTAGGGGTATAAAGCGGTTTGCACTGGCGCCAGGAAACACCTGGCTAGCGCCGACTGATCGCCAATAACTGACTGGATGCGGTATTTGAATTAACTGCCTGGCTCTACAGAGTAATTTTCCCCGAACGAATTTCCCTCTTCCCTCGTAAGGAGAAGGGTTAGAATTGCCTCACTGCAATTCAACCCTGGGAGTTTCAACCATGAAGGTTTCACACGCTGGCTTCCTGGCAGGTATTTCCCTCTTGGCTCTGGCCTTGGCGGGGCAATCGACTTTTGCCCAGCGGGGCGCGCGCGGCATGGTTAACCCGGGCGGCCCGGGCATTCGCCCCATCATGCCGACGCAGCAATACTGGGGCTGTCTCGGCTACTGCAACGGGCCGCTCAATTCCACCCGGCAATATTGGGGCTGTCTTGGCTATTGCAACGGCCCGCTCAACCCAAGCCAAAAGTACTGGGGCTGCCTCGGCTACTGTAACGGGCCTTTGAACAATCAACCCAACCCCTATCTGGGCGCCTTTTCTAACAACCCCGGGCTTCTCACTGCTTATTCGGCCATGGCTTACCCCTACGCCGCCGCCGCCTATGCCTTTTCCAATCCGGGGTATTCAACCATACCCTTTTCTCCCTTGAGTGAAGGGGAGCCGGGCCAGCCTGAACCCCAACGCCCGGTGGAAAACATTCAGCAGGACCTGCAGTCCAAGGATTCGCAAACCCGCGCTCAGGCCGTGATCGACCTCGCCATTCGTAACGCCAAGGAATCCATCAACCCCTTGATGTCGATGCTAAAAGATCCGGACCCCACGGTGCGGACCAACGCCGCCGCCGCCCTGGCCCACCTGGGGAAAAACGCCCTCAAGGAGATCATCTACGGTTTGTATTCCGATGACCGGCTCACTCGCATGGGTTCCGCCCTGGCCCTGGGAATGATGGGCGAGGCTGCCAAACCGGCTTTGACAGCGCTGAAAGGATCGATGAAGGATGCCGATATCCGCGTGCGGGGCCACGCCGCCCAGGCCGTTTACCGCATTTCCAAGGACGCCAAGGCCGCCGTACCTGTGCTGGCTCAAGGTCTGTCCGACGAGGACGAGCATGTCCGCTTCGGCGTGTTGCTAGCGCTGGCCAATATCGGCAAGGATGCCAAAGAGGCCGCCCCGGCGATTCAAAAGCTTCTTGCCGACCCCCATGGATTGATCCGGGTCAAAGCCGGCGAGGCCCTGTGGGAAATCGAAGCGGACCACAAGGCCCTGACGGAAGTTCTGCTTCCGGTGGCGGAAAAACTGCTGAAGGATCCTGATGCCGGGGTCCGCGCCGAAGCCGTCTTCCTTTTGGGCCTGATGGGAAAGAAAACGGATAAGGCGCTGCCGGTGTTGTACCAGGCGATTCGCGATCCGGAT
The DNA here is from genome assembly GCA_009692005.1 of Gemmataceae bacterium. Classification (GTDB taxonomy): domain Bacteria; phylum Planctomycetota; class Planctomycetia; order Gemmatales; family Gemmataceae; genus SHZZ01. The sequence continues at coordinate 5,106 of SHZZ01000065.1, read as the reverse complement.
CATGTGGTGGGTCAGGTGGCGGCGAATTCTCTGGCGCAAATGGGCGACTCCGCTGTGCCAGCGCTGGCGCAAGGGTTGGCCGATAAAGATCCCGCCGTACGCTGGCGCTCGGTGACGGCGCTGGCACGGTTGGGGGAGAAAGCGCAGCCAGCCATTTCGCCTTTGATCACGGCGCTGACAGATTCGGAAATAGCCGTCCGCTGGGAAGCGGCGCTGGCGCTGGGGAAATTAAAGGGCGGGGCCAAGGAAGCGGTTCCCCCATTGATCAACGCTTTGGTCGACCCGGCTTACCAAGTGCGCCTGCTGGCGGCTGAAGCGCTGGGTGAAATCGGCCCGGAGGCCAAGGGCGCCTTGCCGGCGTTGAAAAAGGCGGAAGGAGATAAGCGCGGGGAGGTGGTTGATGCCGCCCGCGCCGCCCAGAAAAAAATTAACCGCTGAGTGATAGCCCGGCTTCTGTATCAGAAGCCTTTTTACCTCGGCGATAAAAGGTTCCAGGCAAGGTATTCCCCTGGCCAGGAGAAATAGATTTTCTCAGGCGCAATTGGGGAGGAAAAAAATGTCCCAGGCGGCCTGGCCCGGGTGATTAATGATTTTCCGGGCCATCCACGGCCCGTTCTTTTCGCTCACCAGATTTCCTTCCGGCGTGGTTAGCAACCGCGCCAGCAATCGTGGGCGCGAATGGGCTGACCCAATCGCCAGTTTCCATTGCGGAACTTTGGCCACCGGCGGATAAAGAAAGATCTTCATCGTCGAGGAAAGTTCGCCGCAGAGGTAGCTGCCTTTTTGTTTCTTTAGCGAAACCCGGGCAAGGAAAACCTGGTCGGCCTGGTTTGGATTTTCAGATTCCTGCATAATTCCTCCGTCTCAACAATTAACTTGCCGGATTCAATCCACCTTTAATTTGCCCTATATGGCTCCTGGGCCTGGGTCAAACCGCTCCTCATACCGGCGCTGGGAAAAAAAAGGAAGGGCTTCTCAAGCTGGTAATATGGGATCCATGGGCAGCCCCAGCTCCAGGCGAGGAACTCCTTTGCTCTCCTTCCGTTTTGCCACAAACCTCGATTCCACCCGGGTTTCCCAGCTTGTCTTCCAGGTCTTGCTCGAGTACGGCTTGCAACCCGATCCACACGGCACCGATCTCGATCTCAACGACCTCGAAGGTAATTATTTCAGACAGGGCGGATGTTTCCTGGTGATGGAAAGTGATCAGAAAGAAATCACGGGGTGCGGGGGGATCTTTCCCTTGGCAGAAGGCGTCTGTGAACTGAGAAAGATGTATTTGAAAAAAGCAATGCGCGGCCAGGGCTTGGGAAAAGCCTTGCTGAGTGAATTATTGCAAAAGGCCAAGGACGCTGGGTTTCGCCGGGTGGAATTGGAAACCGCCTCCGTATTAAAAGAGGCCGCTGGCCTGTACCACAGTTTTGGCTTCCAGCCATTTGGCAAACAACACCTGGCTCCAAGATGCACCCGGGCTTTGTTCCTAAACCTCGAAGCCTGGAAACCGGGGTGAAAAATTAACCAGGGAACTCAGTGAACAGCACAAGCCAAGGCAGGCATTAAAGGCCAAGACGGCCTTATTTTCCCGGGTCTTTTTCCTGGTTGGTTTCAAACCAGGCCAATGCCAAAACCCCCAAGGAGAATAGCAGGGATGTGAAAATCGAAGCGACGGGGAGAATATCCCCTTTGTCCCAGGCCTGCAGCCAGGCGTGGGGATAAGGGCAGTCCTTCAAGGCCCCCAGCAAGCTTCCCAAAATGAGGGAATAATCGACCGGCTTGGGCAAGATCCAATAGGCCAGGTTTGAAAGTGTGGTCAGGCCGGCGCTGGCGGGGTTTTCCGCCCCCAAATTAAGCGTGGCTATCCGGCTGATATTCACCGCCCAACAAATGGCCCAGAAGGCCACTGTCCCGCCCACCGCCACCATGCCACTTCTCGTCCATACCCCGAGAAAAACCGAAACCGGGTAAAAGGTCAGGAATTGCAACAGCAGCATCGGGATTAGCCAGAGGAATAGTCCAGACCAGACTTGCGAAACTATTCCCAAAAGGAACCAGCAGAGGAATAGCAAAAAGGCGCCCTGGAGAAAAAGGACGGCGATCACCGAGGCGGCCTTAAAAAGCACCACCAGTCCGGGCGAGACCGGCCGGACCAGGGCCATTTTCCAGATTCCCCCGGCGCGGAATTCCGGCATGAAACTCCCCGTCCACAAAAGGGCAATCAACAGGCCGGGCCAGTCAGCGGTAAAAAACCCCACCAGGCCTTGAAGGAAGCGGATCGCCTTCTCGCGGAAATGAATCCAGGGGATTTTCACCGCTCCAAACAACAGGCGGATCTCACCCTTAATGGCCAGGGATCCTTCTTCCTTCATTTTCTCTTCGCCAATCCGGTCCTTTTCAGAAGGCAAGGCCCGTTCCCAGGGTTGCCCGCTTTGCTTGTCGTCCGAGGGGAGATTGTGCAATTGGACGGAACCTGCCAGCAGCAGGATGAGGCAGGAATAGCCTGCAACCAGGAAGAGCAGGCGGGAGGAAAGCGCCTGGGCCAGGGTTTCCTTCAGCAGGGATTTCCAAAGGAAAAGAGCTTGCGGGCTGTTCAAGAATTTCCTCCTGGCATTTCCTTGGGAATTTCTTGTAGAGCCTTTCTTAGCCAGCCTCGCCGACGGCCATCAAATTCCCCAGGGTCCAGCCATTGCAGCCTGCCATCCTGGACCAGGGCCACGCGGTCGCACAGCGATTCCACTTCTTCAAGGGCATGGCTGGCCAGCAGCGCCGACCCGCCGCGCTGGCGCAGGGATTCGATTTCCTTTTTGAGAATCTCCACGCCGTCCAGGTCCATGCCTTCGGTCGGTTCGTCCAGGATGAGAAACTCGGGCTGTTGTAAAAGGGCCTGGGCCAGCAAGACCCGCTGGGTCATGCCTCGTGAAAAGGTTCCCAGGCGGTCGGCGGCGCGGTCCCCCATGCCCACCCGGGCAAGGACATTTTCAACCCGGCCGGGCAAGTCCTCTGGGGTCAAATCGGCCTCGGCGCCCAGCCCGCCCAGGATGAAAAACAAATCCCGGAGCTTCAAGTAGGAAGGGAACAGGGGTGATTCCAGCATGGCGCCGGTTTTTTTCAGCCCTTGCCTTTCCCTGGGGGGCAGACCGAAAAGAGCCACGCTTCCGCTATCTGGTGTCAGCAGTCCCAGGGCTAATTTCAGAAGGGTGGACTTGCCCGCCCGGTTGGGCCCGACCAGGCCAACCACTTCACTCGGGGAAACTTTCAGGGAAACCTGGCGCACGGCATGAACGAAACCGCCCCGCCGGGCGAATGCTTTATTCACCTGGTCAATGGCAAGAAAATGAGTTGCATGGTTGGAGGAAGGTTTCACTACCGGGTTCATTCAATAAGGGTGATTTGCACGCCGCTTTGCAAAATCCGTTCGAAAGCGGTGCGGAGTTTGTCGATGCGGGAATTAAAATCCCCGGTGATGATTTTATAATCTTCCAAACTGGTGGCGCTTGGCCTGGAAGTGCCGCCAATCTTTTGCACATTGACCAGGAATTCCATGGCTTCAATTGAGGAAGGAGTTTGCCCAAAAAAAGAGGGTTCAAAAAGGTAGCCAAAAGCCAGGGCATGGGCTCGAACGGGGGATTTAGTGGTGGAATAACCAGGAGAATTCCCAAATGCGGGGTTGCCTTGACTTCGTGTTGCGGAGTTGCACAAGTTTCTTAAAGCCATCAGGGCATTGTTGGAATGGTCCGAATTCGAGTTCAAACTTTGAATGCTCTGAAACCGGTGATGGAATGGCATGTTCGAAGCCACAAAGTTGGCCGAAGCGGAACTGGTTGGCCGGCCGTCGGTTTCCAGAATCACCATTTTGCTCGCGCCTTGTCGGCCATTGAAACCGGCAAAACTGCAGAACTCATTGTAGGCCACCATGAAGCCCATTTGCGGGCAGGTGCCTTGGGCGGCATTGGGGATTTCGCCACTGGAATCGTCCCAAAAAAACATGTCGTAATTATCGATTCCCAAATACTGAGCATTAAAACTGGCATGGTAGGGCCGGATTTCCTGGTTGGGATTATCCAGGTGATCCAACAAGGAAAAGGGATAAAAGAGGGCGTTCTTCATCCGGGTAAAATCTTTTCCAAGTTTTACCCGGGCGGAATTGTAGTTGTTAATGGATGAAAAATAAATCAGCGCCGCTTGATCGTTGGGATGATTCTTTTCCAGATAGGTCAGGGAAGACTGAATTCCCGCTTTCAATTGCCAAGTTGCTGATTCATGGCAAGTTCCCGGCAGCCAATTATGAAATGTCTGGTAGCAGGAAAGGAAATCGAGCATAGACAGGGGGCCGAACCAAAAATTCAACCGCGGGTGAACCGGGTTGTCGTTGTAATGCATGTAAGGTAGAGGGCTGGTGGTGGTGGCAGCCAAATTCGTAATACGGGAATTCCCCCCCCAGGGAATCGTGTTGGTTCCGTACAGCCAGGCATCCCTAAGTTCGATTTCAGGGCTATTGGGATCCCGGAAAGCAACTCCAATTACATAATCGATGTAGGCCCGCCAAAATTTTTGATCTTCACTGCCACCAGTGCTTTGGTTGGAAGGAAAGTCGGGTATGGCGCTGTAATAAAGAACCCGGCCTGCTCGTAAATTTGGGGGAAATACCTGTGGTCCGCTCTTTATCCAATTAATTACCGCCTCGTAATTGATTTGGTAAGTACGACCAAAAGCCGGCAGGAGGATCCCATCGGTAGTTGACCAGAGAGAAGAATTCCTACTTAGGGACAAATTAAAACTATTTGGGGAATTTGCCCCCCGAACCAGGAAAAATTTCTTTCGCCAATCTTTTGCCGGTCTTGGGTCTGGGGGCCAGAGATAAAAGGTTTTGCCATAATAGCCAGGGCCAACCGTAAACCCTTGAAATTCATAATTGGAATCCCTTTTATCAAATCCCGAATCTTCAAAAGAAGCATTTCGTGCATGGGGGTTGGGCTGAATAGTATTCATACGATTTAAATACTCTTGCACCGTTCGGGCAAAGCCCTCATTCAAATTGAGAGTGGAGGAACTGTTGCCATTCAATCGGGGCCAGGGATCCCCGGCCAAACTGGGACTGGTCGGGTTGCC
>SHZZ01000064.1 GCA_009692005.1 Gemmataceae bacterium | reverse complement strand
ATCCATCTATGAAAAAGAACTAATCCGCTTTGGCGAACTCGAAGAGGAAATTCGCAAATGCTATATCACAGCGCCCCAGGATGGGCTGGTGGTTTACTATGTTCCAGAACAGGCGCGTTTCGGCTCCGGGTCGCAGCAGTCCACCATTGCCCAAGGTGAACCGGTTCGGGAAGGGCAAAAACTCATGCGCATTCCCAACATGACCCACATGCTGGTGAACACCCGGGTGCACGAGGCCATGCGCTCGCGGATCCGGGGCGACCGCTGGATGCGCACAGGTTATGGGGAAACCCGCCAAGCCGGCCTGCTCATGATGCACAAACCCTGGACCATCCTCGCCAACCAGGCCGCCTTTTTCGAATTGCGCAGTGAATTTCACGAAAAGGAACAAGAATTGGTTCAAGGCGGATTGCCCGCTTTAGTCCGCATCGACGCTTTCCCCGAAAAAATTCTCCATGGACATGTCAAAACCATCGAGGAAGTAGCCTCACAAGGCGATTGGATGAGTTCCGACATCAAGGTTTATAAAACCATGGTTTCCATTGACGAAAGCCTGCCCGACCTCAAGCCTGGGATGAGCGCCTCGGTGACCATTTTCACGGATACCAAGGCCGACGATGTTTTGGCCGTGCCTGTGCAAGCGGTGCTGGGGAATTCCCAAACCGGTTTTTCCTGCTTTGTCAACACACCCAATGGGCCGGTCGAAAAACTGATCAAGGTGGGGGTGAACAACGAGCGCATGGTGGAAATCAAGGAAGGGCTCAGTGAAGGCGACGCGGTGATTTTGAACCCCAAGGGTTTATCAAAAGACCCGCAAAAAGAGATCCGTTCCGAGCCCGATGGCGGCAACGATGTGAAGAAAAAACGCGGGGGCAAATCAAAGGCGGGCGGGGCTGCCGCCCCTGGCGCTTCACCCAAGCAGTAATTCAAGCCGTAGGAGCCTCGTGGCAAGCGTTGTTCGAATTGAAGAACTGGAAAAAACCTACATCCTGGAATCGGTCCTGGTTCCAGCGCTTAAGGGCGTTACCCTGGAGGTGGAAGAAGGCGATTTTGTCGCCTTGATGGGACCATCGGGTTCTGGAAAATCCACCTTATTGAATTTGCTCGGTTGCCTCGACCGCCCCACCTATGGCCAATATTTCCTCGCGGACCAAGATATCGCTCACCTCGATGACGACCAATTAAGCGAAATCCGCAGCCGCTATCTCGGCTTTATCTTCCAGCAATACAACCTGCTGCCACAATACACCGTGGTGGAAAACATTGAGATCCCCCTCCTTTATCAAGGTTGCAAAATCACCGATCAAACCCTGGAAAGGTGCGAAGGTCTGGCCCGCCTGGTGGGACTTGGAGACCGCTTCGACCACCGCCCCATGCAACTTTCCGGCGGGCAGCAGCAACGCGTGGCCATTGCCAGGGCTCTGGTCAACGACCCCGCGGTTATCCTGGCTGACGAGCCTACGGGAAATTTGGATTCCCATACCAGTGATGAAATCATGAATCTGCTGGCCAGGTTGAACGACATTGGCAAAACCATCATCATGGTTACGCATGAAAACGAAATCGCCTCCTGGGCCAAACGCATTATCCGCATGCGCGATGGACTGATCGAATCGGATGTTCGAAACAACGAACTCCATTCGAGAAGTCCCGGAACCATTTCATTGCCCCCGGAAATGCTGGAGCGCCTGGTGCAACCACAGGGATTTCAACAAGCGGGGGCGAACTAATGACCTTGGTCTCCTTGGCGACCCCAGCCCTTCTGGTTTTCCTATTCCTTTCCATCGGCTTGTGGGACAAGGGCCGACGGGGTTTTGTACTGGCCATTCGCAGCCTTTGGCTCCACCGCATGAGAGCCTTCCTTTCGGTTTTGGGGATCATTATCGGCACTGCCGCCGTCATCGCGCTCATGGCCTTCGGCGAAGGCAGCATGCAAGACGCACTTGAAGACATTCGCAGGATGGGCGCCAACAACATCATGGTCCGCAGTATTAAACCGACGGAAACAGCCAACACCTCGCAACGAAGCTGGGTGGCCATTTACGGCCTGACCTTTGCCGACTTTGAAAAAATAGCCACCATTCCCTGCATTTCCCGCATGGTGCCCATGCGCATTTTTCCCCAGGAAGCGCGCAGAGGCTACCGCGGCGTGAACAGCCGCGTCGTCGCTACCATCCCCGAGTTTCTCGACATCCATAACCTCGATGTGAAAATAGGCCGCTTTATTAATGGCGACGACGACTTCCACCTGCGCAATGTCGCGGTGCTTGGATCCAAACTCGCTTCCCGCCTCTTCTCCTTCGAAGACCCCATTGGCAAAGAAATTCAACTCGGAACTTTTTATTATCGCGTAGTGGGCATCCTCAAGGAACATTCTCAGGGCGGATCCATTGGCTCCGAAGACCCTAACCTAGATGTCATTATTCCCATGAACACGGCGAAGGTCCGCTTCGGGGAGAAAATTTTCCAGCGCACTTCAGGCTCCCGCAGCGCTGAAAAAGTCGACATCAGCCAAATCACTCTAAGTGTCACCGATATCGACAAGGTCCGGCCGACCGGAGACATCATTCGCAGAATCCTCGAAACCCACACCAAGCAGGATTTCACCGTCAGCATCCCACTTGATCGCTTGGAAGAAGCTGAACGCGCCAAGGAACGATACAAATTGCTCCTGGTCCTGATAGCCTCCATCTCCCTGGTGGTTGGCGGCATTGGCATCATGAATATCATGCTGGCCACGGTCACGGAGCGCACCCGAGAAATCGGCATTCGCAGGGCCTTGGGCGCCAAGCAACGCGATATCACCCTGCAATTCCTGATCGAAGCGGTGGTGCAAACCAGCCTGGGAGGGCTCTTGGGCATCGGCCTGGGACTGGGCATGGTCCTTGCTTTGCCCTGGATTACTGAGACCTTTTTGGCCACCAGGCTGCCTTCTAAAGTGCATTTCGATTCAATCTCCTGGTCTCTGGCCACGGCGGTGGGGGTAGGCTTGATCTTTGGTATTTACCCTTCACGCCGAGCCGCACTCATGGACCCGATCGAGGCTCTCAGGCATGTTTGATGCCGATTTGGAACACGGGGTTCCAAGCAATTTCCTTTCCCTTTGCCAAAAATATTCCCCCAAGGTGTTTCTTGTTTTGGGATCGTGTTTCGGCCCCCTGGCCCAAGAGTTGACCCCGATTCAATCCTGGCCTTTTTCTGCCTTCCACGGAATGCCGGTTTCCTCGGTTGCCGGGCACAAGGGAATCCTCACCCTTGGCTGTTGGGGTAAATTCCCCCTCCTGGTGGCTGAAGGCCGGATCCATTTTTACGAAGGCCATTCCCGCTCAAGTGTCACTTGTTTGACTCGAATGGCGGCATTGGCCGGTTGCAAAACCGCCCTTCTCACCAATGCGGCAGGTGGAATTCACCCAAACCTTGGCCCAGGGAAAATAATGCTGATCGACAAGCACATGGTCCTTGCCAGGGACAAAAGCGAACCACCCGGGGGTTTATGTCAAATTGGATCGCCTTACCACGAGGAATTGCTGAAAATATTGGAAGGGCAAAGCGGCAAAACGGAATGCCAGAGGGGAACCTATTTAATGGTTACCGGCCCCAATTACGAAACCCCTTCTGAGATCCGGTTTTTTCAAGCCTTGGGGGCAAGCGCAGTGGGGATGTCCACAGCGTGGGAAGCGGAAGAGGCCAACAGGCAAGGTTTAATTTGCGCGGGAATATCAGGGATTACTAATTGGGGGGCGGGAATAATGCCCGGGCCGCTCAAACATGCGGAGGTGTTGGAAAAAGCAGGGGACTTGTGTGGTAAATTACGCCGACTTTTAACCGTTTTCTTTCACTCGTTTTGTATCTAACCCTAATTTTCCAACTCCCTTTTCAACCCAGGTTTTTATTTTCCCCCATTTTATTCCTTTACAATCAATTCCCTTCCTTGTATAAATTCAAGCTATGACCATGCTGGATTGGCCGGCATGCTGGCAGATCAGGAGATGACTTGTTGGTTTCCCCCGTGCGGTGTTCCTTTTCGGTTTTTTTCGTTGGTGACCACATCTTATTCGATGTTTCTCTTTCCGAAAGATCCTTGAGAAGGCCAACCCCGGCGGTATTCGCTATGGCTGGTTGGCGGTAACTTTTCAGTTTCCCTCTTTTAGCCGTGGTGTTTTGGGCCCGCTCGATTTTCCGGATTTCCAGAACTTTTGGTTTGTTTTGTTTTAGTGCCTTGCCTCGACATTTTGGTTTGCAGCACCTAAATTGCGTGTGCTGGAGCCTTTCTGAGGGGCTTGGAAAGGACGAGCGATGGCGAAGAATATTTATGTCGGGAATCTCACTTGGTCAACCACGCAGGAAGACCTGACTACCATTTTTTCTCAGCACGGCACGGTCACCCGCAGCCAAATCATCATGGACCGGGAAACCGGCAGGTCCCGTGGGTTCGGCTTCGTCGAAATGGCCAACGATCAGGAAGCCCTGAAGGCCATTGAAGCTATCAATGGATTGCCCCATCAAGGCCGCAACCTGACTGTTAACGAAGCCAGGCCCCGTGAAGAACGCGGTCCCCGTACTGGCGGCAGTGGCGGTGGCTACGGCGGCGGCGGTGGCGGTTACGGCGGCGGCGGCGGCGGCGGCGGCGGCCGCAGCGGTGGCCGCAGCGGTGGCAGCGGTGGCCGGGGTGGCTACAGCGGCGGTGGTGGTGGTGGTGGCGACCGCTACTAACTTTTTCACCCACGATTTCTCTTTTTCATCCTCTCTGCACTTGACAGGGAGGATGTTTTTTTTGATCCTATCTCCTTCACGATTACTTTTTGCCATGGAGGGCTTTCTCATGATCTATCCCACTGAGTCCAAACCCCAGGTTTGGCGCGCGGTTGTTGGGTTTGATAACCGCTCCGAAATGCTTCTGTTCGTTGGTCGATCCTCCGAACAGGTGCGTGCCAACATCGAATCAGCCTTTAACGAACTCCTGGACCAGGAGGAAAAAGAAAAGGCTCAGTCCATTTCCCTTCAGCGTTGGAATGGCGCCCCCGATGCCGGAAAGTGGATGCATCAAACCAATGTTCCCATGCCCAACAAAGTGCTATTGGCCAAAGTGGCCTGATTCTCCCATTCGACTTTCACCCCGGGGTGAAACCCCGGGGTTATTTCTTTTCAACACGCCGGCCTCCCCCATCACATTCCCTATAATTCCTTGGTTGAAAAGCGCCTTCCCCTTAATTTTCCCAAGAGCGTTTGATGCTTCCCTACGATTCCCATTGCAGCAGTTTTGGTCTTTTTGCCAATTTCAACACCAAGCTTCCTCTTCCCACCCAGCGGGAAACCGTGCTGAATTATTTTGAAGCCATGCGCAGGACCTTTCCCCAATTGACTGATTTCGATTGCCGAGACAACGGTGAATTCTCTCTCGAGGAAGACCGGGAAACCGATTCGCGCCGCTGGATCACGCTGGAAAGTAAACGGGTATGCGCCGGATTCTTGAACCCGCCCTCTCTGGAAACCGCCGATGCATTCCATATGCAAGTGCTCCAAATGACCCCTTACCACCTCGATTTCAACCCCCTCGACTGCGAGGCGCTCGATGTGGTTTTCGCCTTCGATTACCTTTACGCTGGCAATCACGACGAAGTGGTAGCCGAGACCCTGGGCGCCGGGCCTCCGCTCGAAGGGTTTTTGCAAATCCCCGGTTCCAAGGTTTTGAATTACGAACCGTCCATTATGCTGGCCCTCGATGACTCCTGCGGCTTGCAATGCCGCCTGCAAATCGAAACCCGCACCAACCCCTTGCAGGTCAAAACCGGCCAGTTTGCCGAGGCCAATATCTCTGTCCTTTTTACCATCAGGCAATACTGGAACCGAAAAGGCGACTTCCCCTTCAGCGAGGCTTACCTTTCGCAAAGGGAAACCTGCTCGCGCCTCGTCGACCAACACATTGCTCCGAACATTCTGAAACCCCTGGCGCAGGCCATTGCCACCCGCCAGTAACCATTCCTCAATCCTCAAGGAAACCTGGAACCATGCAGCAACCCACACTCAGCCAATTCGCCATGGGCCTAACGGGTGAAACCGCCTTCGATGTTCTGGCGATTGCGAAAAAGTTAAAAGCTGGCGGCAAGGATGTGATTGAACTGCAAATCGGGGATAGCCCGTTTAATAGCACGAAAAGCGCCTTGGAAAAAGGCGTGCAGGCCATTCATTCCGGCGCCACGCACTACTGCCCTTCCCCGGGCCTGCCCTCCTTTCGCGAAACCATTGCCCGCAATTACACTCAGGAGTTCGGTGTTCCCGTGGGTCCTGAAAATGTCGTCGTGGCCCCAGGCGCCAAAGTTTTTGAGCAATTTTTCTGCGAAGCCTTTCTTAACCCGGGGGATGCCTGCCTGGTTTTTTCCCCGCAATTCCCCACCTACAGGCCCAACCTGGAACGGCGCGGCGCCAAGATCGTCATCAGCCCGCTACGGCAGGAAAACCAATTCCGCCCCAGCCTGACCGATATCGAAAATTTCATTCGCAATGAACCCAGAGCCAAGGCAATCTTTTTAAATTCCCCTCACAACCCCACGGGTGGGGTGGCCACTCGAGAGGACATGCAAGGGTTGGCCAAATTGGTCTTGGGTAAGGACATCGCAATTCTCAGCGATGAGCCCTATTGCCACATGGTTTGGAAAGGAAAGCATGAAACCCCGCTTTCGATCCCGGGAATGCTCGCTCACACCGTGGCGGTATACACCTTTAGTAAATCCTACAGCATGAGCGGTTGGCGACTTGGTTATTCCATTTCCAGCCCCAAGGTGGCTGAAATCATGGGCAAGATGATCAACACCTCGCTATCTTGCGTTCCACCGATCGTGCAGCTTGCTGGCCAGGCGGCCTTGGAAAATGATGCTGCTGAGCGCGATGAGGTGATGCAACGGTTCCACAAAAAAGTCGAGATGCTGGTGGAACATCTGAAAAAGGTTGCGGGCGTCAAGGTATTCAAGCCGGCAGGGACTTTTTATGTCTTCCCGGATGTTTCGGAAATTTGCGCCCGTTTGAAAATCGCCTCGCATGGCTTGGCCATGTACCTACTTGAAGGGGCGGATGATAAAAAGGGGGTTGCTTGCCTGGGGGGAGAGTGCTTTGGAGAGGCTGGCAAGGGTTTCTTGCGTTTTAGTTGCGCCGAGCCGGATGAACGGTTGATTGAAGCGGTGGAGTTTTTCGCTCAGGCGGTGCATAAAACGGAGCGAGTTGAAAAATTCCTGCAAGGCAACCCGAAATACCGGGCCTCTTGAAAATTACCCCAGGATCAGTCGTGCAGTCCCGCTTGCGACCTTGGCAGGGTTCCCATAAAGTAGTGGTAACGGAGAGGTGGCTGAGTGGCCGAAAGCACCGGTTTGCTAAATCGGCGTACGAGTTACATCGTACCGGGGGTTCGAATCCCCCCCTCTCCGCTCGTTGATTTCGCAGTAAGAAGTTGTCTCAGGCAAAAGCCACGGTAATCCTTGCTGTATTAGCCTTTGCCAAAACTTTCCCCTCCCTGTGCGTTCATTGCCAACCAATTCAGTCTTTTCGTGCTGAAATTACTACAAATTGGGTATCTATTGTAAATACTAAAGACCCGACTCCCCAGCCCATTTGCCCCTAATTGGCAAGTGTTTGAAAGACTGGCAGGCAAAGAATTAACCTAAACGGCTTCCCTGGCGCCGCATCTGAAATCCTTCAATTACCGCTATTTCCTTTTTCAAATTCTCCAAAGAAGATTAGAATGCATTCGCTTGCAGTGGAGTTCTGAAAGCCAACGGCCCAAAGTTCGTTGCCTGCCTGCCAAAACACCACCCATGTTCAACCTGTGAGGACCTCGGATGAAGCGGTTCATTGCCTTGCTGGCAGCCTTGCCACTTTTGAGCGAAGCTCGCGCCGGGGAGGATTTCGAAAAGAAAGTGCGTCCGTTGCTGGCGGAACATTGCTTTAAATGCCATGGGGCGACTAAGCAATCCGGGGAATTGCGCCTTGATTCGCGGGAAGCAATAATTCAAGGCGGCAAAAGGGGCCCCGCCGCCATTGCGGGCAAGCCCGACGCAAGTCTGCTCATCCAAGCAACCGCCCACAAGGGTGACTTACGCATGCCCCCCAAGGAGAAACTCACTGGAAGCCAATTGGCCTCTTTGCGAGGTTGGATCACCCGTGGGCTCCCCTGGCCGGCCAGTCCTCAGGCCCAAAACGGAAAAAAACCTGTCAAGGAAGAACACCGCCTTTGGCGGGCTTTTCAACCTTTGAAACCCATGGCGATTCCAACCGGCAACAGCGGCCTAGGTGAAATCGACCGGTTCCTTTTTGCAGAACTGAAAAACAAGGGGCTGGCCTTCTCCCCGCCGGCTGACAAACGGACCTTGCTTCGCAGAGCTTGCTTCGATCTCAAAGGGATTCCTCCTTCGCTAGAGGAAATGGAGGAGTTCCTCAAGGACACCCGCCCCGAGGCTTTTTCCAACGCAGTTGAACGGTTTCTACAATCGCCCCAATACGGAGAACGGTGGGCCCGGCATTGGCTCGATGTTGTCCGCTACGCTGATTACCACGATGGCAACCCCAAGGCCCGCAACCCGGTATGCGAACCGCTTGAGGCCTGGCGCTACCGCGACTGGGTTGTGCAATCCTTGAACCGCGACTTGCCCTTCGATCAGTTCATCATTCATCAAATCGCGGGTGATCTGCTCGCCGCTCCCGATGGGAAGCAACCCTACGCCGACGGTTTGATCGCAACCACTTTTTTGGTGAACGGGGCCTGGGATCGCGGCGACGCCGATAAGGAGAAAATGGTCAGCGACATGGTGGACGACCAGGTCGATACCGTGGGGAAAGCATTCCTGGGATTGACGCTCGGGTGCGCCCGCTGCCATGACCACAAGTTCGATCCGATTTCTCAAACCGACTACTACGGACTGGCGGGAATTTTTTACAGCACGCGGATGTTAAAGGAGTTGGGAACCAAAGGGGGCGAACTGACCTTTCAAAGGCGGCCTTTGGTTCATGCCACCGTGGTGGAGAAACGCGACCGGCAGGTGAAACAGATCGAGGGGCTGAACTCCATTTTGGCTGAGATGGACAAGAAGAATCCGAAGCCTGCCGCGGACGACCCCACCAGAGAACTGCTGGTGGAACAGCGCAACCGGATTCAGAAAGAGTTATTGCCCGAACCGCCCTTGGCCCTGGCGGTCAGCGAGGGAGGCGTGCCCGGCGGGCTGTTTCCCAATATCCAAGATGTGCCCTTGCACATTCGCGGCAGCTACACTCGGCTGGGGCCGGTAGCGCCCCGATGCATGCCGGTTTTCTTCGCAGGAGAAAATCAAGCAAGAATCAGCCAAGGCAGCGGGCGAAAAGAACTGGCAGCCTGGGTGGCATCTAAAAACAACCCGCTCACAGCCCGGGTGATTGTCAACCGCGTTTGGCAATGGCATTTCGGCCAGGGTATTGTTGCAACGCCCAACAACTTCGGCATGCTTTCCCAGCCGCCTTCTCATCCGGAATTGCTCGACTGGCTGGCCGGTAAATTCCTTGACGAGGGCTGGTCGCTGAAAAAGTTACACCGGCGTATCATGCTGTCAGCGGCCTACCAGCAGTCGGGATTTACCACGCCCGAAAAACTCTCCCAGGACCCGGAAAATCGCCTTCTTTCTAGATTCAGCCCCAGGCGATTGGAAGCCGAGGCCATCCGTGACTCCATCCTTGCCGTTTCGGGAAAAATAGATTTTTCGCAAGGCGGCCCGGCCACACACGACTTGAACACCTCAAGGCGCTCTCTATATGTGCAAACCGCGCGCTGGGACCGCAGCAATTTTGCCATGCTTTTCGATGCCGCCAACCCAGATGCTTCCGTGGAAAAAAGAGATGTCAGCACGGTGGCGCCCCAGGCATTATTACTGCTGAACCACGAATTTGTATTGAACCAGGCGCGGGAGTTTGCCGGGCGGGCCGCCAGGGATGTTAATCCAGGGGAAGAGCGCGTGCAGCGAATGTTTCTCCTGGCTTTTAACCGCAAGGCAACGGCTGGAGAAGTGGAAACCGCCGTGGGTTTGGTTTCCAGGCTGGGAAGTGGAAAAGAATCCTCTTGGGCTGGCTTGGCCCAAGTGCTATTAGCCAGCAACGAGTTTGTTTACCTCGACTGAACCGCATGGATTGAAAAGAGGCTTGTTCATGCAAATGCCATACGAACCTTCCCGTCGGCAACTCTTGGCTAACATGGGTACCGGGTTTGGCATGCTGGCGCTGAACGGTTTGCTCGCAGCGGAAGAAGAGAGCAATCTTTCGCGGGAGGCCAACCCCTACGCTGTCAGGAAGCCCCACCACCCAGCCAAGGCCAAGCGGATCATCTTTCTTTACATGCCTGGCGGGCCTTCCCATGTCGACCTGTTCGACCCCAAACCGCTGTTGGCCACGCACAACGGTAAACCTCTTCCTTTTGAAAAACCCAAACTTGAGCGAACTAAAACAGGCAACCTGCTCGCTTCCCCCTGGAAATTCAAACCACAGGGGAAGTCAGGCGTAGAAGTCAGCGAACTGCTCCCTGGTATTTCTTCATGCATTGATGATATTTGCGTCATCCGCTCGATGCACGCCGACAACATCAACCACACGGGGGCGGCGCTGCAGATGTGCACGGGGGAACAGGCCTTCTCCCGGCCAAGCCTTGGATCGTGGCTGGTTTATGGCCTCGGCACCGTCAATCAAAACCTTCCAGGCTTCGTGGTGGTCAGCCCGGCGGAAGTCTTTCAAGGGGCGCAACTGTGGGCCTCTAGCTTTCTGCCCAGCGCTTACCAGGGCACCCTGGTCAGGGATTTGAAGAATCCCATTGCCAACCTTCATACCAGCACGGGCAACCTGGAATCCCAGCGGGCTCAACTCGATGCCTTGCGGCAATTCAATGAAATGCACAAGCGCTCCAGAGAAAATAACAACACTCTCGATGGACGCATCGCTTCCTTTGAACTGGCCTTTCGTATGCAGCGCGAAGCTCCTGAAACCTTCGACATTTCTAAAGAAGACGCGGCGACTCAACGACTTTATGGAATAGGCGCGGCGGAAACCGATATGTTCGGCCGTCAATGTCTCATGGCCAGGCGCTTGGTGGAACGGGGCGTGCGCTTCGTGCAACTCTTTGACGCCCCGGCAAACAACGCCTGGGACCAGCATGGCGGGTTAAGGGAAAACCTGCCCAAGCGGTGCAAGGCTGTCGATCAGCCTATCACGGCCTTGCTTAAGGATTTGAAATCCCGCGGGTTATTGGAAGACACCCTGGTCCTTTGGGGCGGGGAATTCGGCAGAACGCCAACCGCCGAAGGAACCAATGGACGCGAACACCATCCCTTTGGCTTTTCCATGTGGATGGCCGGAGGAGGTATCAAGGGCGGCATGGCCCATGGAGCCACCGACGATTTCGGCTGGCATGCCCTTCACAATAAAGTCCATGTCCACGACTTGCACGCCACCATTCTCCACCTTATGGGGTTCGACCACACTCGGTTGACTTACCGGTTTGGAGGCCGGGACTATAGGCTGACCGATGTCCATGGCGAGGTTGTTCAGGATATTCTGGCGTAATGGGCATGGGCCTTTTTCTTCTATTAAAAAAGAAAAAGGGGACCGGCCTGCATTACAGGCAGCCATTAATACCCAGAATGAGACAAGTAACATTATCTTGCGACCCTGCTTTCAGGGCGAGGTTGCAGAACCTTTCAGATAGGCCGGCCACCGACGGCTGGGCAAGTTCCCTGGCCACCGGGACAGCTTGAAAATCTCCGCTCAAGCCATCGGAGCATAAAACCATGCGGTCGCCAGGCTCCAGCGCAATTGCGCAAATATCAGGGGAAATGTCGCGATCTTTTGAACCGAGAAACTTCCACAGGCGGTTCCGGAATGGATGGATAGCTGCCTGGGCTGGCGTGATCGACCCGGCATCGAGCAGCGCCTGGGCAACGCTGTGGTCCTTGGTCAGGCATTTCACTTCACCATGCCTCCAATGGTAGGCGGGGCTGTCGCCCAAACTGCCAACCAAGGCGTGGGCCAACCCTTTGCGCAAAAGGAAAACCACAAGAGTCGTTCCCATATTGTGAAGTTTGGATTCCGTTGAAGCCAGAATGACCAAAAGTTTGTTGGCTTCGCCAATGGCATACCTGAGAAATTCCTTGGTGGCCTCCATTTCAGGAGGGATGGCGGGCAAACCATTTTGGATTTCCTTGAGGAGGAAGTCGACAGCTTCCTTACTGGCTACTTCGCCAGAGGCTTGGCCACCCATGCCGTCCGCAACAATTCCAAGGACATATTCACTGGTATTGGCAAACCCCGAGGAATCTTCGTTATTGGACCGGTGTCCTTGAAGGGAAAAAAAATCGATCTCCACCTGCTGTTGCATTAACACCAACCATGGGTACAAAAATCGCAAAAAACCATGCTAGACTTCATTAGTACCATACCGAAAAAGATAATTCACGGTAATATTGGCAACCAAGGGGATTGAAAGTTGCCCAGGAGAAAGGAATAATTAGAACACCACCAGGATTTCAGGGATTTTTCAAACTTTTCGCAGGGGGCAGTCATGCCAGTGCAAATGGGCCTTAGGCGGATCATCATCAGCGAAATTCATGAGCAGCAGGTGATCATGCTTAAAGAGGTGGAAGGGGACCGCAGCTTTTCCATCCAAATCGGGCTGTTCGAAGCTTCCAGCATCGACCGCAAGATCAAAAGGATCCCGTCGCCAAGGCCTTTGACCCATGATCTTTTGGCGGCAGCGATCGAAAGCCTGGGGGGGGAATTGCAGGACATCATTATCAATGAGTTGAAGGAGAAAACTTATTTTGCGCGCTTAAGGGTGAGGCAAAATGGGGAAATTACGGAAATTGATTGCCGCCCAAGCGATGCCATTGCCCTTGCAGTCACCTGCAACACCCCAATTTATGTTGCAGAAGAAGTCCTGGAGGATCTTTCCGAAGGTTAATTCTTGAAAAAAAGTTTTCAAAACGCAAATCCCACTCCACCTTTTTCGCCATCTTGCCGATTAAAGTGATCTGGAAAGAAATTCCAAAAAACCTTAATAAGGTTTTACTTTCAGCATGGGCTTGGGGGCCCTGGCAAAAAAGATTTGAGCCAGGTTTTCACCCTTTGCATTGGCCGGAAAGGGACTTCCGTTTGGGGGATCCATGCCTGTAGCGACTACTGCTCGAATTCATCCGACCGCCGTCATTTCTCCGGAAGCGGAGATCGGCGAGGGTGTGCAAATTGGACCCTTCGCGGTTATCGACGGCCCGGTCAAAATTGGGGAAAATTGCGAGATTAAAAGCGGCGCCCGCCTGACCGGCCACCTGACCCTGGGAAAAGGGAACACCGTTTACACCGGCGCCTGCCTCGGCGAGGCCCCACAGCATTTGAAATATGAAGGGGAAATCACCAACACGATCATCGGCAACAACAATGTCTTCCGCGAGGGGGTCACCGTTCACCGGGGAACCAAGGAAGGCATTGCAACCCGAATCGGCAACAATAATTTTTTCATGGTGAATTCCCATGTGGCCCACGATTGCAAGGTGGGAAACAATTGCATCTTGGTCAATGGTTCGCTTGTGGGGGGCCACGCCACAATTCAAGACGGCGCCTTCCTATCCGGAAATTCCGCGGTTCATCAATTTTGCAAAGTCGGGCGGCTGGCCTTGGTGGCCGGTGTATCGGCAACCACAACAGACTTGCCGCCATTTTTGATTTGCAGAAACTTTAATATTATCGTTGGCGTGAATGTGATCGGCATGAGGCGAGGGGGTATCAGCAACAAAAGTATCGACGGAGTTCGCAGGGCTTATCACATCATCTACCGGGAAGACCTGCTGTTGCCGCAATCCCTGGCCTTAACGGAAAAAGAGCTTGGGGACATTTCCGAGGTCATGGAATTCACCTCGTTCATTCGCGGATCGACCCGCGGTATCAGCCTGGAAACCGAAAGAACTGCCGCCTGAGCGGAATCATTTCCTTTCCAACTCCTTCACCAATTCAGCAATCAATTCGGGTTTGTCCTCTTTTCTCAAATGGGCAATTCGGCTCTCCGGCACTTCCAACTTTTTCATGGTGGCAACAATTCTGTCCCACACCCGGTCGCGTTTTCCCGTTTCCGCAAGAAACAGTTCCGAAACAAATTCCCCCAACTTTTGCAAATGGATTGCATCTGAGTTGCCGTAATACCGTTGAATGATTTTTTGCTGATGCGGACTGAAGTCACGGGTCATGGGAGTCCTCCCCTTGGTTGCCGTTTTGTGAAAAGTCAATCAGGCAGGGGTTCATGATAGAGCTTTTGGCTCTGCCGGAGAAGCGAGGAATAAAGTATGGCCCGTTGCTAAATGAAGGTATAATCCCCCCTAATAGAAACCCCGGGGGAAATGGCGTGCGGGCGGTGATCCAAAGGGTATTACGAGCCAAAGTAACGATTCAGGGGGAAACCGCCGGAGAAACCGGCCTGGGGTTGTTGGTTCTTCTGGGCATCGCCGCGGACGACACGATGGAAAAAGCTCGCTGGATGGCCGATAAGGCGGCTGGCTTGCGAATTTTCCCCGATGCTTTGGGAAAAATGAACCTTGATGTGTGTGAGGCGGCAGGATCAGTCTTGGTTGTCAGCCAGTTCACCTTGTACGGGGATTGCTCAAAGGGAAAGAGGCCCAGTTTTATTTCGGCGGCCAGGCCTGAAGTAGCTGAGCCCCTGTATCAGGAATTTGTTAACCGATTGCGGGTTTTGGGTTTGGCCACCGCCACGGGAAAATTTGGCGCCGATATGCAAGTGGAACTGATCAACGATGGCCCAGTCACTTTGATCGTGGATAATTAATCCAATCAGCCCGGGGAGGAATTTCGATGTTCTGGAAGGAACTGTTTCGCAGCAAGCCGCTTGAAAAAGTCTTGGCTGACGCGCAAAAAGGGCAAATGCTCAGGCGAGTGCTGGGGCCGGGGGCCCTGACCGCGCTGGGAATTGGCGCCATCATCGGCACGGGAATTTTCGTCTTGGTGGGTAAAGCAGCGCACTCCACCACGGGACCGGCGCTGATGCTCAGCTTCGTGGTATCCGGCACCGCCTGCATTTTCGCGGCGCTTTGCTACGCGGAATTCGCTTCCATGGCGCCGGTGGCTGGATCCGCCTACACCTACGCCTACACCACAATGGGTGAGCTGATGGCATGGATCATCGGCTGGGACTTGGTTCTGGAATACGCAGTCGCCAGTTGCACCGTAGCGCACGGTTGGTCGAAGTATTTCCAAGACTTAATGAAACAGGTGATGCCATTTTTTGGCGCAGGAACTGGGATAATGCCTCACATCTTCGCCGATTCCCCTTTGGGTGTGGAAAAGGGATCCCTGGTCTTTACGGGAAGTTTCTTCGACCTACCCGCCCTGGTGATCGCCTTGCTGGTCACCATGATTTTGGTCCGGGGGATCAAGGAAAGCGCGATCTTCAACGCTGTCATGGTGGCGATCAAGTTGGGTGTAGTTCTCTTTGTTATTTTCGTCGGGATGTTCCACATTAATCCCGACAACTGGACCCCATTCGCGCCCTACGGCTACGGCGGGTTGTCCTTCTTCGGCAATCTCATTTACGGGCAAGTCGATCCCAACACCAACATGCCGATCGGAATGATGGCGGGGGCGGCGCTAATCTTTTTCGCCTACCTCGGTTTTGACGCCGTCTCCACCAATGCCGAAGAGGCACGCAATCCCCAGCGGGATGTGCCCATTGGCATTATCAGCTCACTGATCATTTGCACTATTTTGTATATCGCGGTGGCGGCGGTGCTGACCGGGATGGTCCCTTATGACAAGATTCAAAAAGATGCCCCGGTGGCGCAAGCGTTTGAGCATGTGGGCATGCCCTGGGCCCGTTTTCTGGTCAGCGTGGGGGCGCTGACCGGCATCACTTCGGTGCTGCTGGTCATGATGCTGGGTCAGCCGCGAATTTTCCTGGCCATGGCTCGCGACGGCCTGGTTCCGGAAAAATTCTTCTCCAGCATCCATCCGGTTTTTCAAACACCGTGGAAATCCACCCTCCTTACAGGGGCCATCGTCGGAATCGGCGGCAGCTTGCTTCCCTTGGATATCCTGGCTGAGTTAACCAACATTGGCACCCTGTTCGCTTTTGTGGTGGTCTGCGCCGCCGTGCTGGTCATGCGAATTACTCACCCACATACACCCCGAGCCTTTAGGGCCCCACTGGGTTCCTTCACTCCCATCATGGGAATTCTTCTCTGTTTGCTACTCATGTTTTCCTTGGGCTATGAAAACTGGCTTCGTTTGATCGTTTGGCTGATCATCGGATTGTTCATCTATTTTGATTATGGTTACTTGAATAGTAAAATTCGCGAGATTACTCCCTTGGGAAAATGGCAGTACATACAAAACTGGTTTCCCTTGAAAATCCTAATTGGCCTGGCCCTTCTGGTTTTGGCTGGCGTTCTCGGATGGAATTCCTTCAAGGCAACTGGCAGCGCCAAGGTCTCCGTGGAACATCTGAGCGTTTTGTTCCTTTCCATCGGTGGGGTGTATGTTTTAATTAGCGCCTTTATCCAACGCGAAAATTATTCGCAACTACTTTTGACTGCCCAAGCGGCCCCAACCCCGGGAGAATCTCCCCCCGATAAGGCCATACCTTCGGACCCAAAATGAGTTCACCAACACCTTCAGGGTCCTTTCACCAGCGGCTCGGCCTGTTCGATGCCACCATGTTAGTTGCTGGAACAATGATCGGGTCAGGCATCTTCATCGTCTCGGCTGACATCATGCGCGATGTGGGTTGCTCTGGGTCGATGCTCCTTGTTTGGATTGCCACGGGATTCATGACCATAATCGGCGCGCTGAGTTACGCCGAACTGGCAGCCATGATGCCCCGCGCCGGCGGGCAATATGTCTACCTGCGTGAAGCGTTCAGCCCGTTATGGGGATTTCTCTACGGTTGGAGCGTTTTCCTGGTCATTCAAACCGGATCGATCGCGGCGGTGGCCGTGGCCTTTTCCAAATTCCTCGGGGTGCTGGCACCCTCCTTGGGCACTGGGGAAGAAGCCATCCTGGCCAAGTTTTCCGGCCTGGATTGGAAAATTTCCCTGCCCCTGCCCTGGCTGGCCGAACCCCTGGTGATTTTCAAACGCAGTGAATTCACCATCACCAGCGGGCAGTTGATCGCGGTGGCCATCATCTTGCTGCTCACATGGATAAACTGCAAGGGCGTCCGCGAAGGCAAGCTGATTCAAAACCTGTTCACTCTGGCCAAGACATTCGCCCTGATTGCCCTGATCGGAATGGGGCTGACGATTGGCGCCAACTATCAATCGATCCACACCAATTGGAATGAGATGTGGACTGGAATCACGGGCACGGGCCAGTTCAACAACATTGCGGAATTATGCAAAGGGCCCGGCTGGCTGGTGGCCCTAATGGTGGCTGGCGGCGCCATGGTTGGATCGCTCTTTTCCGCCGATGCCTGGAACAATGTCACCTTCACAGCGGGGGAAATGAAAAACCCAGTAAAAACCTTGCCCTGGAGCTTGGTCCTGGGAACCGGTCTGGTGATTACCCTTTATTTGCTGGTGAACCTGGCTTACCTGGCGGTGTTGCCAGCGCGAGGCAACCCGCTGGCCAGCGCGCAATTAAAAGCGGAAATCGCCGAGGAAATGGCCATTATCAACGAATACCGGACGGAAGCGTCACATCTTCGTGCGTCGGCCAACCGTTTGGAAAAAGAAAGTGAAAAGCTGGAAATTCTTTCCCAGACCTTGAAAGCAGGGGGAAGCGAGAAGACGGCTGCGCGAACGAAAACCGAAGCGAAGGATAAGCTTGATGAAGCAAAAACCTGGCAAGAGCGGGCGCAAAAAGCTGAGTCCGCTCTTCCCTCTGCCATCGAGTCCACCAAGAAAAACATCGAGACGAGGATAAACCGCTCGACCAAAGATCTGGGCATTTCTCACGCCCGCGACGACCGGGTTGGCACCGCGGTGTTGCAATCCCTGTCACCCAATCTGGGCGTGGCCGCCATGGCCATTGCCATCATGATCTCCACCTTCGGGTGTGTGAACGGCATGATTCTCATGGGGGCCAGGCTTTACTACGCCATGGCCCAGGACGGATTGTTTTTCAAACCGGCGGGAATGCTCAACCTTAACGGGGTCCCTGCCGCGGGGTTAATCATGCAAAGCGCCTGGTCGATCTTGCTGGTTTTCACCGGCACTTACATTGAACTCCTGGATTATGTGATCTTCGCAGCATTGCTCTTCTACGCCCTTACCGTAACCGGCCTTTTCGTCTTGCGGAAAAAACAACCAGATGCCCCGCGGCCCTACAAAGCCTGGGGTTACCCCTATATTCCAGCGCTGTACATTTTCCTTTGTTCCGCCATCATGGTCGATCTCTTGATCGTGCGGCCGGAATATACCTGGCCGGGGTTGATTCTGGTCGCTAGCGGCATTCCCGTTTACTTCTTCTGGAAAACACGAAATCCCCTTCATGAAAATCCGGCAAATCCAGGCGAATCTCCTGGAAGTTCCCACTGACCCGCCCCGCGCTTCACCAGCAGAATCGCGCTTAGGCAGGAAAAACACCATCACCACCCTGGCGGTACAGGTAACCACCGACGAGGACATTGAAGGAATTGGCTTTGGCTATTCCCTGCAAGGCGGGGGAAAGGCCATGAAAGCAATTGTCGAATTTGATCTTGGCCCCCTTGTTCTCAATGAAAACCCCCTGGACCCGGAAGGGCTGTTTCAAAAGGTCTACTGGAGAATTCAATCCATTGGCCGATCTGGGTTGGTGGCCCAGGTCTATTCCGCACTCGATCTCGCCTTTTGGGACATCAGGGGTAAAGCCGCCGGCAAGGCCCTTTGCCAACTCCTTGGCGGGGAAAGAAAACCGGTCGAAGCTTATGTTTCCCACACAGGCTGGTTATGGATGACTCCCGGTGAAATTGCCGAAGCCACAGCGCCCTATTTGGAAAAAAAGGTTTCCGGGTTGAAGGTAAAAGTGGGGAAGGATCTGGCGACCGACAAAGCGCGATTGCGAGAACTACACAAAATCCTCGGCCCTGTTTGGCTGGCGGTGGATGCCAATGAGAAGTACCAACTGGAAACTGCCGGGGATCTGGGCCGGTTCCTTCAAAACGAAATCGGCGCCGCCTGGTTTGAGGAACCCCTTACCTGCGAGGACCCAGTCGGCCACGCGCAACTGGCAAACGCTCTTTCTCTTCCTATCGCTGCAGGAGAAATGCTTTTCACTCTGGGGGAATTCCAACATTATTTTTCTCTAGGCGCCTTGGACATCGCCCAGCCGGATGTCACCCGGCTGGGAGGAATTACCCCTTTTTTGAAAGTGGTGGAGCTTTGCCTAAAGCATGGTATTCCTGTTAGCCCGCACCTGCTTCCGGAAATAAGCCTGCATTTTGCCTGCGCCATTCCCCAGGTTGCGCCAATTGAGTTTATGCCCTGGTTAAAACCCCTATTCAAGGAATACCCAGATTGGGTGGATGGAAAGTTGGCGCCCTTGCCAGGCGCTGGACTTGGTCTCGATTTTGACATGAAGGCGATTCAACGCTTCAGCGTGGAATAACCTTTCCCAGCCCGCCCGGGCTACCCCACTTTGTCTTGCATTTTCCTTTCAACCGGCTATGCCTACGCCCGCGTTTTAGGGCTCTTCTCGGTTCCTTGGGAAATTGCCTTGGCAGATCATGAAGTCACCATCGCCGGCTTACGCAAGCGCGTGACCGATTTCGTTACCGCCCGGGAGTGGGAACAATTTCACGATCCCAAAAATTTGAGCATGGCGCTTTCTGCAGAGGCGGCGGAACTGATGGAGCATTTTCTTTGGATCACCCCCGAGGGGTCGAGAAAGGAAATGTCCCAGGACGAAAAACGGCTGCAAGTGGGCGAGGAAATCGCTGATATCACTTGCCTGGTTTTGGCCCTGTGCAATTCCATCGGCCTCGATCTCGCAGACATCTTTATGGCCAAAATGGCCAAGAACGAAAAGAAATACCCGGCGGAAGCCTGCAAGGGAAAGTATCACCCCCCAGGAAAGGGCTAATATGACGAGCCAATGCATCATGCGGGCATTATTTTTTTCCCTGGCTGGATTAATTTCCACGGCAGTTTTCAGCCAAACTCCGGGAATATTGCCCTTGGCCCCAGAAAAATCTCCTGCCAGCGGGGGAACTCAGGTGAGCTTTTCCGCCCGTTTTCTCGAAAAACCCCAGCCCGGTATTCCACTGACCTTGGAGATTGTCATTCATAACCAAGGAAATGCCGCCATCGAAGAAATATTCTTGCATCAAAATTGGGAAAAAGCCCCGGTTCTGGTGGAAGCGGATTTGCAACCGCTGATTCAGGGCAGCCGCTGGACCTGGGACATTCAAGGACTGCAAGCACAAAAGTCCAGAATCATCCGGGCCAAAATCATTCCCGGAACGGTGGAGACTTTGCACCTGCGCCCCATGCTGGGTTATAAATCGGCCGCGGCACTCCCCCAAGGGGAGGACGGCGCAGATTCTTTGCATATTCAGGTAGACGGCCCGGAATGGGTGCGCCGGGGAGAACGCGCCGTTTTCGATATCCATGTAGTCAATCATGGCAACAAAGCCCTGGAAGGGGTGACCATCCGGGACCAACTTCCCCAAGGTCTTAAGCATCCGGAAGGAACCGTAATTGAAGCCGCCCTGGGGGCCATTCCCCCTGGTAAAACCCGCACGATTCGTTTAGAAACCCTGGCAGTTGCCACCGGGAAATTTTCTCAGGACATCCAGGTGGTTTCCGCCAATGGGCAGAAAAAGCTTCTTCGCAGCGGCATTTCTATCAGCGATGCCCATTGCAAATTGGAATGGAAAAAAATCCGCGAAGACCATGCCCGAGGCGAGTTGGAAATGGCCCTGGAAGGCCTTTTCTTCGCAGAGGAATCACAATTGAAATCTCTAGCCATTCAAACTCATGTGCCAGAGGGTTTGGAAATCGTTTCTCAATGGCCAATGGGAAGGGTAACTCCAGGCCCAGGGGCAACCAAGGCCATCGTTTGGGAATCGCCGCAAGTGAACCCGGGGGGAAAGTGGGAAGCCCGTTTAAAATTCCGGGCGCTCAAGCATGGAGATTGGCCCCTGAGAGCTGAGGGCAAGATGGAAGAAGCGGCAGGGGCCAACTGCGAATTTCTTGTCCGCATTGAAGGGCAGGCAGATTTGCAGGGGGAGTTTACGCAGAAGTCGCTGGAGCTCTCGGTGGGCCAGGAAACGGAAATTCGCTTTGTTTTAAAGAACCCAGGGCCTGTAACGGCGCAGAATATCCGGGTCCACTTGGCCTTGCCTGAGGGGCTATTCCCTATTTCCTGGAATGGTCCGGTGGTGGGAGGGTTGGAAGGCGGGGTAATTCAATTCGACACAATCAAGGAAATCCCCAGCTTGAAAGAAGAAACCTTTCTTTTGAAAGTACGCAGTTTGCGAAACGGAAATTTCAAAGTGCAAGCAGAATTTGGGCAAGGCAATTCCCGGCGAGCAAGCAGTTGCGAAGTCATCAGCCCCAGCGCTCCTTGAAAACCATGAAGACTAATGGCAAGGGGCCTATCTCCCCCATTTTTCTGATTTCTGAACCGAGGTTGCGTGTCACGCTTATTTTTGTTTAGCTAGATTGTGTGGTTGAAACGAAGCATAAATCGTCCAGGATTGCCTGAACTGCTCTGTCCAATTACCGGCAAGAAAACTTCAATCATTCTCTGGGAAATTCTCTTCCCGGACATTTTCTTTTTCATTTTCTCAGCCGAATTATCCGAATTTAATAAAAGGTTTCGCGCTTTGCCGCTTGGTCTTGTGCTGATGAAGGACCATTGCTAAATTCCGCCCGCTTTTCGAAAACGCGAAACCTGAATCGCGTTCGTACAAGGTAACCCCGGAGGCCGCGGCCACCGGTGCTGTGTCGCGGGTGTCATGTCGGAACCATGACCAGGCGGCCTGAGAACAAGGGGAGAGCGCAATGAGCAACAGCAAAGTGGAAAAAGATCAACTCAAGGTACACATCCGCTGGATGATCCGCAGGGATATGCAAGAAGTCTTGCAGGCGGAACTACAGTGCTTTGAATACGCCTGGACGGAAGAAGATTTTCTTCGCTGTCTGAGACAGAGGAATTGCATCGGCATGGTTGCGGAGGCCGGCGAAAAGGTCGTGGGCTTTATGATTTATGAACTGCATAAGAACAAGTTGCACATTCTCAATTTCGCCGTTAACCCTGCCTGCCAGCGCGCGGGGGTCGGCCTGCAGATGGCCGCCAAGCTGGTTACCAAATTATCGAGCCACCGCAGGACAAGAATCACCATGGAAGTTAGGGAAACCAACCTGGCTGGCCAGGTCTTTTTCCGCAACCAGGGTTTCAAAGCCATCCGGGTTTTGCGCGCCTTCTACGAGGACTCCCGGGAAGACGCTTACCTGATGCAATACCGCCTGCCTTCGGATACGGGTGAAGATTTCGAGGAAACGATCAATCGCATCGCACAATTTGAAGAAAACTCTTGAAGCAAGGCAAACCAGTGAAAACGGCGGAGGATCCCCTCCGCCGTTTTTTGTTTTTTGAAACCCATCCGCTACCAGGCAGGGGCCCCCTGGCTACTGCGGCCGGTAGATTATTTTCCTCTTCAAGACACACCTAAATAAAAACCAAGGCCATCCGAGCCCAGAGCCACCTCAAATTGGCAGGAGGATGCAACCCTTGGAAGCAGCTTAATGGGGACATTTCTACCTGTGGATGACAATACAATTAATTTTTGTTGACATTTACTCTTTTGGCTGGTCCATTATCCTCTATTGCCACTTTACGCCTAGGTGCTTTGGCCATGAGTTCGCCCGTTTTTCAACGCTTTCCTCTTTTGAGCCT
>SHZZ01000063.1 GCA_009692005.1 Gemmataceae bacterium | reverse complement strand
TAAATGCTGTCATGATCCACATAGAGCGCCTGCGGCAGCCCTGCATCGACCTTCCTGTTGGATGGCTTGCCCCGAAGACCATGGACCAGACCCGATGCTCCCTGTTCCTCAAAGCGCTTCTTCAGGCGCTTGGCCTGGCGGTAACTCAGTGACATCTTGCTCGATGCCGTCCAAAGTGAAAGCTCTTTCCGCTTCACCTTCTCCATCCACTCCAACCGTGACATTTCCTTCCGACTCATCGTTATCGTCTCCATTGGCTGCCACCTTTGAAAGCAGCTTAATGGGGACATTTCTATCTGTGCCAGATGGGGACGTTTCTATCTGTGGATGACAGCGCTTTGTGTTGAGCTGGGCGCCAGCCTGCCCTGGGATGCGGCCCTGCCGCTTTGCCAGACTTACAGGAGCTTTAATTCAACTTCACAGGAGCGGGGGTTCCTTTTCCCCCGCGGACTGTTGCCGCCAGATCATTACTCCCCACTGGCACGGGCAGATGGAATACCTCCCCATGGTTGAAACCGCACTTCGACCCCGCGGCGCAGCTCAAACCGGTGATGGTGTGTTTAATCTTCGCAAACCTGGCTTCATCGAATTGCGATTGATAACAGCGGATGGCCTCCAACTTCCTTTCCATGGTCTCGGAAATGTCGACCGTGAAGGAACCGGGGAACTGCCTGACTTCGGCGTCAAAAGGAAATGGGGCGTAGACCAGATGAACGATTCGGTGGGGCGGGGTGTTGTCAAAACGGTCATCCCATTTGGACAATTGGGAATAAAATCTGGCGGCCTCGATGAGTAACTGGGCCTGGTAATGGTCGGGCGAGGCGGCGGGAGTGCGGCCAAAAGCGCCGATGAGAATTTCCGGTTTAAGTTTTCTCAAAAGGGTTGCCAGGGCATAGCGGTTGGGTAAGGAATCGAACAATTCCCGGTTGGGCAGATCGAGTTGGAACCTGGCCTTTACACCCAAAATGGCGCTGGCAGCCTCAGCTTCTTTTTGTCGTGTTTCCACCGAGCCCCTGGGAGTGGGCTCCCCGGTCGTAAGATCAATGAGAGCAACCCGATACGACTGAGATGCCAGTTTTGCCAGGGTGCCGCCGCAGGTGATTTCCAAGTCGTCCGGGTGGGCCCCCACGGCGACGATTTCAAAGGTTTCCTCGCTGGTTGCCATTGGTCAACCCTCCCCTTGGTGAACCGGTTTCCCACTTTTTATTGGATCTTTCCAAAGAAAAGGAAATTTCCTCACAAATTAAAAATATCTCATCAGGCTTTCATTGGCCAAGTGCTATTTTAAAGTATTTAAGGTTGTGTAAGATTATAGTGAAAGCCTGCCCGGATGAGGGGAATTCCTTGAAAATACTTCTAGTGGAAGACCATCGCCTGCTGGCCAGAGCAGTCAAGCAGGGATTGGAAGAAGAAGGGTTTGCCGTTGACACCGCGGCCAACGGCGAAGAGGGCGACTTCAAATCCCGGGGCGCCACTTACGATGTCATCATTCTCGACATCATGCTTCCCATGGAAGACGGCCTTTCTCTCTTGAAGAAATGGCGCAAGGCGGGAATGCAATCGCACATCCTCCTTTTGACAGCAATGGGATCGATGGAGGACAAGGTTCGGGGCCTTGACTTGGGCGCCGATGATTACCTTGCCAAGCCATTCGAGCTGGAGGAACTTTTGGCACGGGTGCGGGCTCTGGTGCGCCGTGGCCATCACGCCAAGGACCCGGTCATTCGCGTTCACGACCTGGAAATCGACACCGGGGCGCATTCCGTCCGCCGCGGGGGCAAGGAAATTTATCTCACCCCAAGAGAGTTTGCTTTGCTTCGATTTCTGGCGTATCATCGAGGCAAGGTGGTTACCCGGTCGATGATTTGGGAGCATTTATATGACGAACATGACGACAACACTTCCAATGTCGTGGATGTTTACATTCGGTATCTGCGGAACAAGATCGACAAGAATTTCAAACCGCCGTTAATTCTTACGCGTTGGGGCGAAGGGTACATGATCAAAGGGGATTGACATATGCGCTCAATCCGGTTTTCCCTGGCGGTCTTTTTCATTAGCTTGTTGGGCATATCATTTGGCGCCGCCTCGGTGCTGGCCTATCGCATTGCCTGGAAAAACTCGGATGACCGCCGCATTGCCCGTGAAGAGCTGGAAGAAAGCCGTCTGAAAGACCGCTACCGGGAAGAAACAAATCGCCTGGACGACGCCTTGCTTTTTCAAGCGCAAACCCTGGCCCGGCTGGTGCAATTTCAAACGGATTGGGGCAAGCTCCGCTACCTGGAATTGCAAGCGCTGGGCCTTTTATCGGCCCCATTCTCCCCCCATGGCGCCGCCTCCATCCCCTTGTGGGCCATCCAATCCTCCCGCACCTTTTCATTTGAAATTTACCGCCGGGCCGTCCCCCTGATCCGCTTCAACCAGGAAGACCTTCTTGAGCGCCTCGATGGGCAAGTGGCGGAGTTCTTTCAAGTTGAAACCGCCTGGGGCGCTTCCTACTTGTCGCAGTCCTTGGGAAAAAACAAAATGCTAGCGGAATTACCCAAAATTCCCACCGACGAAGTCTTGCACTGGGACTTCGAGGACTACGAGCTTGAAAACGGCAAACAGGTGCGCCGGGTGATTTTGAAAGCCTCGCAATTCTTGATAGGAGCCCCCCAGCGCAACCGCAACAATCCTCCCTTTGGGGGCGCACAGCGGCCAGGGGATCAGAATCCCCCGCGCAACAATCCCCGCCCTCCTACCGGCGGCCAGCCCAACACTCCTCCCTTTTTCCGCCCCGCCATTACCATCCAGTGCGCCTACGATCTGTCGCGGAGGGAAGCGCAGTTTGAACAATTCGCCAAGGAAAGCGAAGTTGAAATCGGCAATTTCCAAAGCGAAATTGCCGGCTCTTTACGGGACTTCCGCAACCGCTTGTTTCTTATGAATCTGGGAGTATTCGCGGTGGGCGTCGTTGTCAGCCCGTGGATCGTTGGCGCGGGTCTATCGCCATTAAGGAACTTGACCGCCGCCGTCAGCAAGGTGAACGAAAAAGATTTTCACCTGGATATCAACCAAAGCCGCCTGCCTAAAGAAATTCAACCGATCGCGGCGAGATTGGAACAGACGCTGGGCCAACTGAAAAAGGCCTTCGCCCGAGAAAAACAGGCCACTGCCGACATTTCACACGAATTGCGCACTCCCCTGGCGGCCATGCTCGCCACCTTCGATTTGGGCCTGAGAAAAAACCGCTCGGTTGAGGAATACCGCGAACTCCTGAAGGAATGCCGTCAAAGCTGCAAACAATTGCACCAAGAAGTGGAAAGACTTCTGACTTTGGCGCGCCTGGATGCCGGCGCCGACCCCTTGCGCCTTTGCTCCTTTGACCTTTCCACACTGGTTCACGAGTGCGCTCAATTGATCCAACCCCTGGCGGACCAAAACGGCTACCGGCTCGTTTGCGACCTCAAACCCGATGTGGCCTTGCATTCCGACCCCGATAAAATCCGCGAGGTCATTCTCAACTTTTTGCATAATGCCATCCATTACAACCGCCCCCAGGGAAGCATCACTCTCTCCATGCGGACAGCGGAGGGAAAAGCGGTGGTGGGGGTCTCCGACACGGGCATTGGTATCAGCGAGCAAGAAAAGGGCCTGATCTTCGAGCGTTTTTACCGTGTGGATCCGTCAAGGCATGCCGCCGAGGGAGGCCATAGCGGCCTGGGTCTGGCCATTGTCAAAGGGTATGCGGAATTGCTGCAAGCAACCCTCGAAGTCGATTCTATTCCTAATGAAGGGTCCACCTTCC
Organism: Gemmataceae bacterium; assembly: GCA_009692005.1. Taxonomy (GTDB): domain Bacteria; phylum Planctomycetota; class Planctomycetia; order Gemmatales; family Gemmataceae; genus SHZZ01. The sequence goes on along the minus strand of SHZZ01000063.1, from coordinate 19,101 downwards.
GGTTGATCTTGAACGGCCCAATCGAGTTAGAGCAACAAGCCCAAGTGCCCGCTTCCGTGGCGTGATTTTGATAAGCAACCGTTCTAGGCTTTTGGGGCAAAGTGAAATGCAAAACCGTCCCCAAAGAAATCGATAAACAGTCGGCAACTTTATTTCTTGGAAAAGTCGGGCATCTTACCGGCCAGAACATCTTTTTCCCACTCATCCAGCAAGGGCCAGTTGGTTGCGCAAGTGCCAAAGTCCGCCATCGATAGATATCCTGTCAACCGGTCGATGGCTTGCTGAATCACCTTATTGTCCTTGCGGAAAACCGGTCCATGGCTGGGCAGGAGGAACTCGGAATTATCGGCCCATATGCGCTTTAGAGATTTGATGAAATCGGGAATGTTGGAGCCATGGTGGGCATCAATGACCCCGACGCAACTATCCTTGTAAATGTTGTCGCCGCTGAAAAGCAGGTTCCCCATCTTGAAGCTGAGCTGGCCTGGAGTATGCCCAGGCGTATGCCATACTGACAATTCCTTTTTGCCAATGCACAGCTTATCACCCTCATTCAGCAAGAGATCAATCTTGCACTTGGGCATGGGAATTTCGATACCCTGAGCCTTGATGGTGGCATAAGTGAGGATTTCGTCGCCGGTCTCTATAGGCTCCACGCTGGCCGGGTGCGATGCCACCTTGGTTTTCATTAACTCCCTGGCTCGGGAGATGCCCTGGATATGGTCGGCGTCCGCGTGGGTGGCAATGATCATTTTGCAATGCGCCAGGTTGAAATCCATGCCGCGAATCAGGTCGATGATTTCTTCGACCGTATCTTCAAACCCGATGTCAATTAAGGCGAATTCCGTTCCCCCGTCGATCAAGTAAACATTGACCCCCAGCCGCCTGCCGGCCTGGTAGTTCAGTTCGATCACATTGGGGAATAAATACTTTCGCTTCAGCATGAAATTCATCCGGAGACAGGTTGCACCCATGTTAGCCTATTGACGCGGGCAAACAAGTGGCGAGCCTCTGGGCTGGCCATGTCCTGGATCAAGGCCCAGAGCATGGGGGGAAGAGTTACACAACCACCCCTCGCGCACCCTTCCGGCTTCCTTGAATAGTCAATTGCTAAAAGGAAGAGCCAGGGCCGCTGAGGGGACCCAGGCGAGATCGCCGCCGGGCAAGCGGATTCGCACCCAGCCATGATTCTCACCTTGAGGAAACACCACCGTCCCTGGGGCTAAGAGCCTGGGTTGCGCCATGGGGTAGGCTTCACTATTTCCCAGACGGGCAACAGTTTCTTCATTTACTACGGCAACCGGTTCGGTTTGGGAATAACCCCGGGTGGAGGCCAAATGCCCTGCAGCAACCAGCCAGGCGAAAAACAGAAGAACCCACCCGGGCCTTTTCCTGCCAATCCAGAAAAGCCAAAAGGCAAAAACCTGCCACAGTCCAGCCAAGTAAATCGCCAAACGGGAAGACAAAAATCCAAACCGATGCAAACCTGAAGGAGCTGTCAAGTTGGCGTCCACAAAAGCGGACAGACTGCCCAGGACTGGATCGGCGGGGAATTTTCTTAACCCTTGAATGCAGTGCATTCTTGCCCAAGGGAAATCGCCCTGAAGAATTTCCCCCGCCGCCAGTCCGCGATAGGTAAACAGGGAAGTATTTCCCCGGCCTTGCAAGTAGTACAACGCCCGTGTAGAGGTTTGAAAAAAAGTCCGGGCCTTGAAGGCATCCTCCTGGTGTTCCAACCCTTGGATATAGGCTTGGCGTGCCAGGGCAATAACCTCAGCTTCGCTCACCGGGGGAAATTGCCCGGGAGAAAAAAATAGCCCCAGAGTAAGAAGCATGGAGGAAGGAATCAACGGCGGGCCTCCAATATCGAAACCCCATGCAAAGCTCCGGGCGCCCAAAGGCAACCGCCCGGGGATTGCTGGGAAAAAAGCGCCGCCTCCAACTGTTCCCAAAAGCCGAGCAACTCCTCCCTTTCCTTGTTGGCCAGGAAAGGAAGGGATGCGCCGGAGGCAAAATCCCTGGCGGTCCAAGTTTTTGGCCCCTTGGGAAACTGGCAGTTCAAGTAGGCTTGCAAAATGCCCCAAATCAGCCGGGGTTGCTGAGAAAGGGGCAGGTGAGCGGCTTCGGCCAGGGACTTTTTTACCCATCCAGGGTTTCCCTTTTCCAGGTTCTGACGGGCCAAGCGCCGCTGCCTCGACAGACCCAAGATCAGGAAAAAAGCGAACGGACCCGAAAGCATTAGCCAGAAAAACTCATCCAGGTTGGCAGGTGAAAATAGCCAGGCTCCTTTGGCCTGGAAAAGCTCTTGCGGGTTGAAAGCCTCCGCGGGGCCAACCAAGGGCATTGCCAACGCTTCCCTGTCGCCCACTTCAATCAGCAAGGAGTTGGAAAATTCCAGCATTCCACGCCGTGAACTCCAGGGGATTGCGGGGTTAACAAACGCCAGGGGCAAGGAGGCGATTTCCAGAATTCCCTTTTCCTTCGGCTTCAAGGTAAAACGAAAGAGCCATTCTTTTTTTTCCTCGAAAGCGACTGAGGAAAGAAACTGGACGGCAAATTTATCCGCCAGAGCCGGGTACAACTCGATTTCTAACTGCGCCGGTCCGCAAGCGACCTTTCCCTTGCCTCGGACAAGAAGGTCCAAGGGAATTGCTTCCCCTGGCAGGTATTGCAAGCGGGGCACGCTGGCATGAAAAGTGAATCTCTCCCCCACCGCGCCCGAGTTAATAATCCCCTCCGGCCAGGAACCCAAGAAAGGCTCTTGAGAAATCCCAGGTGAACCGGTCAATTGGAACAGGAGGAGTAAGGCGGCGAAACGCCAGGCGGAATGGCTCATCCGGGATTCCCCCCGACCTGCTGGGCCCGAATCTTTCTCGCCCCTTCCTGAATCCGTTTTCTTGCCTCTTCAGGGGAAATTTCCAGAACGCCGCCCTCTTGAAGCAGAAGGTCCAAGTTCCCCTGGCCCGGGGAAAAAGCATTCCCCTTTTCTTTACCCTCGCCTTTCGCTTTTTCTCCCTTGGATCCTTTCTCCGTTCCTTTTTCCCCCTTCTCCTTTGGCCCGGTGGAGGACTCCTTCCCTTTTTCCTTTCCGGTATTGGAAGAGTTTCCTTCCTGGCTTTTTTCACTTCCCTCCTTTTTTACCGGGAATTGTCCCTGCAAAAACGCGCACCACAAAAGCGTTCTCTTCGCCGACAGAAATGATTTGGAATTCACGGGCAGCAGCTCCACCGCTTTTCCCAAGGAATGCCTGGCGGGAACTAGATAACTTTTATCTCCAAGGCGGACTTTTTGCGCCTGACAAACCCCCAGCCAATACCAGGCTTCCGCGGCACGCGGGTCTTTTTCCCCAGTGAGCCATTGAAAAAGTTCCACTGCGCGAGACAGGTGCTTTCCTTCCTGCCCCAGGGGCTTGGAAAAATAAAATTCCAAATGGCAATGAGCCAGCCACCAGACAGCCGTGCCAATGTCTCGCGCCTGGGGCATTCCTTTTTCCAGCAAGACGATGGCCATGGGCCAATCGCATTTGGCCGCCGCCATTAGCCCTTGTCCTACAATGGGGTCTTCACCCTGGGGCCTTTCCCAAGGAATCAAAAGAACTAACAAGAATAGCCCGGCAGATTTCATGGGCTCCCCCCCGTGGACCGGCTGATGGGGAGAATAGCCAATGTCATGGCAAGTAAACCCGGTAGGAGAAACCAGCCCGGGTGAGGGTGGCGCAGGGAAACTCTGCGTTCTTCCGTTTGATAAAGGGATTGCGAAACTGCAGACTGGGAGATCCAGCCAGCGTAAAGGGAGCGTGCGCCCAAAATAATTGTTTTTCCCCCTGTGGATTGAATTCCCTCTTCAACGAATTGCGGGAGGATTCCAGATAGGGCAGCCAAATAGACAGGGACGCCTTGATCTTTTGCCTGTTGAATGAAATAGGTCCAGTCTCCTGTATTCCAGGCAGGAACCTTGTCCAGGAAAAACAGGATTTCCCCTTTTTGTTCCAAGGCCAATTTGCCGGTGTGGTTCAACTCCCGCGGATTAAAGCTCCCCGGCGATTGATCAGGGCGCATATCCTCCATGGTCAGGCGGAGAAATTCCCGGTCCCGGGTTAAGGGACAAAGAAGATCTGATGTTTTCACAAGTGTGACCAGGGCCAGCCGCCAGACCTCCATCGAGCGGCCTTTTTCCAAAAAGAAACTGTCAAGAGTTTCCTGCAACCGCGTTTGGCAATCCACCGAGGGGAGGGAGGGAATGACCAGTGTCAGGTTGCGTGAACGGATTGGCAGGGTGGTGGTTTCGCTGGTGAGAATCGGCCCTGCAAGCGCCAATATGACCAAGGCAAAGGCCAAAAAGAGCCAAAATCCCCGATTCTTACCTACCCGAATCTGGTTTCCAGCATTGGCTGACAGCCAAAGCAGTTCCTGCTTGGCTTTTTCCCTTTGCAGCTTGTTGAATGCTGCCATTAATAAGGGGAGAATCGCCAACCCGGCCAACAGCCAGGGATATTTCCATGCCAGGATCAAGCGGTATCCTTTTGCAAAATTATCAAGGGAGTTGCCTCCATGGGCTGCCTGAAAGAAAGACACTTGAAAAAAGAAGGACCAACGACAGCCCAGCCAGCCATTGGTATAGTTCCACGCGGGGGTTGAAGAGGGCGGTATCGATGGGAGATTTTTCTTTTTCATGAATCTTGGCAAAGGCCTGGGAAAAAGCCTCGGAACTGGCAGCGGGAAAATAAAGGCCCTGGGTTCTTTCCGCCAAGGATTGCAAATGCCTGGCGGCCTTTTCCCGCCTGCTGTGTTCTATCGGGCCTTCTTGCAATCCAAAGGCTCCAGCATCCACTACATGAATCCGAAAGCCAGCGGCGCATGCCAACGATGCCGCTTCCAAAGCCGTGTAACCTGATACCGGATTGGGAACATTGTTTTCCCCGTCGGTCAGGAGTAGGAGAACTTTGGGAATGCCCTGCGCCGACTTACATTGATCCATGGCCAGAATGAGTGCATCAGGTAGATTGGTTTCCGATTCGCCGGGGATTTGCTTGGGTGCCAGCCGCCGAAGCTTGGCCAACAAAGCCTGGTGATCGAAAGTCAGGGGGACCTCAACTTTAGGCCGGGCAGCAAAACTGATCAAGCCGACCAAGTCATTGGCTCGGGAATAGTGAAAAGGCATGCCCGGCGCGGGCTGGCCAAGGAACTGATGAATGGCCCGTACGCCGGCATCCAGCCGGGAAATGCCCGATTCTCCCGCTTCCCCCATGCTGCCGCTGGTATCCACAACGATTTGAATGGCCATGCTATCCAGGCGGATTTTTTCTCCCGCGATGAACCAGATTGGCCGGGCCAAGGCCAGGACCATTAGCGCCAGGGCGCCAGTAGCCAAAATTTTGGCAAGAATTTTGCTCCAGCCAGGCAAGTGTGGAGTTTCTTGAAACAAAACCGCGGCAGGAAAAGCCAACCCCCTTCGGCGCCAGCTTAGCCAGGGGGTCCAGGCAATCGGCAGGAGCAAAAGGAACCAAGGGAACAAAAAGTGAAAGCCTGTCATCGTGGAAAAGGCCCACCCTTGGAGAAAATGGGGGATTCCATGCCAAAACCGAGAAAACTAATGGGCGTTACAGGGTTTTTTCTTTCGCTCAAACCCATATTAATGACATCTATGAAAATTCAGCAAAACCTTTGTTTTTCACCTGTGTTTGTTGATTGTAGATTGGAATTAGAATAAAATCCAAATTATTATGGATGCGCCCGTTAATTCAAAGGAAGGAATGCGGATAACCGAAAGGTTAATTCGAAGAAGGTAATGGCAAATCAGGCATCACAAGGGACTTGTCCACCAAGAGGCGATCTCAAGCAACTGCTTCAAGGGCATTTGTCCCAATGGACTTCACTTAAACTCAGGCAGCATGCAGAGGCTTGCCCTGAATGCCAGCGAGTGCTTGCCACTTTACGCCAGGAAGATTCCAACCCTGTTTTGCCTTCTGAACAGTTTAACACCCCGGACCCCCTGACCAGTTCCCGCAGCAATACTGGGTCGATGCCCAAACTTGACCTCGATTCCAAGCATCTCGAGGCGGTGAATCCGGACAACCCAACAACCGCCTACAAAGTATCCTCCAGCCAAGTACACGAGCCCGTGAAGCAGGAATCGCCCCCGCTTAACCTTTCCTTCCTCTCTCCGCCTCTTGGCCCGGATGAGCTTGGCCGATTGGGCAGTTACCGCCTGACCAAGCTTCTTGGTTCCGGCGGGATGGGCCTGGTGTTTGAGGCGGAAGACACCCTTCTACGCCGCCAGGTGGCTCTGAAGGTGATGAAGCCGGAAATCGCCGCCAACCCCACGCATCGCCAGCGGTTTCTTCAGGAAGCGCGGTCAGGCGCCAGCATTCCCCACGATAATATCGTGACCGTTTACCAGGTCGGGATGGAAAACAACATTCCCTTTCTGGCCATGCAGTATTTGCAGGGCGAATCGTTAGCCATGCGCTTGAATCGCGCCGGAAAAATCCCGGTGCCGGAAGCATTGCGCATCACTCGCGAAGTAGCTTTGGGCCTTGGCGCCGCTCATGAAGGCCGCTTGATTCACCGCGATATCAAATCCGACAATATTTGGCTAGAAGTGGACAGCCCCAGCCAGCCTTGGAAGCGTGTCAAGATTCTCGACTTCGGCTTGGCCAGATCCGTGTCTGGTGTTGATCATCAAACTGGCACCGGCCTTATCATGGGTACGCCCAGTTACATGGCGCCGGAACAAGCCCGCGGCCTGCCCCTGGATGGCCGATGCGACCTGTTCAGCCTCGGTTGCGTCCTCTACCAGATTCTCAGCGGGGTACTGCCCTTCCGCGGCGATAACACCCTGAGCATTTTGTCCTCGCTGGCCTTGGATGAACCTACGCCGCTGGATCACCTTGACTCGGCCATTCCACATGGCGTGGCCAAGCTGGTCAAGGATCTCCTGGCGAAAAAACCTTCCGAGCGCGTGCCCAATTCCCTGGCGCTTTTGGAAAGATTGCAAGACCCGAACCTGGAAAAGGCCGGACCGCGGCCGAGTTCGCAACATGACATTCCCCGGGAACCGGCCCAGGAAAGCGCTGCCAAATCAGCACAGGCGCCCGTCCCGACCAGTTCTGCAAAACCCTGGTTTTTGAACTGGAAATTCCTTGGGCTCTTGCTGGTCGTTTTTGTCAACCTGGGCCTTTTGATATTCAATTTCTCCAGTCTTGGCATCAATCCAACCGGATTGGCCGGGCTAAAGGAAGCCGAACCAGTCAAGGTTGGAGTTCTTCACAGCACCACCGGCTATATGCGCTACGCTGGCAAAGGGGTGAAGGAAACCACTCTTTTGGCCATTGAGGAATTGAATGAGCGGGGCGGCATTTTGGATTACAACGAACAAGGTCAACCGGTGGCCCGAAGAAAGATCGTGCCGGTGATTGCGGATGGACTTTCCAACCCTACCGAGTTCGCTTTACAGGCCGAGCAGTTGCTTGAAAGGCACAAGGTGGCGGCAGTCTTTGGCTGCTGGACCTCTGCGGACCGCAAGCAATGCTTGAAAATCTTTTCCGAAAAGAAGGGTTTGCTCTTTTACCCGGTTTTGTATGAAGGCCTGGAGCAAAACCCGCATGTGGTTTACCTCGGGGCGGCGCCGAACCAGCAGATCGAGTTCGCCTTCAAACACCTCATTCTCAAGGAAAAGAAGGCCAAGTTCTTTCATGTCGGGCAAAACAGCGTCTTTTCCCGCGCCGCCATGGAAATATTCCGCGAACAAATCGTTGACTTGAAAAAAGACAACCCCGCCCTGCAAGCGGAAATACTTCAGGAAAAATTGATCAGCACGGGTAATGCCAAGTTCGAGGAAATCGCCAAGGCCATCAAAACCGCCAAGCCGGAATTAATCATCAACACCCTGAGCGGCGATTTCAACCGCGACTTTTTTAAAGCCCTGCGCGCTGAAGGCATCAAGGGCAGCGAGATTCCCACGCTTTCCTTCCATGTCGGCGGGGAAGACCTGCTAGAGCAGGACCCTTCCGGCACGATCGGCGATTATGTCGGCTGGAATTACTTGCAATCGATCGAATCGCCGGAGAACACTCAGTTCCTGAACAAGGTGAAGGCAAAAATGGGCCAGGATGTCCTGGTGACCGATGACATGGAGGCCGGTTATTACGGAGTGTTTTTGTGGTCTCAAGCAGTGCGAGAAGCCCGTTCGGTTTCCCCCGTCAAGGTGGCGGAAAAAATTCGCGGCCAAACCTTTCAGGCCCCGGGCGGGCCTGTGGAAATCGATAAAGACACGCAACACACCTACAAAATTCCCAGAATTGGCAGAATCAAGGGACCCGCCCAATTTGAAATCTTCCAGGGCAATGACGGAAAACCCGAGCGGCCTATACCCTTTCCCCGCTACCGCTCCGAGGAAAGCTGGAATAAGTTCCTTTCCGGCCTGCTTACGGAATGGAATGGCAACTGGCTCGCCCCCGCCGCGCCCTAATTCCCCTTCCCTAATGCGCCCGGGTGATCCATGGAACCGACAGTATCGATCATCCCATGCCCCCCCAAGGATGAATGGGAACAGTTTTTCAAAAACGCCATCCCCGACTGGAATCGGGTTCGCTTCATGGCGCTTCACCTGGATGCCTGCCCCCGCTGCAAGGGCATGATCGCCCAGAGGGAAACCGCCCTTTTGCCTGGAAATACTCCGACTCTGGAGCATCTTTCCGCCAGCGAAACTTCGGAATCGGCCACGAGCCAGGCTGCCACGGACCAGAAAAATTTTCCCAAAGCCCAGATTCCTTCCCACGAAATCCAGGCTTACCTGGAACCAACCAGCGAACCGGGATGCCTCGGGAAATTGGGCGGATATCTGGTGCAACGGGTGCTGGGGGAAGGAGGCATGGCCCTGGTTTTGGAAGGGGAAGACCCCGCACTCAAACGCAAAGTAGCCATCAAGGTTCTCCGGCCACAAGTATGCGGCCAAGAAAAAAACCGCCTGCGCTTCCTTCAGGAAGCGCGCGCCGCAGCAGCCATTGACCATGAAAATGTCATCGCCATTTACCAAGTGGGGGAACAGAACAATTTCCCCTTCATCGCCATGCAGTTCCTACGCGGCGAAACCCTGGCGGCGAGATTGGTTCGCGGCCAAGTTCCTTTGGAAGAGTCCCTGCGCATCGCCTTGCAGACGACCCGTGGGTTAGCCGCCGCCCATGACCAGGGGTTGATTCACCGCGACATCAAGCCCGATAATCTCTGGCTGGAATCCGATGGCAAGCGCGGGCCCTGGCAGAAAGTTAAAGTCCTCGACTTTGGCTTGGCCAAGGCTGCTGAAAATAACGATCTGAACATTACGACCCAGGGCATCATTCTCGGCACGCCTTACTTCATGTCGCCCGAGCAGGCCTCCGGAATGCCACTGACTGTAAAAACTGACATTTTCAGCCTCGGCAGCGTCGTCTACCTGATGCTGGCGGGCCATTACCCCTTTACCGGGGAAACCACGATTGCGGTGCTGACCTCCATTGCCAACACCAAGCCCAAGGAAATCGCCCTGGCCCACCCGGCCATTCCGAAGGCTTTCTCGGCCCTTGCCCACCGCATGCTGGAAAAAAAGCCACAAAACCGCCCCAAGGATTGCCACGAAATCATTGAAGAATTGCAGCGTATCCAGGCCAGCTTTGGGTTTGGTTTAACCGGCTCCATTTCTTTGCCCCCGGCGCCGGCCAATTGGAAAAAAAGGCTGACCTTCACCGCCGCCGGCGCCGCTTTGCTTTCCCTCGTTCTTTTTTTTACCTTCTTCAACACCCTATTTCCTAAAGATCCCATCCCGGTGGGAATTTTGCATGACCTCTCCGGCACCATGCGGGAAAGCGGGGAATCGGTTAAAGAGGCGACCCATTTCGCCATTGAAGAAATCAACGCCCAGGGGGGAATTCTTGGCAGGCGATTGAAGGCCATCGACCGGGATGGAAAATCCCAACCCGAAGAATACCCCAAGCTGGTCAGAGAACTGATTGAGGACGAAAAGGTCAAAGTGATTTTTGGCTGTTGGACATCCGCCAGCCGGAAAACGCTGCGTCCCAAATTAGAAGAATTGGAAGGGCTTCTCCTTTACCCTGTTCAGAACGAAGGCATGGAGAAATCGGAAAATATTTTTTATTTGGGCCCCTGCCCCAATCAACAAATCCTCCCTGCAGTCGATTACGCCGTCAATGTCTTGAAAAAAACCAGATTCCTCCATGTGGGATCGGACTATGTTTTCCCCGTAGCCGCAAACGAAATTATCCAGGGCCATGTCGCCGCCATGAAAAAAGATTTGGGCCTCTCGGTGGAGATTTTGGGAAAGCCCTTGTTTATCCCCCTGGGTGAAACCCAAATGGACCATTTGGTTGACCGAATTGTCCAGGATAAACCCGATTTAATCCTCAACACGATTAATGGGGATTCCAATACCTCGTTTTTCAGGGTTTTGCGGGGAAATAGAGAATGGGACAATATCTCCACGATTTCCTTCAGCGTAGGCAAGGAAGAAATCCGCAACTTAAACGCTGCCACCCTGATAAATGATTATTCAGCATCAAGCTATTTTCAGTCCTGGGATAACCCCAAAAACCAGAAGTTGATCAAGGCCTATGCCAAAAAAAACAACCGCAAGGAGGTAGATGTTGTCCTGACCGATCCCATGATGACCGCCTATTACAGCGTTCATATGTGGGCAAATGCGGTACGCGAAGCGGGAACCGCCGATTCCAAAGTGGTCAGGGAGAAATTGAAAAACCAAACGATGGATGGTCCCGCCGGAATGATCACTCTTCACAAAGAAAACAATCGCGCCTACCGCAGTTTTCTCCTTGGAAAAATGAAGGCTGACGACTCCTTTGATATTGTCAATAAGGACAACATAAAATTAATCCCCCCGGAACCCTATCCCCCCTACAAATCCCCGGAAGGTTGGGACAAGTTCCTCGACAATCTTTTTCAAAGATGGGACAAACACTGGGCGCCTCAACAACCCGGCATGGGTTCGGATCAATAAAGAAGGCTATACAGATTCCCCCCCGACCGAACCCCACTCACCCGCGTGACTCGGCAAAATCTTTCACCGTCCAGCGTTTGCCTTTCACCACCAGGGCGTGCCCTTCCTGGATCAATAATTTCGCCACGGCTTCCACTCCGCCCGGGTACTTGGAATTGATCTCTCCTCCGGCTTTCAAAGTGCGCCAATAAGGAGTGATCTTTTTTTCTCCCGCTGCCCGCCCCTCCACCGCCGCATGTGCAGCAATCCAGGCGAAGATCCCCGTGGTGATGGGGCAGCCAAATGTCGCCCGGTGCTTTTTCGCCAGGACCGCGCGAATCTCATTGATCGTGATCAGCCGCCCTTTCCTGACGGAACGCATGACCTCATCGACTTCAATTGGGGCGGGGATCACCACCGTTCCTTCGCCCCACTTTTTCGACATTTTCCCTTCCACCTTGATCACCTTGGGCAGGTCCTTGGAGTCGTGCAACTTCTCGCGCCAGTTCTTCTTCTTTTTCATGGAAACCCCAGCCAGAATTCCTGTTGTTTCAGCCGTGTTTCCCAGTATAGTCGAAGCTCAAAGGCGGTTTCGTTTTTTCAAAAGGAAAGGATCTCACCGTGGGTTACAAGCAAACTGATCAGCACCGTTTCGGCAAACACTCCTACCACCAGATCGGCCTGGTGCGCGGCCAGTTTGGCAATATCCCCTTCGACAAATGGATACCCTTTATCAAGGATGCCGGGTTCGATGGATGGGAGGAAGCGAGCTGGGAATTGGAATTGGGTCGCTGCTCGACCGATGCTGGCGCCGCTGCTTATGCCAAGGAAAGGGTCGACCTGGCGAAAAAGAATGGCCTGGAAATCTTCACCGTGGCCTCCCACCTGCAAGGCCAGGCGCTGGGCGATGAACCCACCGCGAAAACTTTGCAATTCATCGGGGGCGAGGCGGTTGAAGCTTACAAATCCTGGCGCGCCAAGGGGAATACTCCGCCGCGCACCGACCCCTACTTTGTTCCCGCCGATGTCGCCAAGCTGGTGCAGAAACAGGCGCTCCATGACATGCTGGCCATCATTCGCCTGGCGCATCACCTGGGCAAGCTGCAAAACCGCCGGGTGGCAGTTCCGGGCTTCACCGGCTCCCCTGCCGGCTGCTGGAGCCACTGGTTCCTCTTCCCGCCCCTTCCTTCCAGCATCGGCGGCCATGCCATCCCGGATGTCCGGGATGTCAGCCTGGAACTGCTGATTGAGCGATTCACGCCAGTTCTCGATCTGTGCAAATCGCTGGGGGTGACTTTTGATTTGGAATGCCACCCGAGCGAACGCGCCATGGGAGATATCGAGTCGGCCACAGATTACCTGAAGGCCATGGACAAGGCCGGGTACCAGTCGGTGGTCGGGTTCAATCTCGATGGCTCGCACATGGAATGGCAGAATGTCTGCGTGGTACAATTCATTCGTGAGTTTGCCGAGCGGATTCACTGCGCCCATGTGAAAGGGGTGCAAGTGAATCGCGAACATTGCCGGGCCGGCCGGCTCGGCGGGCATCGGCCCATGGGGCATTGGGCGAATGGCTGGAACTTCGTGACGGCGGGAACGGCGCGCGACGCCAACTCGCTGGAGGAAATTTTCATCGAACTCAACCGCGGTGGCTTTGATGGCGCTGTCAGCATCGAGTGGGAAGACAACGATGCCGAGCAGCACGCCGGCGCCTTGACAGCCCTGGCTAATTGCCACAAGGCCGACAACCCGCCTAGCGGCATGCGCCACGACGAAATGCTCAAGGCCTAGGCCGATTTATCAACAGTTTGGGCTCCCGAGCCCCGCGCTTTGGGGCCCTTTATTAAAAGGAATGCAATGCTGGAATCCTTGATCATCGCTTGCCTGCTTCAGCAGAAACCACCCGCCGAGAGTTTGCTTACCCACTGCAAATTGAAACCATCGCGTGTGGAAAAGAACCTCTGCCTGTACCACTACCCCATTTCCACGACATCGCAGGCGGCGCAGGATTACAACAACCAGGGACTGGCTTACTTGTACTCCTACACCTGGATGGAAGCAGCGCGAAGTTTTGAAACCGCACTCAGGCATGACCCCGAGTGCATTATGGCTCATGTCGGCCTGGCCAAGGCGCTCGACCGCTGGGGCAAGCGCGGCGAATGCCTCACGGTTTTGAAAAAAGCCAAGGCGCTCTTGGTCAAGACCACCGCCAGGGAAAAGGCCATGCTGCAATCAGCGCTGATTGAACACGGATTGAACGACAACCCGCCCGCCGCGGGTGAACTCCGGCTGAAGGCCGCTGCCGAAGTCATCGATCAGGCCCTGTCCGTTTACGAAGACGATCAGGAGCTCTGGTTCACGCGCGCCCAGATCGCCTGCAATTACCGCACCTTTGGTGGCAGCGCCACCTCCGCGCCCTATTACAAGGCGCTTTGCCGCATCAACCCGGTCCACCCCGGCGCCAACCACGAACTGCTGCATTTTCATGAAGGCCAGCAGCGGCCCTCGCTGGGTTGGCCGCATGCCGAGGCCTATCTCCTCTCCTCACCGGGAATTCCCCACGCTTCCCACATGCAGGCTCACCTGGCCACTCGCATTGGCAAATGGGCAAAAACCAGCGATCGCTCCACCCGCGCGGTCGAACTCGAAACCGCCTACCACAAAGACATGAGCGTCAAGCCCTCTGAAGACTCTCAATTTGAGCATCATGTGCAAACCCTGCTGCTCTCCTTGACGCACGACGGACGCTTCAAGGAAGCCCAGGAACTGGCGCGCCATCGCAAGGAAGGAAAGCAGGGCTCGATTCCCTGGTTCCGTTTGTATCTCCATAGCCAGGATTGGGGCAAGGCAGCGGAGGAGGCTGCGCGCTTTTCAAAAAATGACAAAGCCACCGCCTCCTATTTGAACGCTTGCCTTTTCCTGGCCAAGAAAGAACCGCATAACGCCCTCCCCTGCGTCGAGTCGTTGCAGCAAGCCTGGTCTGGTGGTAAGAAAGACCAACAGGCAGAATTTCGCATGTGGGAAACGCAGGCCTGCTTGATGGCGGCGCAGGGGCAGCATGGCCCGGCGACGAAACTGATCAAGCGCGCTGTCGACAAATCCAAAAACGATTATTCCCACCACGCCTGGGGCAATGGCGCTTACTACATGGAAATCTGGGGACTGATCGCTTTGCAGGGAAAGGATTATCCCGAAGCCGAGGAAGCGTTTTTGGAAGCGCTGGCTCACGACCCGGGATCGGTTCGCGGAGCCCTGGGCTTGCGCCGTTTGTGCGAGGTTCTCGGGCGCAAGGAGGAATCCGCCCGCTATGAAGCCCTGGCCAGGCGCTCATGGGGAAAAGCCGATTCAGGTGTATTGGAAAAAGAGTGGCAAGCCATTAAGGGCCTGGTCCCCGATTCCACCATCCCGACTGCAATGAGATAAAAACCACGGACTTCGCCTTGAACGGGCCCAAGAAATCTTCCGAGCCCAGAGCGTCAGCGATGGGTTGGTTTTTACTTTACCTAAAAACCCCGCCGCTCATAATTGGCGCCTTGCCCTCGGATTGCAAACAGGCCATTAAGTCAGGATCGTGCGGAGGATTTCCCCCTCGGTCAGAGTGACAGGGCGATTCAATTTATCAATGATTTGCAAATGCGGGTCGACCCCCAGGCAATGGTACACGGTGGCTGCGAGGTCGGCCGGGCGAGTTGGGTTCAACGAGGGGTAAGCAGCGTACTTGTCGCTTTTTCCATGAACTACTCCGCCGCGAATTCCTCCCCCCGCCAGCACCGAGGTAAAGCATTGCCCCCAATGGTCGCGTCCATCGCGGCCTGCGCCCGCGCCGCCCACCACAGATTGCCCCACGCGCGGCGTTCGGCCCATCTCGCCGGTCCAGAGAATCAGCGTTTCATCCAGCATGCCGCGGTCTGACAAGTCATCGAGCAGGGCGGAAAAAGCCTGGTCAGTAACGGGGCAAAGCCGTTCCTTCAGATCAATAAAATTGCGATTGTGCGTGTCCCAGTAAACGCTGACATTGGTGATTCCGTCGTTGGGCCAGAACACCGTTACCAGAGGCACGCCAGCCTCCACCAGCCTGCGGGCCTGCAACACGCTTTGCCCATGCAGGTTCATCCCGTAGCGTTCTCTGATGCTTTGCGGTTCCAAAGAAAGGTCGAAGGCTTTTTTGGCATCCTTGGAAGCCAGGAGTTCATAGGCTCTTTGAAAATGTCCCGCCAGGGCCTGCGTATCTTGCACCTCTTCCATCCACTTGATTTGCGATTCCAAAGAGCGCTGCAACGCCTTCCGGTCGTTAATTCTGGAACCGGGCAGATCGAGGCGCAGGTCGAATTCGCCGACTTTGTACCCGGGTTTGGATGCATCCTCGTCGATGCGCATTGGGTTGAAGCGGGGGCCGAGCCAGCCCGCCCCCTGCCCGTGGGAAGACTCGACAAACCTGGGCGCGCCGTTGGGCACCACGGGCATCATGGAAACATAAGGGGGCAGCGGGCCCTTGCCTCGGCCCAGGTAGGAAAGTGTGGCGCCATAGTTGGGCCAATCGTCCGCCAGGGGGGCGCTGCGGTTGGGGCGATCCCTTCCCGTTAAAAGAAAATGCGTCGCCGAGGTGTGATCGACATCGTTGTGGGTCATGGAGCGGACCTGGGCCAGCCGGTCCATGCGAGCGGCCAGCTTGGGCAGATGCTCGCAAACGGTAATGCCGGGAACTTTGCTCGCTATGGGATTGAACTGGCCGCGGAACTCCACCGGCGAATCCGGCTTCATGTCCCAGGTGTCTTGTTGAGCCGGGCCTCCCCACATGAACAACACGATGCACGCTTTGGCTTTGCCACGAGCTTTTTTCGGGCTTGCTTCCCTGGCGCGAAGCAACGAGGGCAGAGTCAGCCCGGCAAAGGGCAGAGCCCCCGCTTGCAGAAAATCGCGCCGATGTGGAAAGCCTGTCACGGAGTTGTACCACGGGTGGGAAGGCGACCAGCAAATCCTAACACCTTTTTTTCAATCCAGCAAGGAAAGTGGTGGTGCTATTTTCCCCGCGGAAATCTTGATCCTTGCTCGCCAGTCAAGTAGGATGGCGGCTCTTTACTCGCTTGTTTGTTGTTTTCACCTGCCCAATGGAATCAGATTTTTCATGAGGACTAATTGCCTCCTGGCCGTGTTGTTGCCTGCCTTGGCCATGTCAGTCGGCTGGGGATTCCGGGGCGATTACGGCCACGAGGCCGGCGCCATGATTCCAGGCGCCCTGGCTGCCCTGGCTGCAGTACTTGTCTCGGGAAGAAAAGATTGGCTACAGCGCTTTATCCTTTTGGCATTCCTCGGCGCGGCAGGATGGGCTCTCGGCGGGCAGATGAGCTATGGCAAAGTTGTCGGCTACACCATGCACTCCTATTTTCACGAAGCCACTTATGGCTTTGCCTCGCTATTTCTAATTGGGGCGTTGTGGGGCGGCATGGGCGGGGGAATTCTCGGCCTGGGTTTATCCCTGCCCAAGAAGGATCTTCTTTCCTTTGGCCTGCCCCTGGCAACCCTTTATGCCTTGTGGAAATTTCTCGACTTCAGCGGCGCTACCGACGGATTGCTGCGCAGGTTTCACTTCCACGCCAGCGACTGGGTGGCGGCGCTTTCCGCCCTGGCCGTGGCGCTGTTTTACTCCCAATGCCACCCCCGCTTCAAATTCGCTTGGAAGTTTCTCGCTGTCCTTTCCCTTGGCTGGATGCTCGGTCTGGCGGCGCTGGTTCATGGCTTGGGATTTCGCATGACTCCTCCGCGTGGCGACAACTGGACCGGGTGCCTTGGCTTGTTCCTGGCTTTGCTGGGAATATTGTGGAAGTTGAAAAGCCAGCCGGGTTGGACCCTGGCATGGATTGGTTTCTTTGCCGGGGGGGTGGGCTTCACCCTGGGCGATTTTCTCCAAGTCCTCGGCCGGGCCAAGTGGGGACCAATCAGCCATCCATGGCTGCAAGGCCTCGATTATTGGAAATGGATGGAGCAATCCTTCGGCCTTATCATGGGGGCGGGAATTGGTTGGGGGATTTGGAAACTGCGCCGGGCGCCCACCGTGGATAACGAAGGAAAAGGGGCACTGAACTGGCTGGCTTTGTTCTTCCTGATGTTTGTCATGTTCTGGGAAAACCTCTTCAAAAATGTCCGCAATTGGAAACAGCAGGGATTGCTGCAAGGGAATTTGTTCGGGTTAGAAACACAAATCTGGTTGCTGATTTTGGCCCTGTGCCTGGGCGCCATGCTGCTCTGGGCCATTTTCCTTCATGGGCGGGATCTACTGCCCATCATTCCTGACCAGCTTCAGGGCAAAGCCCAATTTCTCTTCCTGTGGATCCTCTGGCTGGCAGTGATTGGCGCACTCATGCAAGTCCTTCCCGGGTTCAAGGGAAATGGAGTGGTTCTGGTTCATGGCAGTTTCTGGCTCACGGCCATTGCCTGCACCATGCTAATTTTCCCCAAGCGGAAATTCGAACTTCCTGCTACAGTTGCACAGAATTCCACCCCCTCCCCTGCGATCATTTTCGCAGGCCTGGGGCTTTCCCTGATTTTGATTTTAGGCCTGAGCTGGGTCGCAACCGGAATTCATCCCAATCCCCTTCCCGGGGCGCAAACTCGGTTCGAATAGCCTCGAGGCGGCCATGAATTTCTCTTTCCTTTTAATCCTCCTGGCCAGTCCCCTCACGGGTATTGAACCCGTTCCCTTGGTTGAAAAACCGAGGGTGATCATTCTCACCGACATCGGTGGCGACCCCGACGACACCCAGTCCCTCATCCGCTTGCTCCTTTACACGAATGAGTTGGAAATAGAAGGATTGATCGCTTCCGCCGCTGGCACGCCGGGGGAACTGAAAAAAGACCTGGTCCGGCCCGATCTCATTCGCCAGGTGATTGAGGCCTATGCCCAGGTTCAGGTGAACCTTCGACGGCACAACCCGGAGTTTCCTGAAGCAAAAGCCCTTTTAAATAAGGTCAAATCAGGGAATCCCAGGCGAGGAAAGGGCAACCTTGGGCCGGGGAAAGATACCGAGGGGTCGGATTGGATTATCACCGTAGTCGACCGGCCCGATCCAAGGCCGGTCAATATTTGTGTCTGGGGCGGGCCAACGGAATTGGCCCAGGCCCTCGACCGCGTTAAGCGGGAACGAAGCCCGGCTCAACTGCGGGAGTTCATCAAAAAGATTCGCGTCTTCTCCATTGGCCACCAGGACGACAGCGGCCCCGGGATCCTGCGCGATTTTCCCGATCTGTTTTACATCCTCAGCATGGCGCCCGATGGCAAAGACAAGCGCCAGGGAATGTACCGCGGCATGTACCTGGGAGGCGATGAAAGTTTGACTTCCCGAAAATGGGTGGATGAAAATGTCCGGGTTGGCCATGGCCCACTCGGCGCCCTCTACCCCACCCAAACCTGGACAGCGCCCAACCCCAACTCCTGTTTGAAAGAAGGCGACACCCCTTCTTTGTTTTATTTTCTGCCCAACCAACCGGGCCATCCAAACCACCCCGAGTGGGGCAACTGGGGAGGCAGGTATGTTCAACTAATAGAGACCAACAATTTCCGCGATGCCAGGGAACCCGCCGATTCTAATGACCCCCGCTGGCAGGTCTGGCGCTGGCGCCCCCATTATCAAGCCGAATTCCAGGCCCGCATGGACTGGTGCCTTCAGCCCTTTGAAAAAGCCAACCACCGACCCCTGGCGCGACTGAAAGGCATGAAAGACTCCGGGCCCATCCTCCTTTCTTTCAAATCGGGTGAAACCGCGGCCCTCGATGCTTCTCCTTCCATCGATCCGGACAACAATAAACTGTCGTTTAACTGGCAGGCGCTTTTTGAATCTCCAACGAATCTACATCGTTTCTTGAATAACCAAGACTCTGCCATTCTCAAAATAACTGTTCCCAAGGAAACAAAAGGCTGGCAACTGCACCTGCTGCTTACCGTGACCGATGATGGCAGCCCAGCCTTGCGCTCTTACCGCCGGGTCCATTTAACCTGTGCGCCAGGAAACTAAACTCGCCTTTCCTTTTTTCGCCGCTAACCTTGCGGCCATCCATTTCCAGAGTACAATTGTCGCAGGTTAAACGGGAGTTTCCCAACCACCTGGTGCAGAAAGGCAA
>SHZZ01000062.1 GCA_009692005.1 Gemmataceae bacterium | reverse complement strand
TGGAGGGACTTTTGATGCGTTTGAAATTTATGATTTTACTGACAGGAATTAGCCTCTTGGCCATTGGCAGCGCGGAGGCACAACACTTGTGGTGGGACACGAAAAAGCTGAATGAGGCCACCTGCCTTTATGGCGAAGTCACCGTGTTGGCCACCCTCCACAGCATCTACTACTGCGGGGCCAATTGGCACCCCGGCGAGCCTGCCGGTGGTTACTGCGGCATTCAGCACAACGACCCGAAGGAGCGGCGCACGATTTTTTCCATCTGGGACACATCACCGAAACTCCACCCGAAGGTAACCCAAGCCGATCCGAAGACAATCTTCAACCGCTTCGGTGGCGAGGGGGAGGGATCCCACACGCACATGTTATGGGACTGGCAGGTGGGTGAAACCTTCCAGTTCTTCGTCCGGAAGCAGCCCGGCTTTGCGCCGGGCACTACCGACACTCGCTACTACATCTACGAACTTGGGTCAAAGAAGTGGCGGCATAGCGCGACCATCACGAGCCCCAATGGGGACAAGAAGAGTACAGCAAGCGTGGCGACCATCGGCGGAGGAGGGCTGGGTTCCTTCCTGGAAAATTTCGGGGGGAAGGACCAAGATGTCCCAAAACTTGCCCTGTATCGACTCTGGTTAGGAAATAAGGTGGACGAGATGAAATGCCTTACCCAGGCACAAGGGGACGGCACTTGGGGCCAACTCCACGATGCGTACTTTTTGGCTGAAGGCAAACACTTGGATGCTTTGTTCGAAAAACTCAAGGAGAAGCACGGCGCGCCTGTCTTTGGACGAGAGGGTAAGAAACTTGGCCCGATCTCCAATAAACCCCTGCCAAAAGGGTTGACCAAAGAACTTATGGCCATTCGGCAAGCGGACAAGGTCCAAGGCAAGTAGGGGAGACAAAAAGCCCTTCAGGATCAAAGGTATGACAACTAACAATTTCCCCGGGGTGGAATTGACAAAAACACAGCATTTTCTCCCCATTTTAGCTTGCGGGACCTTCATTTATCCTCTAGGCTGGCTTATTAGACTGGATTGGAAATTCCTCCAAAAATAAGGGTGTAGCCATGGTCAACCGGTTGTTTTTTACCACCACTGCTTGCTTATTGTTTTCCGTGTGCGGACCGGTAACAGCGGACACGCCGGCCGAGAAAAAAGCCGATGTGCCCAGTTTGGAATCTCTTCATGCTCAACTCAAGGAAATTCACCTTTCCTTGCAAACGATGAAAGCCACCGATACCGACTTACGCTTACGGAAATTGGAAGCCGAGATCGCCATCCTCAAGAATCACCTGGAAAAAATGGAGGCGAGCGTTGGCAAGCTTTCGGTTACCCGCAGCGCCGGGTCTTACACTCCTCCAGTTGCGGCGACGGCAACTTTGAAAGTGGCGAATTCCTCTCCCCATGGTGCTACCGTGGTGGTCAACGGCAAAAGCCACCGCGTGGCTGCTTTGCAAACCATCACTCTGAGCAATCAAAATGTGGGAGATTTCACTTACGAAGTTCATGCGGACGGCTTTGGCCTGATCCACCCCAACACAACCCGGTCGGTGGCTTCAAACGAGACCTTTACGATTTCCATCTTCCCGCGGTAATTTGGCTACAATCGATCAAGATTACAAAAGGCGGCCTCGATGAGGTCGCCTTTTGGCATTTTTCGTTATATCCTTTCTACTTGTGCGTTTATATTCAAGGGAGTTATGGGGATAATCATAACCATCGATGGCCCGGCGGGGGCGGGGAAAAGCACCACGGCCCGGGCGCTGGCAGAAAAACTCGGTTTTGATTTCCTCGACACTGGCGCCATGTACCGCGCTGTCGCTTTGGCCTGTATAAGAATCACCCAGCCGCCTTTTTCCGAGGATTTCTTGACAGGTGTGGTGAAGGGCCTGCAAGTCCGAAGCCAGGCGGGCAAGGTTTTTTTGGATCAGGAAGAAGTCACGGCTTTGATTCGAAGCCCCGAAGTGACAAGAACTTCAGGGATCATTGCTTCCAGTGAATCAGTGCGAAAAAGGATGGTGGAATTGCAGCGCCTGTCGGTGGAGGGGAAAAATGTGGTTTGCGAGGGGCGTGACCAGGGCACGGTGGCATTCCCCAAGGCGCAATGCAAATTTTTCCTGACCGCTGATGCCGAGGCCCGGGCCCAAAGGCGCGCCTTGGAGAACCAGGCCAACGGCTTGCAGACAAACCTTGAGGAATTGATCAGGGAAAACCAGGCCCGGGATGACCGCGACGCGAAGCGAACCACCGGCCCCATGGTCCCTGCAGCGGATGCCATTCTTCTCGATAACTCCCAAATGGATATCGACCAAGTTCTTGCCCTTATGGAAAAGGAAATCAGGGAACGATGCTTCAAGTAAACGGCAACGGTAAGGACACAATCGAATGGACTGGGTTTCACCATGCCTGGTACCGGTTTAACTTCGCTTTGATGAGCGGACTGTACAAGTTTCTCTTTTCCCATCGGTATTCCGGCCGGGAAAATGTCCCGCAAAAAGGGCCAATCCTTTTGGTGGCTAACCATCAGAGTTTCCTCGACCCAATCGCCATCGGTTTGGGTTGCGGCCGGACCATTAGCTACTTGGCCAGAAAGACCCTGTTTAAGGTTCCCCTGGTAGGAAGTTACTTGCGCTCGGTGGGATGCTACCCCGTTGACCAGGATGGGGTGGCCACGCAAGGAATCAAGGATGCCATCCGCCTGTTGCAAGGCAACCGGGCCTTGCTGGTTTTTCCGGAAGGGGCCCGGACCTACACAGGCGAGGTCCAGGCATTCCGGCCCGGGGTGCAACTCATTGTCAAGAAAAGCCGCTGCCCGATCGTTCCGGTGGGAATTGCCGGCGCCTTTGAGGCCCTGCCTCGCACCCGAGCCTTGCCGGCTTTTTGCCCTTTGTTCCTTCCCGGGCGGTACGCCTCCATTGGGGTGTCCCTGGGCAAGCCGCTTGATGGGGCGCAATTCCTGGATTTGCCGCGTGAGAAGTTTCTCACCACCTTGCAGGATGCCATTTCCAAAGAAGTTGAAAACGCCGAGAAACTGCGTCGGGGTAGTTAATTCTCCTGGCTGGCAGCGGCTTCGGAATGGCTCCCTTCCAGGTGGCCCCAAAATTTCCGCATCACCGTAATGGCCTTTGGGCTATTGAAGGCCGGCCCGTACTGAGCCTGATAAAGCACTTGCTGAAATGGGGCAAACCCCTCTTCCATTGCCGGCGCTTCGTTCGAAAGCAGAACTTTCATTTCCGATGGGGCGCAACCATCCGGGACTTGCAATTGCCTGTCCCTGGCCCAGGCCAGCATGGCCAACCAGGAGTAGCCGGCCAGTTTCCGCGGATCTCTGGCTTCCCAGTCGGGGGAATCAAAGGGGTTTTGAAAATCGTGAAAGGAGGCAGTCACCAGAGCCTGGTCCAATTGTTGGCCAGCTTTATCCTTTTCTTGAATCTTTTGTGATTTCTGAAAGAAGCCGAATAATTTTTGCAACCATTCCAACAAGTCTTGAGCCCAGCCAAAGGAGTAGCTCAATTTGTAAACCGCAACATAGAGGACAAAAAGCACGGTGCCAATGACGGCCAAGGCGATAATCAACTTTTCCAACATCTTCATGAATTTGTCCAGGCCGGGAATATTAATGTTTGGCGGAGTGGAGGAACTCTTGGGAGAGGCATCGCCTTTTTGCTGATCGCCCCCGTCGTTTTTCGGCTGCCCTTCCTTGCCAGAGTCGGTTTTGTTTCCCCCGGATTTGGACTTGTTCTCTTTATCGCCGCCGGATGAATCGCTCTTTCCTTGTTTCCCGCCACCCTTTGAACCCTTCTCGGCATCGGTTGTCCCATCGCCTTTTTTCCCGGTGACATCGCCCCCTTTCTCACCTTTTTTCCCTTCCTTGGAACCCGCCTTTCCTTCCCCCTTTCCGGAATCGCTTTCGCCTTGGGAATACTTGCTGGCTTCCCGGTCACTAGGTTTCAACCCGGTCCAGGCCAAAGGATCGGTGTAGGAACCAGGCTGAGGAAGGACGCCTGCCAGAAGTAACGATCCCAACACAAGGCCTGCGCCCGCCACCAACCAAAACATGGAAGTGGCGACCGGCATATCTAACCCCCGCCGTCTCAGGTCTTTCCTCACGGAAAGAAAACTGGTTGACATGAGCAAGCCCATGGCTGAAGCCATGTAGATGGAAAGATAAAGGTAGGAAGCCCGCTGCACGCTGGGGTCGGCATTTGGCACGATGGAATACCCGAGGCCGAAAATGGGCAACGAGGCAACAAAAAAGTACAGCACCCAGGTGCCCCGCCCCCGGCCCCCCTGGGGTTTCTTCGGCTTTTCCTTTTTCAATTCCTCCAGGACTTCTTCCGCTTTCTGGTTGTATTCCATTTCCAGTTGCGGCTTGAAGCCCCAACTGGATTCATCCCGTTTTTTTCCAGGGTTGAGGTCTTTTTTCATACCGGCGGCCAGCAACAGTCCGTCGTCGTCTTCTTTACGAACCCCCAGATCGGTGCAATCCCAGGTGATCTTGTAGGAAAGCCAACCAGCGCCAGCTAACACCACCAGGACGAAGCCTTTTTGAAATGTCCCCAAATTGATGCCCATGTTCTCCATGACCACCGAGGCGACCAGGAATCCAGCAATGGCCATGAAAAAGCCGTAGCGCCCGACATTCCCGCCAAATTCCCCAATGAGCGACATTCTGCAAATCAACACGGTGCCAAACACTTGCCAAAAAACCACCCAATGCACGCTGGTCCAGGCGCTCTTTTCCTGCGTACGGCCAAGGACAAAAAACAAAAGGGAAACCACCAGTGCAACAATCAGCCCCGTGGCAATTGCTTGAATGACATGATCCAGAGGACCTGTCTGATCTTTGGTACCCCGGGTGTAACCTTCATCAAACATCAGGATGCCTTACTTCCCTTTATGCCAGGCTTAATGGCGAGGTGCGGTCCACCTGCGACCGGCACAGTTGAGGCAAAAGCTCTGCCGTCGGGGCATGTCGAATCTCACGCACACCGTTCGCAACCAGCCTTTTAAAAGACCGGTGCAATGACTCATCGTCCATTTGAATAAGGATGGCGCTAACCGCGAAACCTTGTTGGCGCAAATTTCCAATAGTCATGGCCGTCTCCTCGGTCACATGGGGAAGGACGGCAACCAGAGACAAGTCGCGGGGCAGGTGCGGCGACAGTTCATGTATCATTTCCACAAAACGCAGCCCTTCGGTTTTCAGCGCCCGCCCCAGCATCTCGCGCAGAATTTGCAAGTGGTCCAACCCGCGGCGCGAGGGCAGGAACATCGGCTGCAAATGGTGAGGCACATCGGTCCGCAGGGTAAATTCCCGCGTGGCGCCCCTGGATTCCAGTTCATGATCGCTTTCATCGGTTTTAATTTCCTTGGCCGCGTCGATGGCGTTAGTGCCCAGGCCAAACGGCTGGTTCAGGCTGCAAACCGCGTGGGCCAGAGCCAAGGCAGCGCTGATGGCCAATTCGGAACGGTAGGGTTCCCCACGCGGCGGGAAACAAGAGTCATGAAAATCAAGCAAAACCATGGCGCCGGCCAGGCAGGTCGGTTCGAAAATCTTGCTTTGAAAAACCCCCGTGCGCGCCGAGGCCTTCCAGTGAATGCGCGAGAATGGGTCGCCCGGCTCGTAATCCCTGATGCCAGCGATCCGGGTGGGGTCTTCGAATATTTTCATGGTCATGCGAATTTCGCCGATCGGCCGACGGGAAGTCAGGTCGTAGCCCAAAAGGGGGGTGATTTTCGGCAGCACCAGCAAAGACAAGGGCTGGCAGGCGACACGAAAGCGCCGGTGCAAGCCAAACGGGTCGCCGGTTTCCACCAAGACCGGGCCTATTTGAAAAAAACCCCGGTGCATGCATTCGAGTTGATAGCTGAACTCCACCGTCTGCATGGAAAAGAGGGAATAGACCTTCAGGGGTTTCCCTTTGACCTTAAGAAACGGGTGGCGGGGGTTGATGGCATCGGCAGGCAGGACATCTTCAATGATCAGCCAGGGAATGGGGATGATGCCCCGATATTGCAAAGTAATTTTCACGCGAACCTTGTCGCCGACCTCGGCGATTTTGCAGCGCATTTTCCTTTTGATGACCAGCCCGCGCGACCACCAGAAGGCCAGAAGTTTGCTGGTGGCAAAAACCCCGGCCAGGCAATAGCCGGCGAAGGCCAGCGGCGCCGAATTCATCAGCCACGCTGCCAGGTAGATCACCACGATTCCAACAACCCAACGCATTAGAAATGTCCCTGGTTGGCATAGTAATCGGAGGAAACAGGAACCGGGATGTCATCCACAAGTTCCTTGAGAATATCCTCCACTTTGACTTTTCTTAACCGCGTCTCAGGTTTCAAAATGATCCTGTGGTTCAGTACTGAATTGACTAGCCGTTTAATGTCATCGGGAATGACAAAGCCCCTTCCTTCCATGGCGGCCAGGGCCTGTGAAGCCCGTTGCAACGCCAGGGAAGCCCGGGGGCTGCCGCCCAGCAAAATATTCTCATTGGCCCGGGTGGCATGCACAATTTCCAAAATATAATTGCGCACTTGGTTGTCTAAATGAATCTGCCGCACCGCTTCCTGGCAGGCAACCCAATCACCTGCGGAAACCACCGGAGCGACCTCATCAATCGGATGGGAATACTGCAGCCGTTGCAGCATTTGCAATTCCTCCTCTTGCGAGGGATAGCCCAAACTCAACTTGACCAGGAAGCGGTCGAGTTGGGCCTCGGGCAGGGGAAAAGTCCCCTCATGGTCGACGGGGTTTTGTGTGGCAATGACGAGGAAGGGCGGCTTCAAGGTATAGGTTTGGCCATCGCAAGTGACGCGCCTTTCGGCCATGGCCTCAAGCAAGGCCGCCTGGGTTCGGGGCGTAGCGCGGTTGATTTCATCAGCAAGAACAGTCTGGGCGAAAATCGGCCCGGGTCGAAACTCGAATTCCGAAGTTTTCAGATTGAATATGGACACGCCACTGATGTCGCTGGGCAAAAGGTCCGGGGTGCATTGGACGCGTTTGAACACGCAGCCGATCGAGCGGGCAATGGCGCGAGCCAGGATAGTTTTAGCAACGCCAGGAACATCTTCGAGGAGGATGTGGCCTTCAGCCAAGTAGGAAGCCAGAGCCAGGGAAATTTGTTTCCTTTTCCCCAGAATGACCTTTTCAATATTGGAAATCACCTTTTCGGATAATGCCTGCACATCCACGGCCGGCAGTTGAGGCTTCTTTTTATCCCTGGAAGGATCGAGGGGTTCCTGTTTCGCCATTTTCAGTTCTCAAGAAAGGATGGAAATAACGAGTCCCCTTCATTATTCCAATTTGGCGAGGGTGGTACAAAGAAAAAGGGCCGGGAGTACCCCGGCCCAGAAAAAAAGCGCGGTTTCTAGAACTGGTCCAGCCAGAAATGAGACCCGCTGTAAAACCTTTGCGGTTTCATGTGCTCATAGCGCCAATGCGGTTCCTTGAAAGCCGGGTAGGACATGTAAGCCGGGGGCGGCATGTAAGGCTGCCCGGGCCGTTCCGGCCAACGCGGCCCCATGCTCGGCCAGTAATTGTGCGGGAAATAATAGTAGGGGTAGTGAAAGAACCGGATCATGCTACTGTCCGGCGTTTGGGCGGCGACCTGGCTGGAAGCCAGGGAACCAAGGAGCAGGGCCAACCCGGCCACTGCAATGGTTTTCACATTCAACTTCATGGGATGTCCTCCTGACAGCCGTGGCAATACGGTTTACCCATCAAGGCTACCATCCAAATGGAGTGGGTGAGATTTTTCCGCCTGATTCCTTAAAATAGAAAGGGCCAAAAGTAAGAGACCCTGCGCTAGGGGCAAGCTCCTCACGAAGTAACGGTTGATTAGCCCCGGCGAGAAAAAGGAACACTAATCGCATGGAAAACACTCAAGTTGCCGACAACCCCTTGGCGCAAAGGTATGCCAGCAAGGAGATGGCCCGGGTTTGGAGCCCGCAAAGCCGCTACTCCACCTGGAGAAAATTGTGGCTGGCCCTGGCGCAAAGCCAACTTGAGCTTGGGCTCATGGAGGAAAACGGTACAGGGGCCAGGATCAAGCCGGAACAAATCCGGCAAATGGAATACCACCTCGAAGACATCGATTTTCAAAAAGTGGAGGGGTATGAAACCCGCCTGCGCCACGATGTCATGGCCCACATCCACGCCTTTGCCGATCAATGCCCGCTGGCCAAGGACATCATTCACCTCGGTGCGACAAGCTGTTATGTCACCGATAACACCGACTTAATCCTGATGAAGGAAGGGCTGCAATTAATTCAGAGATCGCTGGTAGGATTACTCGACACCCTGGCCCGCTTTGCTCGGGGCAATGCCAAGGTGGAAACCTTGGGGTTTACTCATTTTCAGCCGGCGCAACTGACCACCGTGGGCAAGCGGGCCTGCCTATGGACCCAAGATTTCCTCATGGATTTTTGGGAAATCTCCCACAGGCTGGATGGCTTGCGCTTTCGCGGCGCCAAGGGAACCACGGGAACCCAGGCCAGCTTCCTCGCACTCTTCAAAGGTGATCACGAAAAAGTGAAGGCCCTCGACCAAGTGGTGACAGAGAAAATGGGCTTCTCAAAAGCTTTCCCAGTGACCGGGCAGACTTATCCCCGGAAAGCCGATTCGCAGATCCTGGATTCCCTTTCCGGCATTGGCCAAAGCGCCATGAAATTTGGCAACGACATCCGCTTGCTGGCCCACCGGCAGGAAGTGGATGAACCATTTGAAGAAGAACAGGTGGGTTCCAGCGCCATGGCCTATAAAAGGAACCCCATGCGCTCGGAGAGGATGTGCGGGCTGTCGCGTTTTCTCATTCAACTGACCGGCAATGCCGCGCAAACCGCCGGGGCGCAATGGTTGGAAAGAACCCTCGACGACAGCGTAAACCGCCGACTGACAATTCCTCAGTCATTCTTATGCGCCGATGCCATCCTAAAATTGGCCATTAATATTTCCAAAGGCCTGGTAGTTAACCCCGAGGTAATTCAAGGCGAGATCAACCGCGCCCTGCCCTTCATGGCCACGGAAAACATCCTCATGGCTGCCGTCAGTCAGGGAGGCGACCGCCAGGTTTTGCATGAGGTGATCCGCAAGCACAGCCACCAGATGCAAAAGGAACTCAAGTCAGGAAGTAGGACCAATGACCTATTGGAGCGGCTGAAAAAGGAACCTGGGCTCTCCCAGGTGGATTTCGCCAAAGTTATGGCCACTGGATGTTTTTCGGGCCGGGCGGCCAGCCAGGTCGAGGAATTCCTCACCCAGGAAGTGGATCCGATTTTAGTAGCTCATTCGCAGTGGCGGAATCAAACGGCGACTATCCGGGTGTGATCCGTTCCTTGCGTGAAAGCCACGATTCTCCCCCCCGGATGACTTCTTCCAAAGGGAAAATGGTTTTGGCGCTGGCGGCTCCCGGGCTCAGGACGGCAAAGTGAATTCCCCCCTGAAACACCGCTTTCAAAATTGAGTGAAGTAAAGGCAAGGGGGGTTTCAATACGGTCCAGGAACTTTCCAGCCCAGCCTGGGAAATAAAACTTTCCGCTTCCTCTTTCGATTGAAACAGGGCCACAGCCATGTCGCCAGTGCCTGTGGCCCATTGGGCAAACTCGGCCTTGCCAGCTTCGGTGCGGAAAATAAGGTAGGGAAAAATATCCATTCTTGGCCTTTGAAAAATCTGGGGGTCTGGACAACAGATAATTTTACACAAACTGGCTAACTTGGGGACCCCACCTCTTGCAACCCACCTTTCGCATTGCTTTTCCTTTTTTCTTTTCCTAGAATCCGCGCGCTTTCCAGCCCTGGAACCGCTGGAATTCCTCAAGAAGAGGCGCGTGCGAATGGTCCAAGCCATGGATGGCACGGATTCGTTTAAATTTCCCGGCAGGCTCATTCAACGCCTGTCTGGGTTTTCTTTCAGGCATCCCGGCTGGGTACTCAGCCTAGCCCTTCTGCTTGCTTCCTTATCCGTGTCGTTGGCCTGGTGGAAATTGGAATTCCACACCCACCGCGACGAAATGATCAGCGACAAAAAATGGTGCCAGCAAAATTGGAAAGGGTATCTGAAGGAATTCGGGCAAGACGATGACTTGGTAGTCTTGGCCCTGGGGGGAACCGAGGAGAGGAAAATTGCCGCCCTCGGGGACATCGCCAATCAGTTTCACTCCCAAAAAGAACATTTCGACCGTGTTTTTTGGAAAATCGATTTACAAGAGCTGCGTCCCAGGGCCTTGTTCTACCTTTCAAGCGGCGAGATTGAAGTGATAGTTGGCCACTTGGCCAACATGTCACCCCTGCTGGAATTTCCCTTCGCCTGGAATTTGTTTTCCCTGAAAAGCCTGATCTGCGAAGCCCACGCTCGCATCAAACAAATGGAAACCCGGCAGTCGCCCAGCCCGGCCGACATGGCCTTTCTGAATCAATTTCAAGGAATCCTCCGAGCTGCCCGGAAAACTTTGGAACCGGGAAATGATTACAGCGATCCCTGGGCCGGATTACTGCCAAAATCCGGCCTGGGAATGGAACAGTTGGACAAGCCACAATACCTCTTCAGCAAGGATAAATCCCTGGCCGTGCTGTTGGCACGCCCGGTTCAAAGCAACCCTGGCGCCGACCCTGCCATGAAGGAATCTGTGGCCCTGGCCAGGAAAATCCTGCAGCAAGCCAGAACGAGTTTTCCCGATATTCAATTCGGCCTGACCGGTTTGCCGGTCCTTGAGGCTGATGAAATGGCCGCATCACAATCTGATAGCGCCCGGGCTTCAATAGTTGCCCTGGCCGGCGTCCTTCTTCTTTACTTCCTGGTATTCCGCTCCTGGCGCTTCCCCGTTTTAACCATAGCCACCCTTTGCCTGGGAACCCTCCTGGCCCTGGGATGGCTTACACTGACCATTGGACACTTGAATTTGCTCTCCGCCACTTTCGCGGTCATGCTGATCGGACTGGGAGATTACGGAGTCCTTTGGGTGACCAGTTACGCTGCCAATTTGAAAAAAGGAATGTCGGCTGAAGAGGCCATGCGCTTCACTGCCCGGGAAAGCGGACCTGGAATATTAACAGCGGCAGGCACTTCCTCACTGGCTTTTTTCGCCACCATGATGGCCGATTTCAAAGCCGTGGCGGAAATGGGCTGGATTGCAGGTTGGGGAATTCTCTTTTGCGCTTTAAGTTGTTTCACCGCCTTGCCTGCGATGCTGGCTTATTGTTCCCTGGAAAAATTGGCCAAAAGGCGGCACGGCGTGGTTGATTCCAATCCAGAAACCTTGCCCTTCCCCAGGCCAGAAAGTCACGAAATGCCCTGGTTTCACCGCTATCCTAAAATCACCGTGGCGGCTGGCGCTCTGGCCTTTTTTGTCCTCGCCATCCCTGCCTGGAAAACCCATTACGATCACAACCTTTTAAGTTTGCAATCTCCCAAGCTTGAGTCGGTGTCGTGGGAGAAGGTGTTGCTGACCAAAATGCCCTCGGCCACCTGGCACGCGGTGACCTTTACCGCCACTCGCTTTGAAGCGCTGGAATGGAAGAAAAAACTGGAATTGCTGCCTGAAGTTTGCCAAGTGACGGAAATCGCCAGCTTGCTACCCGGGGACCAGGACATCAAGAAAAGTCGGCTAGGGGAGATTCAACACCGGTTGCGTTTGCTGCCATCGCGAGGCGCCCGTCCTGGGCACGCTCCGCCAGACCTGGCAGGGATTCACCACGAAATCACGGCATTACAAGAGAAATTGAAGCAGGGGGAACCGGCGGACCAAGACTGGCAAAATCCCATCAGAGTTGAACTGGCCCAGCTATTCACGCATTTCGAAAAAATGGGGCCAACCGCCGCGATTCGGATGAAACATTTCGAGGAAAGCCTCACCAGCGACCTGATTGAAAACCTGCATCAATTGAAAAACGCAGCCCATCCCCTGCCGATCCAGGTTGAGGACATTCCCAAGGAAATCCGGGAAAGGTACCTCAGTGCCAACGGACAATGGCTGCTTCGGGTTTTTGCTCGGGAAAACCTGTGGGAATATTCCCATCTCAAGCAGTTTGTGGAAAAGGTTCAATCGGTGGATACCCGGGCCACGGGAAAACCGTTCACAACCCTGGAAGGCCTTCAAGGCATGCGAAGCGGCTTCCAAAAGGCTGGGCTTTATGCCTTGGGGGCAATTCTCATTGTGTTGTTTTGGGATTTCCGCAAAGGATCCTTGGTTTGCTTGACCTTACTCCCTCTGGCACTGGGAGCGGTTTCCACCCTGGGAATCCTGGTTCTGGCGGGAATCCATTTGAACCCTGCAAATATGATTGGCTTTCCAATCCTGGCCGGCGTTGGAATTGACAACGCGGTCCATGTGGTCCACGACCGACTCTCCTTCCGCAGTCGGGGCGCCTACCGCCTTAAGGGCGAAACTTTTAAGGGCATTTTTGTGGCCGGATTAACCACTATCCTGGGGTTCGGCGCCCTGACAGGTTCCAACCATGTGGGTTTGGCCAGTCTTGGGTTTTTGCTAGGCGTTGGAGTGACTTTGTGCATGACCTATTCCGTAATTTGGCTGCCCGCCGTTTTGCAACTGACCTCGCCAAAGACAAAGGTTAGCGCCACAACAGAGACACCTATTTCTCAGAAGGCCGCTTAGTCCTTTTTTTGAAAAACCACATTCAGCCTTCCCCCAACCGACAACCCAGAAACTTTTCCATTTGAATCCCCAAGCAGCGCCATCAAGGGATTGCCAAAAGTGAAATCGATTGCGCCAAGAACCGAGCCACCCAGGGGTGCCAGTTCCACTTGCAATTCACCCAAGTGAAACCGGTAATTCCCCCCGGCCTTTTCCAGCGTGGCGACGCCATAGGCGGGGTGATGGAATTTTCCCACGGCCCCGGTTGCGGGGATTGGCCTGGGGTTGTCCGCAATTAGCTTTTGCTTTTTCTCAAGCCATTGGTCCGCCATGGCTTTTTGTTCCTGACCTTGAACCGCCTTAATTTCCCGGTCCCAATCTGCAGGTGAATAATGAAAAACCAGGTCAACAAGAGAATTGGAAAGGGCCAGGTTCATGGGGGTTTGTTCCAGGTTGGCCAGAAGGCCCAGGGCAAATTCCTTTTCGGGAATCAGCATCAGGTGAGCGCGGAAGCCGTCGATGGCGCCGGCATGCGACACCATTTTCATGCCGCGGTAATCCTGTATCACCCAGCCCATTCCGTAGGTCATCTGCCTGGTAAAGCGGTGCGTTTTTTTATGAAATTCATCCCAAGGTAAAACCACTTGCCCCTGATGCGTTTCGCGCACCTCCCGGCAATAGGGATCCCCCTTTTTCAATTTGGAATAACAACCGGCTTGAAAAGAGAGCCAACGGCCCAAGTCCTGGGCATTGGTGTAAATACTGTTGGAGGGGTCCGGCAATGAGAAAGGATAAGCAGGGACAGGCACGGGATTGCCTTGGGAATTCAAGCGGTGGCCAGAGGCCATTTTTACCGTCGGCGTTTTGCAAGTGGAATCCCGCATCCCCAGCGGGGAAAATATCTCTTCCTGGATTAGTTCCTCCCAGGGCTTGCCACTGGCCTGCTGGCAGACCAGACCCCCTGCTGCATAGGCCATCGACTGATAGCGAAAGGAAGAACGAAAGGGATAGGCGGCATCGAGCAAGGCCAGCTTTTTCACCAAGGCTTCCGCGGCCTGGCCAGAGCGATACCAAAGGAGGTCATGGCTTTCTAATCCGCAGCGGTGGCAAAATAAATCGCGGACCCTGCAATCCGCCGATGCCAAGGGATCTTTCAATTGAAACCAGGGTAGGTATTGTTGGACGCGTCCTTCCCAGGCGATTTTGTTTTTGCTAACCAGTGACGCAGCCAGGGTGGAAGTAAATCCTTTGGTGCAGGAGGCCAAGGGAAAAAGAGACTCCGCGGTAACCGGTGCGGGCTTTCCCGCTTGCGAAACACCGAACCCGGATAAAAAGACCGTTTTCCCTTGGTGAACCAAGACCACCGCGCAGCCAGGGACTTCCCAAAAGGTACGGCTTTTTTCCACCAGGGCCCGAATCTCTTCCGCCTTGATCTCCGGGCCATTTCCCAAGGCAGGCTCAGGCTCCATCGCCATCAAAAAAGCTACCGCGTAAACCAGGCACCCCATGTTCATTCCTCTAAGGCAGGGTTAAATTCCCCGGACAATCCGCCGCCAATCCCCTGTAATTTTTGTGAAAGCCGGTTCATCCAACACTGGTTGACCCGATGCTTCAAGAGGAGAAGTCAAATTCACCCAAGACTTGCACCCTGCGTACTCGGGAGTTTCCTCAATAATTATGGGTTGGCTTAAGCGCAGGATGCGGACAAGAAGCGCATGCAGGCCCGGCTTGCTGTAAGCAAAACGGGCCTGGACACAAGGCTTGGAAAGGACATGGAATTTGGCCAACAAGTCCGCTTGCATTTCGGAATCCAAAAAAACGGATTCCTCGACCCTGGCTAGCAAGGAAAGGGCCGCCTTTCCAGTGGTGGAAAAATACTTTTCCCCCTTTTCCAGCCAGCCTGGTTCCCGAAGTTGCCCTTCATTCTGATGGACAAAAGTCGGGTAAAGAAAAAACAGGGGGGAAGGAATCTGGAATTCTCCCAGGGGCTCCGCAATGCCCCCTTTACGCAGCAGGACAGTTTGCTTTCCTTCTTCCAGGGCGGCGCACACGGAAGCCCATTCCTTGCATGCCAACCCTACGGACATGGAAACGCCTTTCATTCTTCCTTGGGCAGCCGGCTCATCAAATCCAAAACGGCCGACCTTGCTGCCTTGCCACAAAACAAAACCTGGTAAATCTGCTCCATAATGGGCATGTCGATATTCTTGCTCAAAGCCAGGTCCCGGACCGGGGTAATCGTGAACACCCCTTCCGCCACTTGGACCATGCGAGGAAGAAACTCAGCAGGGTTTTCGCCCCGGCCAATTTTTTCCCCTACCAGGCGGTTGCGACTATGCCTGCTGGTGCAGGTGGCAATCAGGTCGCCCAGCCCGGCCAACCCCTGGAAAGTGCGCGGTTGCGCACCCAGGCCAACTCCCAAGCGAGTAATTTCCACGAGCCCGCGAGTCATGAGCGCCGCCTTGGAATTGTCGCCAAAACCCAACCCATCATTGATTCCCGCCGCGATGGCGACAATATTTTTCAAAGCTCCCGCCAGTTCCACTCCGAGGGGGTCAAAATTGGTGTAAACCCGGAATGACTCCGAGTTGAACAAGGCTTGAATGCCCTGGTTGAGGGAATCCTCCGATCCCGCCACCACCAGGGAAGTGGGCAACCCACGCGCAACTTCTTCCGCATGGCTGGGGCCGCTAAGAATGGCGCCGGGGCGTTTTCCCAAAACGGCTTCAATCACTTCCGAAGGCCGTAAGAAAGTGCCTCTTTCCAATCCCTTGGTCGTGCTCAAGTAGGGAATATTAAGCGGGACAAAGGCCCGCAGGGTTTCCATGACTGAACGCAAGTGAGCAGAAGGTACCGCGCTCACCAATAAGTCTGACCCTTCCAAGGCTGATTTGAGGTGGTCCGGGACCGCGACGGAAGGGGGCAAGGTGGCTCCAGGTAATAGCGCCTGGTTGCCGCGGTTCACCTGCAGGCTTTCACGCGAGGCGGCCCGGGCGCTCCAAAGCGCGATTTGGCAACGGTTCTCTTTCGCCAGGTGCATGGCCAAGGCCATTCCCCAGGCGCCCGATCCCACCAGAGTGATTTTCTTGATTTGCATGATGCCTTGGTCGGCTTGCCTCCAGGGAATTCCCAACCTTACTTTTTTAACACTTGTGCGGGTTAAAACCCACTCTTTGTTAATTCAGGTGTTCCCCAGGGGCAAGGAAAACCGAAAACTATCCCGATTATTGGGAACTTGAGGGTTTTATTCCCAACGAATTCGTCATTTTCCCCAAAGGAAGTGGCCTAAAAGGGCCGATAAAGTTTGGGGGCGAAATAGGGGTTGGATTACCTCGGGTGGACAACCACCCAATTTGCACCATTGTTTGCTGCTTTCTTGGAGGATGCGAGATGGCGCCACACCTGAGAGTTTTCAAAGAACCTTCCGACTCCAACAGGGAAATTCTCCAGGCTCCGACGATTCGAGTGCGCCTGGCAGAAATTCTTCCCTTAATTGCCTTGGCCCAGAAAAAGAACTATGTCTGGTTGCAGGATTTCCTTGACGACGAAGTCGGAGTCACCCCGGACCTTTACGAAGTGCTTCGGAGTTTCGCCACCACGGCCAGACCCGCGTGTTAATTGGCCAGCCCGGGCTCATCCTTGAATTCGGGTTCCAGTAAAAGTGGCTTGCCAAATTCCTGCAGATCGATGTTGCCGCGCATTTCCGCTTCCAGCAGCTTGATCCTCATTTCCAAATCTTTTAGCTTGTTCTGGTTAACCTGTAGGAGTTCTTTTTCCTGAGTGTCACTGGGAATGTGCCTGGGCACCAGCGGGTAATTCAATTGCCTTTGCAAAGCGGCAAAAAGGAAAAATGGATCTTTCCCCAGGTTGGCCCGAGCGATTTTCCCTTCCTTCTCGAAAAACAAAGGCGCCAAAGGGGGCTCGTACTTCGGATTTTCCCGCCTTTGGGTTTGCACATAATATTCAGAACGCAGGAAAACCAATTGGGCAAACTCCACTTCCCCGATGTGCCTGGAAGTAAACTCAATGAACTCGCTCCAGTTTGCTGAAAAAAAACGATCCTTGGCCATGGCCTGCAAACCCTCGACATAGCCGAGGCGGTTTCGTGAAATAGTTTCGAATTGAAAAACGAATAATCCCGCCTGCGATGGTTCCTTGGCCAGGAATTGTGCCTGTTTTTCCAAAATTTGCATTCCCAAATCCATATTGAATTTCAGCTTCACCATCTCGGTGGAGCGGATAATAAAAGCTTGAAACGGGGTGAAATAATGGGGCAAACATTCGAAACCCGAGGCCAAGTAGCCGGAGTGTTTCACCTCGGTGCATAAAAATTGAATCGCCAGGGGAAGCTTTGTTGTGGAAAGGATTTCTTGATCAAGCTTTTCCAAAATTTCCTGGGTGGCAATGCCTGCTTTCAACCGGTCGCGAAAGGTCTGAAAAAAATAGACTTGCTCGATATATTCTTCCCGGTCCAATAATCCCATATCGGTTTCTCGCCTGGACTCTTCCTGTCCATTCTATCGGGAAACCTGCCTTAAAAGGAAACCGGTCACCCCGCCAGGCGCAAGTTTTGCACCATTTCACCAATTTGAGCGGCAGCCTGGCAAGATTTCACTTTGAAATGGAATTCCCCGATTTCCAACTTGGCATCAACCTCAAAGCGGCTTACATCCACTTTGTTGCCATTGAGATAAGTGCCGTTTTTACTGCCAAGATCACAAACAAACCACTCCCCATTTTTAACCAGGAAAAGGCATTGATGCCTACTGACAGAAGGTGAAGGGAGTCGAAAATCGGCCTTGGAATGCCTTCCTACAAGAACTTTGGGGGAAAGGAATTCCATGAGAATGCCACTGGGTATAAGCTCCAAGATTAAGGGGGCAAACTTTTCAATACCCGGGAGGCTCGGCAAAAAACGGAAATCGCCCAAAATAGTGGGCATTTTCCTGTTAGTATGAGGAGAAGCCATGATAACCCTCTTTAACATAATGGGTAAACCGGGCGGGGTTTTAACAAAACATGAGGGGAAAGCAAGGCTGAAAGGCCAGGGCTTTTGAAATGGAAAAGCCGAAATGAAGCCAATATTTCACAAAAGTTAACAATTATCGTTTAATCTAATATTTCTGATTGTAACATTTACCAAATAGTAAAATTTACCATTTTACCTAAACTTTCTGTTTACCCAAAAGCCCCTTTCCTGCAAACTTATCTTGGATATTGATTCCCTGTCCCTTTTTTGGTGTTCCCATGTTTCAACCTTCACGCGCACATTGGCTACTTTCCCTTTTCTGTCTGGGGATATTCTCCCTCGATGCCAGGGCCACCCACTGCGGGGCTTGCAGGTATTTCCCCGTCCGCAGCGAACGGGAACAATTCTGCCCGCCGGAAGTCCGCTACCGGGTTGCCTTCAAAACCTGTGTGGAGGAAAGGACGCAGCAATGCTACCGGCCCGTTTACAAAACCGTTCTCAAAGAATGCAAAACGGTTTGTTACAAGCCAGTTTGGGAAACAACCTATCGAGAGACTTCATACCGGGTGTGCAAACCGGTTTGGGAATCTTATGATGTAGTGCAAAATGTCATGGAATACAAACCGGTTTATGAAACTCGTTGCCGGGAAGAAAACTACACCGTGCAGAAACCCGTTTGGCAGGAATACCAAGTGCCAGTCAAATACCACACCTACAAGCCGGTGTATGAACAGCGCTGCAAGGAAGAACATTACACCGTACAGAAACCCGTTTGGCACGATTACCAGGTCCCAGTCAAATATCAGGTCTACAAACCTGTTTACGAACAGCGCTGCAAGGAAGAACATTACACCGTGCAGAAACCCGTTTGGCACGAATACCAGGTCCCAGTCAAATATCAGGTTTACAAACCGGTTTACGAACAGCGCTGCAAGGAAGAACATTACACCGTGCAGAAACCCGTTTGGCACGAGGAGCAAATTCCGTGCAGCCGGGTGGTTTACAAACCGCAACAATTCCAGGAAATTCGGGATGTGCAAGAAACCACATGGGAAAATGTGGTGGAATCCCGGGATGTGGTGGTGCGGTCGTATTCCTGGGAGCCGGTAAAAACGGAAAAGCAAATCTGCGTGGAGACAGGAAGCTGGCGCACGGAAATATGCGAAATTCCAGGAAAAGTCGTGATGCAAAAGGCCCGCACTCAAGGTTGCTGGGCCATGGATCCCTGTTCTTGCAGGATGATCTTTGTCCCTGGCCATGTGGTTTGCCGCCCGGTGCAGTTGGCCCCGCGCACTGTGTGCAAAAAAGTCTGGGAACCACGGGTGGAACTCCGGACGGTCTCCTGCCTCCACCACGAAAGGCGAGAACATTGCCAGGTAGTGCGGACTCAAAGCTGCAAACTGATTCCCAAAACCGTGTGCAAAAAAATTAGCGTTACCAAGTGCCGCATGCTTCCGGAAACTGAACATTACACCGTAACCCGGAAAGTGTGCAGGATGGTTTGCGAGCACAAAGTATGCAAAATCCCTTACACCATTTGCCGCATGGTTTGCGAGGAACAGTGCAAAATGGTCACTTGCAAAAAGTGCATCATGACCCAGCAGCACTGTGTGAAGAAAACCCCCTACACGGTATGCAGGATGGTTTGCGAGGAACAATGCAAAATGGTCACCTCCAGGAAGTGCGTCATGACCCAGCAGCACTGCGTAAGGAAAATCCCTTACACGGTTTGCAAGATGGTCTGCGAGGAACAATGCAAAATGGTCACCTGCAGGAAGTGCGTCATGACTGAACAGCACTGCGTAAGGAAAATTCCTTACACAGTTTGCAAGATGGTGGCGCAAACAAGGCAGGAAATCATCAAGTGCCAAAGATGCAAAATCCAAGTTGAGGAAAAGTGCCGCAAAGTCTCCGTCACCACCTGCAAAATGGTCCGCGAGGAACGAGTGGAAATGGTTCCGCACACCACTTGTGTCCTGGAACCCTACTGCGTGACCTACAAAGTTTGCAGGAAGGTGCCTTGCCTGGAGATCCAATGCGCCCCGGTCTGCGATTAACCTTTTGAATGGAAAACCCTCGAAATCCCCGTCTGAACCGGGGATTTTTCCTTTTCCAAGCCACCCCCAAAAGAATCCTGTTAATATCCTTTGAAGTATGCGGTTAAATGGGCGGGAGGGCAGCATGACCAGGACCATTCGGGTAGGAGCGGTCAACTATCTGAACACCAAGCCATTAATCCACGGGCTGGACTCCTTAGCGCCGCATTGGAAACTATCCTTGGATGTGCCCAGCCGTTTGGCAGATCAACTTGCACTGGGAAAACTGGATGTGGCTCTAATTCCCGTGGTGGAATATTTCCGCCATCCGGGGTATCGGGTCGTGCCGGGAATCTCCATTGCCTCCAACGGCCCGGTATTGAGTGTCACCCTGTTTTGCAAAATGCCCTGGGAAAAAATCCGCACCATCGGCCTGGATACCGGTTCGCGGACAAGTATCGCCCTGCTCCGCATTCTGTCACGCATGAAATGGGGTTTGGATTTCAAATCCCAACCGCTTGACTTAACCGACGATCCGTTAAAAGTCTCCGCCGACGCCGTGTTGTTGATTGGCGACCGGGCGATGAAAGCCTGCTTGCCGCAATTTCCTTATTCCTACGACCTGGGTAAGGAATGGACGGCCTGGACGGGATTGCCATTTGTTTACGCGTTTTGGGCGGTTCATCCCCAGGCGTTTGAGGAGGATTTGGAGCCTGGCTTAACCCGGGCAAAAGAGGCAGGATTGTCGCGGGCCGGAGAAATCGCGGAGGAGGAATCTGCGCGGCTAGGACTGGACCCTGGTTTTTGCCGCAGGTACCTGGCCCATGTTCTAAGTTACAATCTAGGATCAAGCGAATTGTCCGGACTGAAAAAGTTCCAGGAATTCGCCCAAGAGCTGGAGTTAATTCCCCCAACAGGAGAACTGGAATTTCATGGTGGCGTCCATTTTGCGAAAAGCAATTGAAGGCACTCGGCTAACCCCCGAGGAGGGGCTCAGGTTGCTGGAATCCGGCGACCTGGTGGAACTGGGAAAAGCGGCTGACCAGGTTTGTTCCCGTTTCCACCCCGAGAATTTCCGCACTTACAACATCGACCGGAACATCAATTATTCCAACATCTGCGCCGCCGTTTGCAACTTCTGCGCCTTCTACAGAAAATCCACGGATGCCGAAGCCTACCTCCTGACCCGCCAGGAAATTTACAAAAAGATCGAAGAAACCATTGCAATGGGCGGCGACCAAACCTTGCTCCAAGGGGGATTGCACCCTTCCCTTTCCTTGGAATGGTACGAAGAGTTGCTGGCGGATTTAAAGGCCCGCTATCCCAAGTTCAACCTGCACGCCTTTAGCCCGCCGGAAATTTGGCACTTTCACAAACTCAACAAAATTCCTTTAAATGAAGTGTTGCAAAGATTGAAAACCGCCGGGCTTGGGAGCCTGCCAGGCGGCGGTGGTGAAATCTTGGTCGATCGGGTGCGCAAGCAAATCACCCGCAATAAGTGCCTCACGCAAGAATGGTTGGATGTTCACCGTGTTTGGCACGAACTAGGTGGAAAATCGACATGCACCATGATGTTCGGCCATGTGGAAACTCTGGCCGACCGGATTGAAACTTTATTGAAACTGCGCGAGTTGCAAGATGAAACGGGTGGTTTTACCGCCTTCATTTGCTGGACTTTTCAGCCAGAAAACACCGACCTTTCTCATTTGCCTTCCACAGGGTCATTTGAGTATCTCAAAACTCAAGCCGTGGCCCGCCTTTTCCTCGATAACATCCCCAATATTCAATCCTCCTGGGTAACCCAGGGAGGCAAGATAGGCCAACTGGCGCTGCGGTTCGGCGCCAATGATATGGGCAGCTTGATGATCGAGGAAAATGTGGTTTCCTCAGCGGGAACCACGCACAAGCTGGATCTTGGGGAAATCCGCTCGGCAATTTCCAGCCTGGGTTTTGTCCCCCGCCAGCGGGATGTTTTTTATAACCTCTTGGAAGAAAGAGCCGGGCCGGAAATGTCGGCCAGCGCCCCTAACCGCCAAGGCCTTTCCCTTCTCGCGTGCCAGAATGATTGAAACTAAAAACCTGACAAAAACATTTCCCGTGCCCGGGTCCAAAGATCCTTTCGTTGCGGTTAACAAGCTTTCGTTTCAGGTTCAACAAGGCGAGGTAGTGGGATTGTTGGGCGCCAACGGCGCCGGGAAAACCACCACAATGCGAGTTCTTTGCACCCTTCTGGCTCCAACCTCGGGAAGCGCCTCCATCGCCGGGTTTGATGTGATTTCGCAACCCGATCAGGTGCGCTCCAGCCTGGGTTTCGTTTCCGCTTCCACGGGGATCTATGACCGGTTCACCCCTTTGGAACTTCTGGATTATCACGGCCAACTCCACGGAATGGAAAAAGCCGCCATTCAGGAAAGGGCCGGGGAAATTTTCGCCACCTTGGGGCTTGAACAATACAGGAACCGGCTCGGTGCAAAACTCAGCACCGGCACCCGGCAGAAACTTTCCCTGGCCAGGGCCCTACTGCACAACCCCCCCGTCCTGGTCTTGGATGAACCTACCGCCGGGCTCGACCTCATCAGTTCACTAAGTTTCCTGGAAACCATTCTGGCATTGAAAGGGGAAGGCAAGACGGTTTTATATTCCAGCCATCAATGCGAAGAAGTGGAAAAAATATGCGATCGCGTGCTAATTCTGGAGGATGGTCAGAAAATTTGGTTTGGGAATTGGCGCGAGGGAAATCCCGGCCTGGGTTTAGGAGATTTTTTCCAAAAATTGATGGGGGAAAGAAAAACCCAGGAAGTTCGCTCCCTGGGTTGTTGATTATTTAGGCGGGCTTAGATTCCTAGATCGCCGTTCCCAAATCCGCCCTTTCCACCGCCCCCGAACTGGCCGCCACCGAACTGGCCGCCACCGAACTGGCC
The DNA here is from genome assembly GCA_009692005.1 of Gemmataceae bacterium. Classification (GTDB taxonomy): domain Bacteria; phylum Planctomycetota; class Planctomycetia; order Gemmatales; family Gemmataceae; genus SHZZ01. The sequence continues at coordinate 390 of SHZZ01000062.1, read as the reverse complement.
GCCACCGAACTGGCCGCCACCGCCGCCGAACTGGCCGCCACCGCCGCCGAACTGGCCGCCACCGAACTGGCCGCCACCGAACTGGCCGCCACCGAACTGGCCGCCACCGCCGCCAAATTGACCACCGCCTCCGCCGAACTGGCCACCGCCGCCGCCGCCGCCGCCGCCAATTTGCCCCATGGCCATTTGATAAAACGGGTTATTGAACGGGCTATACCCGGTTGGTCCATAATTTTGCATTCCCCCGCCACCCCCGCCACCGCCGCCTCCACCAAATCCGCCGCCACCGCCGCCAAATTGACCACCGCCACCACCAAACTGGCCACCGCCACCGCCAAACTGGCCACCACCGCCACCAAAGTTTCCACCACCGCCACCAAAGTTTCCACC
>SHZZ01000003.1 GCA_009692005.1 Gemmataceae bacterium | reverse complement strand
CCCCTCTCCCCAGCCCCTCTCCCCCACTGCTTCGCAGCGTGGAGAGGGGGAAAAGGCATGGCCTCGGTGAGAAGTTAGGCCTTCGCTGGCTTAGCAGCGTGGAGAGGGGTGAAGAATGTGGCGCCCGGCTTTGCAATTCTCCACATTTTTCTCCCATCCCGTTGCCTGCTTGGTACCATGGCATTTGTTTTCCCCGGATCACTCATGACCTTTCCATCATCAAACCGTTTCACCTGGACAATGAGCCGGATGATTCCCATCCTTTTCCTGATTTTGGCTCAGGCCTGCTGGGGACAGATTCCCTTCCAAGAGGGTGTGGAACTTCGCGACAAAATGAAGGAACTGAGCGAGAAATGGCTGAAACAGCCGGATGAAGAATCGGCTGGCGAGTTGATTCGGCTACTTTCCTTTCATCCGCAAACACTGGTGCGCCGAGAAAAAAGCAGCCTTGTTCCTTTGGCCCGCTGGGCCAATGAACTGCTGGCCGGGGTGAGCGAAGAAAAATCTCCATTGAGGTTGCGGCAATGGAATGTTCAAGTGAAAAAGAAGCTGGAAGAATCTTCCCGTCGGGGGGACCTGCAAGCGGTTCAGTTAATCGCCCGGACTGCTGCAGGAGTGGAAGCTGGCGCCCTGGCGGGCCTTTGGCTGGGCGACCTGGCCCTGGAATCGGGGAACCTGGAAGAGGCGGTGTTCTGGTGGAAGATGCCCCTCTTCCCCTTGGCGCCACCCGCTTCGACGAATGCCAGTGGGGAATTAAAAGCGCGAGTAATCCTGGCGGAAATGTGTCGGGGCAATGACAGCGGGTCCTTCAGAGAAAAACTGAACGACTTTCTTACTCAACACCCGAATGCTTCAGGATCCCTTCTGGGGAAAAAAGGAAACTACAAGGAACTTTTCACCGGGCTGATCAAGAAGGACCTTCTGCCTCACCATGCCGATTGGTCAGATTATGCCGCCTGCCCGGAGAGGAATTCTCTTGTTCCCTCGCGGACCACGCCACAAAAGTTGGGGCACTGGTGCTCGTTGGACCCGCTGTTGCAAGTGACCATTGGTGAAGAGGAAAACCCAAAAAAAGGGCCGGCGGCGCCCAGGTTGTTTCCACCCATCCCATCCCCAGACCTCACCGTTCACCCCCTGATCGTGGAACCCTGGCTGATTCACCAGGAGGGAACCCGGATCCTTGCCACTCACCTGGGTACGGGGAAAACGCAAAAGTGGTTCGATGCAGGAATCACTTCCTCGCAAGAAGACACTCCTGGGAAAGTCCACGCGCTGGCCTTTGTTCCGCCTTCGTTTGTTGTTGCCTGTTTGGGGAGTGAGTTTCCAAAGGCTTTATTTCCCCTGGAGGGGGCAACCCCGCCTCCTCCCTTTCAGGGAAAATTGGTCTGCTTGAAGGTGAATGAGAAGGGGGCGGAATTGCAATGGCAAGCGGCCTATCCCTTGGAGTCTGCCTCGCGGTTTGACAGCCCGCCCCTTTGCCACCAAGGCCGTGTGGTGACAGCGGTGCGCACACAGAAGGAAGGCAAAGAAACGGTGCGGCTTTATTGCCATTTCTTGGATTCACGCCAGGAGGGGGAGTTGATTTGGACGCTGGAACCGGCCAGCGACTCCGGCGGCTGGGGCGCTCTGCCCGGGAGCCAATCGGCGCTGGTCCGCTGCGGCACGGATGTGATTTGGACCGGAAGGAACGGGGCCATGGCGGCGGTTGAAATCGCCACCGGGGTTGTGCGTTGGGCAAGGGTGCCGGAAGCGGCAGAGCCCAAAAAAGGCCCGAGCAACTTATCAGCAACAAAAACTTTCTTTTCACAAGGGGGCTTGTTCACCCTGGTGGAAGGCAAAGACTTGGTCCGCGGGATCGATCCCTATTCAGGAACTATTCTTTGGGAAAGGGAATGTCCAGGAGCGAATGGTTTAATCGGCGGTTGGGACGACCGGGTTATCGTCGCAACGGAAAACGGCCTGCGGGCCTTAAACACCTTTGATGGCTCGGATAAAAAAGGCTGGACCGCGCCAGGCGACGGCGCCAAGCTCCCCTCGAGTGGAAAAGGGTTTCTGCTTGGGCAAACCCTGGTTTGGCCCACGGTTAAAGGCATTTTTTCCGCTGACATGCAAAGTGGTTTGCCCGCCGCCGACCTCACCATTTTTCACAACGCTCCTCCCGGCAATCTGGCGCTCTCTGGCGGGTACTTCATTTCGGCTGGCCGAGTCTTCATCTCGGTATATGCCTCTGAAGAAAAGTGGAAGAAGCACGGCGTGGCCTGGCCCAAAGAGTCCCCCAGCCCGGCGCAATCGAGCGGCAAAGACGCGGGGAATTCCAATGAGTCTCCTTCTCAGAGTTTGCGTTTCGATTTTTCCCCTTTGCAAGAGAAGGTTAAATGGCGCGCCGAGGCGCCTTTTTCCGGGAATACCGGCGGAGTTTCCTCCATCGCCAGGGGAAAGGATTGCTGGTACTGGCTTCACGACCAGGCTTTGGAACGCAGAAAATGGGACGGCGCCCTGGTTTGGAAAACTTTGCTGCCATTTCCTTGCGCCTGGATTGAAGACTCAAACGAGACAGCGTTAGTGGCTGGTTATCGGGGCGTTGTGGGCCTGGAGGCCGCCACGGGGAAAGAGAAATGGCGGGCGTTAGTTCCCCATGGTTTAAAGGAAGGGAAGGGGAGTCCGTTTTCCGCGGGGCCCTGGCTGGTTTGCGCCCGGCAAGGATCGGGCCTGGCGGTAATCGACACCGTTCAAGGGCGGCTGGAATGGGAATCCCATCTGCCCGGTTCGGGCTGGCCGTTGCCCGGCGCGCATTGGAACCTTGGTCTGGCGGTTCAACCCTCTTTTGCCGCCTTGTTTCTGCCCGATTCCCTTGGCGGCTTGTGGCTGCTGAATTTTACGGAAAAGAAACTGCAAAAGCTGGAATCCGGCCAGGGAGTTGCCTGGGCATCGACGGCCAGTTTGCCGGGTCGGTTTTTCGGATTGAAGGTTAATGGCGAAATTCAATGCCGAGATGCCTTGGGCAGCCTGGCCTGGAAAATGCAAGCCGTGCCCGCCACCTGGAGTACGGGCGCTCCGGGAATCCTCCGGACTTTTGACGAATCCCTCATTGCGGGCATTCCCACGAATCTCGGCTTTCTTTTGCAGCGGCTGGCTGCCGACCGACCGCGGGCGCTTTGGCCAAAACCCCTTCTATTGCCAGAGGTTAATTCCCCAGCCCAGGTTCAGGTGATTAACCGCGTGGCGCTAGTTCCCGTGGGTGGGAAAGAGGCCCTGGTTGACCTCGAGTCGGGTAAGGAAATCCCTGGCGAAATCCCGTCGGCTAAAAAAGGAGACTGCCATTGGAACTGTATTTCTACTGCTAACCGGACTTTGCTTTGGACCAATCCGCAACCAAGCTGGGCGGTGCAAGTTTCCTGGCTGGGGTGCGCCTGGGAATTCCAACCTGATGGAATTTACCCAAAGGGGATTGAGTTGCTGTCCTTGACTCCTTCCCTGGCAGCGGGGAAAAGTCTCCATTTGAATTCATACGCTGGCAGGGGAAGTACCCGCCTGGACCTGTCTCCTTATTTCTTTTTTGTTCCCGAGTTGCGGTTCCGTAGCATTCCTCCCTTTTCTAAGCCAGTTTTGCTTTCCAGCCAGGAGAAAGTCCTGGTCCATTTGCCCGGAACAATCTATTGCCTTCAACCGTAAAACCTTTTTTACAATCGCACTGACGGCTGATCCGCCCGGTGCGCGGGCCAGCCAGCCAAAAGATGCCTCGATTGACCTGACCATGTTTCCCCACTCCCCATTCTCAGGGAGTTTTCATCTTCAATGAATTTCTCTTCTTTCCTTTTGCAAGCCCGGCAGTTCCTCTTATGCTGAAGAGTGGAATGGGTGAGAATTAGCCGAGCGCCGGTTGCGAAAGGAAAGGGTGGGATCGTGTCAGAAGAAATGCTAATGGAAGCGTTGCCTGTGGATGGCACGGAGATTTCCGGCCCCGACCTGGCGGCGTTGGATAAACTCCGGGAAGCAGCCGCCTCCATCCGGGCGGAATTAGCCAAGGTGATTGTCGGGCATGAACAGGTAATAGAACAAATCCTTGTGGCGCTCTTTTCCCGCGGTCACTGCCTGTTGGTAGGCGTGCCCGGGCTGGCGAAAACTCTCCTGGTGCGGACGCTGTCCGATGCGCTGGGGCTGTCATCCAACCGGATTCAGTTCACCCCCGATCTGATGCCATCGGACATCACAGGCACCGAAATCCTGCAGGAAGACCGGGCCTCGGGCAAGCGCGAGTTTCGTTTTCTCCCCGGCCCCATTTTTTCCAACATGGTCTTGGCCGACGAGATCAACCGCACGCCGCCCAAAACGCAGGCCGCGTTGCTGGAAGCCATGCAGGAAATGCAAGTCACAATTGGCGGGGTGAGGCATCAACTGCCGCGCCCCTTTCTCGTGCTGGCCACGCAAAACCCCATTGAACAGGAAGGCACCTACCCGCTTCCGGAAGCCCAGCTCGATCGCTTCATGTTCATGATCCGCCTGGACTACCCCTCCGAGGAAGAGGAGTTTCAAATCATTTCCCGGACAACAACCGGTTCGCAGCCGACCTTGACCCGGGTGCTAGCTGCCGAAGATATCAGCCGCATGCAGGAGCTGGTGAGGCGCATCCCGGCGTCGCCCCATGTGATCCGGTATGCCATGGAGTTTGCCCGGCGCAGCAGGCCGCAGAAGCAAGTAAATGGAACCAATGGATCTTCCAACACGCAGGATCTGGTGGGGAAGTATGTGGTCTGGGGCGCCGGCCCGCGGGCGGGCCAGTTTCTAATTCTGGCAGGCAAAGCCCGCGCCGCCCTGCTGGGGCGCTGCCTGGTCACCCGCGAGGACATTCGCGCCGTGGCGCCGGCGGTCCTGCGCCACCGCATCATTCTCAACTACCACGCCGAGGCCGATGGCTTTGCCGTCGATCACTTGATTGAAAAACTGGCGCAAGGAATTCCGCAAGCCTAAAGGATTATTTCGGAGAAACCGCGTGAGTCAGACTCGCCAATATCTCGATGCCAACACCCTGGCCAGGCTGCGCCTGGTGGAGGTTGACGCCCGCATGATTGTCGAGGGGCTTTTGTCTGGCCGGCACCGCAGCCCCATGCGCGGGTTTTCGGTCGAATTCGCCGAGCATAGGGAATACTCCCCCGGCGACGATCTCCGCCGCCTTGATTGGAAAGTCTTGGCCCGCACCGAACGGCTCCATCTGAAACAGTACGAGCAAGAAACTAATCTCGCCTGCTGGCTGCTGGTCGATGCCAGCGAGTCGATGTCTTACGGCTCGCAAGCCTGGAAAAACGAACCCTCGCGGATACGGACCAAGTACGACCACGGTGCGACAGCGTGCGCCGTTTTGGCCCACCTGTTGCAGCGAGAGGGCGACGCTGTCGGGCTTGGCCTTTTTGCCGACCTATCCCTGCACCGGCTGTCTCCTTCAAGCAGGATTTCCCAATTGGAAACGATCCTGGAATTGCTTTCGCGGGGGTCGGGGAAGGCTTCAACCAGGCTGGGGCCCTTGCTGCACGAGTTCGCCGACCGCATTCCCCGCCGTGGGATTGTCATGATCTTCAGCGATTTACTCGACAACACGGGCGAAGTGCTGGAAGGGATGCGGCATCTGCGCCATGCCGGCCACGAGGTGGTGGTCTTTCATGTCTTGGACCCCGATGAGCTGGAATTTCCCTTTCAAGACCCCACCCTCTTTCGCGGGCTGGAAGGGGAAGCAACGCTCGACACCGATCCGGTGAGTTTGCGCCAAGGCTACCTGGAGAACCTGGGACGGTTTCTCGAGGAATGGAAATCCGGGCTGAAAAAAATGGATGTTGATTACCTGCTGCTGCGCACCGACGAATTGCTCGGGAATATCCTGGCCAGTTATCTGGCGGGGCGGCATGCGCGGGGGAGGAAAGGGCCGGGGAGCATGTCCACATGATCGACCCGGTGTTCGCTTTTCTTTTTGAAACGCCGCTGGCCGCGCTTCTGGCCGGCGCCACCGCCGTCGGCATTCCCGTCCTGATCCACTTGCTGCGCCGATTCCGTCGCAAGGTCGTCGATTGGCCGACCATGCGCTTTCTCCTTGAAGCCAAGAAAACGCGGGAGAAAAAACTCCGGCTGGAGCAATGGCTGCTGCTGTTGCTGCGCTGCCTGATGGTGTTTTTCCTGGCCTCCGCCTGCGCCTCCGCCATGCCCTGGGCCGAGCCGTGGTGGCGAAAAGTGTTCCCCTCGATGGAAGGAATTCACGCGCTGGGCGCCCGCCGCACCCATGCCATCATCGTACTCGACGCCTCGTTAAGCATGCTGGCGCGGCAGGGTCAAACGACAGCGTTTGATCGCGGCAAGGACAAGGCGCTGGAAATCCTCGACTCGCTTCGATCGGGCGATGCCGCCAGCGTTGTCCTCCTCTCCTGGCCGGCCCGCGGCGTGGTGCTGGAGCCCTCGGAAAACCTGGCCCGGGTCCGCGAGGAAGTCCGGGCGCTGACCCCTGTGCATGCATGCTCCGACCTGTCTGGCGCCTTGGCTTTGGTCGATTCCATCCTGCAGCGCACCCCCGGCCGCTTCCAGGAACGCAAGATTATTTTCCTCACCGACTTTTGCAAATCCTCCTGGATAGTTGCCAACCCGGGGCAGGTGAATGGCCTGTTTGAGAAAATCCAGGGCCAGGGCCAGATCGCCCTCTTGGATGTGGGCGCCGAGGTGGATTCCAACGCTTCGGTTTCCGGCATTGAATTGGATGGCCCTCTGGCGGGGGTGCAAGGGGAAACGCGGATTGTGGCCAAGGTGCAGGCCTTTGGCGCCCGCAAGGGGGAGACCAAGGCCCAGTTGCTGGTGTCGAAAATTCGCAACGACCTGGTTGGAGTTTTCCCCGCGGCGGTGGCTTCCGAGTCGCTGGAACTCGACCAGGCCAGGCAAACTCGCGTGGTGCTGAAGCACAAGTTTGCCGAGCCTGGCACTTACGCCATTCAGGTCAAGATCACGGGCGATGCTTTGGAAGCCGACGATTCTTGCCAGGCCGTAATTCAGGTGCGTAAAGATTTGAAGGTGATGCTGATCGATGGCCGCCCTGCTTCAAGGGAATTGGAAAAAGGAACCGGGTTTTTACAGGTGGCGCTGGATAATGAAGGGCTGGAGTCTGGCCCAGTGTTGATCCGCCCGCAGGTGCTGGAGGAAAGCCGTTTTGCCGACGAGGGCACGGGGGCGCTTGAGGGTTTCGACTGCGTCTTTTGCTGCGATGTTTCGCGCTGGCGGGCGGCCGAGGCGCGGCGGTTGGAAACGCATGTGCGGCGCGGGGGAGGCGCCGTTTTCTTCCTTGGCAACCAGGCCGACCCAGCTTCCTACAACGAATTCCTGCATGCGCCCGGGAAAGAACTGCTGCCCTTTCGCCTGGAGAAGGGAATCTCTTCGGGCAGTGATTTCCTTTACCAGTTTCTTCCTGAGCCTGGGTCCAGCCAGGTTCCGCCGCTCTCGGCCTTCAAATCCCCCGAAGATTTGCAGTCCCTTCTTGCTCCACGGTTTCAAAAAGTCTTTCAGCTTCTTCCGGCGCTGAAGAATCCGCCCCGTGCGCTGGCCACTTTCCGCCGCGTCCCCGTCGCGGGCAAAGTCGGCGATCCCGCTGGACTTCCCGCTTCTGTTCCCGCTCTGGCAGGCTGGCAGCCCCCCTTTCCCCAGAACGGCCAAAAAGAACTAGCAGCCCGGCAAGCCCGTTTGCGCGGCTGGGTTTACCTGGTCAATACCTCCGCCAATACCGATTGGAACAACTGGCCGGCTTACCCCAGCTATGTTCCCTTTACCCAGGAATTGCTCCTTTCAGCTTGCGCCGGGCTGTTGCGTGAACAAAGCCAGGAAGCCACCATGCCACTGGAGGATTTCACCGAGGCCGTCTCAGGCGATGTCCAGGTGCAATTGCCCGATGGCAAGCAGGAGACGGTTTCCCTTCAGCCCATGGACGGGCCTTCGCGCTTTTCCTATCCCGGCACAAACCTTTCGGGTTTCTACTTGGCGCGCTACCCCAATTCCCCCGTGTTGAATTGCTTCGCAGTCAATCCCATGACGGTGAATAAGGGCGACCTTTCCAATGAATCGGACCTGACCCGGGCGGCTCCCGAGGAAATCAAGCTCGCTTACCCCGGGGGCAAACTGGCAATTGCCAAAAACCTTTGGGAAGTTCCCTGGGAAGGGGCCCAGCATGAGGGCGCCGCTGCAGGAGGGGTAAAAGGAGTAATAGGAGGAAAAATAGCGGGATACCTGTTGTTCCTCGTCGTTCTCCTGGCCCTGGCGGAATTCCTCTTCTCCTGGTATCTCGATTCCGGCAGGTCGCCCGGGACCAGGCCCGGTCAGGGGCTTGGCTGGCTCCTCAATTCCCTTTCCATCCTTTGTCTGCTGGCTTTGGGGTTGTTGGTTTTTACCCTGGCTCATGAAAGTTCCACAGGCGATTTTTTCGGCTTCATGGGCAACCAAACCCGCAGTGAATGGGAGGCCCGTTTAGGCCTGGAAGGCGCCGGCGAAGGCGAGAGTTTGCAATGGAAATTAAGAGAGCAGGAGTCTTTCCCCCGCGTGTTGACCGCGCCGTCGTTCCGCCTTGGGGCGATCCTGGCGCTTTTGGCCGGGTTGTTGGCAATGACCTGGCCCCTCCTGCGCGGAAAAATGGTGCTGGGAACCTTGCACCTTGTCTGCCTGCGCCTGGGGTTCTGGGGCATTCTGCTGTGGGTTCTTCTCCCGCGGATCAGCCTCGGGTTTGAAAAAATGTCCTGGCCCGATCTGGCCATTGTAATTGACGATTCGCAAAGCATGAGCTATTCCGACCGCTACCAGGGCGAAGGCGTGGCACGGTTGTATGCGGAATTGGGCTCTCGGGACGGCCGGGCTCCCACGCGTTTGAGCGTGGTCCAGGGCCTTTTAAGCGAAAAGGATGGGGACTTTCTGCAGCGCTTGATTTCACGCCGCTTCCGCTTGCACCTCTACCGCTGTTCCGCTCAGGCCGAGCGCATCGCCACCCTTTCCAAGCGTGAAGAAATCCCCGCCGCACTGGAGGCCATCGCCAAATTGCGCGCCGATTCTTTCCACGATTCCAGCAGGCTCGGCGCCTCCTGGAGGCAAGTGCTCAACGATTTCCGCGGAGCCTCACTCAACGGCGTAGTCTTTTTGACCGATGGCATTGTCACCGATGGCGAAGACCTCGGCCGCGTGGCCAAATACGCCTCGCAAGCAGGGGTGCCTCTCTTTCCAGTTGGTATTGGCGAAGGGCTCGACCCCAAGGATATCGCCTTAAGGGACATCCAGGCCCCGGATGAACTGGCGTTTGGCGACAAGGCTGTGTTCGATGTGCGTCTGGCTGCCACCGGCTTCAGCGATTTAAAGGCCGAAGTGCTTCTTCGCGAGAAGGGAAGCCCGGAAATACTCGATCGGCAAGAAGTGTCGGTTGACCCGAATGGCACGCCCGTCCTGGCGCGGCTGGGCCACCGGCCGAAAAAGGAAGGGCGGATTGAATACGAGATTGAGATTCCCCCAGTGCGGGGAGAGTCTGATTTGGAAAACAACCGGGGGATCAAGGTGATACAGGTGCAGGCGGCCAAAACGGCCCGTGTACTCTATGTCGAGGGCTGCCGCAGGTACGAGTACCATTACCTCAAGATGATCATGGAAAGACAAGCCTTGATTCCGGGAGGAAAGAAGCTGATCGATTTGAGTGTGCTGCTGCTGGAAGCGGACCCGGATTTCCCGGCGCAGGACAAGACTGCCATCGCCGGTTTTCCCACGCGAGTGGAGCTGTTTCAATACGATGTGGTGGTTCTGGGAGATTTTGATCCCCGGCCTCGGGACAACCCCCGGGCCAGCGCCTTCCTGCAAGACCTGTCGGATTTTGTGCGGGAGAAGGGGGGCGGACTGCTTTTCGTGGCCGGGCCTCGCCATCTTCCCCGGGATTTTGCCAACACCCCCATCCGCGACGCCCTGCCTGTTGAAGTTCAACCAGGGTCCGTGGACAATGAACCCGAGGAGGGAATTTTCGCCGGCTTCAAGCCCCTGCTGACTCCCGCCGGCCAGGTTCACCCCATCTTCCGTTTCCACCCGGATGAAAAAGAGAATGCGGACACCTGGGCCAAACTGCGCGACCTCTTCTGGCATGCCTCGGGGTACTCGGCGAAGAAGGCGGCGGAGGTCTTGGCCACTTTGCCTGGCGGAGGCGAAGGCGCCTTGCAGCGCGGCGCTTTCCCCTTGGTGATCCAACAGTACTATGGCGCCGGCCGGGTCCTCTTCTTCGGCTTTGATGAAACCTGGCGCTGGGGCTTTCGCGAAGACCAGGCATATTACAACCAGTTTTGGGTGCAGACACTCCGGTATCTTGCTCGCGGCACGACGGGGAAAACCGAGTTGAAACTCGACCGCCAGGGCGCCTATCGGCGGGGCGATCCCATTCGCGTGCTGGCCCGGTTTCCCGGGGGCGGGCAAAACCCAGGCCTTGCCGGCCAAGTCCGCGTTGGCGTGGAGAAAAAGGCTCTTCAAGGCGGCCGCGAAAGGGAGTCGCGCACCCTGGCGCTTTCACCCGTGGCGGGAAGCAGCAGCTCCTTTGAAGGGGTGATCGAAAACGCCCGCGATGGCCAATACGAATTCACCTTGGTGGAACCTAGCCTAGACCCAGTTCCCAAGGCGCAATGCAAGGTCTTTCCTCCGCCCTTGGAGATGGAACGGTTGAAGATGGCCGAGGCCGACTTGATTCGGGCGGCGGAGCAAACTCGGGGTAAGTATTTTTCCCTGGCCCAGGCGAGAGAATTGCCCAGTGGCATTCCGCCGGGGTTCCAGGCGGCGGCGCCAGCGCCGACTCCGCCTCGAGACTTGTGGAATCATCCCGCACTTTTTGCCCTCGCTTTGGCCTGCTTGGGCTTGGATTGGTTTCTTCGTAGAAGGCTGAATCTGTTATAGTGGCGCCAGGAGGGGAATATGTTCCAGAAGCCCTTTGAACCGGAAAATTGCCCCGAGGCCGAACGCCTCTTGCGTCTGATGGAATTCCTTTCCTGGAGGCAACGGACCCAGGGCATCCTGCGCGGGCTGGCCTGCTTGGCCATTTCGTCTCTTGGGTTGCTGGCCCTGTTTATCTTCTGGGATTTGAATTTCAACCTGGCTGGGTGGAAACGAGCCTTGTTGCTGGCCGCCTGGTGCGCCTGGCAGGCAGGTGCCTTCATTTTCCTGCTGCCTCCTTTCTTCCGCCGCGCTAACAGCCTCAAGAATTTATCCATCTCCCTGGAATCCACCGATGGCCAGATGAAGGATTATCTCGCCAGCGCGGTTCACTTCATTCAAGACCCCGCCTCCGTGGCGGATACCTCGAAAGAGATGCGCACCCGCGTGGTTGTGGAAGCCTGGGGCAAGGCGATTACCCAGGACCTGGATAAAAAAGTTCAAGTGCGCGGAGTCGGCATTTCCCTAATGGGCTTGGGCCTGGTTTGCTTTGTTTGCGTATTGCTCTTTTCCAAAGCGCCTGGAACAGCTTTCGTCGGCATGTCGCGCTTCTTCTTTCCTTATGCCGCCACCCCTTGGCCCACCCGCACCCTGCTTTCTCTTGACCCGGTGAAGGAAAAGATTGGCACCAACGAAAGCCTGCTGGTAACCGCCAAGGTGGAAGGGGAGATTCCTTCCCGCGGCCGGACCACGGTTTATAAGGATGGCAAAGTCGTTGCCTCTTTGGTCAGCGAAATTCAAATCGATCCGGAAAGCGGCGTCGGCCGCATGCAAGCCCGGCTCGACCCCATGCAATATCCCGGCGGGTTCCAATTCCAGGTCCACGCCGGCGATGCCGAATCCCGCCTCGTGAGCGTGGAGGTTCTCGATCCCCCCTCCTTTATTCCTGATGAGGGCAAGCCCACGCCAAATGGCAAAGTGTATCACCCGCTCTACACTCGCCTGGAGCCGGAACAAGAACTGTCAGCAGGCATCAGCCGGGTGGACCTGCCTTATGGCTCGCGGGTGTTTTTACAGGCCCGTGTCAACCGGCCCTTGGAAACTGTTCGATTAGAAATCCTTCCCGAGTTCAAGGAACTACCAGGCGCCATTGCCGCTGCCTTGTACTCAAGCAACCAGCCGCTGGAGGCCGCGGTTCTTTCCGCCATGGCCGTGGAAACCCTGGCGGCCAAAACCGCCTTGCTCGATCCGGCCAAGGACCGCCTGTCCATTCGCTTTCACCCCTTGGCGTCTGGGATTTATTCCCTGGTGGCCGAGGATGCCAATCACCTTTACGCCACCCGCCAGTTTGAAATTCATCTTCACCTTGACCCGGCGCCTCAGGTGAAACTGATCTCGCAGCTTTCGCTCTCCGGCGGGATCCCCTTGCTCCCCGGCGCCGCAATTGATCTGGAAGCTCAAGCAGAGGATAGCCAGTTTGGCATCCGCTCCGTTTGGGTTGAGTCTGCAGCCGGGGCCCGGGAAAAGAGCCTAAAAAAGGAAGAGTTGTTTTTGGAAAACAAAGGAGTCGTCCCTCCGCGAGGGGAGAAGGCAACCACCTCTACACAGGCCAGCAAACATATCGACCTGAAAGAGATCAAGAAGGCGGGTGGGGAAAGCTTGAAAGCGGGCGATCGAGTGCTGGTTCGCTTCGCCGCAGATGATTTTGATGATGTACTGCCTTTGAAACCTGCTGGAGCCAGCGATTGGGTCGAGATTCGGGTGGTTGACCGCAACGACCTTGATCTGGTCATGGGGAAGGAACAGGACAAGATTCGCAAAGAAATACTCAAGGTTCGCGAAGCGCAGATCAAAGCTTCCGGGCAAACCCGGGAGGCGGGGAAAAAGATGCAGGAAAGCGATGGCGACCCTGCCCAGGCTTTTGACGAATTAAGAAAGGCGGCGCAAACCCAACGCGATGTTCGCGAACGGGTGGGAGAGCCGAAGAACGGCGTGCGCAAGGAAATCGACAACCTGCGCAAATTGTCCGAGTGGAACAAACTGCGCTCTTCCGATGCCTCGGATGAATTGAAAGGGCTGGCCAAGAAATTAGAGAACCTCGCGGAAGGGCCGCTGGCCAAGGTGGAGCCTCAACTTGGCGATGCATCAAAGCGGCTGGAAAAAATGGAGGTGGGAAAAAAGGAAGAGGCCGCCGAGGTAAAAAAGTCGATGGCCATGGCCCGAGTAACGCAGGCGGAGATTGAAAAATCGCTCGATGAGATTCTCAAGGGGCTGGAACCCTGGGCGGGGCTGCAGGAACTGCGCAATGAATCCCGCGCGGCGCTTTCCAAACAGGAGGATTTGAAAAGAAAGGTCGAGGATCTTCGGCGGGAAGACCCTCTGGCCGCTGGGAAGCAACCTTCCGAACTGACCCCCATGCAGAAAGATAAGCTCGAGGAAATTGCCCGCGAGCAGAAAAACCTGGCGGAGAAAACCGGCGAGCTGATGGAAAAACTTGATCGGTCGGCGCGCAACCGCGCTGGCTTCGACAAGGACATGAAAGAGAAAATTAGCGCCGCCCTCGAAGAGAAAAGCGTTCAGGAAACTCCGGGTGCAATGCGCAAGGCCAGCAAGGAAATTGAATCAAACCAGCTAGCCGAGGCTGGGGAAAAACAATCCCGCGCTGCCGAGGGTATGAAGGACCTGCTCGAGAAAATGGAGGATCAGTCGAAGCAACGGAGCGAGAAACTGGCCAAAAAACTGCGAGAAATTGAAAAAGAGATTGAAAAGGCCAAGGACGACCTGGAGCGCTTGAAGAAAAAGGAAAAGGAAACGGCCGCGTTGAAGAACGCCCAGGAGAAGGCTCAAGCCCGCCAGGCCCAAGCTCAGGAAATGAACCGCCTGGCCAACAAGTTGGAGGAGATGGCGCAAACTCTTAGCCGCATGAACGATGTCGAGGCCGGGGAGGAACTTGAAGAGGCCGCAGCACAGCTAAAAAAAGACGCGCAAGCCCTCACCCGCGGGATGGAACCCAAGGAGCAGGACATCGAGGAAAAGCTGCAACGAGAATTGCAGGAAGTTCGTCGCGCCGCCAAACGAATGGAAGACCGCTTGCAGCGTGAGAAACTTGAGCAAGCCGCTGACTTGATGCGACAAATACTTGAAAGGCAAAAAGCGCTGCTGCTGGAAAGCCAGAGGCTGGATTTACTGCTGAAAGAGAAGGGGCTTTGGTCCCGGGGGCAGGTGATTTCCATTGGCAGCATGACTGGGGCTCAAGCGGGTCTGGCCTCGGAAACCCGGTCGATCGCCAGCAGAGAGCTGACCGAGTTGCCGGTCTTTCTCAAGGTGATTTCTCTAGCCGTCGCCGCCATGGAGGAAGCAGCCAAAACAGGCGAACGCAACCCTCGCACCGGCCTGCGCGGTCCGCCCTTGGCCGAACTGACAATTCCCAAACAGCAAGAAGCTCTGACTCGACTGACGCAGTTTCAGGATGCCCTGCACGAGGAAATTGCCCGGATGGAAAATCAGGAAAGAAGGCAAGCCGAAAGGGACAGGAATGGCAATACCGGTGAAGGAGGAGAAGGGGGCATGGAGGGTGGCGCCGGCATGGATGGACAGAACCGCGGCCTTGCTTCCCTGGCCCAGTTAAAACTCTTGCGCAACCTGCAGGCTGATCTCCACCAGCGGACCCAGGCGCACGGCGCCAAATATCCCCAGGGGGCCAGGGTGCCGGAGGCTGTCCGAAAAGAAATGCTCCAACTTCAAAAAGATCAGCGTGAAATTGGTGAACTGCTGGAGCTTCTCTTGGGAGAAGCGGGGAAAAACCCTCTGGAGAATAACCCATGATGGCGCGTTTTCTGTTGGGTATTTGCCTGGTCCTTTGGGCTGGCTCTTGGCTGGAATCGCAAGAGCCGGGCACGGACGATCCACCCGTTCGCTTGAAAAAGAAAAAGCCGATGCCGGGGGAAAACCCCTCGAAGGACAAGGCGCCCGCCAAGGAAAAGGCGGGAGAGAACAATCCAGGGGCGCAAAAAAATGAGGATGGAAAAATGCTCCCAGGTGAAGGGCTTCCCGAGGGGCCTTCCGAGGAGGAACTCTTTCAGCGGATTGAAAAGAATGTGAAGGCCGCGGAGGAAAACCTGGCCAACCTCGATGCCAGCGAGAAAACTCTGCAAAAGCAAAAAGACATTCTCGATGACCTCGACCGTTTGCTGAAAAAGCAACAAGAGCAAAATGACGAGGATTCCGAGAAAAACGACATGAAGGGGTCGGAAGGGCAAAAGGGAGAAAAGAACCAACCAGGAGGTCAAAAGAAGGGCCAAAAATCTCAGGGAAAAGGATCAAGCCAGGCCAAGAAACAAGGACAGGGCAAGCAGCAGGGAAAAGGGGGCAGCAACCAGGCCAAGGGAAATCAACAAGGGAAGGGCGATAACCCGCAGATGGGGAATGGGAAGGAAGGAGAAAACAAGGACGGCAAAGGGAATCCCCCGGGTGGAAATCCAAAGGACGGCAAGGGGAATGAATCGGGCAAGGGCGGCGGAGACAGCCCCCCCGGCGGACTCAACCCCGCCTCCGATATTTTCAAGGAAGTCTGGGGACACCTGCCGGAAACCTTACGGGCAGAGTTAAACGCTTACGCGGGCAATCGCCAATTCATGGACAAGTACGACGAGATGATTCGCAAATACTATGCCCGCGTCGCTGAGAAAGGATCGAGGAAAAAACGATGACCTCTATTTTTTCTCGAAGAAGGTGGTTGCAAGGGTCTCTACTGGCCGGCATGTCCTCGATGGCCGCTTCCCTGGCCCAAGAGAAACCCCAAAAAGGCCCGGCCCTGCCAGATGGATCCCAGGCCAAGGGAATGATGACCGGTGAAGCCGACCGGGCCGTGGAAAAGGGTTTGGAATATCTTGCTTCCCGTCGAAGGGCGGACGGCTCTTTTGGCACCTCAGGCTATTCGGGTAATGTGGCCATAACCAGCCTGGCTGCCCTGGCCTTCATGGCCGGCGGGCATCAACCGCAGCGCGGCCGCTTTGGCAAAGTCGTCACCGGAGCCCTGAAGTACATTCTGTCCCAGGAAAACCGTGAAGGCAATCACCCGGGCTTTTTGCATAATCCCCAGGCTTCTCCCCATGGGCCCATGTACGGGCATGGCTTCGCCACCCTGTTTCTTGGGGAAGTCCAGGGCATGGTACCCGACAAGGATTTGCGCGTTCGTGTCAACGACACTCTGCACCGGGCAGTGAAACTGATTCTCGATAGCCAAACGCAAGAGGGCGGCTGGCGGTACTTGCCCGTACCCAAGGACGCCGACATCAGCGTGACCATTTGCCAGATCATGGCGCTGCGGTCTGCGCGCAACGCCGGTATCGTGGTGCCCAAGGGGCGGGTCGATCGCTGTGTGGAATATGTCAAACGCTGCCAGGATAAAAGGGAAGGGTGGTTCCGCTACATGGCGCAGGGTGGCGGCGGAAGCCAGATGGGATTTGCCCGCACGGCAGCCGGCGTCGTGGCCCTGTACACCTCGGGCCTTTACGAAGGGCCGGAAATTGAAGCCGGTCTGCGGTTTCTCCTTCAGTCCAAGCCTTCCGGAATCCCTTTCCCCAGGCTCGATATGCATTACTTTTACGGCCACTATTACGCCGTCCAGGCCATGTACACCGCCGGGGCCGCCTATTGGACCGAGTGGTTTCCCGCCATCCGCGACGAATTGATCACCAAGCAGCGCGCCGACGGATCCTGGTTCGACCAGGTCTGCGCCCATTATGGCACGGCCATGGCTTGCATCATTTTGCAAACTCCCAACAACTACCTTCCCATCATGCAAAAATGAAGCAACTGGCAGGCGGGATTTTTCTTCTGCTGTTTTCCCTTGGTATATCCCAGGGGCAAGAGGTTTTTGAAGTCCGGGGAACGGACGGCAAAAAAACCGAAGGGACTTTATCCTCCTGGGGACCGAATTCAGGTTTTACCCTGGCCCAAGACGGGAAGCCCGTTCGCCTGGACAACCCTACCTTGTTAACCCGCAAAGACGCCAGGCGGCCACCGCCCCTGGCCAAGAACTCCCTTTGGTTTTCCCGTGAAGATTCTCTTTCCTTTACGAAAATCGAACTTGTTGACGACCTGCTCCGTTTGGATTCACCGGATTTGGAATTCACCGGCAAGGGAGCGGGGGTTTCAGTTCTTGAAGCCCGGCTGGCCTGGTGGGATAAACCTCAAGGGATAATCGACCGCGGATCCTACTTGAGTTCCTTGCTGAAATTATCGTTGAAGAAGGATCTGCTGGTATTAAAAAACTCCGACCGGCTGGAGGGAATTTTGGAAACACTGGAGGACCAAATTGGGTGGGAAGGGGCCCAGGGAAAAGTGAAGTACCCGATTGGCCGGATTTCCGCCCTGCTCTTTACCCAGGAGGGGGCGGGAAAGAAAGACGCGCCGGCAGCCGCCCTATGGGTTTGTTTGAAATCCGGCGCCCGTTTTCATTTAGAAAAGAGCAAGCTGGAGAAAGGAATGGTGCATGGGGAAATAGCCGGCGGCAGCCCGGTTCGTTTTCCTGTTGAAAACTTGGTGGAGGCAACCTGGATGGGGTCGGCGCGGTTTTTAACTTCCAGCGATGCCACGGGAGTTACACCACCCGAGTCGAGGGAGTTTTTCCTGGGGGGCAGTTGTTTCACACGGGGAATCGCCCTGAAAGGATCCTCTTCAGTAAAGGTCGTGCTGGAACCGATGAACAAAAGATTTATGGCCTGGTTAGGCATGGATGAAATTCATGGCCGGTTGGGAAAAGGGGACTTTTGGGTTCGTTCATCGGGAAAAGAACTTGGCCGCTGGCGGGATGTTTCGCTGGAAACCGGTCCGGTGGAAGTGAACTTGGATGTTTCTGGATTGAAGGAATTGGAACTGGGTGTGGACATGGCGCCTGGCCTGGGGGCCTTTCAGCAGGGCGATTGGGTTAATTGCCTGCTGACCCGCTAGCTCTTATTTTCTTTTGTTGTGGCGGTTCAGAATGCGGTCAATCCCGGAGTCAAACGCCATCAGGGTCAGGATTAATTCCACACCTGGCGGTTTTGCACACGGGCTTCGCACGATCCGGCTTCTTGACCCAGCCAGGCATCCCACGACGCATGATTGGATAAATCGACTCCTTCCTTATTGGCCGCGGCCTGCAAATGATTTTGCAAATGGAGAAGGAAATCGGAATCGAGTAATTCAGGGTGCCTGGACAAACTGCCATGCAGGGCCCGGTAAATGAGCTTGAGTTCCCCCAGCGGATATTTTTCCATTGGAAATTTCCCCTCATGAATAATGTCGCTGTTATTTTAGAATAAAGTTCAGGAGGGCCAGCGGGAAAATGGAAATACTGGTTACCAACGATGATGGGGTCGATGCGCCGGGGATCCTGGCGCTGGAGAAGCTGGCTCGCGAACTGGGTAATGTCTGGGTGTTTGCCCCGTCGGGTTGCCGATCGGGTTGCTCGCACCGCGTAACCACCGAGTCACCCTTGAAAATGAGCGAACTGCGCCCGGGGGTCAAGACAATAGATGGCACGCCTGCGGATTGCGTCCGCCTGGCTTTGCATTGTCTGGGGAAAAAGTTCGACTGGGTGTTTGCTGGCATCAATTCTGGCGGCAACCTGGGCGTGGACATTCATTTGTCGGGCACGGTGGCCGCAGTGCGGGAAGCAGCCATACACGAAATTCCAGGCATTGCGTTTTCACAATACCGCAGGCGAGGGAGGGATTTCGATTGGGATAGATCCCTGCATTTGGCCCGTCAGGCCATGGCCTCGGTTATGAAAGAGCCCTGGCAAAAAGGATTTTTCTGGAATGTGAACCTTCCCCACCTTGACCAGGAAATCCCAGACCCTCCATTGGTTTGCTGCCATCCCAACCCTGGGCCTTTGCCTCTGGAATTTCATGTGCGGGAAGACCGTTTCCATTACGCTGGCGATTATCATGCCAGGGCTCGCGAGCCCGGCAGCGATGTCGATGTTTGCTTCCGGGGGAAAGTGGCGCTCAGCCGGCTGGGGATTTTTTAACCAGGGGGTCGAAAACAGCGTGGTTGAATGGCCAAGGCCATAAACCTGACCAGGGAAGGATTGACCTAAACCATTTTCCGGATCTTTAGCCCGTGGCGGCTATTTTCGTTCTTAGCTTTAGTTTTGCGGGTAATCCAATTGACTGCCGCTGGCCGAACAAATAACTTGGTGATATCACCAAGTTGACGCAGGTTTTGCATGCCAAGGCGCGGTTCCATGAAAACGATGGTATTGGCCCTTTTCCTGTTATCAGGAAACCTCGCGCTGGCAGCAGATGTGGAATTTTCACCTCCGGTTCGTTCACCTCTTCCCAAGGTGAATCAGCCCAACTGGGCTCGCACTCCCATTGACGCTTTTATTCTTTTCCAATTGGAAGAATTGGCCATTCAGCCGTCCGACATGGCCGAGAAAAGAAGGCTGGTTCGCCGCTTGACCCAGTCCCTTATTGGTTTGCCCCCCACCCGGGACGAGGAAGATTCCTATTTGAAAGATCCCTCCGCCAACGCTTATGAAAAAGTGGTTGACCGGCTGTTGAGTTCTCCCCGATTCGGTGAAAAGTGGGGCGGGCATTGGCTCGACTTGGCCCGCTATGCCGATTCCGATGGCTACAATCGCGACCAAATCCGGCCCACCTCTTACTTGTACCGCGACTTTGTCATTCGCGCCTTGAATGAAAACATGCCCTACGACCGTTTTCTTTCCTGGCAGATAGCCGGGGATGAAATTGACCCTAAAAACCCGGCGGCGCAGGTGGCCACTGGGTTTCTGCGCATGGGGCCGTATGAACACAACGCCGCCAACTTGCAGCAAAAGCGCCAGGACTATCTCGATGAAATCACCGATGTCACCACTTCTGTGGTGTTGGGGCTGACCATTGGCTGTGCTCGCTGCCACGACCACAAGTTCGATCCCACCTCGCAAAAAGATTATTTTTCCTTCCAGGCATTTTTCGCCTCGTGGAACCCGAAGGACAACTTCTTGGCCGTTTCGCCAACCCAGGTTGGGGCTTACAAATCACAGGTGGCCAATTGGGAAAAGGAAAAGCAGCCCCTGCGGGAGGAAATGGAAAAACTCACCAGCGGCCAGGTGAAAAAACTGACGGAAAAAGGTCTGGTCCGCTTCGGGCAGGAAATTCAAGAGTCGGTGTTGACGCTGCCGTCTCAACGGACTCCCAAACAAAAGCAAATCGCACACTTGGCGGAATTGCAAATCAAGGATTATCAGGGCATGGTGGCCCAGGAAATGAAGGGCGATGCCAAAAAGAAATACGACCAGCTCATGGGGGAAATGAACGCGGGAAAGCCCAAGGCGCCTCCCGCCGCTTTGACCATGGCTGACCTGGGTAATGAGGCGCCGGATACCTTTGTCCTGGCCGGAGGCGATTGGCGAAAACCTGGGGAAAAAGCCGGTCCCGCAGTGCCCAAATTTCTGGCCGGCGAAAGTCTCTCCATTCAACCAAGGCCGGAAAGCACCGGCCGAAGGTCCGCTCTCGCTAGCTGGTTAACATCGAATAAGAATCCCCTGACTGCCAAGGTCATGGTCAACCGGATTTGGCAGCATCACTTTGGCGTTGGTTTGGTTGCCAGCAGCAGTGATTTCGGGGCCCTGGGCGATCCCGCCACTCACCCAGAACTTCTCAACTGGCTTGCTGTGGAACTTATCGAATCTGGCTGGGATCTGAAACACCTGCATCGCCTGATGGTAACTTCCAGCGTTTTTATGCAAGATAGCCAGGTTGATCCTGCCAATGCAAAACATCAATGGGCATTGCAAGAGGATAGGGAAAACAAATTATTATGGCATTTCCGCCGAACGCGCTCGCAAGCGGAGCATGTGCGCGATCAGGTGCTTTTCTTGACGGGGTCGCTGGATCAGCAGCTTTACGGCCCAGCGGTGATGCCGCCCTTGCCCGAAGGAGTACCCGCCAAGGGCTGGAAAGTTTCTGACTCGAAAGCCGATCACAACCGCAGGTCGATTTATGTTTTGATGAAAAGGAATCTGAAGTTCCCGTTGTTTGACCTTTTTGATTCCCCGGATTTGCATAACAGTTGCTCGCGCCGTCTGGCGACCACCACCGCGCCGCAAGCGCTGGCCTTGCTGAATGGGGAATTCACCAGGGAGCGTTCCGCAGCCTGGGCAAACAACCTGTCAGGGCGGCATGACGGGAAATCAAAAAGCCAGGTGGAAGAAGCCATGTCCCTGGCCTGGTCACGCCAGCCGACGCCATCGGAGGTTGCCACCGCGGTGAAATTTCTTGATGAACAAGCGGCCCTGTACCCGGGAAATGGGAAAGCGACCAAGGCCCTGGCCGATTTTTGCCTGGTGCTTTTGAATTCCAGTGAGTTTCTTTTCGTGGATTAACCATGGATGAAAATAGAATGATTCCTTCTGGCAGGCAACCAAACCGCAGAGAAATTCTCTCTCGCGCCGGTGGCGGGTTGGCGGCGCTGGCCTTGGCTGTCATGGAAGGAAAAACCGAGGCCCGCGCCTCCTATTCCTCTTCCCGGCCAACGCATTTCACAGCGACCGCCAAGAATGTCATTTGGGTTTTTATCGATGGCGGGCCAAGCCATGTTGATCTGTTCGATCCAAAGCCAAAAATCAACACCCTCGCTGGCCAGCCCTTGCCTCCCTCATTCAAAAGGCCGGTAACTGCCATGGGCAAAACCGCCTATAGCGGCTTGCTCCCCTCAAAGCGAAAATTCAAACAACATGGCCAGTCGGGGATGTGGATCAGTGATTGGCTCCCTTCCTTGGCGAAATGTGCCGACCACCTTACGATGCTCAAAGGTTGCTGGGCCGACGGTTTGAACCATGTGGGCAGCGTGTGCCAAATGAACACGGGCAGCGTGCTTGGCGGTCGTCCGTGCCTGGGTTCATGGGCGGCTTATGGGCTCGGGTCGGAATGCGACAACCTGCCGGCGTTTGTGGTCCTGCAGGATTATCCCGAGGAACCCCCGGGAGGTGGCAGAAACTGGTCCACCGGGTTCATGCCCAGCCTTTACCAGGGCACGCGTTTCCGCGAGGGCAAATCACCCGTGTTGCATCTGGCGCCGGGGAATCCCGACCCGCGGATTCAAAAGCACTTGCTCGATTATTTGCGCCAGGTGAACCGCCAGCACCTGGAAAAAAGGCAGGAAGATCTCGACCTGCAAGCCCGTTTGGAATCGTACGAGTTAGCCTACCGGATGCAGGCCGCCGCGCCTGAGGCGGTTGACTTGGCCGGGGAAACCGCGGCCACTCATGCCCTTTATGGAACCGCCGATGCCAAAACCGAGCGCATGGGGCGCAATTGCCTTATGGCCAGGAGGCTGGTGGAACGCGGGGTTCGTTTTGTGCAAATTTACTGCGGGTCCGGCAGCAAATGGGACGCTCATACCGATGTCGAAGCCAATCACGGGCGTTACTGCGCCGAGAGTGACAGGCCGGTGGCGGCGTTGATTCTCGATTTAAAACAGCGCGGCTTGCTCGATTCCACCCTGGTGATTTGGGGCGGCGAGTTTGGCCGCACTCCCATGAGCGAGAGTGGCAACGGCCGCGATCATAACCCCTTCGGCTTTTCCATGTGGATGGCCGGTGGCGGAGTCAAGCCTGGTATGGTCCATGGCGCCACCGATGAACTCGGCCTTTATGCCATCGAAGGCAAGGCTCATGTCCACGATGTGCATGCCACTATTCTGCACCTTTTAGGGATGAATCACATCAAGTTGACCTACCATTACGGCGGACGCGATGAGCGCTTGACCATCAACGATGGCCATGTGATTGAACCCATTCTTGCCTGATTGCGGATTGGTTAATGTGCCAGCGCTTGCATGACCAGTGCGGCGTTTTGTCCGCCGAAACCGAAACTGGTGCTTACCGCCGTGCGCACTTTTTTATCCCGGGCCTGGTTGGGAACATAGTCGAGATCGCAGTTGGGGTCGGGCGAGGTTTGATTGATAGTGGGCGGCAGGACTTTTTGATAAAGCGTCAGGGCCATGGCCACCGCTTCCACCGCCCCGGCCGCGCCGATCAGGTGCCCGATCATCGACTTGATCGAGGAGAGGGGCGGGCGGGAGTTGTTTTCGCCAAACACTTTCTTGATGGCCACAGTTTCCATGATGTCATTCAAGCGCGTGCTGGTGCCATGGGCGTTGATATAGTCCACATCGCGGGGGTCCACCTTGGCTTCCTTCAAGGCCCAGCGAATGGCACGCGTCGCGCCACCGGCTTCCGGGTCGGGTTTGGTGATGGCGTGGGCGTCGAAGCTGCTGCCCAGGCCTTTGACCTCGGCGTAAATCACCGCGCCACGCTTCTTGGCGTGTTCCAGTTCTTCTAAAAGCAAAACTCCCGCGCCTTCACCCATGACAAATCCATCTCGCTTGCCATCGAACGGGCGAGAGACTTCTTCCGCGGGCCGATGCGCTGGGCTCAAGGCGCCGATCGCTGAATAGGCCAGGAATAGCAAGGGATCGATGCGGCTGTCCGCGCCGCCGGCAAGGACGAAGTCGGCGTCGTTGCGAGCGATCAGGCGGAAGGCTTCACCCACGGCCTGGGTTCCCGCCGCGCAGGCGGTGGTGATGGTGCTGTTGGGGCCCTTGGCGCCATGAATGAGGGAAATGTGGGCAGCCACCATGTTGGGCAAATACTTGAGAATCCACAGGGGGGATAAGGCAGAGGAACCTTGCTTGCCCAGCAGGTCGGCGTGAAAACTGGAATCACCGTTGCAGGCCTCTGCAATCATGGGGCCAATTTCGGGAAGGTTCATGGGTACTACGCCAGTGCCCATGATGACGCCAAGGCGTTCAGGATTAAACGACCACGGTTCCAGGCCGCTATCTTTCATGGCCATGCTGGCCGCGGCGATGCCAAAACGCGAAGCTCGCCCGGTGGTTTTTATGCTCTTACGGTGCTCGGCAGGAACCCATGGATCGAGGTCGAAGTCCGGCACCTCGGCAGCGATTTTCACCGGGTGGGAACTGGCATCAAACGACCGAATGGGCCGCACTCCGCTGGCGCCTTCCAGGCAACTTTTCCAGAAAGCTTCCTTGCCGATTCCGTTCGGGGCCACGACCCCACAACCGGTTACGACAACACGACGCATCCGAACTCCAGAAAAAGCTACTCCACTCGGAGGGTTAAAAAATCCGGGGAAAACACCCCTGGGGCGGGCAAATATTACCCAGCCAGTAATGTTAACCTAATTTAACTATCCTTCCGATTGTTAATCAATAGCTATTTTCCAAACATGCTGAATATCCCAATTTAACAGGCATTCCCGTCGTTCTTTGTGGAATATTCCCTAATTTTTTGGCATTCTGCTTTTTTCCGGTCATCTAACGAGCCTGGGGATTGGTAGCTCTGGTTCGTAAAGCCATCGGCAATCCTTTAAGGCCGGAGGCGACCCATTGGTCAGAATAAAAGGTCCTTTTCCTATTTACCGAGGCCGTCAATGGTTGAGCGAAAAAGTGCGCTCAAACCGGGCCAAAGTCCGCTGTTGCACCAAGGGAACAAGAGTTTTTTTTCTTGGTTGGGAAATAGCCATCTGGTCGCTAAGGTTTGTTAAAAGCTTTGAAAGAGACTGTTGCAATTTTCACTACGGGCACAAGCGGGTGTACCCCCTATCAGCTTTGACCCGATCCACTTTCGCTTTCAACTTCTTGACAAAAGTAGGGCCACATTTTGCTTCCTTTCAATGGCCCGCTGTGGCATATTCATTTTTTCAACCCCTATGGGAGAACGATGATGAAACCCTGGGTTTGGTTTGTCCGGGGAGATTGGAATGCTTTTTTTGGCCTGGTGATTGATAACCTCGCGGTCCTGGTCACCCTTTTTACCATTCTCACTTTTGCTGATGCCCCCAATGGCTACACTCCGGAGTTTGTCCTGACCCGGATGCTTCCCGGTACGGCGTTGGGTGTTTTTCTCGGCGACCTTGTTTACACCTGGATGGCGATCCGCCTGGCGAAAAAACAAAAGCGGGACAATGTCACGGCAATGCCCTTGGGGCTCGATACTCCCAGCACTTTTGGCATGGCCTTTCTGGTTCTTCTTCCTGCCTTGGCTAAAGGCAATGAGCTTTTCCCGGGCAATCATGAAAAAGCCATGATGTTCGGTTGGCAAGTAGGCTTGAGCGTGCTGGTTGCCATTGGCCTGATGAAATGCCTTTTTTCACCCTTCGGCAACTTGGTTAGGAAATGGATTCCCCGCGCGGGGTTGCTCGGCGGTCTGGCCGCCATCGCTCTCACCTTGATTGCATTCATGCCCATGAAAGAGGATATCGGGGGCAACCCGCTTATCGGCCTCCCTTGTCTTTTCCTCATCCTGATTACCTTGCTGGCTCACCGACGGCTGCCCTGGGGAATTCCCGGAGCGCTGGGGGCGTTGCTCCTGGGCTTGTTCCTTTATTTTGGCGCCGCGCTTTTGGGCCAGGGCTTGATCGTCCCACCCATCAAAGAATTCAGCTTTCAGGGCCATTGGGCTTTTCAATTGCCCGTTCCATTCCTGGCCAGCGATAGCATCGGCTGGGCCAATGTGTTTCAAGAGGTCCTGCACCGAATCCCCATCGTCTTTCCCTTTGCCCTGGCCACCGTGATCGGCGGGATCGACTGTACTGAAAGCGCGGCCAGCGAAGGAGACGAATTCGATACCCGGTCGATTTTGTTTACCGAGGCGGCGACATCTCTGGTGGCGGGTTTTTTTGGCGGCGTGATTCAAACCACCCCCTACATTGGTCAGCCGGCTTACAAGAAAATGGGCGGTCGCGCCGGCTACACTCTTTTGACTGCGTTATTCATTGGCCTGGCGGGCTTTTTGGGTGGTTTCACTGTGCTCTTTCATTACCTCCCCCGTGTGGTTTTGTTTCCCATCCTGGTTTTTGTCGGCCTGGAAATCACCTCCCACACTTTCAGGGTGGTTCCTCCCAGGCACTTCCCAGCCGTCGCTTTTTCCATTCTCCCGGCCCTGGCCTACCTGGCCTTGCTAACCGTTAAAAGTCTTTTTGGCCTTCAGGCGCCGCTTTCACCAGAAGCGCAAACCGGCTTGCAAACACTGCGTTGCCTGGCCAATGGATTTTTGATTTCCGGCATGCTCTGGGCCACCATCTTGGCCTTTGTTCAGGATGGCAAGATGGTACCCGCCGCGGTTTACTGCCTGGTAACCGGAGGGCTGGCGTTTTTTGGTATCATCCATTCTCCACTGGGGGATGAAATGATTGGCTTGCCCTGGCACATCCTCGCGCAGGTAGACCCAAAGATGGTTCACGCAGTTCAGTATCAAACTCCATATCACTGGGCCCTGGGGTATTTTCTTTGCGCCCTGCTTATTTTTTTACTGCGCCGGAGCGGGTCGGTTGATGCGGTGGCGGACGGGGGTTCAGGGAATCAGGCGCGCTTCCCTCAGGAAAGCTAGAGTGTGCTGGGGCAACGGATCCAGGTTTGCTGCTTTCATTTCACGGATTGAGTCCGCCAACCGGTGGAGGTCTTCCATTTCATCCACATCAAACCCAGTGGGCAAGAGCACCGGCTGGATACCAGCTTTTTGCAAGTTTTTGACCAGCGATTCCAGGACAGCGTTGGTGCTCCAGGGGACTTGATCCAGAAATGAGTTTTGAAAATCCCTGTAGCCGATCAAGCAGCAGCCACCGTCCAAAGCGGGGCCCAAGACCCCCAGAGAAGATTGCAGGAGATCAAAAGCCTTTTCAATTTGCCCGGGGGGATAAGTGGGGCTGTCAGCGCCAAAGGCGATGGTTCTGCCTGGAAAGGAGGTAAAAAAATCCCCCAGCCTTTGCCCCAGGTCTCCCGCGGATTGCAAACGCAACTGCCAGTTCTTTCCTGCCAGTTGGGAAAAATCACTCTGTTTTTCTTGAGGAGTGAATAAAAGAATCTTGCTGCACTTCAGTGGGTAAAGGAAAGCCAGGGTGTCCTGTACCATGGCCAGGGCCAGGGCGGCAGCCTGCCCCGGGCCAATGTGTCTGGCCAGGCGGGTTTTCACCTTTCCCGGCTCGGGCCATTTGGCGAATAATCCCAGCACCGAATTCATAAGATCCCTTGCAATTCTTTTAGGAAGAAAACCAGGTATTAATTGAGTAACTTTTCACGCCACGAGATTGTTAACCTGGATTGGTCAAAGCTTACTCGATCACCTTATTTCCAAAACGCCCCCCCACCTTGCTTTCCCCTCAGAAGTGGCTGCGCCTTAAACCAAGGCCAGGTCAACTTTAACGACTCCTTTCATGAATGTACTCCTTTTCCAACGCAGTCCAGTCCAGGAAAGGTACAATGAAGGGGAAGAAATCGCGGGGGTTATCAATGTGCGTTATTTCAAGAAAATGTTGGCAATCAAAGGCCTATTCAGCCCAAGGCCGGGTTCTTCTGGCCCTATTGGGTATTTTTTGGGGAAACAACTTTATTTCTACCGCTCGGGGTGAAACCCCACAGGGCGGGATAATCGTCGCCATTCCTTCCAACCTGGAAAGCGAACAGGTCAAAAAGCTGCGCAATGCGATTTTGGAAAGGCTGGATCAATTTCAAGCGGCGGCCAAGGACATTCCTCCAGGGCAAAAACCGGTCTTCAAAATTATTCTGGACATGAACCCTGGGGGAAAAGCAGCGGTTTCGGAATTTGGCCCGGCCTATGACTTGTCAATTCAAATTCGGCAAATGAAAAACCGCGGCAGCGTCATCCTGGTGGCGTGGGTGCATGGCGAGGTGAAAAGGCACGCGGTTTTGCCTGTGCTATCCTGCGATGGGATTTACTTTTCCTCGCAAGGAAAGCTGGGGAAAATCGTGGGGGAATCAGGCGAGTTTCTCAGCAACACCATCCGGGCCGCTTATGAGGAAATGACCGCGGGCAGAATTTCCAAGGCCGTGGTTGCGAAAATGTACAATCCCGACCTGACCTTGGTCCGTTCGCGCCAGGCGAATGGTGCGCAGGTTTTTGTCGACCGCGCCATCGATGCCCAGGGAGAAATCGTTGTGCAGGCTGGCGCCGAGGGTTTTTATGATTTCGCCATGGCCCGCACCCTGGGCATCGCTGAGCAAGAACCGGCCGATTCACTCGATCAGCTTTGCAAAAAACTCCGTCTGCCCAGGCAGCAATTGGAGGAATTATCAGGGGGCAATGATCCAGACGCGCCCTGGCGAATCGTGTTAACCGGGAATATTGATGCCGACCTGATTGAAAGGTTCAAGCGAAGGGTGCACCGGGCGGAAGGGAGTGGCGCGAATATTTTATTTTTGCAACTGGAATGCTCCGGCGGGACTGGGTCGGCGGCGAGTGAATTGGCCGACTACCTGGCGGAGTTGCGCAGCCCCCAAAGGGAAAAACCGGTCCGGCTGATTGCATTTGTCTCGCCTCACGCCCGTGACCTGGCTTTGTTTCCCGCCTTGGCTTGCTCGCGCATTGTCATGGCTGAAGGCGCCAGCCTGGGCGGAATGGATGATTGGTTCCTGGCCAACCCGGGGCAGGAAGGAGAAATGGAAAAAAAGTTGCAGGAACTTTTGCAGGCCCGCGGGTATCCCAAGGAGGAAGCGGAAGCGTTTGCCAAAGGTTGGACCGATCCAGCGGTCCGCATTGCCTTGGGCGTTAACCGCACCACGGGCGAGTCGCGGATTTTCCTGGCGGACCAACTGGAAAAAATGGCTGAGTGGAAACTGGAAATCCTCTTGAAGCCTTTCCGGAAAGAAGAGGAAGGGCAGCGTTTCAAAATGAGCGCGGAGTTGGCCGCCGATCCCAGGATTCACCTGGCCCAGCGTGTGGTGAAAGACATGGAACAATTGGCCGTTGCAGAAGGGTTCAAATCCAGCAAGATTCCCTTGTCGGGAACTGATTGGCTAGATGACTTGGCCGACTTCCTGCGCCATCCGTGGACCAGTGTCATGCTGGTGATGATTGGCGTCACCTGCCTGATCATGGAAGTAAAAATTCCCGGAGCCAGCCTGCCCGGGATCATCGCTGCCTTGTGTTTTGTTTTGTTTTTCTGGTCGCATTCGCAATTGGCGGGGCAAGTCCTTTGGCTGGGGGTGTTGCTTTTCATTCTGGGTCTATTTTTGGTGGGGTTGGAGGTGTTTGTCTTGCCTGGGTTTGGTGTGACCGGGCTGGCGGGCATTTTGCTGGTGTTGGGCAGCCTTGGCCTGGTGGCTTTTGGGCATTGGCCTCGATCTTCTGACGAATGGTCGGGCTTTGCCCGGACAATTGGCCCCTATGGCCTGAGTTTCCTGGCCGCCATTGGCGCCGCCATGCTGCTGGCGCGTTATCTCCCGAGCATTCCTGGCGCCAGCCGGTTGTTCCTTTTTCCCAAGACTCCGCGCACGGCGCCTTCTTGCTGGGATTCGGGTCCAGGCCAACTAGAAATCCAGGGCGGCATGATCGGAGTGGCGGAAACCACACTGCACCCTTCGGGAATGGCCCGTTTTGGCGAACAGTGGGTCGATGTGGTATCGGAAGGCGACTTTATCGAAGCCGGAAGCAAAATTGAAGTGATCCATGTCGAGGGGAACAGGATCGTCGTGAAACACCTCACCTCTTGAGGATTGTTTTGATTCCTGGGTGAATTCCCGGTATTCTTAACGGGACAGCTCACTGGGGTTTAGTTTGCAATGGAATCAGGCAATCTCAGTTTGGGAATATTTTTAATCGCCGTGGGGTTTCTCCTGGTCGCACTGGAGGTATTCCTGCCCACTGGCGGTATTCTGGGTGTATTGTCATTGGCATCCCTGGGTGTGGGGATTACCTTCGGGTTTTTCCATAGCACCACGGCGGGCCTGGCCATGCTGGGCTCGGTTGCCATGGGAATCCCCGTGGCCATCAATTTGCTTTTGTGGCTTTGGCCGCGCACCACGCTGGGGAAAAACATGATGGTGCGCAGCGCTGCTGGCGAAGACACCATTGGCTCCATGCCCGAGAATCTGGAATTGCAAAAATTGGTTGGCAAGGCGGGAAAAACTCTGACGGAGTTGAGGCCAGGCGGCGTGGTCGATTTTGAAGGCCGCAGGGTCGATTGCATTACCGAGGGAATGTTGATCGAAGAAGGGAAATGGGTCCGCTGCGTGCACGCGCACGGCGGGCATGTGGTGGTCCGGCCGGCCCAGGGCCCGCCCCTGACCGACCTGGAAAACGCCCGCTTCATGGAAATGGAATAACGGTTCGTTGTTTACCAAAGAAAAATGAGGAGCAAGTTCATGTTTGATATTTTATTCGCAGCCAAGGATTTTTCGGCCGACACCCTTTGGCTAGTTCTGGGAGGGATCGGCTTGATTGTCTTTCTCTTGGTGGCTTTTTTCTTTTTCACCTTCCTGAGTTTGTGGGTGCAATCGTTCCTGACCGGCGCCGGCATTGGGATTTTTGACATGATCCGCATGAAACTTCTGGGCATTGATTATAGCATGCTCGTCAAACAAAAAATCGCTCTGGTGCAGGCGGGGGTTCGCGATTTGACCTGTCAGGACATGGAGGCGCATGTGCTTTCCCGGGGCAACTTGCAACGGGTGGTGGGTGCAGTGATCGCGGCCAGGAAAGCGCGCATGGATTTGAACTGGAGCGCGGCAGCGGCCATTGACCTGGCCGGCCGCGATGTCTTCGAAGCCGTTCGACGCAGTGTCGATCCCAAGGTCATTGATTGCCCCGACCCCTCGAAAGGCAGGCAAACCCTGGATGGGGTTTGCCGCAACGGGATTCAACTCCGGGCCCGGGCCCGCGTTACCGTGCGCACCAAGCTCGACCGCCTGGTAGGCGGGGCCACCGAGGAAACCATCATTGCCCGCGTGGGGGAAGGCATTGTCAAGGCGATCGGCAGCGCCGAGCATCACACTGATGTGCTGGCCAATCCAAACTTGATCTCGCAGGCTGTGCTGAAAAACGCCCTCGATTCGCAAACGGCTTTCGAGATTGTTTCCATCGATGTGGCGGAAATCGATGTGGGCGCCAATGTGGGGGCCAACTTGCAAGCCGATCAGGCAGCCGCAGACTTGCGCGTAGCCCAGGCTAACGCGGAGAAGCGCCGCGCTTTGGCCGTGGCCCAGGAACAGGAAATGCGGGCTCGCGTTGAGGAAAACCGGGCCCTGGTAGTGCTGGCCGAGGCCGAGGTTCCCAAGGCCCTGGCGCAATCGATCCGCGAAGGGAAAATGGGTTACATGGATTATTTCCAAATGAAAAATCTACAGTCCGATACCTCTATGAGGACTTCCATCGCGGGTACTGGCAGCACCGACCGTCAGCCCACTTAACCACGAAAAAGGAATCGCATGACCATGGCAGGAATGACGATTGCTGTTTTCGCTAACCAGCAGGCGGCCCTTGCCGGCTGGGAGTCCTGGATTATTCCTCTGATTGCTTTTGCTGTGTTTATTCTCAGTTCGCTGAAGAAAGTGGCGGAACCCGGGGGGGCGGGAAATAAGATTCCCTTTTCCCCCACCCATTCCGACTTGAATAAATTCTTGGAAGAAGCCCGCCAGCGCAGGGAAGGCAAGTCGGCACAGGAGCCATTTTCTCCCAAGGAGAATGAGGGCGTCCCTTTTGCGGTTCTTGCTGCCCCGGCAACATCGTCCGGGGTGGAAAGGTCGTCAAGGGAAGTTCCTGCCTTGACCCCATTGCAAATCATTGAGGAGCGGATTCGAAAAAAGAAGACCCGGCCCGCGAAAGCCAAACCCCGTCCGGCGGCGCATCCGACCCCGCCGCCGGCAACAGTTTCGACCATGGATGCCAGGGAACAGTTTCAACCGTCGCGGGTGACTTCCGCTCCCACTTTGAATTCTCCAACATCGGGTGTAGCTCTCCCGTCAGCCAGCAATTCAGACCATAACCGGGTGGGAAGTAAAAGGTTTTTTGAAAAGCCTCACGAAGGCTTGCCTGGCCTGGATATTAAAACCAATTCCGCTATCGCCGAGGCCTTGGCGTTGTTGCGCTCCGCCAAGTCGCTGCGGTCGATGTTTATCATGCAGGAAATCCTTTCTCCCCCGCTGGTGAACCGAAAGGTGAGAAGAAAATAAATGGTGTCAGTTCATGCTTTACTACTCCGCCTACTGCGGTTGGCCGCGCAAACACGGCGTCGCGATTGTTGCCGCGATTGATGGCATAGTAGATCAAGCCGTCCGCGCTCGGTCGTAAGAGTCGGCCCATGCGGGCCGACAAACTAAGGCGAGCTAATTGGCAACGGAAAAATGAACTGACACCATTTACTTGATGTTCCAAAAAGCCCAAAGGGTTTCGCAAGCGTTTATTTGATTGGAAGGATTTCCCGCCAGGCGCTTGTTCAGTGTCCCTTTTCCCCCAGGCCAGTGGTGTCCCAGGCCAGCCAGGATAATGGTGTGAAAAGGGGTGCGTTTTTTGCCGCAGAGTCGCTCAATGCAAATGGCGCTGGGCAAACTTTTTTCCTCAGTTTCCGCCGCCCCGCCCAAAGCTAGCTCCCATTTCTTAATGGTTTCCATAACGCCGGAACGGATTTCCGTTTTTCCTGTCCAAGGTGATTGAATGGGACCCCCATCCAGGGGAATCAAGGGATCTTGACTCCCTGCAATGAACAAAGTGGGAATGGCGAGGTTGTGAGGATAGTCATCCACCAAACATAGGCCTGAAACGGGGCCGAAACCCGCGGGTTTTTTCTTGCCATGAACCGCGTAGCGGAAAGCCATGCCGGTGCCATTGGAAAAGCCGGTGAGGAAAAACCGGTCTTTCTGGGCCAGGCCAAGTGACCCCACTTGTTGCAGTAGTTGATCGAGGTAAGCCAGGTCGTTCACCCCGGGTTGGCCCATTTCCGACCTGGGGGAACCATCGTTCCAAACCTGTGGATTTTTCAGAAAGCCCGGGGCCTTTTTTAAATCGGCCCGGGTTCCTTCGGGAAGAAGAAGCAGTGCGTTCACGCGGTCGGCCAACCGGCCCCAACCGGTTTCTTCCAAAGTCCAGGAGGCGGTGCCACCAGCTCCATGAAGCATCAAGATCAACGGGCCGGGGGGCTTGAAATTGGCTGGTTTCCGCAAGAGGGCCAGGCGGTGCAGACCCTCATGGAAAGTTTCCAGGCGAATTATTTGACCCATGCTCCTTATTCCCCAGCCACCGGTTTCGCCAACTCCAGCCACAGGGCCTTATAGTAGCGAAGAAACTCGATGGTGGAGGGTTCATCGGGCATGGTCTTGCCAACTTCAATCAGGGTGGTGCGGTTGTAACCGGATTTCGTCAACAGGGAAAATAATTCCCGGTAGGGATAAACTCCTTGCCCATCCTTGAACAAGTCGTTGATGTGGCACGATTTGATCCAGGGCTTGAGCAGTTCGAAAGACTTGGCGACAGAGCCGTTCACAACATCGTCGGGGTTGGAATTCCAGGTGACCCCGACCGAGGAATGCCCGCACTGTTCCATGATGGCTTTCATGGTTTCGGGTTTGGCGGTTCCTCCGCCATGCACTTCCACCCAGATTTCGACCCCGGCATCAGAGGCCGCTTGCCCGCATTTTTGCAAGGCTTTGCCTATTTGCTCAATGGTCTTCGACACCGGCACATCCTTGGGCAACCCATTGGGACGGACTTTCACCCCCTTGGCGCCCAAGTCTTTCACCAAGTCGAGGAATTTTTTGCAGGTTTCAATGTTCTCTTCCACAACTTTGGGGTTTGGGGAATGAAACTCGCACACGGAACCGCTGCCCCAAATAACCACCCCTGCATCTGCGAATTGTTTCTTCACTTCTTTCCGTTGCACGGGGGAAAGGGTTGGCTCCACTCCATGCTTATGAGTTGTGCGGAGTTCCACCGGTCCGATACCCGTTGCTTTGCAAACCCGCAAGAGAGAGGGGATATCCAGCTTGGCGCCAATGTTGTAGGTGACCATCCCTAAAGTAAATGGTATGTTAGGTTTAGGTGCGATGGCTTGCTCGGAAGCCCGGCCTGCGGACAAACCAACAGCCAAGCCGGTTCCAACGGCCAGGAAATCTCTGCGGGTGGTAGCGGTCATGGCGGTGTCCATTCAGGCGAATATCCTTTGGTTTGCAAACCCAAACCCATTTGGGTTCGTCTTTTATGTGGAGGATGGTACCCCGGTTTTTGTCCCTTGTCCATGGTTTGGTTGTTAAAGGATTTTCCCCAGGCCTTACCAGCAAAAAGGATAGCGTTGGCATGGCACAAAAACTGCAAGCTCCCAAAGGAAAGGTTTTCCGGTCCGAGTCACAGGTGGAAGACCGGTTGGGCCAATTGGCCCAACAAATCCACATGGTGGATTTGGGTTACGGGGCGTTTTCCTCCGTGGGCTTGGTGTTCGGCTACGCCCTTCTGGTTATCCTTTTCGATCGCTTTTTCTCCCTTTCCTCCCTGGCCCGGCAAGTGATCTTCCTTGGTTTCCTGTCGTTCCTGGCCTGGTGGGTTTATCGCAAGCTTTGGGTCCCCATGACCCGCAAGATCAATCCCGTTTACGCCGCCGCCATGGTGGAGCGCCTGATCCCCGATTCCCATAACAGCGTCATCAACTGGGTGGAGCTTCGCGAGGAAAGGATTCCAGATTCCGTGCGCAAGGCGCTGGGGAACCGTGCCGAAAGGGATCTGCACGACCACGAAGGGGAAGAAGTGGTATCGACCCGGGGAATGTTTATTGCCGGTGCGCTGGCGGGGGTTGGCCTTTGTTTTCTGATTGCCTTGGCGGCCCTGTTTGGGAAAAACCCGTTTTTTTCCCACCTTGGCCGGGTCTTTACTCCCTTTGTGGAAACCACGATTGCCACGCGCAACCGCGTGACCATTCTTACACCAGTCCATGGTGACGCAGTCATTCCCATGGGCGTCCCGGTGGAAATTGTCGCCAGGGTTGATGGCAGGATTACCTCCGAGGGCAGCCCTGATTTCCCTCGTCTGATGCTGCGGTATCAAGAAAACGAAGATTGGCACCCTCTTTTCATGCAGCCTGGGGATGTCCGTGGAGAATTCAAAATCAAAGTGCTTTGGAGTGATATTCGCAGTGGTTTCTCCTACAAGGTTGCGGCTGGGGACGGCGAATCCAAGGTTCACCAGATCGAAGTCCGTCTGACTCCCTTGATCGCGGATTTTCAAGTTCTATATAAATTCCGGCCCTACATGGGGAAATCCGATCTGGCCTCGGCCAGCCGAAAGATCGAGGCGCCGGAAGGCACTACCGTGCAAATCCGCGTTCGCGCCAATTGCAAAGTCCGCGAAGGCTTGGTCCGCTTTGGCGATAACCAGGACAAAATCTACCTGGCTGTCTCACCTACCGACCCCACTCTTTTGCAAGGGACCTTCGTGGTCACCCAGTCTGGCCAGTACCGAGTGGAATACACTTCCGCCGAAAGGGATAACTATTTCGATGCTACTTATCACCCGCTGACGGCAATCAAGGACCAGCCGCCAAAAGTGGACCTGACCGTTCCCGGGAAAGAAGTCACCTTGGCCGTGAATGGGGTTTTGAACCTTGGCGGCTTGGCGGTCGACGATTTTGGAGTTCGCAAATTAACCTTGATGATGAAAGCTGGCGAGAATCTGCCTCTGGCGGCCATCCCTTACCGGAATGAAAAATCCCTGCAACTTCCCTCCGGCGGCAATCCTGCTTCCGTTCAATACAGCGATTTCATTAACGCCTCTTCGCTCAAGGAAGAGAATGGCGCTCCCTACAAACCGGTGGTGGGATCTTTCATCGATTATTGGCTTGAAGCCGAGGATGGCTGCGATTTTCCCAAGGCCAACTTGGGCAAGAGCAAACTGTTCCGCCTGAACTTCGCGGAAAAACAGTCCGAGGATCAAACGAAAAAGGACAAGGATAAAGCCCAAAAGGAAAAAGAGGCTAACGACAAGCAACAGGACGAAAACAACCGCAAAGAGGAAAAGCAGCGCCAAGAGGAGAAAAAAGAGAACGACGCGAAAAACAACCAGGAGAAAAAGCAAGGCGATCAAAAGTCGGAAAAAAAAGATGGCAAGGACAACCCTGAAAAATCCCAAGGGGGCAAGGGAGGAGATGGCAAAGGGAAGGACCAGTCCAAGCCCAGGGAAGAGGGCGGGCAAAAAAACGCCGACCAGGGAAACAACCCGGAGGAATCCAAGGAAAAGGGGAAGGATCCCCAAATGAATGACAACGAGTTCACGGAGCAGGAAAAGAAGTTAAACGAGGCGATTAATAAGCAGGACCGCGGCACGGGAAACAATGCCAAGGAAAAACAAGGGACCGAGAAAAACGAAGCCAAGGGGCCGAAGGATAAAAACAACCCGGGCAAGGATAAGGAAAACAAAGACGATCCAGGGAACAAAAAGGACAAAGGTCAACCCAAGGACGCGGAAGGAAAAGATACCGGCAAGCAGGGCATGGAAAAAAGCAGTGGAGGCAAGGACCAAGAGAAAAAGGGCGACCCAGAAAGCGACAAGGAGAAAGCGTCATCCAAGGAGGCCAAGGGGCCCGATGGCAAAGATGCTGGCAAAGAAGGCAAGGATAAAGAAGGCAAGGATAAAGGCGCCAAGGGAGGTAATACCTCCAAGGGCAAATCTGGCCAGGAGGAGAAGCAGGGAGATCCCAAGGGTAAAGAAAACCCCAAAGGCCAGCAGGATAAGGACGACGGAAAAGGCGATCCCAATGGCGGCCAACCGAAGGGGAAGGAGGCCAAGGGCGGGGACGAAAAAGGCGCTCAAGACAAAGCCGGCATGAATAAACCGGGTGAGAAGAAAGGCATGGAGAAAGACGAGCCAGGCAACTCCAAGGGGAATGAGAAGGGCAAACAGGAGAAGACGGCCCAGGAAAAGGACGGAAAAGAAGGCAAAAAAGAGGGAGATAAAGGCGAAGAGAAGAAAGGCATGGAGAAAAACGCCGACGGCGCTGGCAAAGAGAAAAATGCCGAAGGCAAATCAGGTGATCAAAAAGGGAAAGACACCCCGGGGATGGAAAAAGGCAACACCGGCAAGGGAGGCGAGGAAAAAGGCGGCAAATCCAAGGGAGACTCCCTCGGAGGGGACGAGAAAAAAGGCAGCCCGAAAAATTCCGACAAGAGCGCCAACGACTCCAAGAATGGCCCTGAGAAAAACGCTCAGGAAAAGGAGGGCAAGGGCGGCAAGGAGAATTCAAAAGCCAAGGAGGGTGACTCAGGCAAAGGCATGGAGAAGGGGAATGGCCAAGGGGATAATTCCAAAAATCCAGGCGGGCCGGATAAAGGAAAAATGGGCGAAGGCGGCATGGAGAAGGGCAATCAGAAAGGCGGCCCGGATGCCAAGGGGATGGATAAAGAGGGCATGGGGAAATCGGGAATGGGTAAAGGGCAGGACAAAGCCGCTGGGCCGGACGGGGACAAAGGCGGAGAAAAAGGACCGGGTGGTTCTGAAAAGAAAGGCGCTGATGGTAAATCCGGCCAGGGCAAGGATGGCATGGGAAAAGGCGATCCCATGGGGAAAGAAGACGGCATGGAAAAAGGAAACAACATGGGCAAAGGCGATCCCACGGGGAAAGGTTCCGAGCCGTCCAAGGGGGACGGCGGTAAAGATGGCCACCCTGCCAACGATACTCCTGGCAATTATGTGGGTACCGTTATGCGAGGAACTCTGCCTGGTAAAGATGGCCACCCTGCCAACGATACTCCTGGCAAGGCCAACCCCGATGGCAAAAAATCTCCCGATGCCGCCAGTGAGGAAAACAAGCGCAAGGCCGTCGAAGCCCAAATTGAAAACTACAAAAAACTGATTAACCCGGATGTCCTCAAGGATGCCAAGATGTCGCCTGAGGACCTCCAGCGCTTCCTGCAAGAAAAGAAACGCAGGGTTCAACAGGAATTGGGATTGAAAGACCTGGACAACACCCCCGCTGGTCTTGGCAAGGGCCCAAGTTTAGGCGGGCAACGGTATCAATCGGGCGCCGGGCAAGCAGCCCCCGACACCCGTGCGGGAAACCAGGCCTTGCCTCCACCTTCCTACCGCGATGCCTACAAGGAATTCACCAAGAAACTGGCCAAACCTGAGCCTTAACTATTCTTGAAACATTTCCCGCTTTACTGCAACAGCCTCGCAGGGCAGCGGGGATCAGTTATCCTTCTGTTCCCTGACCCTCAGTGAATGAATGGTGGCCCTGGGAACGCCAGGTTCCGGCCTGGCAGAATAATTGGCGCCGGGTTGCAACCTTCGTTAGTAAATTCTTTCCTGAAAGTGTGGATCTGTTTCCACTTCGCCCTTAATCTGATGGCATGGAGTTTCCCCAACGCTACCTGATCCGCTTCAGCCCCAGGGAGATTCCCCATGTATTCACCGACATCCTGGTTATTGGCGGCGGAATTGCCGGCATGCGGGCGGCACTGGCTGTCCCCGGGGATCTGCGCGTCCTGGTGGTTACCAAGGACATGGCCGCGCACAGCAATTCAAACTACGCCCAGGGCGGTATTGCTGGGGTCATCTCTCCCGAGGACCGGTTTGAAAACCACATTGAAGACACCCTGGTCGCGGGCGCTGGACTTTGCAATCGGGAATTAGTCGAATTGGTAGTGCGCGAGGCACCGGGGCAAATCGACGACCTGGTGCGCTTGGGGACTCGGTTCGACCAGACTGAAGGCGCGCTGGCCTTGGGTAAGGAAGGCGGCCATTCCCACCACCGTATTGTCCACGCCCTTGGAGATGCCACCGGTTTCGAGGTCATGCGGGCAGTAATCGATCGGGTGAGCGATGCCCCCAACATTGAACTTTGGGAAAAAACTTTCACCCTCGACCTGATTACTCATGAAGGTCAATGCCTTGGGG
Source organism: Gemmataceae bacterium (assembly GCA_009692005.1). Taxonomy (GTDB): domain Bacteria; phylum Planctomycetota; class Planctomycetia; order Gemmatales; family Gemmataceae; genus SHZZ01. The sequence goes on along the minus strand of SHZZ01000003.1, from coordinate 140,564 downwards.
CGCTGGTGCACCGCCAGCGCAAGGGCAAGCTGCTGATTTGGGCCAGCCAAACGATCCTGGCCAGCGGCGGAGTGGGGATGGTTTACCGCGAAACTACCAACCCGCCGGTGGCCACGGGTGATGGCATGGCCGCCGCCTATCGGGCTGGCGCTCGCTTGCGCGATATGGAATTCATGCAGTTCCACCCCACGGTTCTTTATGTCGCTGGTTCCAGCCGCTTTTTAATTAGTGAAGCGGTGCGAGGGGAAGGCGCCTGGCTGCGGGACAAAAATGGCCATCGCTTCATGCCAGAGGAGGACCCCCGGGCGGAACTGGCCCCGCGCGATGTGGTTTCCCGGGCCATTGTCAAGCGAATGGAAACGACCCAGCACCCCAATGTTTATCTCGATCTGTCGCATATTGATTCTGCCACGGTCCACCGCCGTTTCCCGGGCATTGAAAAGGTTTGTTCCAACTTTGGCCTCGATATTACTCGCGATCCTATCCCTGTCCGCCCTGGGGCGCATTACATGATCGGCGGGGTCGAAGTCGATCTTCAAGGCCGGACTTCCTTGCCTGGGCTTTGGGCGGCGGGAGAGGTCACTTCCAGCGGGCTGCACGGCGCCAACCGGCTGGCATCGAATAGTTTGCTGGAAGGCTTGGTGTTTGGAAAAATCTGTGCAGATGGTGCGGTCAATGCCGCGCGACAAATGAAAGAAAGTTTTGTTGTGCCCCCGATAGCGCCTCATGGGCGGGCTCGAAAACCGGGCGACCTCGATATTTCCGATGTGACCATTTCCTTACGCAGCTTGATGGGAAGAAACATGGGCATAGTGCGCAACGAAGAACTTCTGGCCGAGGCGGCGAAATCGGTGAGCTTCTGGTGCAAATACGCATTGGGCAGGGAATTCCCCACTCGGCGCGGCTGGGAACTGGCAAACCTTTTGACCGTGGCCAGGTTGATGATCTGGTCTGCGACCCAAAGAAAAGAATCGCGGGGCACCCACTTCCGCGCCGATTTTCCCGAAAAGGACAATGCCAACTGGCTAAGGCATCTGCCCTGTCCAGCGAGCCTGGAAATCGATTAAGCCCTCTGCCAGGCCCCCTGAGCATGGACACCTTTCCCTCTCCTTGGTTTAATAACCTTTTGATTTCCTTGTGAAAACGCCAAGGGGCCAAGCGCCTTTGAGTTGATCTATGAAGCGCATCTTTATCTACGACACGACCTTGCGAGACGGCAGCCAGGGGGAGGGCATCAACTTTTCCCTCCAAGACAAGCTGAACATCACGCGCCGCCTGGACGAATTGGGGGTTGATTTCATTGAAGGGGGTTACCCTCTTTCCAATCCGAAGGATTTCGAGTATTTCCACGAGGTGAAAAAACTCGCCCTGAAGCATTCCAGGGTCGCCGCTTTTGGCATGACTCGCCGCAAGGGCGTTCACCCTTCCCAGGACACCTGCCTCAAAGCCTTACTGGAAGCCGAGACTGCTCTTGTCACCCTCGTGGGAAAAACTTGGGACTTGCATGTGATCGAGATTCTGGGAACGACATTGGAAGAAAACTTGGCCATGATCCGCGACTCCGTTAGTTATTGCCGGGAACAAGGCCGGGAAGTGTTTTATGATGCCGAGCATTTCTTCGATGGGTTCAAGGCCAATGGGGATTACGCCCTGGCGACAATGAAAGCGGCGGAGGAAGCTGGCGCCAGCGCGGTTATTTTGTGCGATACCAATGGAGGGTCGCTGCCTGGTGAAATAGCGGCTGGGGTGACCGCTGTGCGCGCCGCACTGAAACCTGCCACGCAGATTGGCATTCATTGCCATAACGATTGCGACTTGGCGGTGGCGAACAGTTTGCAAGGTGTGATTTCGGGCGCTACCCAGGTGCAGGGAACGATCAATGGCATAGGGGAGAGGTGCGGTAATGCCGACCTGGTTAGCGTTGTCGCCAACCTGGCTTTGAAGCAGGGATACCAGGCGCTGGGCAGCCAGTGTGTTCGCGCGCTGACCCAGATTTCACGGTATGTTTACGAAACCGCGAACATGAACTTTCGCACTTCGCAGCCGTTTGTAGGCTCCAGCGCCTTTGCCCACAAGGGTGGCATGCACACCCACGCCGTCGCCAAGGTTTCCCGAAGTTACGAACATGTTGATCCGGCGCTGGTGGGGAATGAAAGGCGGATTCTGCTCAGCGAGTTGTCGGGCCACGCCACTATTTTGAAAAAGACGGCCAAGTTTGATTTGCATGGCGACCGCGCCTTGATGACCAAGATACTCCAACAGGTGCAGGATCTGGAAAACGCGGGTTATGAATTCGAGGCCGCCGAGGCTTCCTTTGATCTATTGGTACGCAAGGCCGCTGGTATTTATCAGCCGTTGTTCCAAAGGCTTTCCTATCGCGTCAATATTGAAGCCGGCCGCGATGGGGTGCCTGTGACCCAGGCCTCCGTGAAAATCCGGCATGGCGACCAGGAAGAACATACGGTCAGTGAAGGCGACGGCCCGGTCAACGCGCTGGATGGCGCCTTGCGAAAGGCGCTTGTGCCTCATTTTAAAAATCTGGAAGATCTCCAACTGGCTGATTACAAGGTGCGCGTGGTCAACGCCCGAGCCGGCACCGCCGCCAGGGTCCGCGTCGTCATTGAATCACACGATAAACGCGATGTTTGGGCCACCGTGGGGGTCAGCGAAAATATTGTCGAGGCCTCCTGGCTGGCGCTCATCGATAGCATTGAATACAAGCTGATCAAGGACCGCGATCAGGGACGCTAAGCCAAGACTCTCTTTCCCTTCTGAGGATTTTTCCACGCATGACGCAGGAACTAGCCAAGCAGTACGACCCCGCCCTGGCCAAGGAGGAGTGCCTCCGCTTCTGGGAGGAAGGGGGGTTTTTTAAGGCGGACCCCGGCGCGCCCGGCGAGCCTTTTTCCATTGTCATCCCGCCCCCCAATGTCACTGGCGCCTTGCACCTTGGCCATGCCCTTAACAACACCCTGCAAGACATCCTGGCGCGATGGAAAAGGATGAAAGGCTTCAATGTTTTGTGGGTGCCCGGCACCGATCACGCCGGCATTGCCACCCAGGCCGTGGTGGAAAAGCGCGTGAAGGAGGAGGAGGGGAAAACCCGTCACGATCTCGGCCGAGATGAACTTGTGGCTCGCATCTGGAAATGGAAGGACCAGTACGAAAAGCGCATACTCGGGCAGCTCCGGGAATTGGGCGCCAGTTGCGATTGGTCCCGCACCCGGTTTACTCTCGACTCGGTGTGCGCCCGGGCTGTGCGCGAAACCTTTTTCGCCATGTTCAAAAAAGGCTTTATTTACCGGGGCAAGAGGCTGGTTAATTGGGATACGCAACTGCAAACTTCTGTCGCCGACGATGAGACCTTTACGGAAACCGTGAAAGGCGGGTTCTGGACTTTCCGCTACCCCGTGGTTGGGTTGGATGAGTTCATCCGCTTCTCCACTACTCGGCCAGAAACCATGCTCGGCGACACCGCTGTTGCCGTCCACCCCAACGACGAGCGCTATGCACACCTGGTGGGAAAAAAAGTGCGCATTCCGATTTGCGGCAGGGAAATTCCCATTATTGCCGACGCCATCCTGGTGAAAAAGGAACTGGGCACCGGCGCCGTCAAGGTCACCCCCGCCCACGACCGCAACGACTACGCCTGCGGCTTGCGCCACAACTTGCCTTCAATCAACATCCTGAATTCCGATGGGTCGATTATCGCGGGGAACGGCGACTATTCCGGCCTCGACCGCTTTGAAGCTCGCAAGCGCGTGACCGCCGACATGGAAGGGCTGGGCTTCTTTGAAGGGCGCGAAGACCGCGACATTGAATTATCCCACAGCGACCGCAGCAAATCTCCAATCGAGCCTTTTCTTTCGGACCAATGGTTCGTGCGCATGGAGGAATTGGCGGAGTTGGCCATGCAGGCGGTGCGCGACAGCAGCGTGCGTATCACCCCTTCCCGCTACGCCGACACCTATCTCGATTGGCTGGGGGAAAAGCGGGATTGGTGCATCAGCAGGCAACTGTGGTGGGGCCACCGCATCCCCATCTGGCATGTGAAGTGTTCCAGGGAAGAAGTGGAGCAAGCTCTGCAAGGCAAGCCGGGGGTTTATTTCCACGAGGCTAATCTGCCCGGAAATTGGCTGGTTTGTTCCCTCGAGGATTTTCCCTTGGGAACTAAAATCGGCGAAGGCGAACTGAAGCAAGACCCCGATGTTCTCGACACCTGGTTCAGTTCCGCTCTCTGGCCCCATTCTACCCTCGGTTGGCCGGAGGCTACCGCGGACCTGAACCGCTATTACCCCACATCCGTTCTTGTGACCAGCAGAGACATCATCACTCTCTGGGTGGCCCGCATGGTCATGACCGGGTTGTTCAACACCGGCAAGGTTCCCTTTCATCAGGTTTATATCCATCCCAAGATCCTCGACGGCTTTGGCGAGACGATGAGCAAGAGCAAGGGGAATGGCATCGACCCGCTCGATATCATCTCCCGCTACGGCGCCGATGCCTTGCGCTATCAAATGGCTCACATGGCGACGGAAACGCAAGACAGCCGCATGCCGGTGGGAAACATCTGCCCGCATTGCCAGGCCCTGGTGCCGGTCCGCCAGGAGCATATGTACATGCGGACGCGGAAAATCAATTGCCCTGGGTGTAAGAAGCCGTTTCGTCCGGGGGGGCCCTGGCCCGAAGCCGATGCGGAGTTGCTAACCGCCACGCAAGGGTCGGAACGGTTCGAGCAAGGGCGGAACTTTGCCAACAAACTTTGGAACGCCACCCGTTTCATCCTGATGAACCTGGAAGGCTATTCCCCTGGTGAAGTATTGCCCGCTCAGTTGCCCTTGGAAGATCAATGGCTGTTGAGCCGCCTGGCGCAGACCGCGCACCATGTGAATTCCCTGCTGGAATCGTTGCGCTTCAGCGAGGCAGCTCGGGTTCTCTACGATTTTGTCTGGTCGGAGTTTTGCGACTGGTATTTGGAAATGAGCAAGGGTCGGTTGAAGGACCAGGGCCGGGCCGTGGTCCAACGCGTCCTCATCGGCGCCGTGGATGCCATCCTGCGGTTGATGCATCCTATCATGCCGTTCCTCGCCGAGACTCTTTGGAAATCCTTGAACGAAGCTGCTCCGCTTCGAGGGATGCCTGTTCCCCAACAGGCTGAAAAAGCCGTTATCGTTGCCGCCTGGCCCAATTTCCCTGCCGCCTGGATTCAGCCCGAAATCGATCTCCGGGTTTCCCGCATGCAAGAACTGGTGCGCGCCGTCCGCGATGTGCGCAACCGCTACATGCTCGATTCCCGGCTGCCATTGCAGGCGACAGTCCGCTGTCCGGAAACCGTGGCCGCTGATTTGCGCTCCTTCACCCCCTTTATTCAACTTTTGGCCGGAGTCGATTCCCTGGATTGCGGCCAGAAAGTACCACGCCCGACGCAGTCGGCTTCGCATGTCCACCAGGACTTCGAGGTCTTTGTCTCACTGGCAGGCCTGATTGATGTTCAGGTGGAGGTCAGTCGGTTGGAAAAACTCCGCGCCGAAAAGGACAAGTTGTTGCAGTCGATTATGGCCAAACTCAGCAATGAGAGTTTTGTAAGCCGGGCCCCGTCGGAAATCGTCCAGCAACAGCGCGACACCGTCGCTGATCTGGAAAAACAGTTGCAGTCGATCCGCGATGGCATGGAGTCTCTCGGGCAAGGGGCCTGAGTTGATTGCAGGTTGACGGAATTCGCCTGGTGCGCCTTCAGGGCTAATAGGCCTCAATGTGTGTACGCAAAGTGGCCAAAACGCCAATAAGGCGGTGGTTGGCCATATTCCTTGTCATGGTCCTTTGACAATCTCTCCGGCTTTTATCACCAGGCGGACTTTGCGCACGGCTGAAATATCCTGGGTTGGATTCCCTTCGAAAGCCGCCAGGTCGGCGGTCCAGCCAGCCTTGACTTGGCCAATTTCCTTATCCAGGCGCAACATTCTCGCCGCGCTTTGCGTCGCCGCTTGCATCGCCTGCAGGGGTGTCATGCCATACTTCACCAGCATTTCCAATTCCTGCCATCCTTGGCCATGAGGGAACACACCAATGTCGCTGCCATTGGCAATGTTCACGCCTGAATCCAGGGCGGCCTGGAAACTTTGCTTTTTACTTACCAGGGCAGGGGTCGGCGGGGTTCCTTTTTTCCAGCCACCATAGCGGGCGTAAGCCTCCCCCGTGGCCAGGGTTGGGCAATACCAGACTTTCTTTTCCACCATGAGACGGAACACCTCAATGTCTCCGGCATCGCCATGTTCAATGCTGGCCACGCCAGCCAGGGCTGCGCGACGCATGCCTTCTTGCGACTGTGCGTGGGCGGAAACAAGCACCCCGGCATCGGCAGCAGTCGCCACCACCAGTTTCAATTCCTCCAGAGTAAACGCCGGCTTGGCGCCCGGCCCCTGGCCATGGGGCGTGTCGGCGTAGACCTTGATCCAGTTGGCGCCCGCCCGGATCTGCTTCCTCACGACTTGACGCAACTTTTCCCCATCGGCTTCATCCGCTCCTTGAGGGATCCTCCATTCGGGGGCGAATGACCGCGGGGCGTAACTTCCCGTGGCGACAATGGCCCGGGTAGTCACCAGTAATCTGGGCCCGGGGATTACTCCTTTTTCAATTGCCGACTGAATTCCCAAATCGGCCAAATCCGCCCCTTCAGTACCCAAGTCGCGCATGGTGGTGAAACCGGAAAACAAATTCAGGCGCGCATGAACCGTAGCCCGGCTGATCCGTTCTCCCAAAGGTTCTCGCGAAACCTGGTCATCCCAAGTCGCCTCGTTGTAGGGATGCAATAGTAGGTGGGAATGCGCGTCAATCAATCCTGGGGTCAGGGTGCAACCGGTTAGCGAAATGGCCTTGGCGCTCAGCGGACGGGTCATTAGTTCGGGTGGCCCGGCGTACTAGATCTTGCCCTTGTCCACCAGGACCACCCAACCTTCATGGACTTTTCCGTTGCCGTCAAATACACGATCGGGTTTTAGAATCATGGCTGGGTCGGCGCCAAGAATTGCCCAAAGGAAAAGGATGGCCGGTTGCATGGGAAACTCCCGGGAAAAAGTGGTCAAAATAGGCAGCCCATGCTACCGCATTCCCTTGGACATTACCCCGGTTCTTTGCAAATGTCCTTGCCCTTTGAGGTAAACAAAGCCAAAATAGCAGTGGCAATTGGACCCACCGGTTATGAATTCCACCTTCACGATTGTTTTCTTGCTTGCGGGCGCGGCCCCGGATTTTGACAAAGAGGTCAAGCCGTTGCTGGCGCGATCTTGCGTCATGTGCCATAACGCCGAAACCAAGCGAGCTGGGTTGCGGCTGGATTCAGCTCGCGGGTTGCTTAATGGCGGTAACAGCGGGCCGGCGGTTGTCCCTAATAAGCCGGAGGAAAGTTTGTTGGTCCAGGCCCTTACCGGGAAAGAGGGCGTAACGCCCATGCCCCCCAAGGGGACGAAACTGACCAGCGCTGAAATTGAACTGATCAAGAAGTGGATTGCTTCTGGGGCGAACCTGCCGCCGAAGGAAACAATCGCCGTGGGAGAAAAACCCCTTTCGAAACACTGGGCCTTTCAACCCATTCAAAGGCCGATAGTTCCTTTGGTAAAAAATCCGGGCTGGTGCCAAAACCCAATCGACCGGTTTGTGCTGGCGGCCTTGGAAAAAGAAAAGATGGCTCCCTCCGAGTTGGCGGGGAAAAGTATTTTGCTGCGCCGAATGTCGTTCGACATTTTGGGTTTGCCGCCCATGCCCGACGAGCGCCTGACCTTTGAAAAAGATTCCTCCCCTTTGGCCTATGAGAAAATGGTCGACCGGATTTTGGATGCGCCGCAATTTGGCGAGCGCTGGGGCCGCTGGTGGCTGGATCAGGCGCGCTACGCCGATTCCAATGGCTACAGCATCGACGGTCCGCGCTCGATTTGGAAATATCGCGACTGGGTCATTGGCGCCTTGAATGAAAACATCCCCTTTGACCGCTTCTCGACTTTGCAACTGGCTGGCGATCTGGTGGCCAACGCCACGCCTTCCGACCGCGTGGCCACTGGCTTTCACCGCAACACTTCCATCAACCAAGAGGGCGGCATCGACAAGGAGCAATTCCGGGTTGAGTCGGTTGTCGACCGTGTGAATACCACCGGTTCTGTATGGCTCGGTTTAACTATCGGTTGCTGCCAGTGCCACGATCACAAGTTTGATCCTTTGTCGCAACGGGAGTACTACCAGTTCTTCGCTTTTTTCAACACGGTCAATGAACCCAACTTGGAGATAGGGGCGCCGGCGGAAATCAAGGTTCGCGACCAGTTAAAAAAGGAGCTGAAAGGGCTGGAAACCAAGCAGAAAAATATCGACCCGCTGATCCCCGCGAGGATCACTACCTGGGAAGGAAAACTGCAAGCCGACCAAAGAGCGCTGATTCCCGAACCGGTGCAAACCTATGTGGGCATTGCCCCGAACGGCCGCACCATGGACCAGGAACACGCGATAGAACATTATTTCCGCGGGCTGGATCTCAGCCGTCATGTGGTTTCCGCGGGGTTGGCGCAAAACCGCTGGGCCGCCCTGGCCGACCTTTGGCTCCTGCGCCAAAGAATGGAATTGGAAGTTGCTGTTTTTGACCGCAAGGCCAGAATGCCCGACATATCTTCAACCATGGTAGTGGAGGAAATGGCCAAGCCACGCGCCACACATATCCACCTGAGCGGGGAATTCACGCGCAAAGGCGCCCTTGTGGAACCGGCTGTGCCGGAGATCTTTCCCCCCTTGCAGGGCAAGGGAAAACCCAATCGTTTGCTCTTCAGCCAATGGATGTTTCACCCTTCGAATCCTCTTACCGCCCGAGTGATTGTCAATCGTGTATGGCAGTCGCTATTTGGCATCGGACTGGTGGAAACCGATAACGACTTTGGCACTCAGGGCGCGCTGCCCACGCATCCGGAATTGCTGAATTGGCTGGCGGCGGAGTTTCAAAAAGATTGGGATTTGAAAGCGCTGATCCGTTTGATCATGAATTCTTCCACCTACCGGCAGAGTTCCAATGCCCGGCCCGAGTATTCTCAGAAAGACCCAAGGAATCGGCTGTTGTACCGGCAAAACCGCATCCGCCTGGAAGCGGAAGTGATTCGCGATGCCGGGTTGGCCGCGTCTGGGTTGTTGACACAATCCCTTGGCGGCCCAAGCGTTTTCCCCCCCCAACCCGCGGGTGTTTACGCCTTCACCCAAGTGCCCAAGGATTGGAAAACCAGCGTCGGCGCCAACCGCTACCGCCGTGGATTCTACACTTATTTCTGGCGTTCTTTTCCTCACCCGGGCTTGGTCGTTTTTGATGCTCCCGATGCTGTCGCCACCTGCACACGGAGAAACCGTTCCAACACTCCTTTGCAAGCTCTGACCTTATTGAATGACGAAGCGCATGTGGAATTTGCCCGGTACCTGGGCAGTCGATTGGAACAGGAAGCCAATTCTCCCTCCGCCCGGATTCAACTCGCTTTTGATCTTTGCCTGGGCCGGGCGCCCAATCCCAGAGAATGGGAAATCATGAATAAACTCCTGCAGGATTCAAGCTCCAAGGATTCCACGAATCTGTTTCAACTGGCCAGGGTTCTTTTGAACCTGGACGAATTCATTACCAGGGAATGACGGCATGAATGACCCCACCTTGCTTCGGCAAACGCGAAGGCACTTCTTCCAGGAGTGCGGGATTGGCCTTGGTTCCATGGCTTTGGCTGGGCTTTTTAATCAACAGGCTCGCGCCAATTCACTCAACATTGCACACCACATTGCCAAGGCTAAAAGCGTCATCTTCCTGTTCATGGCGGGCGGTCCCAGCCAGTTGGACCTCCTGGACGAAAAACCGGAACTTGTTCGCTGGGATGGCAAACCGATTCCCCAGGAGTTCATCAAGGGAAAACGCTTTGCCTTCATGGACACATTCGCCAAGGAAACGCCGAAGCTGCTGGCCAGTCGGCGCAAGTTTACGCGGTATGGGAAAAGCGGCGTTGCCATTTCCGAACTGTTGCCCCATCTGGGGACGGTGGCTGACGATATTTCCATTGTCCGAACCGTGGCCACCAATGTTTTCAACCATGCCCCGGCCAAGGTTTTCATGAATACCGGGTCGCCGCAGTTCGGCCGCCCGAGCATGGGGTCGTGGCTGACTTATGGCATTGGCAGCGAAAGCAATAACCTGCCGGGTTTCGTGGTCTTACAATCGGGTCCGCGCGGGCCAAGGGGCGGCGCTGCCTGTTGGTCCTCGGGGTTTCTTCCCTCGGCGTTCCAGGGCGTGCCTTTCCGCAGCGGGGGAGAGCCCATTTTGAATTTGTCCACGCCCAAGGGAATTGAGCCCTTCAGCCAGGAAAAGGTGTTAAATGCGGTCAAGGAACTCAACCAGGTTCGTCTTGCCGACACCGGCGACCCGGAAATCGCCACCCGCATCCATTCCTATGAAATGGCTTATCGCATGCAGTCCAGCGCCCCAGAACTCATCGATATTTCACGCGAGGACTCGCGCACCTTGAATCTTTATGGCGCCGATGTTCGCAAACCTTCCTTTGCCAGGAATTGTCTTCTGGCCCGCAGGTTGGTCGAGCGCGGCGTTCGCTTTGTCCAGTTGTATCACGCTGATTGGGACCACCATGGCGGCGGCGACGCCAATCTGGAAAAGGGAATTGAAAAAGTCGCCCACGAGGTGGATCAGCCCTCGGCGGCTTTGGTTCGCGACTTGAAAAACCGCGGACTCCTTGACCAGACTTTGGTGATTTGGGGCGGCGAGTTCGGCCGGACTCCCATGTCGGAAGTGCGGGAAACTACCGGGCGTAATCACCACATCGATTCCTTCTCCATGTGGATGGCGGGTGGGGGGATTAAAGCCGGTGGGCATATGGGAAAAACCGATGAGTTCGGCTTCTCCCCAGTTGAGGACCGCCTCCATGTCCACGACCTGCATGCCACACTTTTGCACCTGCTGGGAATCGATCATTTGAAACTGACTTTTAAATTCCAAGGCAGGAATTTCCGCCTGACCGATGTTCATGGGAATGTGGTTTCCAAACTCCTGGCCTGATGGCCTTTTACCCATTTCCCATGAAGAATGCACAAGCTAGATTCGCGCAACTTGACCCGGGGCATTTTCATTCTGCCTTGGTTCTTCGCGATTCTTTGCCCGGGGTGGACCCTGTTATTCATGTCTATTCCCCATTGAACTCGTTACTGGCGGCTCACCTCAATTTGATTGGGGAATTCAACTCCAGGAAGGCAAATCCCACCGAGTGGAAATTGGAAATCCACGCCGGTCCGGAGTCTCTCGAGCGGATGCTGCGGGAATTGCCCGGGAATGTGGTGGTTCTCGCCGGCTTCAACGGTTCCAAGATACACAAAATCCTGGCCTGCCTGGAAAAAGGGTTGCATGTTTTTGCTGACAAACCCTGGGTGATCGACCCCGCTGATTTCTTCCTTTTGGAAAAAGCTCTGGCGCTGGCCAAGGAAAAGAACCTGGTTGCTCTGGACATCATGACTGAAAGGCACGAAGCAGTTTCCCTTTACCAACGGGCCCTGGTTTCCTGCCCGGAATTGTGTGGCAAGCCAATTAACGATGGCCAGCCTGCCATGGTTTTGAAAAGCAGCCATGCCCTGTTGAAAATGGTCAACGGCTTGCCACTTCGGCGGCCAGCCAGCTTTTTCAATATCCGCGACAATGGCGAAGGACTTGCCGATGTCGGAATTCACCTGGCAGACCTGGCCTTGTGGGTGCTGTTTCCCAACCAGCCCATCGATTGGAAAACCGAAGTGCAAGTGGACCGCGCCAGGCGGTGGGAGGTGGATCTTTCCCTCGAAGAGTTCACCGCCATTACTTCCTTGAAGGAATTCCCGGATAGCCTGGCGGAATGGGTGGCTGGCGGGCGGTTGAAATTTCTTGGCAACAACTTGGTGGACTTTCGCGTCCGGGGAATTCCCATACATTTGCAAACTGCCTGGGAGTTTCATCAGGGGTTTGGCGCCGACTCGTATTCCTCGTTGGTGCGCGGGGAAAATGGCGATGTGGAAATCCTGCAAGATGCCAGCACGGGGAACCGGCCGGAATTATTCCTCAAACCCAAGAGTTCACTGGGGCGTAATCCGGAGCAAAGGCTGGGGGAAATCCTGCGATCTCTGGGGTTGCAAGGGTGTGTGGAAGCGCGGGGGGAAAAGTTTAACCTGCAAGTTCCCCAGGAATTGCGAACCGGCCATGAGTCGCATTTTGGCAAGGTCACCAGGCAGTTTCTGAGCTATTTTTCCGGTGAGGAGAAAGCGCCCTCATGGGAATATCCGGTTCAATTGGCCCGCTATTTCATTACCATGGAAGGTGTGAAAAAGGGACGCGCAGCCCAGGTTTAACCCTTACAACCGGCTTTTCTATGCAGGAAGGAAAGGACCCCAATCCGGGATTGGCGAATGTAACACTCCTTCCGCCGTGAAGATTAACAGTTCCCTTTTTTGCAGCCCGCCCGAGAAATTTCTGCTCCTTTTTTTCCGATGTTTTCCTTAAATCGTGAATTGGGGCAGCCAGATATGACCGACTTGGGTTTATGCGTGGGGCGGGAACAGGTGCGAACACTGTTGGAAAAATATTTCCGACCTGTGGCAGAGGAGCGATTGGCCTGGCAAATCCGGGTGATGGAATTGCCTGGCTGCGATTTTAAGGACCTGACAAAATTGCACGGCGTGCTGATTGCCCAGGGATGGGTGGAACAGCAAAACCTTTTTGGCGAAGGCGCAACTGCTTTGGCCGAAGTGGCAACCGGGTACCGGATTACCGCGGGCGGTGTCCGGGCTATCAGGGAATTTCAGATGCCAGGTGAGGACGAATCAGGTTCAGGCAGTTGATTCCGCGCGAAGATCCACTCTTCTATCGGTTTATTTTCCACCAGGTGATCCTGGACAAAGCGGGGAATACGGTCAGGGGTCAAACCGCAGTACCAGGTCCCTTCCGGATAAACCACCGCGTTTGGGCCGCCCGTGCATATGCGTAAGCAGCCCACTTTAGTGCGGTAACAAATGTTTGGCCCTTCCGAAATCCCGCAATTCCTGATCTGTTTTTTTAATTCCTCCCAAGCGGCCTGCCCGGTTTCTTCAGAACAACAGGTTGGACCAAGGCAGAGGAATACATGCCTTTTCAATCCGCCGACTCCCAGTTGTCGTGCGATGTTTTGCAGTTTTTCTTTTTCCATGAGGCTCCTTCAGGAAAGCTTGAAGAACTTCCTTTGCCCCCACTTCGATAGTTCGCTGAAGGCCAGGATCACCGAGGTGGCGGCGAGAATAACCAGCCAATCGACCACAGCCAATGGCACCACGCGGAAAATCGCCCCACCCCATTGGACAATTGCCAATTGGCCCGCCAGGATTGCCAGCATGATAGCAATAAACGGCGGGTTTTTCAGAATCCCTTGCAGACCGCTTTGTAATGGGCTAATGGATCTGCAGTTGATCAAGTTCCAAAGCTGGAAAAGAACATAAACGCTGAAGAAAAGTGAGACCTGCCTTGGGGTCAGGGGAGAAAACTCCCAGCCCGGCGGCGCGGGGTCAGCCCCGGCGAACCACCCAAGGTTTTTCATGCCCAGGAGAAGCAGGATCATCACGGCGACGAAAAAACCGGCAGTGGCCAAGATGCCCGCCTTCATCGACGGGGTGATGATATTTTCGTTTCGCTTTTTGGGGGCGGCTTTCATTAACCCAGGGCGCGGGGGTTCCGAACAAAGCGCGATTGCCGCGAAACTATCCATGATTACATTGATCCACAGCAATTGCAAAATGGTGAATGGCGGCCGCACCCCCAGAAACGGCCCCAGAAAAGCGATCAGCAGGGCGCTCAGGTTGATGGTCAATTGAAAGACCAGGAATCGTTGAATGTTCTCGTACAGGGCCCGGCCCCAGTGTACCGCGCGGACTATGGTGGCGAAGGAATCGTCCAGCAGGACTATCTTGCTGGCCTCCTTGGCCACTTCAGTTCCAGCGATTCCCATGGACAGCCCGACATCGGCTTTTTTCAGCGCCGGGGCGTCGTTGGTTCCGTCGCCTGTGGCGGCCACCACATGGCCCGAATCCTGCAGCAATCTCACCACGCGGAATTTGTCCATGGGCGTGGCCCGGGCGATGACCGATACTTGCTGCAATCGCACTTGCAGGTCCGGGTCGGTCAATGTCCGCAGTTCTTCCCCGGGTAAACATCCCTTGTCGCCTTGTACCGCCAGCCCTGCATCGCGAGCAATTGCCTGCGCGGTTACCAGATTGTCGCCCGTAATCATGATTACTTTGATCCCGGCAATTTGGCATTCCTGGATCGAGGCGGGAACTTCCTTCCTTAACGGATCGCGTATCAGCACGAACCCGTCCAGGATCAACCGGGAATTGGATTCACCCCCTGAGTTTTCAGGAAGTAAAGTTTCATGGGCGAAACCTAGAATGCGCATGGCTTGTCCCGCCTGAACTGCCATGCGGTTTCCCAGCTCCTGGCGAAGTTCCCCGGATAACGGCGTGAAGGAATTGTCGCCCTGGTTCACTCCAGCACAAAGCGCCAGAAGTTGCTCCGGTGCGCCCTTGACCAGGCGCGCAAAGTGTTCTTCCACTTTTACCGTGGAGTCCATGATTTTCTTCTCGGACGAGAACTGCGACAGGCGGGTGTGGGGATGGCTGGCGCGGAAGACCCGGTAATCAATTCCCGATTTCCTTAACCAGAGCAGCAGGGAAGCCTCAGTGCTGTTCCCCGCCGGGATGACCTTGCCGTCCTTTTCCTCGAGGTGGGCTGTGGAGTTGACCGCGGAATTAAAGGCAATCCAGGCCAGGGGATTTTGCGGCACCTTTCCCTGGCATAACCCGGCCTCGGGAGGAATTTCCCCGGGTTGAATATCCGGAACACAGGGCGAAATCCAGCCTTGAACCGCCATGCGGTTTTCCGTCATGGTGCCGGTCTTATCGGTACAAATTACTGTGGCCGACCCGATGGTTTCACAGGCCATCAATTGCCTGACCAGCGATTTGTTCCGGGTCATTTTCCGCATGGCCATGGCCAGGGAAATTGTCACGCTCATGGGCAACCCCTCGGGCACGGCAACGACGATAATAATGATCATGTAAAGGAAGTAGTCAACGCAATTGCTCGCGACGAGGAAAAACTCGTCAAGAGTGGCGGGGAAGAAGACTTCCCTTGGTGAAGTGAAAAAGGCCCCGCGGATAAAAAGGGAAAGCAGAATCAAGCTTGCAGCGGCATAGCCCACCTTGCTGATCCAGGCGGCCAGGACCGCCAGTTTTTCTTGCAGAGGTGTCGTTTCTTGGCGCATGGCCATTTTTTTGAGAATTCGGGATTCCATTCCTCCCGCGTTACCTTGAAGTTCTGGGTGGCCCAGGCGCAGCGCGATTTGGCCAATCTCCGTGGCATCGCCAGTGGCGCAAATCGTCATCCGTCCCATGCCGCTTATCACCTGCGTGCCCCGGTACAAGCAGGAGGGGTTTTCAGCCCCTGGGGACTGAGCCTCGCCTTGAATGTTTTTTTCAGCAGGCTCCGATTCTCCTGTGAGGAGGGATTGGTCAATGGATAATTCATGACCCTGGATGACCCTTCCATCGGCAGGGACTTCGTCCCCAGTTTCCAACAGCACTAGGTCCCCAACGACCAGGTCTTCCAGTTTCAACTTGTGGAATTTTCCCGATCGAATGGTTTTGACCTGGATCGAATCCTTGTTGGCGTTGAGTTTCTGGAATTCCCTGCTACTTTTCCACTCACTGAGGAAGGCAACGCCGGTGGCAAGAATTACCGCTGCCATGACCGCTAACCCTTCGAAAGACGGATGTCCGGAAGCGAGCCCGAGGAAAAAAAGGGGCAGGGCGAAAAATGCCAGAAAGGCGGGAGCCAACTTGCGGAAAACGGGAACTAATAGGTTCGGCCCCAGAATCCCGGCCAACAAACCGATGCCAACCCAGGCGTAATTTTTCGATTGCGCTTGAAAGAGTTCAATGAAGAAGGAAAGGACGGCAGCGAAGAGGAGGATTTTGATTATGGGTTCGTCGAATTTTTCCAGGAAACTGGTCCAGGGGGATGGTGTCGGCAGGGGGGTGAGTTGATTCGGGCCGTACCTTTCCCGACTACGAAAAACCTCTCCCTCTTCCAAACCGTTTTCACGGTGGGAAGGGAAATGAACCTGGATTTCATGAAGAGACCGCATAATTTGCCGGGGGTAAATGGCAATGCCGTTCCGGAGGCCTGACCGGAACGGCGTTTTCGTTATTCCGGGCGATTAGCTTACTGTTCCATGATTTCTTTAGTTTTCTTGTCGCCCAGCTCGGTGATTTTATCCTCGGAACGCTTCAAGGCGGTTTGCACTTCTTCCTTGCCCTTGTCGCGTTCATCCTCGGTCATGGTTTTTTCTTTTTCCGCCACTTCGAAATGCTTGTTGCCATCACGACGGATATTTCTACAAGCGACTTTGGCGTCCTCTGCCATTTTTTTGATGCGCCCCGCCATTTTCTGTCTTTGCTCACCGCTCATCGACGGGATTTGCAAGCGGATTACTTTCCCGTCATTATTCGGCGACATGCCCAAATCGCTGGTGCGGATGGCCTTTTCGATATCTTTCAAACTGGTGGCGTCGAAAGGTTTGATGAGGAGCTGTTGCGGGTCGGGAACGCTGACCTGGGCAAGTTGCTTCATCGGGGTTGGCGACCCGTAATAATCGATCTTGATGTTATCCACAAGCGCCGGGGTGGCCCGGCCGGTGCGCAATCCCTTCAGCTCGTCGATGAAAACCGCCAGAGCCTTTTCCATTCGCTCGCGGGTGTCCTTCAAGATTTGGTCTTTAGTCATTGGGGAAAATCCTCGCCAAGGTAAAACAAAATCATTCGCTAACCAGGGTTCCAATGGTGTGGCCTGCGATGGCCCGTTCAATGTTGCCTTCCGATTTGAAATTAAAAACCAGGATGGGCATGCGGCCTTCGCGGCACAGGCTGATCGCTGCCATGTCCATGACCCGCAGATTATCTCGCAGCACCTGGGAAAAAGTCAATTTTTCATACCGTAGGGCGTGCGGATTGTGTTCCGGGTCCTCGCTGTAAACGCCGTCAACTCTCGTAGCCTTGAGCAGTATGTTGGCGGACAATTCCCGGGCTCGCAAGGCGGCGGCGGTGTCGGTGGTGACAAAGGGGTTGCCCGTGCCGCCGGCCAGGATCACGATGCGGCCTTTTTCCAAATGGCGGATGCAGCGGCGACGAATGTAAGGCTCCGCCACCGTTTCCATGCGCAGCGCTGTTTGCAGGCGTGTTTCGCAATTCAAGCTTTCCAGCGCTTCTTGCAAGGCCATGCCGTTCAACACCGTGGCTAGCATTCCCATGTAGTGGGCTGATGCTTCCTTGATCACCTCGCCCCCGGCGCTGAACTGCGCCCCGCGCAAGATATTCCCCGCACCAACGACGATGGCCAATTGCACCCCGCGCGAAACGATTCGCTTCGCCTGACGGGCAATGTTTAAAGTTTCATCAATGCTGATGCCGGATTTCCCGGCTTGGCAAAAACCTTCACCGCTCAATTTCAATACTACCCGTTGGTATTTCGGCGCCAGGGAAATTTCGGTGCTGTCGGAATTCATGAAATGCCTTTCCTGCGGTGAAGGATTACAGCGATTATAGGAGGCATCGGCCGATTGGCCAAAACTGTTTTTATCCTTGCAGGCCCCGATACCGCCCGGTGATTTCCCACATCCCCTTGACTTCGCCATTGCTGATGGCGTAGGCCCATTGGTGCAGGGCTACCGTTGGGCAAATGTGCGTCGGAATAGCCAGCAAAGGTTCCCCCAAGCGAAAGGAGTCCGGGTTGGGATGACTTAACATCAAATGTTCTTCGCTGTGCCCGACTGGTTCCAAGTCTGGGTTATGGGGAAAAATGCAGCGCTTCCCGGGCGGCTGATCCCCTGATACGGCCTTGTACCCCAAATCGGTGGTGAGGCGACCGGCGGCGGGTTTGCTAATGACGCGGGTCAACAGCCCCGCGCCGTATTTAAAGGGCGCCAACTCCTTGAAGCGGTTGCCGTACCCAAAATCGTGCAAGACAATCGTGCCGGGGGAACATTCCAGCCCTGGAAGGGGAAATTCTTTGTACAAGGCAAAAGTGGGCGTGCCTCCCGCGACGATCCGGTGCACCGGGAAACCGCCGTCATCCAGCTTCCTTTTCATTTCAATCACCTTGTCCCAATAAGGCTGCAGCTCTTTTTTTCTATCTTCCAAACTTTCGTGCTGGTTATGGCCGTCGTAGGTGTGAAAGCCAATGGGCTTTAACCCAGGAGTGAGAGCCATGGTTCTGTAAAAGTGAATGGCATCATGGCCAGCAGGAAAGCCGGTGCGTTTCATCCCCATGTCGATATCAAGCAGGACACTGATGGCCAAGCCCGCGCCATGAAGCGCCCCCCCCAGGGCCTGCGCCGCTTCTGGATGATCCACGGTGACTGAAAATGCCGTGCCTGGGTGGCTTTTGATCAAGGAGACCAGGAGAGAAATATTCGGGCCGACCATGGGGAAGGCGATGAGGACATCGCTGGCGCCGGCCTTGGCTGCCATTTCCGCCTCGGCCAGGGTTGCGGTTTTGAATCGGGTGATTCCCTTGGCGATTTGCCCCTTAATAATCTCAGGGCACTTGTGCGTTTTGACATGAAGGCGCAGGCGATCAGGGTTGTTGCCAACCCAATCTAGCGCCGTCTTTAAATTGTGAGCGATCTCTTCCACGAAAAAAAGTAGGGAAGGGGAAGGAATTTCTTCCAGGGTTTTTGGCACAGCGGGCATGAAGCAAGTCCTTTTCCAGCCAAGGAAATCAGCAAATATGGTAATCGCTTGGAAATGGAAGTGATAGTTTTGTTTCTTGGCAAGGGCAAAAATGGATAGGCAGGCGGGGTTGCTTTTTCATTGCCCCGGCTTCCCTGGTTGCTTACGATCAAATCACCTGCCATAAACCTTCGCTGGGAAAAACCAATGACTATCTCTGTAATTAAACCCCTGGCGGCCATTTTCCTGACGGCAATTTCCTGCCTTTCCTTTTCCCAGGCATGGGATGAAACTCCTGGGAAAAAAGGGGACGAAGTTCGGGACCGCTTTATAGCCAGCCAGGTGAAGAAGATTCAGGATAAATCGTTTGCAGGAATCCGGACCCAGGAGGATTGGCTCAAGGGAAAGGAAGAGATGCGGCGGCAGTATTTGGAAATGCTGGGCTTGTGGCCCTTGCCGGTGAAGACTCCCCTGAAACCTCAGATCACCGGGATAGTTGACGCGGGTGATTTTCTCGTGGAAAAAGTGCACTTCCAATCTTTCCCCGGGCTTTATGTAACCGGCAATTTGTACCGGCCCAAAAACCAGAAGGGAAAAATCCCCGCCATTCTCTATGTTTGCGGCCATGGCAATGTCGTGCAGCAGGAAATCGTGGATGGAAAAAAAATCCAGGTGTCTTATGGCAGCAAGGTTCATTACCAATATCACCCGGTTTGGTTTGCCCAGAATGGTTATGTCTGCCTGGCGCTGGACACCTTGCAATTGGGGGAGATCCAGGGGATTCATCATGGAACTTACAACCGCGGGATGTGGTGGTGGCAATCGCTTGGCTACACGCCGGCCGGTGTGGAGTGCTGGAACGCCATGCGCGCCCTGGACTATTTGCAATCGCGGGAGGAAGTGGATGGAAGCAAGCTTGGAGTAACGGGTCGCAGCGGCGGCGGGGCCACTTCGTGGTGGATTGCCGCGGCCGATGAAAGAATTCAGTGCGCTGCTCCCGTGGCCGGTATTGCCGACTTGCATGCTCACCTGGTGAAGGGAGTTGCTCCCCGTTTCAAAAAGGGAGTGATCACCGGCCATTGCGATTGCATGTTCTTCATCAACTTGTACCAGTGGGATTTCACGCAGTTGATTGCCCTTTGTTCTCCCCGCCCAGTGCTGTTGGGAAACAGCGATGCAGACCCGATCTTCCCCGTGCCGGGTTACCGCCGCATGGCGGAAGAAGTGAAAAAGATTTATGCCCTGCAAGGGGCGGAAGGGAAGTTTGATTTGTTGGAGACCAAGGGGGATCATGTCGACACGGTGGAATTGCGAGCAGGCATCAATGCCTGGATGAACCGCTGGTTAAAAGGGGATAACACCAAGCCTGCGGGAGAAATGACGAAGAAGTTTTCCCCCAAGGAACTGCAAGTGTTCTCCAGTCTGCCCGCGGGAGAAATCAATTCCACTCTCCATGACCATTTCGTTCAGCCTGCGCGCTGGGAAATCCCCGGGAAAATTTCGGACAAAGAGATTGCTGCGATGCGGCAAAAAACGATTGCCGCTCTCGAAAGAATTCCTTTCAGAAACTGGGCTGTGGATTCCTCAAAGCCCAGGTTGGCAAAGACGGGTGAAAAGACCGCAGGGGATCTTCGACTGCGGACATTTGAATTTACCAGTGAGGCTGGAATCAGCCTGGAAATTTTTGTCCTATCATCGGCGCTGGAGGAAAAGGCAAAAACCCTGAGCGTGGAAGTTGTGGATGAAGCGGGCTGGAACGGGTTTTTGCAAAAAACAGATCCCTTCTTGCAAAAGTGGATTGCTGGGGAAAGTAAAAGCGAGGAAAAAGCAGCAGGAGAAGGGAAAAATATTTCACTGGCGCCAGGAGAAGTCCGGCTAGTGATTACGCCTCGAGGCATTGGCAGAAGGAAATGGTCCGACGAATTTCTGCTGGAGGGCAAGCCGCAAAGTTACCAGTTAAAGCGGCGGCTGGCGCTTTTGGGCCACACCCTTGATAGCTTGCGCGTTTGGGACACTTTGCAAGGAATCCGCGCCTTAAAAGAAGACAAGGCCTTTTCTGGAACTCCCATTCACTTGAAAGGCAACGGGGAAATGGCCGGCATTGCTCTCTATGCTGCTCTGTTGGATGGGGATGTGCAAAGCTTGGAACTTCACGACCTTCCCTCCTCGCACCGCCAGGGGCCAACCTTTCTTGGTGTATTGCGGCAATTGGATATTCCCCAAGCCTTGGGGATGATTTACCCTCGTCCGGTCAAACTGACCTTTAGTAATTCTGAAGATGTCACCCGCTTTGATTGGGTCTGGAAATTTCAAAAAGCTGCTGGCAAGGAATTTATTCAGGTTACCAACCGGGGCAAATGAAATCCCAATTTGATGTTTTTCACTGCATGGGGCCGATCCCCTTCGACAATCCCAGACTGTAACCCTGGTTGCGCGCTCCTTAAAAAAGCAACCCTACGAGGGCAAGTGGTTTCCGCCCAGGGATGGGGGCTGTTCCAATCCATGCGCTTCCAGCAGTTCCTTGTTGGCAAAAATTTCGCGTATTGGCCCGTCTGCCACGACTTTACCCTGGTCGAGAACAATTACCCGCGAACAGATTTCCAGGGCCAGTTCAAAATCATGGGTGGCGATCAACTTCGGGTGTTCGTTTTCCTTGAGGATGCGAATCAAGGCCCGGCGGGACCTGTGGTCGAGGAATTGCGATGGCTCGTCGAGGAGAAGAATATCTGGATTCATGGCCAGCAGCCCGGCGAGCGCCACGCGCCTTTTTTCTCCGCCGGATAGGCGGTGAGGAACCCGGTCCTTGATGTGAAGCAACCCGACCTGGGAAAGCGCGGCCAAAGCTCGGCGTCGGGCCTCTTCGGGCGTTGCGCCAAGGTTGAGCGGACCAAAGGCCACATCCTCCTCCACGGTGGGGCAGACCAATTGGTCATCGCTATCTTGAAAAAGCAGGGCGGCTTTGGCCGCCAGTTTTTTGCGGTTTCCCCCTTCCAGAGCGTTGATTTCACCGATGTGAAATTGCCTGGCCTTGAAAGGCACTAGCCCGGCCAGGCAGAGGAAGAGGCTGGTTTTTCCGGCGCCGTTCGGCCCGACCAAGGCCACCGATTCCCCTTGGGCGATCCTCAAGTCAATTCCCTGTAGCGAAACTGTGCCGTTGGCGTAGGAGTGTTGCAATTCACGGATATCAATTAAGGTATTCCCGATGCTCATGGGAGGAACACTCCCCGGTCCAAAGCCAGGATGCCCAATCCGGTCAACAGGAGAAAAATGAAGAGCAGGCCATCTTTTCTGGAGGATTGAAACCCATCCAGGGAGTGGAAAGATCCCTGGAAACCGCGCGCCAGCACCGCCATGGAAACATGGTTGGAATGATCCATGGCCCTGATGAGGAGATTTCCCGAAAGGCGGGAAAGCTGCCAGGCATGCTGGAGAAAATTCTTCGGGCGGTAGCCCTTTCCGGCCAAGGCGACGCGCATGCGCTTGAACTCTTCCAGGATGAGATCCAGGTAGCGTATGAAAAGCCAAAAGACGGAGGCGATTTTTGCAGGCACCCCCAACCCTTGCAGCCCCCGGATCAAGTCGTGGTGGGATTGCGACCCGACGAGGCACAAGCCCAGACAGGCAATGGCCAGACCCTTGAAAAAAAGCATGGCGCCCAGAGAGATTCCTTCCCGGGTGATGGCCAGACCGCTAAAGGATTTCAATGGCTGGCCCGTGGCCAGCAGGGGAGCCGGAAGGGAAAAGAGCAACAGGCCAAGCGCCACCCAGGCTAATTTTGGGTTGCGCCAACTGGGAAAGGGACAGACTTGGAAAAGGAGGACCAAGTAGAGAAGGAAAGCAAAAGTGGCGGCAAAAGGGGAGTTAATAAGAGCAGTCAGGAAAATCGCCAGTGAAAATCCCAACAGTTTCCAGCGCGGGTCGAACCCGGCCAGGGGCGAAAATTGATAATTGGCGCTTTCCAGTTCGAGAGTCATCGCTTCCTTCCCAGGTAATCACAGCCCATCCATCTTGGAATGGAATAAACTCATCCTCAAGAAAATACCGGATAAATCAAGCACCGGGGTGCAGCAGGGGACTTTGGTAATATCAGATTTTATTGGCCGTTGCCCATGCGGCCGGCTCAGTGTGAGGTGGCGACTGAAGTTCAATCTGCCCGCGATCACAAAGCCAACCCATTCCCTCCTGACGCATTCGAGAACAAAAAAGGCGCTGGGAGGATCCTTGGGTTCTCTCTCAAGAACTCGAGCATTTGCTTGCATTGGCTTGATGGGTCATTACAATCCAGCAATTCGCTTATTTCCTGAACATGGGCCGGCGCCTGAATGTTGCCAACTTTTTCCTTATGGGCAGTGAGTTACACGCAACGGGTTGACCCCTTGGCGGGAATGCTCCCGTGGTCCGGATTGTGGTCGACGGTGTTGGCGTTTTTGCCGGTGGCCGTTTTGTTTTGGCTGCTGGTGGTCAAACGCTGGGCCGCGCCGCTGGCGGGCGCTGGCGCCACGGTCTGCGCTGGGGTTATCGCCATTGGGATTTACGGCACGCCTATCGGGGTCACCTGCATGGCCTTTGTCCATGGGGCGGCCTTCGGGTTCCTTCCCATTGGCTGGACCGTCTTTTGCGCCATGCTCCTTTACAACATGACGGTGCAATCAGGGAAATTTGAAATATTGCGCCAGTCGGTGGCTGGGCTTTCGGACGACGCCCGCTTGCAGGCGATTTTAATTGGCTTTTCATTTGGGGCGTTTCTGGAAGGGGCGGCCGGCGCCGGAACACCCGTGGCCATATGCGCCGCCATCCTTGTCGGCTTGGGGTTCAAACCGATCCAGGCGGCAATTCTGTGTCTGCTGGCGAACACTTCACCCGTGGCCTACGGCGGATTGGGCACGCCGTTAATCACCCTGACAGGGGTGACCGGCATTCCCACCGAAACCTTAAGCACCATGGCCGGCCACCAACTGCCTCTCCTTTCATTGGTTATTCCCGCGTACATGGTTGGTTGCATGTGCCCATGGCGCAAGGTGCTGGAAGTCTGGCCGGCATTACTCGTATCGGGCGGATCTTTTGCTGGCTTTCAATATCTCTTTGCCACCATGCACGACCATGTGCCTGGTTTGGTCCTTTACCCCATGACGGATATTGGGGGTGGCATATTCTCGTTGGTGGCCACGGCGGTATTTCTGAAAGTCTGGCATCCGCGGGTTTTACTTTATCCCGATGGGACTTCAAGGCCTGCCGATTCCCAGCCGAAAAAAGGCCCAGCCGCTGGCGCCATTTTTATGGCCTGGCTGCCTTACCTGCTTATGTCCTTTTTCCTGCTCTTGGCTGGCTTGGTGAAACAAAGGGAGGTCAAGGAACCGGTGGTTTTTGCTCCGGGATTGCAAAGCACCTATCCCATCGCCATCCCCTTCCTCGATAAGGAAATTATCCGGGATGCAAAACTGCACGACCCATCTCTCGGCGAGCAAAAACCCGAAGGCGCTGTTTTTCATTGTTCCTGGTTGACCGCTGGCGGGACCAGCGTGTTGCTTGCGGCTTTGGTTTCCATCCCGTTTTTGGGTATGAGGGTCGGCGATTGCGCCCTGGTTTTGAAGCAAACTCTAAGGCAAATGGCGATTCCCATTCCCACTATCATGTTCATGTTGGGATTCAGTTATTTGACCCGTTACGCGGGCATGGACGCGACCTTGGGTGTGGCTTTTGCACAGACGGGAATTTTTTATCCGTTCTTCGCCGCCATCCTCGGTTGGCTTGGTGTCTTCCTAACCGGGACCGATGCCGGCAGCAATGCCTTGTTTGGCAGCCTGCAAAAAATCACCGCCTCACAAATTTATTCCGATGGCGCCATTACCCAACTCAGCCTGGACCAAGCCCAAGTCTTGATTTGCACCGCCAACAGCACCGGCGGGGTTATGGGGAAAATGATCGATGCTCAAAGCATCGTGGTGGCAACCTCGGCCACCGGGTTGGTGGGGCGTGAAGCAGACATATTTAAAGGGGTGGTCTGGCACAGTATATTTTTGGCCGCGGTAGTGGGTTTGCTCACGGTAATCCAGGCCTATGTGCCTCCCTTCAATTTACTGGTGCCAGGGTATACTCCCTAAACTGCCGCAACTATTCCCCGTAATACGCCTTGGCCAAAATCAGGCAAAATGATATGTAATTCTCTCGGATCGTCGCCTTTCCCTTGCCCCAGAGAGGAACTCCATGGAAGGAAACTACCTCTGCATCCCTGGTAAATTCCAGGGAGCATTGTTTGCTTTGCTGGCTTTTTTCCTCCCCAGCTTTGCCGGGGAAACGGAAACTCGCAAATTCCGCGTGTCGGTGGATGGCAAACCTGCCGGCGAAATGAATCTGATCATCGATAAAAATGAAGACGCCTCTCTGACTGCCACGATGGAAACCGATTTGAAAATCAGTTCCTTCCTCTTCTTCAATTACCGCTATAGCTACCGGGGTAAGGAAACCTGGAAGGACGGAGCCATTCTGCGCCTGGAATCGGTATCGAATGATAACGGCGCGCGCTATTCCGTTTTGGCCACTCGCGATGGTCCTGGCTTGCGGATTCGGGCTGGCAATCAGGAAAGAATCGGTCGCGGCGACGCCTGGACCACTACTTTTTGGAAACTCCCCTCCGACCCAAACCGGCGCAAAGGGGCCATCCCCTTGCTCGATGCCGACACAGGCAAGGATGTGGAAGGAAACATCCAATTCCTGGGCCAGGCGGCGGTTACCCTTGCCGGCCAGCAAGTGAATGTGAACCGCTATCGCCTCCTCACCCGGGTGAATACCGAACTTTGGTTTGACGGTTCCGACCGATTAGTCCGGCAAATGTGGACCGAAGATGGCCACAAGATCGACATGGAAATGATCCATTTGCAGCGCAACTAATGTTCAATCAACAGAGAGTGTTTTTGGAGACATAATGAACCGAGATTCTATTCGCTGCGCCCTGGCAACAATCATGGAAAACGAACTGGGAGTCCAGCCCGCGGGATTGAATGACTCGGCCAACTTGCGCGGCGATTTGGGGCTCGATTCCGTGGATTTTGTCAGCGTCATTTCTCAGGTGGAAAGGCAATTCAAAATCCATCTATCCCAGGGAGAGCTGGGTTCGCTTTTAACCGTGGGCAGCCTGCTGGACTTGCTGGAAAGTAAGTTGCCAAAAAAAAGGTCGGAGGCGGCCTGAAAGGTGTGGCTGGGTTTATATCGCCTGGCGGGCCGGTTCCAGGTCGGGAAAGGGGATGTCCCGCGTGACCTTGGCAAATGCCTGCACCAGGCCTTGTACCGCAGCCAATTCGTGATTGGCGTTGACCTGAACTCGCAGCACGCCACTGTGATAAGGCACGGCGGGGAAAATCACCGATTGAACATAATAGCCCTGGTCAAAAAGCATTTTTCCCGCCTTCAGGGTGTTCGTCTCGTCGCCTGAAACAATGGAAACGATGGGGGTTTCCCCCCCCAGGACATTTAAGCCCAGGTTTTTTAACCCGTAAACTAATTCTCGCTGGTTCCTGCGAAGATTTTCCAAGATGAGAAGATATTCGCCCGAAGTGAGAATATCACAGACGGCGCAAATCGCTTCCAGGTAAGGCGGCCCCACCGGGCCGCCAAAAATGTAAGTGTTGGACCGCATTTTCAAAAGAGTTTTCATTTCCCCCGTGCAACCGACGAAGCCACCCAGGCAGGAAAACCCCTTTGATAATGAGCCGACCACCAGAGTATTGTCGTAATTTCCCACCGCATCCAACACGGTGCCCCGACCTTGAGTTCCCAGCACGGCGGTGGCATGCGCGTCGTCCACATAAAGAACCGCGTTGCGGTTCAAACAGACCTGGTTGATTTCCTTCAAGGGAGGAATCACGCCGGACATGCTGTAAACCCCATCGATGGCAACCACTGCCAGGCGGTATTTTCCAGCCTGCTCCAGCGTCTTCGACAACCCCATAGGGTCGCAATTCTCGAAAAACAAAACTCGCGTCCCGTTGGCCTTGGCGATTCGCGCTCCTTCCTGAATGGAATTGTGCGCGTGCTGATCCACCACGAGCAAATCGGGTTTTCCCACCAGCCCGGGGATCGCGCCCAAGTTCGCCAGCGTTACCGAGGGGTAAATTAAGACCGCTTCGGTTCCCAGCCAGGAAGCCAACTTTTCCTCGGCCCGGATATTAGCCTCCACGGAGGCGAAGGCGCGTGAGGTTCCATTATGCGTTCCCCATTTGCGAATCCCTTCGTGCAAGGCTTCTTGCACCCGCGGGTCCTGGTCCAGGCCCAAAAAACTATCACTGCCAAAATTGATTAGCGTCTTCCCGTGAATTTGCACCTGCCTGCCAGGACCCATGGTTTCCATGGTCAGGTCTTTCAGGTGGCATTCCGGATATTCCTTGACGAAGTGCGCCAGGAACTTGACCAGTCCATTTTGTTGCAGGGTCTGGGTGAGGTGAGCCAATGGCGTCATGGGATATGGCATCCGTTCCTTTGTTCCGGTATTCCCTTGCCGGAACTGGGCTCAAGAGGGAATTTCATCCCCAGGATTTACATTGAAAAGAGAGTTAACCAAAATTCCGAGGAAGTGGGCAAGGCCATTTGCAAAGTACGGGAATGTGGAACGGTTAGGAAGTTAAATATGCAAAGAGCAAAGTAAATGAAACGGATGGGCGGTTCTAGATCTAGATCTTGACTTCCATCCCTTCCCAGGGAATTGCCACCCGGACTTTCGTTCCTCCCATGCCGGCCAGCCTTTTTTCGATCTGAGCTAAATCGGTATCCAACCGATCTGGTTCCCTATGCCCCAGGTGCAGTTCCTTGGCCCGCGCCATCAGGGCGGTTTCTAAAGCCCATTCCATTGGCGAGTGGCCCCAACCCTTTTTTCCGGGCCTTTGGCTACTTATGCTTCCTTCGTATTCACTCAGCGAATATTGGGCATCGAGGTAAAGCAAATCAGCATCTTGGGCAAAGCGCGCCAGTTTTTTGTCAGGCCCATTAATCATTTCATGGTCCGTGGCAAAGACGAATGACTTTCCCTGGGCATCGAAACGGTACCCTTGCGATCCCCCCAGGTGGTTCAAGGAAATGGCGCGGACCGTGGTTTTTCCCAGCTTGATTTTGTCTCCAGGGCTTATGGGTTTGATTTCTTTTATCCCTTGAAGCTTTTCCAGAACGGGTGGGAAAATTGCCCTGGCCCATTTGGCTTTTTGTTTCAGGAATTGCTGAAAAATGTCCAGGAGGTCCGGGTGGCCCCACACCGTGAAATGATTGGCCGGGTTGTATAAGGGTTGGCAGAAGGGCAGCCCGGTCAGGTGGTCGAAATGCATATGGCTTAAAAAAATATGCCCTACGATTCCTTTGCCGTTGTCGGCGGCCTGGCGTTTTTCCATGTCCAAGCCTAGCACACGGGCGCCAGTCCCGGCGTCCAGGATCGCCAAGACATCCGCGGTTTCCACTTCCACGCAGGTGGTGTTCCCTCCAAAGGTGGAGTGGGTGAAAAAGGGCGTACGGCGTTCCACCAGGCTTTGAATGTTATTGGCCGATTCCAAAGGCGAAGGCTTTGGCTGGGCCAAAACCAGCCGCAGGCATTCCACGACTTTGGCTTTGGCTTCCTGGGGCGACAGCGGCGTCGGTATACTTCCGGTGGTTCCCCAATAAGTGACGCGCATCATTTTGCGGGTTTCCATGAACTCTTCCACAAGGGCTTTCAGTATCCTGCCAGGCCGCCTTCAATTCGCTGGTCTAAGCCCGGGATTAATTTTCGCGTTGAAGGGTCGATCAGAATGGAATGGGCGTCACCCTGCGGCCCGCCGGACATTTCGTGCCCCATGCTCTGGAGTTTCTTCAGCGATTCCTGGTAGGCCTTTCCCTTCATGTCTTCAAATTTGGATTTATCCGGCAGCCATTGATGATGCAACCGGGGCGAATCGACCGCTTGTTGAATTGTCATGTCGAAATCTATCACATTGATTACGACCTGCAAAACGGTGTTGATGATGGTCCTGCCGCCTGGGCTGCCGGTGACTAAAAAGGCCTGGCCGTTTTTTGTCACGATCACGGGAGTCATGGAACTAAGCATTTTTTTTCTTGGCGCAATAGTGTTGGCTTCGCTGCCGATCCTTCCAGAATTGGTGGTCGTTCCGGGAAACCAGTTGAAATCGAGCATTTCATTGTTGAGCAAGAACCCCGCGCCTGTCACCACGACCTTGCTCCCGTAACTCCGCTCAAGGGTGTAGGTGTTGCTCACGGCCATGCCCTTGGCGTCGGCAACAGAGAAGTGCGTGGTATTGTCACTTTCTGGGGAAATGGGAATCTCCGGGGCGAGAGATTTGCTGGGAGTAGCCTTGTCGTCGTCGATGCTAGCGTGCAGGCTTTTGGCAAAAGTTTTTTCCAGCAGGAAATGGGGGATATCGGTGAAACCCTGGTCGCCGAGGTGCCTGGCCCGTTCCAGAAAGGCGCGGCGCATGGTTTCCAGAAGCAGGTGCTTGGTTTGATGCGACCAGCGTCCATGTTTTTTCAAATCCGCTCCATCCAGGATGTTGAGCATCAGACCCAGGGTATGGCCGCCGGAACTGGGTAAAGGCGGCGCGTAAACAACATGGCCGCGGTAAGGAATGGCAATGGGCTTCCTTTCATGGGCCTGGTAATTGGCCAGGTCTTCCCGGGAAATCAGCCCTTTGCCGCGGATCATCTCCTGCTCGATCAGGCGCGCGGTTTCCCCCGTATAAAATTCCTCCGGCCCATGTTGGGCGATTCTCTCCAAGGTGCGAGCCAGGTCGTTTTGCCTTAGGAGATCGCCCGCCTTCCACTTGCCATTCCTATTGGGCGGGGCAAACACCTTTTGCAATTCCAGGAAATCTTTCGAGGTGGCTAGCAAACCATTCAACGACGAGGCCAATTCTTTGCTAACAGGAAAACCTTGGCCGGCCAGGCGGATTGCTGGCTGAAGCAAATCCTTCCAGGGCAGAGTGCCAAAGCGCTGGTGGGCAAGACCCATGCCGCGGACGGTTCCTGGCACGCCGGGAACTTTGTGGGAATACATGCCATCGTCCGGTGAATAGACGGTACGGTGGGCTTTCAAGGGCGCGGCCTCGCGGTATTCAAAAACCGTTGGTAAGTTTGCCCCGCCTGGATGCACCACCATAAACCCGCCGCCGCCGATGTTTCCCGCTGCCGGGTGAGTTACCGCCAGTGCAAAGGCAGTGGCAATGGCAGCGTCAACAGCATTGCCACCCTGCTTGAGAATTTCCAACCCTGCCTGGGATGCTTTTTCCGATACCGAAACCACTAGCCCCTTGGAAAAGCTGTTCACCTCAGCGCGGGAAGGAACGGGTGAAACAAGAATCAGTAATCCCGTGAGGATCAATAAACCTCGTGCTCTTGGCATGTTTATTTCCTTATTTGAATGGCCAATGCTTTTTTCCATCTTATCCACCCCAGGGGAGATGGTGAATGAAATTTCTCTTCTTGTGGAGTGTTTGCGATGAGATCAGGAAAAGGCCGGGATAGGCGTGCCGTGGTAGATATTGGAAGGTCGCTGGGTGGAATCGAACCAGACCGCTTCGTTGGGGATGCCGAGGGCGTTGTAAATAGTAGCGGCGAAATTCTCGGGAGTATGTGGTTCCGTGGCGGGGTAGCCTCCGGTTTTGTCGGAACTGCCAACCACCAAACCTCCAGGGATGCCGCCACCAGCGAAGAAAACGCTTTGCACCGCGCCCCAGTGATCGCGCCCGGGAAGTTTATAGTCATTGGGCAAGGAACTGATTTTGGGAGTGCGACCGAATTCCCCAGCCATGACGATCAGAGTTTGGTTTAACAGCCCGGATTCTTCCATGTCGTCGAGAAACGCCGACAGAGACTTATCCGTTGGAGGGAAAAGTTTTTCCTTCAAATGGGGAAAGGCGTTGCCATGCGTGTCCCAGGTTTCATTGTTTCCCAGGTTGACTTGGACCAGGGAAACACCTGTTTCAACAAGGTTTCGGGCCATCAATAGGGACCAGCCAAAAGCGTTCTGCCCGTAGCGTTCCAGTTTTCTGGCTGGTTCACGGGAGAGGTCGAAACAACGGCGGACTTTTTGGTCGGCCAAAAGCGACAAGGCGCCTTGGTGGTAGCGGTCAAATTGCTGAAAGCTGGCGTTGGATTCTTGGTTTTTCAACTGGCCTTCCAGGGCCTTCATCAACTGAACCCGGTTTTCCATCCTGCCGTTGAGCAGGAAATCGGGGATGGTTAAGTTGGGTATCTGGAAAGCCCTTGGCTTCCCGGTGTGCGGCCGTTCTTGGTGGTCAAAATCAAATTCAGGAAAGGCGCCATACCCGCGTGGGTCGAAGGAGGCAGCTTCAATGAACCAGGGGTCGTAACGGCTGCCCATTTGCCCGCCGAACTGCCCAGGAATTACCCTGCCGCTGTTGTGCACATTCCGATCAGGTAAAACGACTGCGGGAGGCAGGTTGTTTCTCGAAGGGCAATGGTACCCAGCAACGGATACTATGGCTGGCCAATCGCTGTTTTTGGGTTTGTTGCGATCAAAGCCCGGCGGAAGGTCGGCCCGCCCGCTGAGCATGATCTGGTGCCCGGCAGAATGATCGTTGCTTGGGTGGGTCAAGGATCGCAGCAGGGACCATTTATTGCTGCGAGCCGCCAAGAGTGGCAAATGTTCGCAGACATAAAGGCCTGGTGTTTTGGTTTGAATGGGTTTGAATTCGCCGCGGATCATTTCCGGGGCGTCGGGCTTAGGGTCAAAACTGTCGATTTGGGAAAGGCCGCCCGACAGGAAAATGTAAACCACGGATTTAGCCCGTACTTTGGATTTTCCCATGGGAGCGGCGCGTAGGGAACTCAAATGGTTCATTCCCATTCCCACCAGGCCAACGGCGCCTGCCTGAATCGCCTGCCTACGATTGCATTTTGGGTGAATCAAATTAGCGGGAAAAGCGCCCATGCGTGGTCCTGGGTAGGTTTGCTGTATCCATAATTAATTATTTAACATATTCGGCATAGTCTGCCAAGGAAACTAACTGCCTGGAGGGAAAAATTCGTGAACGATTTGGGAATGTTGGCTCTGCCTGGAGATTTGGTTGGCAATCGGTGGCCGGTCAGACATTCTCACCAGAATCGTAATTAATGAATGGTTCTTCCTGAACTCCTCTCCATGACAAGGACAGTTTGGGGCCCTATCACCATCCCTTCGGGCTGGGCTGAAAGAACCGGCCCATTAAGCCGAAAGTAATCAACCAAAGGGCATTTTTCAGCTACTTTCCATAATCAAGGCGCCACCCCCTGGTTGCGATTGTGATCGGAATATTCATGTCGTTGGGCCCTGGGGCAACTAGGTTTTTTTCCCCAAACAGTTCCCTTTCCTCTTCAGATTTCCTTTTTTAAACCCTACCATTTAGTTCCGGTTATTCCATTTATGCCGCCTAATCATGGCCACGGCAGGGCGCGGACAGTGTTTTACCCCTTCTTCTCCCACGGGAATTTGCGTTTATGGCGTAGAATCAAAAAAGCTAAACAACTTTGAGTTTGCATGCAGGAGGGTTGTGAGATGCTGGTCCTCAGCAGAAAACTAGGCGAGAAAATATTCATAGGGGAGAATATTTGTATCACGGTGGTGGATATCGACCGGGGTAAAATCCGACTGGGAATTGAAGCTCCTCGCGATGTGCCGATCTACCGTCAGGAATTACTCCCCACCAAGCCAGGTGAAGCGCCACTGAGCATCGATCAGTCCGCAGTGCCTCACTAATTCGGAAAAAATCTTTCCAAGGGCCCTGGTTTTCCAGGGCCCTTGGTGTTTTTAAGGCCCTTTATTTCCCAAGCTGGCTACAATTTTTTCATGCCAGTGGATTTTCAAAAATGGCTGAGGCGCTATGGCCCGCAAGGGAACCACCTGGTTCCATCCTTGGGCCAGGCGAGAAATTTTTGTTCCCGTTTCACTCGTGGCAATTATGAAAACTTCAGCGTAATCTCCTGCCTGATGCCCCGGCCTTTGGTGCCACACTTTGAAGCAGTTTATTCATTTTGCCGGTGGGCCGACGACCTCGGCGATCAATCCGTTTCTCCCGCCGAGGCTCTGGAACTCCTTCGCTGGTGGCGCAAGGAACTGGAGAAGTGTTTTCACGGCGAAGCCAGACACCCGGTTTTTGTCGCCCTCCGGCCCACGGTGAGGGAATTTCAAATCCCCATCCAGCCTTTTCGCAATTTGATTTTTGCCTTTGAGCAAGATCAGTTGATCCATGAATATCAAACCTATGAGCAGTTGCTGGGATATTGCCAAAACTCGGCCAACCCAGTCGGTCGGCTGGTTCTCAGGTTGTGGGGTTGCGCGGACGGAGCCAGTGACAGCTATTCGGATGCGATTTGCACGGGGTTGCAGCTGGCGAATTTTTGGCAGGATGTGGCTCGCGATGCCGACATCGGACGGATTTACCTTCCCGCCGATTTGCGCAACTATTGGGGTTACACCCGGGAAGACCTTTTGGCCCGCAGACAAAATCCCGCCTTTGCTTCGTTAATGGAAGACCTGGTGGGTCGTGCCGAAGCTTTGTTTCAAAGGGGGCAAAACTTGATCCACCTGGCGCCGGTGGCTCGCAGGATAGACTTGGGTTTGTTCATCGAGGGAGGCCGCGCGGTGCTGGAGAAAATTCGCAAGCTGAATTTCCGCGTGTGGGAATCTCGCCCCCGCTTGTCTCATTTGGACAAGGGCGTAATACTTGCCAAAGTGTTTTGGCGCCACTTTCCATCCTGGATTTCTTCCTTTTGCTGAAAATGTCTTCCCATGAATAAACCGGGAAAGATCACTGCTTCGGTTCCCTTACGGGACTCCCAGCGTCTTTGCCGGGCTATCGCCAAGAAAAACGCCGGTAACTTCTTCCTGTCCTTTTTCCTCCTGCCTGCAAAAAAAAGGCAGGCCATGTGCGCCCTCTACTCCTTCTTGAGGATCACAGACGACCTTGCCGACAGTGATCTTCCTGTCGAAGTTAAGCAAGCTCAGCTTGCGGATTGGAAAAAGGCCACGGCCTTGGCGCTGGCGGGGGAGTTCTCCCACCCCATTCATCCCGCCTTTCATGAAATGGTTGGCTCTTGTAAGGTTCCCCATGAATACCTCTTCGATGCCTTGGAAGGGGTTGCCATGGACCTTCATTGCCATCGCTATCACGATTTTTCTTCCCTGTATAGGTATTGCTTCAAAGTGGCGTCGGTGGTGGGGTTGTCTTGCATCCACATTTGGGAATTCCATGGAGAAGAGGCCTTGCCCTTTGCCGAGGCTGCGGGCATCGCACTGCAACTGACCAACATTTTGCGCGACCTTGGCGAGGATGCCCGCCGGGGAAGAGTTTATCTCCCCCTCGATGAATTGGCTCAATTCGGGTACAGCGAAGCCAAGCTCATGGTTGGCTCGCGTGACCGGTCCTTCGAGGACCTGATGCGCTTTCAAACCGCTCGGGCCCGGGAATATTATGCCAAGGGGAGGCAATTGCTGCCTTTCTTGAGCCGTTCTGGCCGCGCCATTTTCCTTTCCCTTTTGAATACCTATCAAGCCTTGCTCGACTCCATGGAAAAATCCCACTTCGATGTCTTTGATCGCCGGGTAAGCTTGTCCGGGGCGAAGAAAATTTCTCTGGCGTTCCGAGCTTTCTTGGTCGCCTGGCTGGGAAAATGACGGTTGCTGGCTGCTTGAGGAATCGTATTCTGATGGGAACCAAAACCAGGGGGAAAGAAAATGCGTCTTGCCACTATTAAGACTAGCCAGGGATCCCGGGCGGCGTTGTTTCACCAGGGAAATTACATTGATTTGAACAGCACCGATTCTTCGCTGCCCCTTGGTGTGAAATGCCTTTTGGAAATGGGCCAAGAAGGGTTGGCCAAGGCCCAGGCCATTTTGAATAACCCCAAAGCGGTAAAGCTTTCCCCGGAAGAGGTTTCTCTCGAGGCGCCGGTTCCCAATCCCAACAAGATTATTTGTATTGGCTTGAACTACCGCGATCACGCGGAAGAAGCCGGCGCGGCGATTCCTCGGGAACCGATTATCTTTAGCAAATACCAAACCGCATTAGTTGGCAGTGGGCAGCCGATTCTCCTCCCGCCCGTCAGTTCCAAAGTTGATTATGAAGCAGAACTGGTTTTGGTCGTGGGGAAGAAAGGGAAAAATCTATCCGCCAGCGAGGCCATGGGGTACTTGGCCGGGTACACCGTGGGACACGATGTTTCCGCCCGCGATTGGCAACTGGAAAAAGACGGCAAACAGTGGATGATCGGCAAAACCTTTGACACCTTCGCGCCTTGCGGGCCACACCTTGTCACTTGCGATGAAGTGCCCAACCCCATGAACCTGGGAATTCGCCTCAGGCTCAATGGCCAGACCATGCAAGACAGCAGCACCTCGCAGTTGATTTTTTCCCCCGGGGAAATTCTGGCTTACCTGTCAAAAGTGTTCACGCTTCTGCCCGGGGATTTGATTTTCACTGGCACTCCGCCCGGGGTTGGCATGGCCAGAAAGCCCCCGGTGTTCCTCAAGGCAGGGGACATGGTCGAGGTGGAAATCGATTCCTTGGGCTTGTTGAAAAACCCTTGTGTGCTGGGTTGATTACTTCGCCTTCTTCTCAAAAACTGGCTTCGCTTCAAGAAGATTTACTTTCTCCTTGGGAGCAGGCGCGAGTTCGAGAAAATCCCATTCCTCTTTCTCAGCTTGGCTCGGGGCTGCTTTCACTTTTCCGCCCTGTCCTTGGCTCGCAAGCAACCCGAGTTCCGTCAGCAAAAGCGAGCCTTCTTCAGTTGAAGTTTGATGCTTCTTGACTCTGGCGTATTTCGGACAATCTTCGCAATCCCCGACATGACCCACTTTTTGAACATGGAATTCGGGCACCGCCAGTAGTTTGCTCGCATTTTCACAACGGTTTTTTTCAATTAGCCACTCGGGGCTGTCGCAGAGAAATACCAGATCCACAGGGATAGGCGAAACTTGTTCCAAAACATGCTTGGCGCCCGCGGCGCCCAACCCGTGGCCAGCGAGAACTATTTTGATGGTTGGATTTTTCTCATGCAGGGCCTTGATTTCCTCGGCAAAATGGCCTGCGTGGTGCAAAAAACCAAAATAGGTTTGCCGATAGCCGCAAGCGCGCACCTGGGCATTCAATTCCCTAAAGCCATCGCAGTCGAGGATGTCGCCATCCTGGATGAAAAAGATGGCCACTTGCCCTTTGTTTTCCTGGGGGATCTCTTGGGAAATCAGTTGATACTCGGGGAGCGGCTCGCGGATAAACGGCCCGCCGCTGTAGCAACAACCGGACAGGCTCAAGAGCCCCGCCACCCAGGCCAGCTTGGGAAAAAACCAACCTCTGCAAGTCCTTGACGATTTCATGATTCCCCTCCCCGCGACCCCATGGAATTCCTTCCATTCATCGGAAAGTGAAACTTTGATAATTAAGGAAAACTTTCGGGATTTATTCACAAGGGGATTTGGGCAAAGCAGGCAAGCGCTTGGAAGTGTTTAATAATAAAGAGTCGGGGCATTTTCCCCTTTGTAAGGAACCTGTCGACAAAGCAGAACGCTGGTTAAAGCAAAGGTGGAACCACCCAGGACAAGGACACTTCATTATCCCACCAGAACCATTTTCCCCTTCAACACCGACTGGCATTCCTTATGGCAAAGGACCAGGGCATCCCGCGCCAGTTGTCCGCTCAACAAGGGTGGTTCCATCCCATCCCGCACCCCATTAACCGCTGCTTGAATTTCCCGCGTAAAGGCTTCAATGGGATCGCCGCTGCCTGCCAGCTTGGGAGTATGGGATTTTCCATCCTGAGTAAACACGGTTAGAGGTTGGCTGGAGGAATGATAAACGAGGGTGGCTTTTTCCAGGTAGACTTCGAAACCATGGGCGAAGGGCCTGCCTTTCATAGCCAGGGCGCCGCTATCGCAGGTAATGACCGGGCCATTGTCGCCATAAAGATATTGCGTTGAGAGAAACTGCACGCTGCCATCGGGGTTGGCCAGGCCATTGGAAAACACTCTTCCGGGCACCCCGGCAATCAGGCCGATGAAATGGGTGTCATGGATATGGAGGTCGATGGCGGGGCCGCCGGTTTTGCCACTGTCGCCTATATCTCCCGACCAATCGGGCTGGGAGATCACCCGGACAAAATGGGCCGCCAGCAGTCGGCCGTATTTTTCCGTGCGGATCACATTTTCCAAAAAAGCGAACTCGGGGAAAAAGGGGAGCACATGCGCCACCATCAGCAGTTTGCCAGAAGTCTTGGCAGCGCGAACCATGGCATCGGCTTCTTTAGTGTTCAGGGCGATGCACTTTTCCACCAGCACATGCTTGCCCGCCTTTAGGGCAGCGATGGCCATGCCGGGGTGCAGGTGCGTGGGGGTGCAAATATCGATAAGGTCGATATCAGGGTCTGCGAGCATGTCCTCGTAGCGCTGGTACTTTTTGATTTTATTCAGGTTCATTTTGGCCCCAGGGGGGCCGAAGTTTCCCTGGATGCCCCGCCAATCGCCAGACAGCTTTTTTTCATCCCGGCTGGATAGGGCCGTCACCTTGGCGCCTTTGACCCTCTGGCTGCCCAAGTAATGGATCATGCCCATGAAACCAATGCCAGCCAGTCCAATTCGCACCATGGAAAATTCTCCCCGCATGATCAAGAAATCCAGGGGGGCATCTTAACCCCGGGAGAGCGGAACCCAAAGAAGATACTGGCATAACTTGGCGCGATAAAAGCCGGAAGTTAAAATCCCAAATTTCCTAACCGATGCTTTCGGCAAGGTTGAACGGGTGGGTGTCAAAGTGTGCCATTCGTAGGATGGGTTTCCACTTCTTGGACCAGAGAAGAGTAGGTTTTTATCCCATGAAACCCCCTTTTTAGCCGATTTTAACTCTCGTGGCACGGTGGCACGAGTTTTGTGGTTGTTTCGCCAGGGAGGCGGGATGGATAGCCGTTTTTTCCTGTTCCTCATGTTGGGAGCAGCTAGTGCTTTCCCTTCCCAGGCTGCCTCCGGGTTGGGGATCTTTGGCAAACGGCCGGTGAAAAACCCCGCCGAGCGCGTTCCCGAACTGATTCTCCTGTTGAAATCATCGGGGGATGAAAACAAACGCGCTGATGCGGCTGCTGAGTTGCGCCAATTTGATGTCGCCACCTATCCCGATATTTTAACCACCCTCATTCAAGCTCTGAACAACGATGCCAAGCCGTCGGTGCGGGCGGAAGCGGCGGCATCACTGGGGAAAATCCGTCCGGTGTCAATCACTGTTGGGCAGGCGCTGGAAAAATCTCTGGCCCAAGACTTATCCATGCGGGTCCGCATTCAAGCCCGCAGTTCCCTTTTGCAATACAACCTGGCTGGGTACCGCTCTCCGCCCAAGAATCCAACCTCTTTGGAAGGGAAAGAACCGCCCTTGGCGGCACCGTTCCCTGCACTGCCAACGCCCAAGTCCATTCCAGTGAATTCACCTGGGAAAAAACCGGCAGCCCGCGAACCGGGCGGCAACCCGTTCTTCTCGATTCCGAACTTGTTCAAACTGGGGACGAAAGCGGAAGAGACGGCGAAACCCGCCAGGGAAAAAACGAGTCCGCCAGCCCCCAAGGGCAAATCAGAAGGCCCGGACTTGTTTCCTAAATAACTGCAATTGCAAATAATGATGTGCCTTGAATTAGCCTGCGTAATCGCAGCGGCTATTTCTTTTTCCCCATGGCGTGGGTTGGGTGGCCGTAGATCGACTCCGCCGCCTCCATGAGCGTTTCCGACAATGTCGGATGCGCATGCATGGTCATGGCCAGATCGCGGGCGCATGCGCCCATTTCTATGGCCAGCATGGCTTCGCCTATCATTTCTCCGGCATCCACCCCGACAATCCCAACTCCAAGAATCTGCTCGGTCTTGGGGTCGACCAGGAGCTTGGTCAATCCTTCCGTCCGCTTGCGGGTCATGGCCCGACCCGACCCGGCCCAGGCGAAACGGACACGCTTGATTTCCAACCCTTGCGCCTGTGCTTCGGTTTCTGTCAGCCCGCACCAGGCTATTTCCGGATCGGTGAACACCACGGCGGGCACTGCGCGCACATCATAAAGCGCCGGTTCCCCATTAATTGCTTCCACCGCCACCTTTCCTTCATAACTGGCCTTGTGCGCCAGCATGGGGTCGCCCGCGGCATCACCCACCGCAAATATATGTTTCACACTCGTGCGCCTTTGGCCGTCCACGGGAATAAATCCCTTTGCATTGACGATGATACCTGCTGTCTCCAGGCCCATGTCGGCGGTGTTTGGCCTGCGGCCAACCGACACCAGCACGCGGTCGAAGATCGGCTCTTTATCCTCCACCTCGGGCCCTTCCAGTGTGGCGCGGATTCCTCGCCCAAGGTCTTCCACCTTGGCCACTTTGGTTTTCAAAAGGATCTTGTGGAACATTCCTTTAAGCCGGTTGTGTAATGGGATCACCAGATCGCGGTCGGCGCCGGGCAGCAGCCCGTCGGTCATTTCCACCACGGTGACCTGGCTGCCCAATGAAGCGTAAACAAAGCCGAGTTCCAGGCCGATGTACCCGCCACCCACCACCAGGAGTTTTCCTGGCACTTCTTCTAACTTCAACGCGCCGGTGGAGTCCATTATCCTGGGAGTGTTGAGGTTGAAGGCCGGGGGGCGCGCAGGCATCGATCCCGTGGCAATAATGCAATGCTTGAACTGCACCGCCCCTTTTCCTTCCACCTCAATGGAGTTAGGTCCGGTGAAACGGCCTTTCCCCTGGAGGTGAGTGATTTTTCTCGAGTCGGAAAGTTTCCCCAAATTGCTGGAGAGAGTGCTGACCACTCCTTGAACATGGGCCCGCACCTGGTTGATGTCGATTTTTGCATCGCCGAATTTTACGCCAAATTGGGCGGCTTCCTTGGCGTCATGAATCAGCCTGGCCACATGCAGAAGGGCCTTGGAGGGAATGCACCCGACATTGAGGCAGGTGCCGCCCGGCTTGGGCCCCAGGTCGATCAGGGTGACATTCATGCCAAGATCGGCGGCGAGGAAGGCGGCGGCATAGCCACCGGGCCCCGCGCCCAAGACCGCCAGTTGTGTTTCGTGAGTTTGCGCCATCATTTGGGTCCTTGAAATGTCATGGAGGAACCAGGGGAACAGGAAAAATTCATCAGGCGTGCAGGAGCAACTGGTAAGGGTTTTCCAGCATGTCGGCAAGGCGGCGGGTGAAGCGCGCCGCCGCTGCACCGTCAATGACCCGGTGGTCATAGGAAAGCGAAAGGGGAAGAATCAGGCGGGGCACAATTTCACCATGATGCACCACGGGCTGCAAGCGGCCGCGAGATAATCCCAGGATGGCCACCTCGGGGTAATTGACAATTGGGGTAAATCCCGTGCCGCCGATACTTCCCAGGTTGGTAACCGTGAAGGTGCCGCCGGAAAGGTCTTTGCCGTCCAGTTTCTTTTGCCTCGCCTTCTCGGCCAAGGCCGTTAATTCCGTGGCGATTTCCACAATGCTCTTTTGGTTCACATCGCGCAACACCGGCACCAGCAGGCCTATTTCCGTATCGACCGCAACCCCAATGTTGATGAATTTCTTGTAGACGATTTGATGGTTGGCCATGTCCACGCTGCTGTTGAAAACTGGGTATTCCTTGAGAAGGATGGCGACGGCTTTGAGCGCCACGGCGGTGATAGTGAGCTTGGGCCCTTTCGTTTCGCTCTTACGGAAATGCTCGAAATCCGTGATATCGGCCAGGTCGTGCTGTGTGACATGGGGAACCACGCTCCAGGACAAGTTCATTTGCTTGGCGGTGGCCCGGCGAATGCCGGACATATTCTGCCGTTCGATGGGGCCAAAGTCTTCGAAACGGGGCAGGGGAGGAACTGCTGTTGGCCCCGCGGCGCCCGGCCCCTTGGTGAAAGTCCTGACATCCTCTTCAACCACCCGGCCATGACGGCCGCTGCCAGGCACCTGGGCCAGGTCAACTAGAAGTTCTCTTGCCAGTCGGCGGGTGGAAGGCCCAGCGGGGATGATTTTTCCCTTGGCCTTGGTTTCCTCCTTGACCGTGTTTGCGGGGCTTGGGCTGGGCGCAACGGGAGCCACCGGCGCTGGGGCGGGTTCCTTGGCCCCTGAAGGAGCGGGTGCGCTGGGTTGGCCTGGCGCAATTACAGCAGTGGCGCCGACGCTTTCCAAAACAAAAATCACCTGGCCGATTTTGACCTGGTCCCCGGTCTTCACGAGGATTTGCGCCACTTTTCCCGGAATCGGCGAGGGCACTTCCAGCGCTGCCTTGTCTGCCTGCACCTCCAGCAGCGATTGATCTTTGGCTATCAA
The DNA here is from genome assembly GCA_009692005.1 of Gemmataceae bacterium. Taxonomy (GTDB): domain Bacteria; phylum Planctomycetota; class Planctomycetia; order Gemmatales; family Gemmataceae; genus SHZZ01. Next base: position 99,502 of record SHZZ01000003.1, on the reverse strand, counting down.
GTCGCCCACGCAGACCTTGACTGCGTTGACTTCGACAATCTCCACATTTTCTTTGAGTGCGGGAAGCTTGACTTCAATGGCCATCTTGTTGCAATCCTTGATTAGTCATGAAAAAAGAAAACGGCAATTGCCCGGTTGGCTTTTCAAGCGTGCATGGGGTTGATCTTTTCCGGGTTGATCTCCAGGGTTTTCATGGCGGCGGTCATCACCGATTTCTTGACCAGTCCCTGGCGGAAAAGCTGGTAAATGGCTGCCAGGGCGATGCATTCGGCATCCATTTCAAAATGCCTTCGCAAGGCCGCCCGGGTGTCGCTGCGGCCGAACCCGTCGGTGCCCAGGGGGAAAAGTCCACCGGGAACCCAGCGGGTGATCATTTCTGGCACGGCCCGCAGGTGGTCGGAGGCGGCTATAAAAACACCCTTCTCCTCCGCCAGCGCGTTTTCCACGAATGAGGTCCTGGGCTTTTCCCCAGCGTGCAGGAAATTCCACCGTTCGACATCCAGGGCCTGCCGCCTTAATTCCCGATAGCTGGTGACGCTCCAGACATCGGACGCGATGGAAAATTTTTCCGCCAGGAGTGTTTGCGCCCCCATGGCCAGGGGCAATATGGGGCCGCTGCCAAACAGGTGAGCCTTGGCCTCGCCCTTGCATTCGATGGGTGAAGTCAAAACCTTGTACATCCCGTTGAGAATCCCTTCACGCGACCCCTTCGGCATGGGCAGCATGGGGTAGTTGTCGTTGTACAGCGTGATGTAATAGAAAATGTCTTCTTGCTTCTCGACCATTCTCTTGATGCCGTCTTGCAGAATCACCGCCAATTCAAAGGCGAAGGCGGGGTCGTAAGTGATCAGGTTGGGAATGGTTGAGGCAATCAAGTGGCTGTGGCCGTCTTCATGCTGCAAGCCTTCTCCATTCAGGGTTGTCCGCCCGGCGGTGGCGCCGAGCATGAAGCCCCGGGTGCGCAAGTCGGCGGCGGCCCAGGCCAAGTCGCCAATTCGCTGGAACCCGAACATGGAGTAGTAAATGTAAAAGGGAATCATCTGCACCCCATGAGTGGAGTGCGAGGTCCCCGCGGCGATGAAGGACGACATGGCGCCCGCTTCCGTTATCCCCTCTTCCAATATCTGCCCGTCCTTGGCTTCACGGTAGGTGACCGCCATTTTGGAATCTACCGGTTCATAAAGCTGGCCGATATGGGAATAAATCTTGAAGGTGGTAAAGAAAGGGTCCATGCCAAAGGTGCGGCCTTCGTCGGGAATAATGGGGACGATGTGCTTCCCCAGGGTTTTATCCTTGAGGAAACACCCGAGCATATCGACAAAAACCCCGGTGGTGGATGGGGACTTGTTGCCGCTACCTGCCTCGTACCGTGCCACGAAGGAATCGGCCGGAGCAGGCAGTGATGGCGCAGCCGACTTGCGGGAAGGCAGGTAGCCCCCAAGCACCTTGCGTCTTTCTTGCAAATATTGAATTTCCGGGCTGTCTGAAGGAGGCAGGAAAAACCGGGCCTTGCTGACATCCTCATCGGAGAATGGCAGGTTGAAGCGGTCGCGAAAATCGAGCAAATGCTTGGCTTTCAGCTTTTTCTGCTGATGGGTGATGTTCATTCCTTCACCAGCCTCGCCCAGGCCGTAACCTTTTACGGTTTTTACCAAGATGACCGTGGGTGACCCCTTGTGTTCCACCGCAGCCTTGTAGGCGGCGTGAACCTTGATTGGGTCATGTCCGCCACGGCGAAGTTTGGTCAGTTCCTCATCGGAATAATTGTCCACCAATTGCCGTAGTTCAGGGTACTTTCCAAAAAAGTGTTCTCTCAGGTAGGCGCCATTCTCCACGGCGTACTTCTGGTATTCGCCATCAACCGCTTCATTCATGCGATGCACTAGAATGCCGGCCCGGTCGCGGGCCAGTAGAGGATCCCACTCGCTGCCCCAAATGGCCTTAATGACATTCCAGCCCGCGCCGCGAAACGCCGCTTCCAACTCTTGGATGATTTTGCCGTTCCCGCGCACCGGCCCATCGAGCCGTTGCAGGTTGCAGTTGATAACAAAGATGAGGTTGTCGAGGTATTCCCTGGATCCCAGGGTGATGGCGCCGAGCGTTTCCGGCTCATCGCATTCCCCATCGCCGAGGAAACACCAGATTTTCCTGTTGGATGTATCCTTGATGCCGCGGTTGTGCAGGTACCTGTTGAAGCGTGCCTGGTAAATGCTGGTGATCGGCCCCAGTCCCATGGACACGGTGGGGAATTGCCAAAAGTGGGGCATTAGCCAGGGGTGGGGGTATGAGGAAAGCCCGCCTCCGTCGGCGAGTTCCCTGCGGAAGTTCTTCAGTTGCTGTTCGCTCAGGCGGCCTTCCAAAAAAGCGCGGGAATACATGCCTGGGGAAGCATGGCCTTGGAAGTAAATCATGTCGCCGCCGCCGGGCGCTTCCGGCCCGCGGAAAAAATGATTGAATCCTACTTCATACAAAGTGGCGCATGATGCGAAGGTGGAGATGTGTCCGCCCAGGGTGCCATCCGCCTCGTTAGCCTGGACGACCATGGCCATGGCATTCCAGCGGACTAGACTTTTGATTTTTCTTTCCAGTTCCCGGTCGCCCGGGTATTCCGGCTGCCTTCCCGGCGGGATGGTGTTGATGTAGGGAGTGTTGGCGGTGAAGGGGATTTGCACCCCGCTGGTTTGAGCTTTGAGCCGGAGTTGCGTCAGCAAATACTCAGCGCGATCGACGCCGCTGGTTTGCAAAACGGAATCAAGGGAGTCGACCCACTCCCGGGTTTCCAAACTGTCGATATCTTTTGGAACAGGGGTGGTTTCAAAAACAGCGGTGGAACCCGCGACACCACTTTTTCCCGTCATAACCTTTAACCCCAACCTGGATTTCCGGAATCTTACCGGCTGGCAGGGGACCCCATTCCCCAAGAGTTTTATTCTATGGTTCCGTGAAATCTGGGATAGACCACCTTGCCCAGGTTCCTGAGGATGCCGTTGCCTTTCGATCCACACTTGATTCCCATGCCAACAAGCTCCGTGAGAGCGAAAAAGGGTCACCCTCAAGTAGCAAAACCGGACCGGTACTTTGGAATTTGAATCCTGAAAAAAATGCTCTTAAGAATCCAGGCCAACGGGCCTATAATACTGTAGTCGGCTAACCCAGTGATTTTTCTTGGAGGTTGCACACAGGTCTTGGAACTGGCTCGCGAAGAATTAACTGTTTCCCGCGAAAAAGCAGTGCTGGTTTCGGTGTCTCTGCCCGATAAACCATTTGGCGCTGACCCCTTCGAAGAGCTCCGGGGTTTGGCTTACACGGCAGGCGCCACTGTTTTGGGGGAACTCACCCAAAAACGGCAGTACATCGTGCCGGCGACGTACATCGGCAAGGGTAAACTCGAAGAATTACAAAACCTGGTGGAGCTCACCGGCGCCGATGTGATTTTGTTTGATAACGATCTTTCTCCAGCGCAGATTCGCAATCTGGAGAAAACCACCGGGGTGAAAGTCCTCGACCGAAGCGAATTGATCCTGGATATTTTTGCCACTCGGGCCAGAACGGTGGAGGCGCGCCTGCAGGTGGAGCTGGCACAGTTGGAATACGCCTTGCCCAGGTTAAAGAAAATGTGGACGCACCTGTCGCGCATGGAAGGTGGCATTGGCATGCGTGGTCCTGGGGAAACCCAGTTGGAAGAAGACCGCCGGCTGGTCGGGAAACGCATTAGCGACCTTAAAACCAAACTGCGCGAAATCCAATCGCGCAAGGAACGCGAAGTCCGTTCCCGCGCCAGTGAATACACTCTGTCCCTGGTGGGTTACACCAACGCCGGCAAAAGCACGCTCATGAACTCCCTGACCGGCGCCAATATGGGTGTGGAGGATAAACTTTTTTCCACCCTGGACACCCGCACGCGCAAATGGCACATCCCCGGCTGGGGAAAGGTCCTTCTCAGCGATACCGTCGGGTTTATCCGCGATTTACCCCATCACCTGGTGGCTTCCTTCAAGGCAACTTTGGAAGAAACCAGGCAAGCGCGCTTGTTGCTTCATGTGGTGGATGCTTCCAATCCCGATGTGGCCAAACACATTGACGCGGTGAAAAAAGTACTTCAGGAACTCGACTGCGAGGAGAAACCAACCTTGCTGGTTTTGAACAAGGCCGACCGCGTGGCCGACCCTTCGATTCTTCAGTCGCTGGCGGCGCGGCATCCCAGGTCGGTGGCCATCAGCGCCGCCAAAAAAACCGGACTGGAACAATTGCGCGAGATTGTCGTCACTGCTTTGAGCAACGAGTTTTCCAAAGTTAGTCTGGAGATTCCCGCTGGAAATGGAAAGGTGTTAGCTTTCCTCGCTTCGCATACGGAAATTCTGCGGCAGGAATTCCGCGACGACAAGGCCCTGGTGACTTGTTCCATTCCCAAACACCTGGTCCACAAGCTTGCCGCCGAGGATGTGCGGATCACTTGCCTGGAAGACACGGCCAAGACGAATTAGCTGCCTTCGTCGGAACGGGTGGCGCGGTTGCGCACTTTGTCTGGAATGGAGATTCTGCCGTTGTCATCCAGTTTAGAAGATGCCTCCAGCCGCAGTTTCCGCATCAATTCATTACGCAAATCCCGGCTGTATTGTTCAACAAACAGTTGCCACAAGGAGTCGGGCTCCTTGGCCTTGATCGAGGCGTTTTCGAAGACCTTTTTGAACTCCATGGGGCTCGGTTCGGCCCGGGCCAGAAGGATGGCGGCGTAATAAGTGGTTTCTGGATAGTCGCGCATCAGTAAAGAATCACCAGGCTTGTTCAAGGTCAGGATCTGATCGGTGAAATTCATCCGTGGGTAGGGCAGGATGTCCGTGGGAACCCGGTAGGGTTGATAGGTTCTGGCTTGCCCCGGCGAGGTTGTGGGCACAGGGTTGAGCTTGGTAATCCCGTTGAGCTCTTTCAGGTCAGAATCTTTCTTTCCCGGCAGGGCGGCGGTCAAGAACCCTTTGGCCTCTCTCACCAGGTCGTTGTAATTGGCTGGCCAGGTTTTCTTTTTGGCCTCCGCGACGATTTTCTCCGCTTGTTCGCGGGCTAGTTTCCTTGCCTTTTGCAGCTTCCAGGCCCGCAGGACCAAGGGTTTGGCCTCAGCGAAAGTCCGGTCCGCGGCGGAAAGATCTTCGGCTCGCCAGACCAAATACGGTTCTTTGGCGAATATCCAGCGGCCTGGGTCGTTTTGAAAAATGCGGTCCTCGGGGGACCAGCGCAAGGCGTCGTAAGTTCCAATGCCCTGGAAAAACAGTTGGAAAAACTCCGGAACTTGCGGGGCATCCTTGTAAGTTTCCTGGAACGATTTCTTCAATTCGGCCAGGGCTGGGTCGCTGCCAATTTCAAAAAAGGCGCTGGGGCTTTTGCACGAATGGACTTCTAAACCGTAAACGCTGGCGCCCTTGGCCACCACCTGCTCCGCTTCCTTGGGTTTGGCCCGGCTTTTACCCAAATCGGTGTCAAACAGGGCCAGGCTTTCCCGCAACATGCGCGGCGCACTGATATCCAGGTACTTCTCAAACAAATTCCCCAACACCGCTTCCATGGGAAGCGCCGCAGGGACATACGGGAAGGGCAGGGTAATGGCTGCGTAGGGGTTGGTGGTGGCGCAGGCCAGAACCGTGGACGAAATCACTTTCAAACGGACGGCGGATTCATGGGCCAGTGCGCCGCCGGGGTATGTGGCCAGGGCAAGGAAAACCGGGCCTCGTGTTTGAGCAGTTCCCGCGATCTGGCCGACCAAGGCCGTGGCCAGGGTGGCGTGCTGCAGACTTTGTTCATGCAGGGTTTCACTAGAAGTGAACGGCGGCTCGAACCAGGAAGCTCGCGACTCTTTGTAAAACTTGTACTCCTGGTACATCGGTTCCTGGCTGAATCCCGGCAGGATGGTCCCGAAGGCGCCGCCAAGGCCGGTGCCAGGGGGTATGGCCTGGGTGAAAGCCAGGGTCCGCATGATCTGAGGGGCCAGGGCATTGACCTGGGCTTTCTTGCGGAAAACTGGGGAGTCCGGGCGCGCTGTGGCGTATTCCACCCGGATGCGCCTGGCCTTTTTGAATCCTGGCCGGTCAGAGGCGGGGTTTTCCTCATTATCCTTGAAGGCGTTGAAGAAACTTTCGAGTTCTTTCTCGGTCGGTTCCTCTTTTATCTGGCTGAGGAAGGAATCCACGCTAACCGGTAAAAAGAGGACGCCCAGGCTGGAGCGTTGGTCTTTATAGAATTGGAAAAACTCAAAGGGGGAAGGCGTGGAGGCGTTGCCAAAGGGCTGCCGGGGTTCTTTTAAATCCCGAATGCCTCGGACGCCTGGCGTCTCGCCCAGGTAGGTTTCTTTGGCCAACAAAACCTGGAACTCATTTCGCAGGGCTTCTAGCAATTCGCTTTCACTAAGGAGGCCGTTTTGCGACATGCCTTCAAAGGTGGGAACAATGCGCAGAGGCGCGCCTTCTGGCCAGATTTCCTGGTTGGCGGCTTCGCGATTGACGGCTCTGCGAATATCTTGGTCGTTCAGGTGAATGTCCAATTTGTCGGCGAGCTTTTGCCAGACCAAATGATCGAGGGAATCATCAATTGACCTGGTGCCGCCGAAGTAGAGTTCCTCGGCGCCGCGAATTCGCGCGGTGGCTTCCCAAAGTTCAAAGGCCAAAGCGGTGGAGAGAGTTTCGATGGGCCGGACCTGGTCGGGGTTTTTGACCAGAGCGAGTTGCGCGGTAAGGAAACTCAAATCATTATTGATGCTCATCAGCTGCCAGCCAGGGGGCAGGCGCATTTGCTGGGCGAAAAAAGGATTTCTACGCATGCCCCAACCTTGCATGACCCGTCCGAGGGGATTCTCCTGGCCTTCCTTGAATTCTTTTTGCTGCTTTTCAAATTCATTCATGGCCAGTTGCGCGCCCACCTCGGCCGTGCGCACCATGAAGTTGTTGGCCATGTCCCTTAGGCGGATTTGCTTTTCCACATCCACTTCATGAATGGGCTGGTTATAAAGGGTGGCGACCAATTCCGTGGGCCGGGCTTTATTCGCCAGCCAATCTTGCAGAGATTGGAAAAAATCTCCCTGGCCGAAGGAGAAGATGAAAACAAACATGCAAATAATGGCGGCAAACGCCATCAGGGTTCGTTGGTGTTTCCGGAATTTTTCAAAGGGATTGAAGGCCATGAACCGGATCCTTTTGGGTAAATGTAGCCTGTTGAAAAACCAGGTAGGGGCTTGACACCTGGGTTCCCCCTATATTATGGGTTAATAGCAATAGCCTGGCAAAAGTGGGATTGTAGCCTCTTCGCCTTTCCATACAACCTCAACTTATCCGCCGGGCGGTTTTTTGCCAGTTGTTTTTTGTCCCCAAAATAGTTTCCCAGGAGATGGCAGGGTGCCACCAAAAAAGAAGAAGAAAAGCCTGGTTATTGTGGAATCCCCGGCCAAGGCCAAAACTATTCAAAAGTACCTTGGGCCAGATTTCGAGGTCGCAGCCAGCAAGGGCCATGTTCGCGACCTGCCAAAAAGCAAATTCGGCATCGATATCGAGGGGGGGTGGATTCCCACCTACCGCAACCTTGCCGACCGTAAAGAAGAATTGGCGGTGCTCAAGAAACTCGCTTCCAAATGCGATACCATTTACTTGGCGCCTGACCCCGACCGCGAAGGCGAGGCAATTGCCTGGCACCTCAGCGAGTCCCTCGGGCTTAATCCAAAGAAAACACGCCGGGTAACCTTCAATGAAATCACCCGCAAGGCTGTAACCGAAGCCTTCAACCATCCGTCGGAAATCAATATGGATCGGGTGAACGCCCAGGAGGCTCGCCGTTTCCTCGACCGGGTGGTGGGCTACAACCTCAGCCCGCTTCTCAGCCGTGTATTGGCCAAAGAGATGAGCGCCGGCCGGGTGCAATCCGTGGCTGTGCGTCTTATTGTCGAACGGGAACGGGAGATTCAGAAGTTCCAGTCGCAGGAATATTGGAAAATTTTGGCATCGCTGTCCAGGATGGGTTCTGGCGGGGCCAAAGCCACGGTGACGGTGAAAAAAGACGGCCAGGAAAAGGATGAAGATCTGGAGCAGGACACGGAAACCGGTGAAGTCCAGGAAAAAACTGCGGATAAAACTCTGGCGGAAGGGGCCTTTCAGGCCGAATTGGCCGAATGGGACGGGCAGAAGTTTTCCTCCGCTTCAGAAACCGCCACCCTGGAAATTGCCACCCGCCTGCATAGTTCTGAGTTCAAGGTTTCTCGCCTGGAACAGAAAGATCGGGAAGAAAGATCCCAGCCCCCATTTACTACTAGTTCTTTGCAGCAGCAGGCCAGCATTCGACTGAGGTTCACCGCAAAAAAAACCATGGGCGTGGCCCAGGCGCTTTATCAAGGCGTGGAATTGGCCGGCGAAGGCCAGGTGGCCTTGATCACCTACATGCGAACCGACAGCACTCGCGTGTCGGAAGATGCTTTGAAATCCTGCCGGGACCACATTCAAAATGCCCATGGGGATAAATACCTTCCCGAGAAACCGAACCGCTATACTTCTGGGAAAAGCGCGCAGGAGGCTCACGAGGCCATTCGCCCCACCGACCTGGCTTACACTCCGGAAATGGTGGCCAACCACCTGCCATCCGACCAGGCCAGGCTGTATGCCTTGATTTACAATCGCTTTGTCGCCAGCCAGATGACCCCAGCTTTGTTTTCGGTCACGCAAGTGGAAATAACCGCGGGCCAGGGCCTGTTTAAAGCGCAGGGAAAAATCCTCAAGTTCCCCGGCTACCGAAAAGTGCTTCCCCCATTGGGTAAACAAGAAGATTCCTTCTTGCCCCACCTGGAGGAAAAACAAAAGCTCGACCTTTTGAATTTGCTGTCCAGTCAGCACTTTACCCAGCCGCCCCCGCGATATAACGAGGCCAGCCTGGTGAAGATGCTGGAAAAAGAGGGCATTGGCCGGCCCAGCACCTATGCCGCCATTCTCAGCAAAATTCAAGAAAGGGAATATGTCGAGTTGAAGGAAAGGCGGTTTTTCGCCACGGAAACTGGCATGAAAGTCACCGACCTGCTGGTGGAATACTTTCCCAAGGTCATGGACTTGAAATTTACCAGTCACATGGAAGAAGAACTCGACCAGATTGAAACCAGGGAAATTCCCCGCAACCAGGTCCTCGACGATTTTTACGGGCCCTTCTCAGGATCGATGAACGAGGCCAAGGAAAAAATGCCCGGGGCCATGGAGAAGTGCCCGCAGTGCGGCAAGGAAATCATCCAGCGGTTTAGCCGCAGGGGAAGGTTTTTCGGGTGCTCCGGCTACCCCGAATGTAATTACATCAAGCGAGCCGAAGGCGAGGAAGCCAGGGAGAAAGCCATTCCTACCGATCATAATTGCCCGATTTGCGGAAAACAGATGATGCAAAGGACGGGCCGCACCGGCGCGTTCCTGGGCTGTTCAGGATATCCCGAATGCACGACGACCATGAATTTTGATGCGGAAGGCAAACCGGTGGTGACCTCGCAAGTCACGGAGCACAAGTGTGAAAAGTGCGGCAAGGCCATGGTCATGCGGGAAGGCAGTCGCGGGCCTTTCCTCGCTTGTTCCGGTTACCCGAAGTGCAAAAACGCCAAGGATGTGGATGCCCAGGGCAACCCAATGCAACCGATGGATTTGGGTGTTGCTTGCGACAAGTGTGGCGGGCCCATGGCTGTGCGTCGCGGTCCCCGTGGCCCCTTCCTCGGCTGCGCCGCTTATCCCAAGTGCCGCAATGCCAAGCCTATTCCCGAGGAACTCAAGGAAAAAGTCGATGCCATGTTTCCTCCTCGGCCCAAGAAGGAAATTCCCCAGATCGAAGTTACGGACCTTTGCCCCGAGTGCGATGGACCGATGAAGATTCGGCCGGGTAAGCGCGGGTTTTTCCTGGGCTGCAACAATTATCCCAAGTGCAAAGGCACCAAGCAGCTAGACCCGGAAATCGCCGAAAAACTTCAATTCCCTGGCCCGGCAAAATAGGAACCTCCTGGTTCCCATCTGTATCGGAAAAGCCAGCGACCTAAGGATTGAATTCCCGTCGCTGGCGCATCCGATGAGAATAGAAAAACTCGCTTTATTCTTCCCGCTCCGCCCGGTCGAGGTGTTGAACCTCTGGCTCGGTGATGAAGTTGGGCAAGGGCAGGGTGGTTTCCAAGCGGCTCAAGTCCTCAGGGGTAAGAGCGTCCCTGCGGATTCCCTTCCCGCGGAAAACTCGGAATCCCCGCCTGAGCGCCAGGATCTCTCGCCGGGTTCTTCCTTTGGGCGCGTCGGGCCAGCAGCCGACCCTTTCCTGAAATTCAAAAAACTTCCCAATGATCCCCTGAATGTATTTCCAGTAAGCCTGGCTGTCGGTCTGAATAAAAAACTCTCCCCCAGGAACGAGTGACTGGTGAACCAGGGAAAGGAACCGAGGGTTGATCATGCGTTCCAAGGCCCGCCTGGGATCATGGTAAGGCTGCGGATGATAACAATGAAACTGGGAAACCCGGCCTTTGGGAAGGAGGTTTTGCGCGAAGCCAATTCCATCTCCGACCAGGAAACGCAGGTTGGTTAACCCCCTTTGGTTAGCCCGGCGGGTGGCGTAACGGATAACCACTGGGAGGATGTCGGCGCCGAGATAATCGGTCCCTGGGTTCCATACCGCCTGCCCGATCAAAAACCTGCCGTTGCCGCAACCCGCGTCAACGATCAAAGGCGCCTCTCGGCCAAAAATTTCCTTCAGGGGCAGGGGGCCCTCCTTGGGGAGATCCTTTATCGCGGTGCGGGTCCAGAACTGTGGTTCCAAAATCTCCCCCCCGATCGGAACGCCAAACTCCCGTTCGATCTTTCGGCGTTTGTGTTCCATGGATCCTCGGCTAGGAAGGAAGATCGAGCGCAGAGCGGATGCCCCGCGACAAAAGCTTGATTTCTTGAAGGGATTGAATCAGGGTCCGCTGGCCATCGGGCGCCAAAAGCCTGACCAGGGCGCTGCCAACGATGACCCCATCCACATGTTGCCTTAACAAGGCGGCGTGGGCCGGTTTGCTCACGCCGAAACCGACACAAAGCGGCAACCGGGTTTCCTCCCGCAGCCATTGCAACTGGCTGATGAGCTGCGCCGGGATCATGTCGCGTTCGCCCGTGATGCCCGAAACACTCACGCAATAAACAAACCCTGAACTGGCCTGAACAATTTGCCTGGCGCGTTCGCGGGGCGTGTTGGGTGTTACCAGTTGCACCAGATGCAGCCCCTGAATTTTCAAGGCGCTGGCAATATTGGCCGATTCCTCCGCAGGCAGGTCTGGCACGATAAGCCCGCTGAAACCGGAGTTTTTGGCCTGAAGGTAAAAGGCTGCCTGGCCAAAGCGGTGAAGTATGCTGGCCGAGACCATCGCCACGAAGGGGAGGGCTTTTCCCTTATTATCAAGCCGGGCTCGCGCCTGGGCTGTGGCTAGAAAAATGTCCTGAACCTTTAACCCTTTTTCCAACGCGCGGGTGTAGGAAGCCTGTATCACAGGGCCGTCGGCGATGGGGTCGCTGTAGGGAAACCCGATTTCGACCAAGTCGGCGCCAGCGTCCGCCAGGGCGCAAATCGTTTCCACCGTCGCGGCCAGGTCCGGGTCGCCCGCGGTAATAAAAGGCATGAAGGCCTTCCGCCCGGCTTTTTTCAACTCCGCGAAAAGCGCGTCAATTGGGTTCATGGAGCATCCCTTGCTGCCGTGGTGAATTATTCAATGTTTTCGCCTTGAAGCCTGGCCACTTCGTGACAGTCCTTGTCGCCTCGGCCTGAAAAACAAACCAAAACAGTTTCCTCAGGTTTCATGGTGGAGGCCAGGCGCAAGGCTTCCACCAGCGCGTGGGCGGTTTCCAGCGCCGGCAGAATTCCCTCCAGGCGGGAACAAAGAGTGAAAGCCTTCAGGGCGGCATCGTCGTTGACGCTGGTGTAGCTCACCCGGCCTTGATCTTTCCAGTAGCCATGTTCCGGCCCCACCCCGGGGTAATCCAACCCTGCCGAAATCGAGTGCACCCCGGCGGTCTGGCCGTCGGCATCCTGCAAAACATAACTAAAAGTGCCGTGCAATATGCCCGGCTGCCCCAGCGATAGCGTGGCCGCGTGTTCCCCTGGCTGGTGGCTTCTGCCCCCCGCTTCCACTCCAATAAGTTGGACCCCGGGGTCGTTGATGAAAGGAAAAAACATGCCGGCGGAATTGCTCCCGCCCCCGACGCAGGCGACGACGGCGTTGGGCAGCTTGCCCGTTTTTTCCAAGCATTGCTGCCGTGATTCCTCGCCAATGACCGCCTGAAATTCGCGGACCATCCAGGGAAAAGGGTGCGGCCCGACCACGCTGCCCAGGATGTAATGCGTCTCACCCACCGTCGCCATCCAATCGCGCAGAGCCTCGTTAATGGCGTCGCGCAGGGTTTTACTTCCCGAGGTGACGCTGGCAACTTCCGCCCCCATGGCCCGCATCTTGAATACATTCAGTTTCTGCCGGCGGACATCTTCCTCGCCCATGTAAACCCTGCAGGGAAGGCCAAAGAGGGCGCAAGCGGTGGCGGTGGCGACGCCATGCTGTCCGGCGCCGGTCTCGGCGATGATCCGTTTTTTCCCCATGCGCCGGGCCAACAGCGCTTGCCCCATGCAGTTATTGATCTTGTGGGCCCCGGTGTGGTTCATGTCCTCCCGCTTGAGGAAAATGCGGGCGCCACCCGCCTCCTGGGTCAGCCGGGAGGCAAAATAGAGCAGCGATGGCCGACCAACATATTCATGCAAATAGCGCTGGAATTCTTTCTGAAAGGCAGGGTCTTGCCTGGCTTTTTCGTATTCACATGTCAGTTCATGCAAGGCTGCCATCAAGGTTTCTGGAACGAAGCGCCCGCCATAGGGCCCGAAGCGGCCGCTCATGTCGGGAAGGGTTTGCAAGGGGGGTGCCATGATATTCGTTCCAGAAAACTCTCGAAAAAGTCATGTGGTCAAATTAGGCAGAGGGTTGGAAAGGGTCAACAAAAAGGCTGAAAGGATTCTTGGATCCTTGCTTGAGGAGAACTATAATTCCGTTCCGTTCCTTTTTTTGGGAGAGTATCTTTTGCCTGAACTGCCAGAAGTAGAAACCGTGGTAAGGGACTTGCGCCCGCTGTTGATGGGACAGTCTATTGGCGGGGTACTAGCGGGGAAAAAGAAACTGCGGTCGGGGAAGATCGGCCGTTGGATCCTCACCCTGGAAGGGGACCAGTTTTCCGCAGTCCGCCGAAGAGGGAAGTGGATCATCCTGGAACTGGCCTCCGGGAGATGTTTGCTGGTTCATTTGGGAATGACCGGGCAACTGAAGGTTATGAATGCCCGGGAAGGAGTGGAAAGCCACACGCACTTGAGAATGGAATTGGCCGGGGTGGAAAAGGAGTTGCGCTACCGGGATATCCGGCGATTTGGCTGGCTGGAACTCTTTGCAAGCGCTGAGGAACTGGCAAGTTATTTTTGCTCAATGAAACTCGGGCTGGAACCCTGGGAGGCATCACCTGAATATTTTCAGGAAAAACTGCAAAACAGCCAAAGGCCGGTGAAAAACCTTTTGTTGGACCAGGAAATTCTGGCCGGTGTGGGCAACATTTACGCCGATGAATCTCTCTTTGAATCACGGTTGCATCCTCGAAAAAAAGGCAAATCTCTGAGCCGGGAGGATGTGGAAAAATTGTTGAAGGCAGTGCAGAGGGTTCTCACGCGGGCCATTTCCCACCGGGGATCCACCTTGAGAAACTATGTTGGCGGCACGGGGCTGAAAGGAGGGTTTCAAAACGAGTTTCAGGTTTATGGCAGGGAAGGGGAAGCCTGCCCGGTCTGTAGCAAGGCGGTTGAGCGTATTGTCCTGGCAGGTCGGTCGGCGCATTATTGTCCGATTTGTCAACCCAGTCCTAAAGGAAGAAGTTAAAATGCTTTCGTGGAGGGCGGTTTTTTGGTTTGCCAAGGTGAATAGCCCTTCACCCTTTGCCTTGGCGCTGAGCTTGGCAAAGGATCTAAAGGGAATTGGCAAGAAGAGTTAATCACCGTGTCCAATGAAGTCTCGTTTGGAAACTAGCAAGTTGGCAAATCGATCGGTGCGATATGTGGCAGTCGTGTATTTAGCTTAAAAGGCGAGGTTCTCCATGTCCTACCGGGCCTTCAAAAGGTTGTTAGGTGAAACCAGCCTGGAAAGAAAATGCCGGTTCCTATTTGGCGGCTTCATTCTACTCCTAATATCCTCTAGCTTCTACTTTTATGCCTACCAGACTGAGCACTTGGCCTATGAGCAGGTGCCCACCACTTGCCGTCTGCTGGTCAACCAAGTCGTCGACCATATCTTGTTGACGGTTTGCAAACCGGGTGGGCCCAAGGGCCCGCCTCCCGTGTCGCCGGATACTTCCCGCGCACTGGCCGATTTCCGAAAACAATGGGAAAAAACCTGGCCCCGCGCGCTGCAGGATTACCGTTACCGCTTGATCTTGCCCAACGCCACCAAGGCGGAAAACAAGCCGGACGACCCCTACAGCAACAATCAGCTTCAAGAGTTCCTCAACAATCCGGAAAAAAACGAAGAGAACAAACTATTCCTCTCGCGCTCGCTGAATCATTACTACGCTGCTGTGCGCGCCTCCAATGCCTGCCTGGGATGTCATGGCGTCAGGCAGGCCGGTCTGAAGGAAAACGACCTCATTGCCATGATCCAGATCGATGTTGACATCCCCTTCGACTCCATTGAAAAACAGTTGCACATCAATCGCGCCATTCTGATTTCAACCGCCTTTATCACTGCTTTTCTCAGCATGGTGGGGAGTTACCTGATTGTCCGGTATGTGATCGTCAAGCCGGTTAAACACTTGAAAGAAGTCAGCGACGCCATCAGTTCCGGGGAGTTGAATGTGCGGAGCGATATCCAGACCGGCGACGAGTTCGAGGACCTTAGCCATGCCTTCAACCGCATGTTGCGCAACCTCGTGTCGATGCAAGACCGGCTTAAACGGGTGAACACCGACCTTGACCGCAAAGTGGACGAACTGGCGCAAGCCAACTTGGCGCTGTTTGAATCGAACCGACTGAAAAGCGATTTTCTCGCCAAGATGTCGCATGAATTGCGCACCCCGCTGAACTCCATCCTTGGCTTCAGTGATCTGCTTTTGAACAGCCAGGGCATCGTGGATAAGCACCACCGCTGGGCCGGAAATATCCGGGGCTCTGGCGACCAACTTTTAACTCTGATCAATGACATTCTCGACCTGGCCAAGATCGAAGCTGGGAAAATGGAAATCAGCATCGCCGAATTTAAACTCGATGATGTTGTCGAGGGAATCTTCACCATGGCCAGGCCCTTGGCCGAAAAAAAGAATATCGATCTGCGCTCCGCTCTTGCACCTGGCATCAGGGCTTTGCGCCAGGACCGCCGCAAATTTCAGCAGATTCTTGCCAACCTCATTTCCAACGCCATCAAGTTCACGCCCGAGGGGGGCCGCGTTACCCTCAAGGCTGAACCCGATGGCAACAACCTGCGGGTTACTGTCAACGACACCGGTGTTGGCATCGCACCCGAGGAACAGGAAATGGTGTTTGAGAAGTTCCGCCAGGCGGGAGGCACATTAACGCGAGAACACGCCGGCACGGGCCTGGGACTTTCCATCGTGCGGGAACTGACCAAGCTTTTGGGGGGAGAGGTTTCCCTGCAGAGCGAGGTGGGACGAGGCAGCACCTTTACCGTGGTTCTTCCTTTTGAACTCAGCGCCGAGCCGAGATTGGAAATCGACCTTTCCTATGGGGTGGTGGATTTGTCAAAAGCCAGGCGCGTGGATACGGCCGTGCCGGAACCTTTAGTTCCCGAGGAATCTGGGAACGCACCCGGCGGGTTGGGAGGCCCGGTCCCCGATTTTCCTCCGCACCCTTCGCGGGAATGACTTACAGTCCGGGAATATCCAGTCCGTGGCTTTTGAGAAAAGCCGCAGTTTGAGACCTGGTTGGCGCGCCCCGTTGCGCTCCTGGAAAACCGGCTTTTATTGCCGCTGCCGCCGATGCCACCAGCAGCCGCTCTTTCATTTCCAGCCCCTTGGCCAGCATGGCGGCGTAGGCGCCATGGAAAACATCGCCGCAGCCGGTAGTGTCGACAACGGTGCAGGGAAAAGCCGGCAGGTGAGAAACCTCTTGATGGTTTTGTTGCCACCAGCACCCGTCCTCGCCGCCTGTGACTACCACGGAGTTTCCAGGGTTTTTCAGGGCCCGGACAACTTCCTGTGGAGATTCCAAGCCGGTTAGTTTTCTGGCGAATTTAAGGGACAACACTAGATGGTCCACCAGAGTAAGCAGTTCCGAAAACCCTGAAAATTCATCTCGTTCCAAGTCCGCCACCACGGGAATTCCCTTGGCCCGGGCGATCTTGGCTGCCCGGATCATCCCCTCAATTCCATAATGATCGACGAACAAAACCTTGGCTGATTGAATTGCCTCTTCAGTTGGGGAATCCGCTGCCGCCCCCGCCGCCCCATCCAAATGAAAAAGAATGGTTCGGGTGTTGCTCGATTCATCCACCAGAATAAAGGATTGAATCGGCTTGGCCGACAAGTCCCTGCGTGCGAGAGTGGTTGAAACGCCCTCGGTTTGCAACACTTCTTGAACGAACATGGACTCAGGGTCAGCGCCCAATTGACCGGCAAAAGCGCACCTGGCCCCCAGCCTGGCCGCCGCCACCAGGGCGTTGGCCGTCAACCCGCCGCATTGTTTATCGAAATGGCTGAGCTGAAGTTTGCAGTCTTTTTCCGGCCAATGGGGCACGCGCAGCAGGTAATCAATTGCAGTGCAACCGAGGCCCAGGATGTCGAAATTGTTTTTCATGGCGCCAAGCGGGATTCTGATCAGGGGCGGTAAACAAACTCGCTGGCATTTATAAGCGCCAGGCAAAGGTCGGCCAGCGCCTGGAATTGCGGTGTGGAAAAATCCGGGCCTGGCGCCTTGGCTGGGGCGTTGCCAAGAGAGGGCTGGTTCCGCAAAAGCACTTCTTGGTTTTGCAAAAATTGTCGGGCCAGAGCCGATTCCTCTTCTTCCGGCATCCGGGAAAAGGCCAGCATCCATGCCAGTTCGATTTGTTTTCCTTGCTTGGATCCCCCATCGCGCATTACTCGCTTGGCGAATTTCACCGACATTTCCCGGGAAAACGGCCCGTTCATCAAGGTCAGCGCTTGCAAGGAATGGGTGGAGGTGTTGCGCACCGGGCAGGGATTAAGCGTGTCGGGCTGGTCAAACGCCTCCAGCAAGGGCAGCCGCACATTGCGCTTGTTGAAAAGGTAAATACTGCGGCGATGATGTTCCGTTTCATCGGGGGAGGTGGGCCATAAACCCACCGGTTCGCTTTCGGTGAATATTAAGTCGTAGACCTCGGGCTCCAACGGGGAGCGGACCGCGTACCCTGCCATGCGGGAGGAAAACGAGCCGCTGACGGTCAAAATTGAATCGCGGAGGAATTCGGCGTCCAGGCGTTTGCGGTTCATCCGCCAAAGGAGGGAATTCCCCGGGTCAACTTGCAGGCCAAGGGGAGATTCATTTTTGGATTCCTGGCGATAGGCTCGCGACAAAACGATTTGCCGGTGAAGGCGTTTGACCGATCCCCCGGATTCCAGAAAATCCTGAACCAGCCAGTCCAGTAGTGGAAGATGCATCGGTTGTTTCGTGCGAATGCCAAAATCGCCTGGACTGGAAACCAGCCCCGAACCGAACATTTGCAGCCAAATGCGGTTGACGAATACCCTGAAGGTCAGCGGATTATTTGGGCTGGTAAGCCAGCGGGCCAGGTCGATCCGGGTTAACTCACTGGAGAATTTTTGGGTGACCCCCGCGCCGAGTAATACCCGGGGATACCCCGGGGGAACCAGGGCTCCTTTGTTTTTGGGATTTCCCCTTTTCAAAAATGCCGTACTTGGAGTTCCCCTGTCAAAGACCGTCGGGGCCATGGCTGACCCCTGGGGCTTTCGCCTTTCCAGTTCATGAATCTTCTTTTTCAGACTGTCTCGTTCGGATTTTTGCTTGGCCGGCAGCGCTTCCACTATCTCGTCCCAGGTGACTTTTACCAGTTGCTGTGTGAGGCCGGTTATCTTGTGCTGCTCCAGGGTGCGCTGCTTGGGGTCGGTGTTCCATGCCGCCTTGGCTCCCGGTTCGAGATTGTCAATCTTGACTTTGACCAGTCGCGCCTGGACAGCGAATTCCAAGGCCTCCACGGTTTTTTTCAGCGGTGCGGTCTGTTTTTTCCAGCGTGTCATTTCCTCTTCTGCGGTTTTTTTTACCTTGGTGGAAGACATTTCTGCGTCGGTGAAATAAGTGGCGCCGACAAAGGCTTGCAACCGGTAATAATCCACTTGGGAAACTGGATCGAATTTGTGGTCATGGCAGCGGGCGCAACCAATGGTTAGGCCCATGAAAACGCTGCCGATCGAGGTGGCCATTTCAGTTAGAACTTCCTGCCGCAATTGATCCGGGTCCAGGTTGCCGCTTACCACATGCGTGGGGCCGCAGCGGAGAAACCCCGCCGCTATCAGGCCGTCCTCAATGCGCGGGTTCCGTTGAATCCCTGCGCTCAATTCTTCCTTGGGAAGAAGCAAGCTCTTTGCCAACAGGTCTCCCGCAACCTGATCCAGCAAAAATTGCGGGTAGGGCAGATCCTGGTTGAAACTGCGGACCACATAGTCCCGGAATCGCCAGGCCTGAGGGCGTTCCTGATCCAGTTCATATCCATTGGTTTCCGCGTAGCGGACGAGGTCGAGCCAATAATGTCCCCAGCGCTCGCCATAATGTGGCGACGCCAAAAGTTTTTCAACCAACCGCCCATAGGCATCTGGTGAGCGGTCGTTCAGGAATTGCTCGACCTCTTGAGGAGAAGGTGGCAATCCGGTTAGATCGAGAAACAATCTCCGAATTAATGTTGTCTTGCTGGCCTGGGGTGAAAAATCCAGCTTGCTGGCGCGAAGTTTTTCAAGAAGGAAATAGTCAATAGGTTGGAGGTTCTCCTGGGGTCCGGCCAGGGCTGGTATTACCTGTTTTTGAGGCGGTATGAAGGCCCAATGAAGGCGGTCCTTGGGATCGATATCTGGTTCGGGTAACGGATTTTGGAAAAAAGCCGGGCCCTGGAGGGAAAACCAAAGGAGACCTAAAACGACTAAGAAACAGAATCTCATCATGAGAATACACCCATCGAGAAGGAATAAATGGCCTTAGGGGGATTAAATCCATCGCAAGCGGAAGTAATTTGGGAAAAAAGTTCCATTCAGTTCATTTTGATTGATCAAGTAGGAACCAGTCCACCTAAAATTGGTTGATTGGTAATGGGTAGTAGGAAACGGAAGCTCAATGACTATACAAATGTATACAATAAAGGTGTGAGAGCGATTTGCCCCTGGTTTCTTGGACCCAAGGATTTTTTCCATGAGTAAACCCAAAAACCCGTTCCGATTCAACTCTCCCTTAAAAAATTCCGGGTTCAAAAAAAAACCTGGTAAAACCCCTTTTGACAAGGACCTCGATCCCAAAAAAGGCTCTCGCGTTTTGCGTCAGCCTGCACCCGGGAATTCCCCAGCCAGGGATTTTCCCAAACACAGCGAATCCCCTCCACGGAAACACGCTTTGAAGTCCGAGGCCGAATCCGATGATTCTCCTTCGGGGGAGAGCGGGCATGGCGCGGACGATTCCTTGGGCCTTTACTTGAAACAAATGGGGGCTATTCCCCTTCTTTCCCGCGACCAAGAAATTGCCATGGCAAAGACTTTGGAAAGGAACCGCGCCCGTTACCGCAAGGCCGCCTTGTCCAATTTGCTCAACCTGCAGCGGGTGGTCGAACTCTTTCAAAAAATTCAATTGGGCGAAATTCCCATCGATCCAAACATCGATGTGATCGCGACTTTGGGCCTGACCCGGGAAAAAATTCTGGCGCGAATTCCTCACCATTTGCCCACGCTTCGCCGGGTAGTCCTGGATGGAAACCGGGAATTTCTGGCCCTGTGTCGCTCGACTTCTCCAGGGGTGAAAAAACGCCTCGAGCAGTCGATCTGGCGAAAGATCCGCAAGGGTGTGGTTCTGGCCGAGGAACTTGCCCCGCGCGTGGATCATCTCGACCTGTGGGTGAATGATTTGGCTCAACGGGCCAAGAACATGGAAGAGTTATCCGGGCAAATGAGGTCGGGTCATCGCTCCCGAGCCGACCAGGAAAAACGAACTCGGGCTGCCAAGGAACTTCGGATTTGCGCCCTGGAAACGGGATCCTCCGGCGAAAAACTGGTTGAATTGGTGAAAGTCATCCTGGCTCGGCGCGAACTATTCCGTACTTCCCGCAAAGATCTTGCCGAGGGAAACTTGCGGTTGGTGGTTTCCATTGCCAAGCGCTATCGCACGCGCGGCCTGGCTTTTTCCGACCTGATACAGGAAGGGAACCGCGGCCTGATGCGAGCAGTGGACAAGTATGAATACCGCCTGGGATATAAATTCGGGACTTATGCCACCTGGTGGATCCGTCAGGGCATCACCCGGTCTTTGGCCGATCATGCCCGCACAATCCGTGTTCCCTGCCATCAGGTTGGCACCCTGGCTGCCGTTGAAAGGGTTCGCGGAGAACTGGTAATCAAAACCGGGAAAGAGCCAACGATTGAGGAAATCGCCAAGGTCGTGGGAGTGACGCCCGAAGAGACGCATTCCTTGCGAATGGTGTCGCGGAACCCAGTGAGCCTTCATGAGCCCTATGGCGGGGACGGAGAGCGGGCACTGGAAGATTTTCTCGACGATCCAAATATTCGCAATCCAGGAATTTCCGCGGATCACCACCTTCTTCGCGATCGCGTGCAAGAGGTGTTGCGCTCCCTGACACCCAGGGAAAGGGAAGTGATCGAGATGCGTTTTGGCTTGCTGGACGGCTATCCAAGGACCTTGGAGGAAGTGGCGCGGACTTATGGGATCACGCGGGAACGAATCCGCCAGATCGAGGCCCGCAGCCTGGTCAAACTCCGCCAGCCGATGCGCAGCCAGCGTCTGGAAGGATTTACGGAAAAACCCGGTTCCATGTAATCCTGGCGGGAAGATCTTACCTCTGCCGGGCAAAAAAGCCTCGCGGCCCCGTCGTTTTCCTTCTGGAAACGCCAGGCTTCAGCCTGCAAAAGAAAAACCCGGCGCTTGCGCACCGGGTGCAAATAATAAGTATCAGTTGAAGGAAGCTTGGGCGCCTAGTTGTTTTCCGGCGAGGATAACACCGGCTCGCGTTCAGCTCGGCTGATTTCCTCTGTCAGTTGAATCAATTGCCTGGCGGAGTTTTCCTCGGTGATTTGCTCCACCGTTACGGGGATTTTATCATTCCCCAAACCGCGAGTCTTTTCCACCTCTTGTTTGGATGGGGCCTGGTCCCATTCGGGCAGCGTGACGCAGCCCGTCAGTCCCAAAGTGCAGAGGCAAAGAGTCAGGATGGTTTTCTTCATGGCTGGTTTCCGCCTTTTCTGTCCGCCGGGCTGAGAATATTACCGGTTTCCCCGGCATCGGGACCCAGCAGTTTGAGCGCTTCGGATTTCAAGTCCTCAGGTGATTCCAGGTTGGGCGTCGCGGGGTATTGCGCCGGCACCGGCAGATTTGCCGTCTTCCGCGAGTAGACCTGTTGAATCCTTTCCTGCAAGGAAAGGATCTTGGTCTGGGTTTCCATGTCGTTCTTCTTAATGGCAATTTGCATCAGACGGTCGCATGCTTCCAACCTGCGGAAGTAGGCCTTTTCCTCACGGGCCAGGATCTTGCGGTGCTGTTCGCCAGCCACGGATTTTTGAATCGATTCCTTGTCTTTGACTTCCACCTCGGCGGCGCCGTCCTTCTTTGAGCCGAACGGGTTCCACCAGGCGGCGGGTTTGGCCGCTGAAGTGTTGGCCGGAGTGGGTTCGCCCCAAGAGTCCAGGGCAGTAAGCCCGGTCAGGCAACAAACCAGGAGCGCCTTTCGAATAATCATAAAAGAATCCCCCATCAATAATCCCCACCCTTCCCCAAGGGAACCGGGGAGAAAATTCCAAGGGGGCTCTATGCCTTGCCAGAGAGGGTTTGTCCAGGGGGAAATTGGCAGAAAAAAGGGGAAAAAATGGTGAGCCGGGCAGACAGGGTGATCCGGGGCGGCTATTTATCCTGTTTTTCCCCCAGGGCTTCCTTGCAATATTTCTTGAAGGCATCCATGTTGTAGGAAATGAACAAGAAGGCATGGTGCAAAGCCAGGTATTCCGGACATTCCTCTTCGTCCTGGAAATCTTTTCTCAATTCATACAGCTTGGCCAAGAGTTGTTCGGTCGTCATCCTGTGTTCCTTAAAAAGCGGTTTCAGGCGCGGTTGCCCGCCTGGTCCGGGCAAAGAGCGATTTTTCCAACAGGTTCACCACCAGGGCAGGGTACTTTCCCGTTGCCGTATGCACCTGGGTGTCGGCTCCCGCTTTGTCCAGAGCTTCCAAGGCGGCTGTTCGCGCCAGTTCAGGGAGATTGCACATTTCACTCAAATGAATTTGCACCAGGTGCCTGGGCAAGGCCAGGGTTCCCAGGCGGGAAAGAAAAGTTTTCCCCTGCTGGTTGGAAAGGTGGCCGCGGTCTCCCATGATGCGGGAAATCAAAAAGGGGGGGCGGCTGCTTTGGATTTGCATGGCAGGATCGTGATTGAACTCGAGAGCCAGCAAATCGAGGCTTTTCATGATCTCCAGTGTTTCATCATTCCAGGAACCCAAGTCGGCGAGGTAGCCAATGGACCGTGGGTTTCCCATTTGGGTTTGCACGCGCAACAGGAAACCATGGGTGGCGCTGGCATCGTGAGCCAAAGGAATTGGCCGCCAGTTCCATCCCGGGCGGGTTTCAAAAGGGTTCCCTTGATAATGGCGCACCAGGCCCGCGGCTTGCAATTCCTGAAATGGCGCCACTCGCGCAAGCTCCCGCCCGTGCAGGGGATGGCACCACCAGGGAATGTTATTTTTTAGACAAAGGGAAATGGTGCGAATATTCCAGTGATCGGCATGGGTGTGTGTTAATACCAAGCCTTGAACGCGGTCGAGTGGAGTGCCGATGGCGGCGAGAGTTTTTTCCAGCGATCTGGGGCCGATGCCTGCGTCAATCAGGAAGGCCGACTCGCCATTATCCACCAGGGAACAATTGCCGCTGCTGCCGCTGGCAAGAACCGCAAAGCGCATAAAACCCCGCTCTTGATTCCTTGGATGGGTTGGTAAGTAAAGGACCAAGTCATGTTAAGGATTGCACGGTCGGCAGCAACGAGGAATCTATAGCAGTTTTTTCCCTTGCCTTGTAACTCGATGAAAACCTTGCTAACCTAAACCCACCTGCCGGTTTTCCTTGCCAATGCACGGAGTGAAGTCAATGTCCGATGCCAAGACCATTTTGGTGGTCGATGACGATCAAGAACTAAACGAAGGTCTGCGTTTGATCCTGGAGAAACAGGGGTACAAGGTATTGCAGGCTCGCGACGGCGTGCAAGGCAGGCAGCAAATCTACAATCAACGGCCCGATCTGGTGATCCTGGACATGATGATGCCGCGGATGGGCGGCTATCCGGTGTTGGAACATTTTCGCGGGAAACCCGATGTCCCTCCCTTTATCATGATGACAGCCAATGAAGGTCAGCGCCACAAGGCCTACGCGGAATATCTCGGAGTAGTCAGTTATTTGCGGAAACCATTTTCCATGAATGAAATGCTGGAGGCGGTTCAAAAAGCCTTCCAGGTTCCGTCACCCGATAAGCAACCTGAATAACCTGTTCGCCTTTCTGGGAAACGGGGCTGGGCATGATCCCCTCGGGTGAACCTCGTCCTGCCGCCGCCGTAATTCTCCATTCCCCGGATGGCGGTGACAAAGTCCTGCTCGTGCAGCGATCCAATCAGATGAAATTCCTGCCGGGGTTTTACGCCTTTCCAGGCGGCAAGGTGGATGTTCAGGACAAGCAACTGGCGCCAGGGGATTCCGCCTGGGACACGGCTCGGGTGGCGGCGGCCAGGGAATTATTCGAGGAAACCGGAGTGCTGATCGCCCGCGGAAGCGAGGGCAGTTGCCCCGTTGCCAACCCATCGCTTCAAGCCGCGCGAAAACAATTACTGGAAGGGAAGATCAGCTTTCGAGAAATTCTCGAAGAGGAAAAATTGCGGATTTGTTCAAGCGATTTTCTTCCTGCGGGAGTTTATGTCACCCCGATTTTTTCCCCCCTGCGCTTCCAAACCTGGTTCTTTCTCTGCCAATTGCCCGCCGGGCAATCGATCGAAATTTTCACCGGTGAACTACAAAAGGCCCAGTGGAATACTCCCCGGGAATTTATCCAACTTTGGGAACAAGGGAACTGCCTTCTCTCGCCTCCCGTCTTGTCTCTGACGGATTTTCTTGCCGGTTATCCCCATGGCTCTTGGCCAGGTCAGTTGCAAGAGCGCGTCGATCGCATCGATTCCCAAAAGGACCCTATCCGCTTTTATCCAGATGTTCAGCTTGTGCCGGTGGTTTGCCCAGGCCCTGGAATGCCCCAGGCGGGAAATGTCTACCTCCTGGGCAGGGAGGATTTTTTCCTTGTTGACCCAGGGCCCTTGGATGAATCGGGTCTGGCTGCGATTGACAATGCCCTTCAAGCCAGAAAAAATCAGGGCCACAGGTTGGCGGCCATTCTTCTAACCCACCATCATCCCGATCATGTCTCTCAGGCGAGATATCTTGGTGAAAAGGAAAAAGTCCCGGTCTGGGCGCATGAGCTTACCCGTCAATTGCTGAAAAACACCGTAACGATTTCCCGAACGCTCCAGGATGGGGAGGTATTGGAATTACCCAATGGCGCCTGGAGGAATTGGCGCGTAATTCACACCCCCGGCCATGCCCCTGGCCATTTAATATTTTTCAATGAGCAAAGCGGTTGCCTGGTGGCTGGAGATTTGGTTTCCACTGTGACTAGCATTGTGGTTGGCCCGCCCGAAGGTCATCTGGCCACATACCTGAATTCACTGAAGAAGGCGCTGGAGCTTGAGGCGAAAATGTTGTTTCCCTTTCACGGGCCTCCCACACTCTTGGTACGGGAGGAAATCCTCAAGGGACTTGAACATCGGGAAAAGCGGGAACAGGCCTTGTTGGAACGGCTTTCCCGGGGCCGGGCCACTGTGGCCATTCTGGCCAAGGACATTTACCGCGGACTGTCTTCCCCCTTGCTTCCGGCGGCAAGTAAACAAGTCCAGGGCGGGCTTATCAAGTTATTGGAAGAGGGCCAGGTTCGTTGCCTGAGTGATGGCGGTCAGGAGAGTTGGGAACTCGTGGAATAAAAAAGGCCGGCCTCATTGCCTGAGGCCGGCCCCTGAAATCTACAGCGATTAACGGGCTACAGTGCTGATGGTGGGGAATTCCCGGAATTCCACGACCACGGTCGCGCCCGGTTTCACTTCCACTTTCTTGGTAACAGAAACCTCAGAATCATCACCCTTGCGGGTGGCTTTGAAGGAGTAGCTGTAGTTTTTTCCATTTTCCAAAGCGGGAGTGACATGCACTTCCTCTTCAGAAGACCGTTGAATCAAGATTTCACCCAGGGAAATCTGAATGTCCAGGGGCGCTTTGAAAACCACGGTCGCCTGGTTCGAGTTGCTTGAGGATTGGCTTGGAGAAGGTAACGCGGGCTTGGGTGTCGCTTGAGGAGCCTTGGGCATTGGCGTTTGAAAAGGAGGCGGAGTAACTGGTCTGTATTGTGGCACCCCGCCAAAGCAGCCAGCGCAGGAATAGGTCACCACGGGCACGCCCCTGCAGCCGTAGCAGGAGTAAGCAACATAGGAAACCGGTCGATAATAAGAATAGGTGTACCCATAGCACCCATTGCACCCGCCACAGCTATAAACCCTGGGGGGAGGGGAGCAATATTTTTTCCAGCAATCTGGGGTATTGGTGCTGGTTGCCATCATGGTGGCCAAGACAACGCTATACATGTAAGACTCCTCAAACAATTAGGGGGAATAGGGAAAATTTCCTATTACACCGCAAGTGAACTCTACTGATTTCACAAGATAGGCGGATTGGTTAACCCTGTCAACTAAATAAGCCCTTGTACCCAGTTTAATTTTTTCCAGCCCAAATTTCCCGAGTATTCTCCCCTCCCCTTTTTCACCGGTTCTTGGCTACAATTCTCTATCCAGCCAGGTAATCCCCTGGTTTTGATTGGCTTTTTCTCTTGAGGTTCCCTCGATGTCGCGAAGAAATTTAGCCTGGATTTTGGGAATAGTCGGCGTCTCCCTGCTGGGGCTATCCGTCGTGTCCACGGCGCCTTCCAGGGAAAATGACCGGGATTATGAACTCGTCAGGCTAGTGGTGGATGTTCTCCACGAGGTCCGCAACCGCTATGTCAAGGAAGTTTCTCCTGAGGGCGAAAGAAAATTAGTCGAGGATATGATCAATGGCGGGTTGGAAAGGCTTGACCCACATTCTTCCTTTATTAACAAACGCGACTTGCGACAATTCAATCGTTCGAGCAAGGGAAAATTTGGCGGCATTGGCATTGAAGTTGGTTATGATCGGGCCAACCGAGGTCAACTTACCGTCATAAGTCCCATGGCCGGGTCCCCGGCTTACGAGGCCGGTATTCTTGCTGGTGACGCCATTCTGAAAATCGATGGCAAAACAACCGAAGGCATGCGCATGGACGAAGCCGTGGATATGATCCAGGGCGACCCGGATACCCCCATCTCCCTGACTGTTTTGCATGAAGGGGGAAAGGTACCGTTGGAGGTGGTCGTCCTCAGGGCCATCATCAAGGTGCAAAGTGTCCGTGGGGATAAGCGGAAAAGCAACAAGGATTGGGATGTTTTCCTCGACCGGGAAAGTAAGATTGGCTACCTGCGCATTATCACCTTCTCGGAGACGGCCTCAGCGGAAGTGCGCCAGGTTCTGGTGGAGCTGCAAAAAGAAGGGATGAAAGGGTTGATCATCGACTTGCGAAACAACCCGGGCGGGTTGCTGCGCTCGGCAGTGGAGATCGCGGACTTTTTCCTCACTGAGGGAAAAATCGTCAGCACCCGCAGCCGCTTTCAACCCGAGGATGTGATCGAGGCCAAGCCGGAAGGGACTTTTTTGCTGCCGGCTGAAAAATATCCCATTGCGGTGCTGATCAACCGTTACAGCGCCAGCGCCAGCGAAATTCTCGCTGCCTGCTTGCAGGATAACAACCGAGCCATAATCGTGGGCGAGAGAAGTTTTGGCAAAGGCAGCGTACAAAACCTCATCGATATGGAGAACAAAGCCAGCGCCCTGAAACTCACCACTGCAAGCTATTGGCGGCCAAGCGGGAAAAACATTCACCGCTTTCCTGAAAGCAAAGATTCGGACGAATGGGGGGTGAAACCCGACCCGGATTTTGAAGTCGTTCTCAAGGACGAGGAACGGCTGGAGTACATGATGGATCGCGCTGACCGGGACATCCTGCGGGAGACAAAGGAGAACCCCAAGGAGAAGGGGAAAAAGCCTTTTGTCGACCGGGTGCTGCAAAAGGCGGTGGAATATATCAAGGGTAAGGCGGAAAAGACGGCCTTGGGGAATTTGATTCCGCCCGTTGGCTGAAATTTGGGGCGGAGCGTGTCTTTAACACCCGACATACTTTTTGAGGACAACCACAACTTGGTTTTGTGGAAGCCCGCAGGTTTGCCTTCGCAGGCCCCGGAGGCGATTCCTTCTTTGGAATCCTGGGCCAGAGATTATTTAATTGTAAAGTACGGAAAAAAGGGGCGGCCCTATTTGGGGATCCCGCACCGGTTGGACCGACCGGTTTCCGGCGCGCATTACCTGGCAAAAAGCAGCAAGGCCGCGGCTCGCATTGCTGAGCAATTTCGACTTCGCGAAGTGCGCAAAGAATACCTGGCCCTTTTGGAAGGGCAAGTGGACCCCGCATCATTCCTGGGCTGGAGTTGCTGGCTAGATCAGGTAAGAAAGATCCCGGGCCAGGCGCGAGGAGAATGTTGCACGGCAGGAGTGGAAGGGGCCCGGCCCGCCAGCCTGGAGGTGCGTTTACTGGGCCAACAGGATGGACTGGCCCTGTTTTCCATTCTTTTGCAAACCGGACGCATGCATCAAATCCGCCTTCAGGCCTCCAGCAGGGAAATGCCGGTCTTGGGAGACCACCTTTACGGTTCGACACGAGAATGGTCCAACGGGGATATCCCCCTTGGGGCTGTCGGTTTGCACTCCTGGCGGCTAGGTTTTTACCACCCGATTCAGTATGCCCCGGTAATGGTGACCGCGGAACTGCCTGGTTACTGGCCTCCTTGGGCCAAGGAATTGGCGGCGGCAACCGAACCTGGGGAAATCCCGGAGCGAAAGGGCGCGCCATGAAATTGATCGCGGCCATGGACCTGCTGCAAGGGCAGGTGGTTCGAGGCGTGGGCGGCAGAAGGGAAAATTATCGGCCGGTCGTTTCCCGCCTGGCATCCAGCGCCCATCCCATAATCGTGGCCCAGGCTTTCCAAAGCCTGGGAATTGACGATCTTTATGTTGCAGACTTGGACGCCCTGGCCGGGTGCGATCCCTGCATCGATATTTTTCACGAAATAAAAGAATTAGGATGTAAGTTGTGGCTAGATGCAGGAGCCAAGGATCTGGAATCGCTTCGTTTCTTGGAACCGGTGAAACCCTGTCAACTCATCGCGGGGTACGAAACCTGGAGCGATCCGCGGGGTTTAGCGCCTGCCTTGGCCGAATTTTCCCACCGCCTGACCTTTTCCCTCGATTTGCGCAATGGCCAGCCGATGGTCCGGCATGCCGGTTGGGATTGCGAAACCCCATGGGAAATCGTGGAGAAGGCGGCGAGCATGGGTGTAAGGCAATTTCTTGTTCTGGATGTCGCTCGTGTGGGCATGGGCGCGGGGTTGGGCTCGTTGGAATTGTGCTCCCGTTTGAAAGGGCAATTTCCCGGGATTCAAGTTTTCGCGGGCGGCGGGGTAAAGAGCGCCCAGGACTTATCACTGGCTCAGGCTGCCGGCGTGGATGGCGTGGTAATGGCCTCTGCGTTGCATGACCTTAGCATCCACCCAAGTGATTTTTCCGCTTTAGGGTAAACGCATCTCGCACTGCGCCGACTGCCCGAGGCATTCCTCCACCTCCACGCGCAAATATTCCGGGCGGTATTGATGTTGGCTCCACAGGGCATCCGCCAACCGGCCGGCTATGTAGCGGGCGAGTTGCTCCGCCGTGGTGTTTTCAATTGGCAGAATAACGCAGTCTTCCAAAGGAAATATCCACTCCTTTTCCTTGTAGCGGACTTCCACACGGTTCCCTTTTTCCTGAACCGAAATGACCGAGTTGTTTCGGGGCAGCATCATCCGATGGTCCAAATCCGCCGTGATTTCCTGGGTCCGGCGCTTGAGGGCAATAAAATCAAAAACATAATGGTTCGGATCGAGCGGGCCTTCGACCTCCACCGCAGTGCGGTAATTGTGCCCGTGCAACCTTTCACACTGATTCCCTTCATAGGTGATGAAGTGGCCTGAGCTGAAAATCAAATGATCTTTGGTGACCCGCACCTGATAGCGTTCAGTGGACATGGCGCCCCATGGGAAAGAAATAGGTTCTAAAGTGATTTTAGCAAACTAAAGGAAACTTGGTTCAAACCGTTGGGGCGGCTCGGCGTAGGGCCCGCTCCATGCCGTGGGTCCAGGGAAAACGCAAAGGGAGTGAAAGTTGCCCCAAGCGCAGGGCGGCAAAGAGTGTGGCGCAAACCAAGTCGGCGGTGGCGCCGGGGTTTCTTTGGTTTCCCACTTCGCGCAACCAGCGGTCCAGGGCCCGGAATTCGTCCCACCCCGCTTCCTTCAAGGGCCACTGGCGCGCCAGAACCTCCTTGGCCCGCTCGGCGCTTTCCTCTGCTTCGGTTTTCCCCCGCTTTCTTTCAATCAGTGAATCCGGATAACGGCTCATCAAATGCAGATGAGTAAAGATAATTGATCCTTCCAAAGAACCTGTAAGTTCTAAACTCCCGCCGAGAGTGGGCAGGGCATCCTGAAAAATATCCCGAAACTCAAAGGCGTATTGCCTGGCAATCAGGTCGCGATCGGCGGCCAGGCGCATCGCTTCTAGCAAGGATCCCGGGGGCTGGCCTCGCACATCCCCTTGGGGAACTGTGCCCAGGCCGCCCGGGTTTGCCAGGCGGATGGCTTGATACGCGTTGGCAGCGTCGGCGCTGGTAAGATTTTGCAACACCTGGGTGATTTCACTGCTGAGACTTAAACCGTTTTCTACCGCCGCCAAGGGCGTCAGCAGCAAAATGATTCCCAGGTTGGTATTTGCCCCCACCAGATCACGGGTAGCCTGAACTGCTGCGAGAATGGTTTCCCCCACTGGGCGGGAAGGGGCTTTTTGCATGACCGGTGCAATCGCCGCCGCGCTGGTCAGGAACTGAGTAAAGTGAAGGCTTTCAAAACTTGCCAGAGGATGGACATTCCCCGCTTTGCGGGCGCAGGCTTCCCACATGCAGGCGGTTTGCGCGAATAACCCCAGTTGGTCCAAAGTCAATTTTCCTTCCTGCCGGTTTCCAGGTACTTCACGATTTCTAAAGCGACATCGATTTCTGTGACTTTGGAAAAGGCCCGCCAGCCCGGGACCGCGTTCACTTCCAAAACATACCAGTCGCCCGATTGCGCACGCAGAAGGTCGATGCCGGCCAATTCGGCGCCCACTGCCCGGGCGGCGCGAACGGCAAGTCCGCATTCTTCCCTCTGGGGCGGATAGAACTCTGCTTTTCCCCCCTGGGCGACATTGGTCCGCCAGTCGCCGTTGACTGCCAGGCGTTTCATTCCACCCAACACCCGGTGGCCCAGCACAAACAGTCGCAGATCCCAGCCCGGATTTTCCACAAACTTTTGCAGGTAAATTACACTGCCGGTACGGGAAATGGAATGGCACACCCGCCAGGCGATTTGCTCATCCTGGATGCGCACCATGCCACGACCTTCTGAGCCGAATAGGGGCTTCACCACCACATCCCGGCCCAGGCGATCAAAGGCCAGCATGGCCGAAGTCAAATCCTGGCATCCAATGGTCGGGGGGACTGGCAACCCTTCTCGGTGCAGCAATTCCAGCGACAGAAATTTGTCGATGGCCGCTTCCAGCGCCTTGGGCCGGTTGACCACCCGGATCCCCAGGCGTTCCCACGCGGCCAGCAAATCCATGCGAAACACAACCTGCTCGAGCGACCCGGCTGGCATGGTGCGGACGATTAGCCCATCGGTTTGGGGTTTTTCCCAGTCACAGGCCAGCCCGTGGCCGAGTAATTGGAAATCGAGATGCAAAGCCTCGTGCCCACGGGAACGCGCCGCCCTTTCCAGGTCGCGGGCATGCCAGCCTTCACGGTCTCCCAAAATAGACAAATGCATGGATTGAACCCAGAGTGAAAAGAGTTACCAAGGCCAGGATTTTCGCAGCAATTGCGGGTTCAATTCCCCAAAGGCAAAAACCTTGCCTGTCTTCAAATTGTTGAAGACGACCCGGGCGGGAGAGAACAGCAGAGGATCGATTTTGTAAAAGTCGCCCCCGGCGCGGGAAAAAACCTCGCCAAAGGGAGCCCCGTAATCCCCCGATTGGTTCGACGGCGCCTTCGACCCTATTTGCCCAATGAGATCATCCTCGCAGTTGACCCACAGGTGAACCAGGCCGCCAAAGAGAATGGCGTCGTTGGTCCGGCCAATGGCCTGGATAAAATCCGGCGTCGGCGGGGGCAAGGGCGCCCAGCCCGTCCCTTCCTGAATGGTGTGAACGGGAAAACCGAGTTCATGTAATTTGTGCAGGGCCGTTTCCACGCTGCGCGCCGCGATTTGAACGGCACCGGCCACCGAACTCGTGGCCGCCAGGCAAAGTGTGATTTTCTCTGGCGCCAGTTGCAGCTTTTCACCCAGTTGGGCGATGACCTCGGCACCGGGAAGTGTTCCCGTCTCCAGCACCCCCACGGCAAAGCCCGGGGTTTCTTTTCCCCCGACTGTGTTGAATATTTCCTCCTTGGCGTAGCAGGCGCGCATGGGGCCCGAGCCCATGGCGAAAAATTTAGTCCCCTGGATTTTCCATCCCGCGTATTGCGATGCCAGGCAGGCTGCCACTGGGTGATTCGTGCGAACCTGGATTGCCGGGCCGTCCCAACCCTGCAAATGGCTGGGAACCAACTCCGCCACGCCCATTCCGCCCATGCAGATTTTTGCCAACTCCAGTCCTGCCTCAATGGACCCTTGCGCCTTGACGCCAAAGTCCAGCAAGCGGGCCCCTTCAGGTGATTGAATCACCTCGATCCTCAGTTCCTTGGCCTGCTCAGCGGACTGATCGCAAATCCGCCGGGCTTTCTCATTCAATCCCATCGTTGCACTCATGGTGTTTACAGCACGCCTTGGGTTGTCGTTCTCATCTGAGGACTGTTCCATTGGGAAAAAAACAATTGTCCAGTTCCTGGGCGGTTTTTTCGAGAATATT
Organism: Gemmataceae bacterium; assembly: GCA_009692005.1. Classification (GTDB taxonomy): domain Bacteria; phylum Planctomycetota; class Planctomycetia; order Gemmatales; family Gemmataceae; genus SHZZ01. The sequence continues at coordinate 67,076 of SHZZ01000003.1, read as the reverse complement.
CCTGACTTCTGCCACCGATTGACCCCGGGCAAAAGCCGTGATCACTGGCGCGCCCGCCTGATGGCATACTCCCGGCCAGGGAATATCCGCGAAAGCAGGAAACTCGAAGGGAGAACTCCCCGATTCCCACGGACCTGTTTCCGGAAAAACCAAGTCCTGCGGTGCAAAGTAAATCCCTTTGCCCAGAATCCCTTGAACCTTTGAAAAACCGCTGGGGATTGCGTTGACCTGGGAAAACTCCCGCGCATGGAGCAGGAAATAGGGCTTGCCGCTACTCCACTCCAGGATTTCGACCGAAGCGGAATAGCGCGGGTTGATTTCGATAACGACGGCGCGCCCCTGGCGCAGGACATAGTCGACCCCCACCAGGCCACGCCCGCCCATTTCTACTGACAGGATTTTCCCCAACCACAGCAGGTCGGCTTTTTCATTGGCCAAGGGTTCAACCGGGCCGATCGATCCGGAATACTGAAAGGTGGAAGCATGGAAGCAGCCCCACCCAGTCATTTGGCAGGTAACCCCGAGAAGTTCCGCCCGGCTGGCCCCCAGCAGGAATACTGCGCTTCGCGATTCTCCCTCTATCCACTCTTCCAGGAAAAATTCATTTTTACTCTGTAAAGTAGAATGTAAGGAATGTGGCCGGGGGGTAATTTCATTCCCGCCAGCGTGGCGTTTGGGTTTAACCAGCCATTGACAACTGTCAGTCGGATTCTGGGAAAGGTGCAGGCGTTGCGGCGCCAACAACCCAGCCTGTTCCAATGAGAGCTTATTTCCATAGGGGTCGCGCAATTTTTTCAGGCAATCGCCAGTGATCCCCCAAACCGGGCGGGATTTTTGAATTCTCTTTAAGAGCCTTGGTTGGTTTTCCAGGCCGCCTGTGTAAACCAATGGCCCTGCCGGGGCCTGTTTCAACTGCTTCAGAATGTTGCCAGGCCTGCCTTGGATAAATTTCAAACCCGGTGAAAACCGGGCCAGGTCCAGGTCCTGGAATAAATCGAGGGTCCAGGGAGAAAACCCTGCCCGCATCGCCGACCAGGCCAAGGCCCGCGCGCTGGCGCCCAGCGCCACAATTGAGGTTTCCTCAGTTAATGGGTTGTTCTCGGTCATTCCAAACAGTTTAATAAGGGACGAGCTTTTTTTGAAGGACCGGGAATTGAGGGCCCTATGCAACGGTTGTTGAACACGCTGGCTTTTCTTCTCTTTGCAGGGTGTTTCGCTGGGCTTTGCGCGGTCTGCCAAGAGCAAGCGAAAGGGCTGGCCAATCCCGGCCCGCTATCTGCCAAGGATGAACTTGGCACCTTCCAGATTGAACCCGGTTTCAAAATCTCCCTTGCTTGCCAGGAACCTCTGGTGATCGACCCGGTCGCCTGCGCGGAAGATCACCGCGGCCGATTGTTCGTCGCGGAGATGTCCGGGTACCCCAATGGCGGGGTGGGTACAGGTGAAGTCAACTCCGGGAGAATTCGCCTACTGGAAGACAAAGATGCCGATGGTTTTTACGAAACCTCCAGTGTGTTTGCCAGCAATTTGCGCCTGCCCACGGGCGTGTTTCCCTGGAAGGACGGCCTTTTGGTGGCCAATGCCCCCGATTTACTTTTCTTGCGCGACACCAATGGCGATGGCGTGGCCGATGAACGCAAAGTCCTTTACACCGGCTTCCACACTTACAATATTCAGCAGATGCTGAACAGCTTCCGCTGGGGGCTGGATAACACCGTCCACGCGGTGGCCGGCAGCGATGGCGGTTCCATCACCGACCCGGGCAATGTCAAATGGGGCCCGGTTCCCTTGAGGGGCAGGGGAATTCGTTTCCGCCCCGATGTGCCAGGGAGCTTGGAACCTGTCTCCGGCGGCGGGCAGTATGGTCTCACCATGGATACTCAGGGGCATTGGTTCACCGCCACCAACAGCAATCACCTCCGGGCCATCGTTATCCCTGATGAGTACCTGAGGCGGAATCCGTTTCTCCCCGCCAGCACGGTGGCTCTGGATATTCCCGAGCATGGCTCCGCGTGCAAGGTCTTTCGTATAAGCCCGTTTGAAGCCTGGCGGGTGGAGCGAACCAGCCGGAGAAAAGGCAGCGCCGACGCCAAGCGCTTTGCCTCCACCGAACTCGTGCCCGGCGGGTTTTCCACTTCCTCTTGCAGCCCGTTGTTATTGAACACCGAGGCTGTTCCACCCGAGTTTCAGAACAGCATTATCATTTGCGAGCCGGCCAACAATCTTCTCCTGCGGGATGTGATTGAACCCAAGGGAGTCACTTTTTCCTCCAAGCGTGGGAATCCGAACCGGGAATTTCTCGCCTCCACGGACAACTGGTTCCGCCCGGTACATTTGAATTTCTGCCTGGATGGCTCCATTCTCCTGCTCGATTTTTATCGCGAAGTCATTGAAACGCCTTTGTCACTTCCCGATGACATGAAAAAGGTTCTCCCCCTGCACACGCAAGGGAAGGGGCGAATTTGGCGCATTACCCCCGATAAAAATCCGAAAGCCAAGCCGTTTCCCCATCTAGCGGGCGAGGGAAAATCGCTGGCTCAGGAGTTGGAATCACCCAATCCTGCCCGGCGGATCCTGGCCCAGCAGTTGCTCGTGGAACAAAACCGCCAGGATGCGCTGGATGTTCTCAAGCAAATAGCCAGGGGTTCCTCGCGGGAATATGCGCGGATTCATTCCTATTGCACTCTGGCTGGGCTCGGCGCCATGGACGAGGCCTTGATTATTCAAGCCCTTGCAGATCCCTCCTTGGCAGTCCGCTGCCAGGGGATCCGCCTGTCCGAGAAACATCTGGCAACCTCTGAAAAGGTTGCTCTGCGAGTTGGCCAACTGGCCGATGATGATTCCTTGCAGGTGCGGTTTCAAACCGCCCTGTCGCTTGGCAGTATGAAACCCACGCAGGCCACACCCTACTTGAAAAAGATTGCTCTCCGCGATGGCGCCGACAGGTGGATGCAAACCGCTATCCTGAGTTCCAGCGCCGGGACAGGTGTCGATTTATTGCACGCGTTGTTGACCGATGCGGATTTCAAAACGGCTGGAGTACCGGGCGCCGAGGTTTTTCTCAGCCGCCTGGGCGCCAGCGCTGGCGCCACTCTGACGGAAGCGGAGTTGGCCCAAACCTTGGCCAGGGTAGTCGGTCTGGAAGGAAGTCTGGCCAGCCAATCGCTGGTGCTGCAGGGGATTGCCCAGGGTTATTCCTCCAGCGGTCGGGATTTTCATTCACTTTGGGAAAAGGGATTGAGCAGCCCCGCCAGGCAAGTGCTGGAAAAGTTTGTCCCCCAGTTCAAGCGCACCTTGGAGCTGGCCAAATCGGAAAAGCAAACCGTTCCCAGGCGAGTCGAGGCGGTGCGTTTCCTTGCCTGGGGTCCATTCCCCCTCATTGCAAATGCCGCGCCGGACCTTTTGAGCGCCAAAGCTCCTCCTGCTGTGCAAACCGCCGCCTTGCAGGCCCTAACGCTTTTTAACAAAAGGGAAGTTGGCGATATTGTTTTGACTGCCTGGGCTGGTCTCAGCCCCACCCTGCGCCGGGAAGCATTGGAGGTTCTTTTCGCCCGAACGGAGCGAATTGGCGCTCTGGTGTTGGCCATGGAAAAAGGAACATTGCCCCCTTCCCAAGTGGACCCACCCCGACTGGAGCAATTGAAATTGTTGAAAGATCCGGTGCTGAAAGAGAAGGTGGCCAGGTTGCTGAGTTCGGGCATTGCCAGTCCGAGAAAACAAATCGTCGATGCCTATTTGAAGGGGAAAGAAGAAAAAGGTGATGTGGCCAAGGGCAGGGCGCTGTTCCAGAAAAATTGCGCCACTTGCCACCGGCTGGATGGCATCGGCTTTCAGGTGGGCCCCGATCTTTTGGCCGCTATCCGAGGCAAAGGAAGAGATTATCTTCTTACTTCCCTCCTCGACCCTAGCCGGGAAGTCGATCCTCGCTATGTCAATTATCTGTTGGAAACTCGCCAGGGCAGGACTTTTTCCGGAATCATCTCGGCGGAAACAGGCACAGCCATTACCTTGCGCAGGGGCGACAACGCCGAAGACACCATCTTGCGCAACCAGGTGGAGCTGATTCAAAACACAAGTAAGTCTCTCATGCCGGACGGGCTAGAAACACAGTTGTCACCTGGAGAAATGGCCCACCTGCTCGCGTTTCTTGGCCAGTTTACCGGCATGCCCTAGGAAAGCTTTCATGACCATCCTGGCCGACATTTTGCTTTGGTTCGATTTGCGCCTGGAAAATTCCCTGGCGGCGGACTGGGATAACACCGGTTTGTTGCTTGGTGATCCCGCCATCGGTGTTGCCAAGGCGCTTACTTGCCTCTCACTGACAAAGGATGTAGCCGGGGAAGCGATTACAAATGGCTGCAATTTGATCGTCACCCATCACCCATTGCCTTTCAAACCTCTGAAGGAGATCACGACCAAAACACTCGAGGGAGAAATCCTCTGGAGGCTGGCGGGAAAAGGCATCGCGGTTTATTCCCCCCACACCCGCTGGGATAACGCCAAGGGGGGAATCAATGAATCCCTGGGCGCCATGTTTGGTTTGACCTCGATGGCCCCCTTGGTCACTTTGTCTGGCTACCGGGAAATTAAAGTCACGACTTTTGTTCCCAAAGAAAATGTAGAGGCATTGGCGGCGGCAATGTTTCAAGCCGGCGCCGGAGTGATTGGCAACTATCGGGAATGCAGCTTTCGCCTGCCGGGTACTGGCACTTTTTTTGGCGAGGACGCTGCCAGCCCCGTGGTTGGCCAAAAGGGCAGGCGCGAGTTCGTCTCGGAGGAACGGCTCGAAATGGTCTGCCCGGAAGAGAAATTGCCTGAAGTTGTGCAAGCTTTGCGCAAAAACCACCCTTACGAGGAACCCGCTTTTGACTTGTTCCTTTTGCAGGGCAAAACATTGCCACGGGGAGAAGGAGTGGTGGGTGACCTTCCTCCAGGGAGCACCTTGTCCAGCGTGGCTAAACTGGGCAAATCTGCACTCGGTCTTGCCACCGCGGCCTTGGTGGGGAACCCTGGGCAACAGGTGACCCGCGCGGCGATCGTATGCGGCAGCGGGGGTTCTTTCCTGCCAGCCGCTCTCAGGGCCGGCGCCAACCTGTTCATTACCGGTGAAATGCGTTTTCATGACTGCCTGGAAGCGAGGGAGCGGGGCTTGGGCGTACTCTTGCTGGGCCACTATGCTTCGGAAAAATTCGGCATGGAGATCCTGGCGCAACAACTCTCCCTGGCGTTTCCAAACATCCAAACTGTTTCCTCTAATGTTGAAACAGATCCTGTGAATTATCTAGCTTGATAGATAGAATCGACAAGCTTGATATCCAGTGGGGGGAGAAATGATATTCCATCCATGGGTCATGTCCTTTTTAGGAGGAAAGCCAATGCGGCGCCTATTGGTCTTGTCCCTGTTTTTTGCAGTCAGCCTGACTTGGGGAGCTGAGCCGGTCAAGGAACCTATCTTGATCACCAAGCCCGAGGCTTTCAAAACTTTGGTTCATCCCCATTGTTCGCACTGTCAGGTTGAAGGGAACCGCCGCAAGGCTGATTTGAAGCCCAACGACCCCGTGCTTGCCTGGATGCAGGTTGCCACAGACGGTTACATCAACGATGGGGTCATTCCCTTGCGTTTTTTCCTCAACCCTTACCGGGTTCTGGATGACACATGGGGCCAGTTTGTTTACGACCCGGATGCCGGCTTTGCCCGTGGCTTTGCCCTGGAGGACGGCCCTTTCCGTTTCCATGGCTGGCGTAACGGCGTCATGGTTATGAAGAGCGTCAAGGATGGCTCGCTGTATTCTTGCTTGTCGGGCTTGGCTTTCTCCGGCCCCAAAAAGGGCCATCGGCTGGAACCCCGGCCGACTTTGGTTAGCACCTGGGGTTATTGGCAAAAACATTACCCGCTTGCGGTTGCCTTTACCCTGTACGACAAGTTTCAGCCAGTGGAATTGCCCGCGAAAGTGGATGAAGATTCCAAGAAAAGCCGTGGGCCCGCCGATGGAAGGCTGCCTGCTGAGACCTTGGTCTTGGGCGTTTGGGATGGGAAACAAGCTCGCGCTTACCCGATTGATGTTTTGGAAAAGGGCGGTGTCATTCACGACACAGCCAATGGCCAGGCGCGAGTCATTTTGTGGGATGGGGCGACTCGCACCGCGGCCGCTTATCGCCAACCGTGGGGGACCTCCGGCTTGCAGGGGGATGCGGGATGGATCTTTCGTGTAGACAAAAAATTGGAAGGAGCGCCTTTCGTTGATCAAAGAACCGGTTTGCATTGGGATATTACCGGCCGCCCCGCGGAGGGAGGGCCGAGGTTGGCTTGGATGGATAGCGTCCAGGTCAAGTGGTTTGCCTGGTCGGCGGAACACCCGGAAACTTCCATCTTCGGTCAGGAAGGGGCAAAACGAGATTACAAACCGATGGCAGGGAAAAACCAGGCTACTGCCGGTCCGCTTGGCAATCTCAATGTCGCTGCCAGGCAGTTTGCCATTCTGAAAGATGCCGATCCTGCACGGCGTCGAGTCACTTTGCAACTGGAAGGGGATGCGGAGGCGAAAGTATGGCCCTTGAGCCTGGATGCCGAGATCCGCATCGACGGTTGGTGGGGCCGGCTAGAACAATTTTCCCCGGGCGACCGGGTCTGGGTTTGGTTCGACAGGAATGTTGCCAAGCAAAATGTCGCGATCACTTTTCTTGCTGATGAACTGAGTGAACAGGACCTCTACGGGTCCGTCAAAGTCAAAACGGTGAACCCGGATCAGGGAACTGCGACCTTGGAAAGCAAACGCGGGGGTAAAGCAACTGAGCGGGCGGTTCGCTTGCGGAATGCCGAATTCTATTTGGGTGATTCGAAAGTTGACTTCAGCAAGTTGCCAGGCGTCCAGGTGCATTTGCAATCCACTGGGGAAGGGGCCCGCCTCATTCTCGACGGTGTTGCCTTCGAGAAACGCCGGGCCTTGCAAAAATCTTTTTTGCGGAATTGCTGGGTAGAGGAAGGATTGCCGGGTTCCTTGGTGTTTTCCCGCACCAAGGAACACGAGGTTGAAATCATGCTGGATCACGAATCGATGTTCTGGGCCCGGACTTTGGAAACAGGGGAAAAGGTCATCCTGCACGCGGGCCAGCCAATCACGGCAACCGTTCAGGGAATACGGCCCTGGCGGGAACGGACCCAGGTGCTTCTAAGCCTGGATCTCGCGGATTTCCCGTCCCTGGTGGCGGGTCGGCGGATTTCTCTTCGGCTGAAAAAACCACTACCCATTGGCGTTGAATCATTAACCCCGGGCCTGGGCAAGTCCGCCAGGCCGGAAGAACGGCTGGAGTGGATTCTGTCGGGAACCTACTGCACTTGCGGAATGCATGATGGTTGCGCGGGACAACCTTTTACCCTTGGCGCCTGCCAGCATTCCGGCCCGTCGCCCTGTGGACTGGCCAAGCGTACCCGCGAGGAAGTCGCAGCTCTGATTGCCAAGGGGAAAACCGACCAGCAGATCCTTGAGGAACTCTTAAAAGAGCGCGGTCCAAGACTGTTGCGCAATCACTTGTTGCCATGAAATCGGGGCGGTTTTTATTGAATCCAGGCTCAAGGAAGGGGCGGGGCTGCGGAATTGGCCAGGACGGGAAGCGAGAACTCTTCTTTTCCTGACAGATTATTTTCCGTTTTCCATTCCACGGATCCTCGCCCGCCACCCGCCTTGATACCCTTTAGCGTCAATGTGAATGAGGCTTCTTTTCCTGGCTCCAAGGTTTCTACGGGGGCAAAAACCGTTTGCGTTCCTTGCTTGGTTCCCTGAGTTGGCCCCAGCGCGTTGAGGGTTTCAATTTCTTCAGGCGGAGTGAAGATCAAGGCAACTTTGGGCAACGCGTCCTTTCCCTGATTGACCAGACGGACAGTCATGCTGGTCTGGCCACCGGGCTCCACGGTGTCCGCGCTGGCATCGATTTCCATTACTAAGCCGTTTTGGCTTTCAAACTGGGTTGCGGTTTCTGCCTGCACGCCTTGCTTAACCCTGTCGGCGATCATCTCCACCCGGTTCTTCCAGGTTCCTGCCAGGGTGGCCTGCATCGTCCCTTGAAGAATCATTTTCTGGCCCGGTGAAAGCTGGCTGATGTTCCAGGTCAGGTCTCCTTTTTCCACCCGGCCGCCTTGGCTCGCGGACACAACCTGGATTGATGGGTCCAAACGCGTGGTGACCCGAACCCCCCTGGCAGTTTGCGACCCGTTATTGAATACGGTGATGAGGTAAGGAGTTGGCCGGTTGACGCCCCTTTTTTGCGGCCCGGAAACGGTCAGGCCAAGCTTGATATCTCCAATTTGAATCTTGCTCTCGCTTTCCTGCAAGACACCTGTGGGACCTTTCAAGGTAGAGCGGATGGTGAATTCCCCAGACCTTTTGGCCGAGGCTTGAAATTCCAATCGCTTGGACTGCCCTGCGGGAATGGAAAGTGAATTCCAGGTGATGGGGTTGTCCCCGGTGGTGCTTGGTTTGCTGGTCAGGAATTCAATTCCCTCCGGTAGTTGGTGAGACAAACTCACCCCGTTGACCTCCGCGCCGGTGGAGTTGGCCAGGTCGGTTTGAAAAGTCAAGGTGTCGTAAAGCATGGCGGATTGCGGGGCCGTCAGGCGCATCTTCAATGGCGCCGCTACTTGCGTCTTGACCGTTTGCCCATGTTCATACTGCACCCGGGAGCAGGTTTCGACTTCGCCGGTTCCCAAGACGAGAACCGTCATGCGGATTTCCTTGGCCGCGCCCCCATCCAAGGTGCCCAATTTCCAAAGAAGTTCCGAAGTCTGATTTTCCGCTGGGGGAGTGGAGCGCAGAAATTTCGCGTTTGTGGGCATAGTGTTTCTCACGCGAACCTGGTGCGCCGGGGCGGGAGAATGGTTCTCCACAAGAATTCGGTATTCCAATTCCTCGTTGACGCTGGCTTGAGAAGAAACGCGCACCCGCACGGTAACAAAGGGCGCTGGCGGATCGGCCGGATTGCCAGTGGTGTTTTCCCTTGCCCCGCCTGCTTTCAAGGAACCTTCTTCGCTTACCCTGGGGGGCATTGGTGCGCTTCCGGCCAAAGGAGGCTCCGGCTGCGAGTGAACGGGAGCTAAAATCAACCAGGGCAAAAAGAGCGCGAGCAAGGCCATGGCTCGTTTAACCCCTGGTTGAAAGGCCAGCGGTAACGGTCCAGGGGCCCCGCGCGGCATATCTGGCGCGCGCCCTGGGTTAGTCGGCTGTTTCTTTCCCAATTCAAATTTCGCCTTATCATCGATAACTGTTAACTTGCTGAAAGCATTGGGTGGCGTTGTTATTCCTTGCCGCATGTTGTTTCCCTGTAAGGGTTGTGTCCAATCCGGGTTATTCTGTTCACTACCTGGAAAAGTTGCTCGCCGAAGGTGTCCAATCGATAAAATCCTGGAAAATGGTGTAGGCGCCGGTTTTCGCCTTGGATTTCCCAGGCCGCCCTTATTAGAATATCAGCACATTTTTCAGGAAAGGGGAATTTATGAATATCAGGTACTTGGCCTCGTTTTTCATCGGGGTAGCTTTACTTTCCAATTCAGCCTGGGCCCAAGATAAAAAGGCCGAGGAAAAAAAGAAGCCACCGCAGGTAGCTCACCTGAAGTTCAGCGGTTCTCTAAGCGAATCCGCCGGTTCGTCCGATCCCTTTCTGTCTTCGATGCAGGAAACGCTGAAATCCCGTTTAGACCGTTTGAAAAAAGCCGCCAAAGATCCTGAAATTGCCGGGCTAATTCTGGAAATCCAGGACCTCGGGGTTGGCTGGGGCAAGCTGGATGAGCTGACCGCTGCTGTTCAGGATTTTCGCAAGTCAGGGAAAAAGGTTTTCTGCTACTTGCAATCGGGTGAAATGAAGGACTACCTTTTGGGCCTTTCTTGCGACCGGATTTTCGTGCCTGAGTCGGGCTGGCTGATGTTGACCGGGATGCGGGCGGAAGTGACCTTTTACAAGGAACTGCTGGATTTGGTCGGGGCCTCGGCCGAGTTTCTGAAAATGGGTGATTTCAAATCCGCTGTCGAACCCTACACCCGCACCTCCATGAGCGAAAGCAGCCGCAAACAAATGGAGTCAATGCTGGATGATTATTTTGATTATTCGATTGTGAAACGAATTCTTGCGGGTCGAGGCAAACCGCAATGGACCGCCGACAAAGTTCGCGCCCTGATCGACAAGGGGCCATACACCGCCAAGGATGCTCTGAAACTTGGCCTGGTGGACCAGGTGGAATATTATCCCGGCTTCATTGAAGCGTTTAAAAAGGAACTCAACACGGAATCCCTGGCCCTGCTGAAAAACTATGGCAAATCCAAAGCCGAGGAAATCGACCTTTCAAACCCCTTTGCCTTGTTAAAGTTGCTCGCTGGGCCCAAAACGGCGGCTTCCAACAACAAACCAAAGGTCGCGGTCGTTTATGCCTCCGGCGTAATCACCACCGGCAGCGGGGGCATGGATTTCCTTGGCGATGAAGCCGTCGGCTCCACCAGCATGATTCAGGCCATTCGCCAGGCCGAAAACGACAAAACCGTAAAGGCCATCGTTCTGCGGATCGATAGCCCAGGCGGGTCGGCGCTGGCCAGCGACTTGATTTGGGCCGAGTTGAAGCGTTGCAAGAAACCGATCATTGCATCCATGTCGGATGTGGCGGCAAGCGGGGGATATTATATCGCCATGGCCGCCAGCCGCATTTTCGCCGACCCAGGCACCCTGACAGGCAGCATTGGGGTCTTTGGTGGGAAAATCAATCTCGGCGGCACCTATGGCAAACTGGGCGTCAAAACCGAGGTGATCACGCGTGGCGCAAATGCCAACCTCTTTTCCACCTCACATGGTTTTTCCGAGTCCGAAAAACTGGCCATGACCAGGTTGATTGAGGATTGCTACGACCAGTTCCTCACCAAGGCGCTGGAAGGGCGCAAGAAAGCCGGCCAGGCCATGACCCGCAAAACCCTTGAAAGCCTGGCAGGGGGCAGAGTTTGGACCGGAAGGCAAGCCAAGGAAAATGGCCTGATTGATGAATTGGGCGGCATGAAGGAAGCCTTGGCCTATGCCGCCAAGCAAGGCGGGCTGCCCGATGTCAGCGAACCGGAGTTGCTGCTTCTTCCCAAGAGCAAAAGTTTCATCGACGCCCTTCTCGATCCCAGGCCAGAAGCCAGCTTGAAACACCTGGAAGCCATTCCCGGAGTTTCCCTTTTAAAGAAGGAACTCCAGGGGCTTGGCGGGCTCTTGATGTTGCGCCAGGAACCGGTTTGGACCTTGATACCCATGCGATTGAACCTGCGTTAACCCGGAGTTCGGGTTTCATTTCCAGGGAATGGGTTAAGGGGAAACGGCCCTCGAGGATCAGCCCATTATCCATGAAATGAAAATCCAAAGTTCCGCCTCGCTTCCAGCCTTGGCGGACTTCTTTGGTGAATCCGGATTGTTGGCCAAAAATTTCCCCGGCTTTGAACCACGGGCCCAGCAAGCGGACATGGCTCGCGAGGTTTGGAAGAAATTATCCTCGAGTGGTCAACTTCTGCTCGAAGCCGGTACTGGCGTGGGGAAAAGTTTTTCCTACTTGATTCCCGCAGTTCTGGCCGCCCTTTCAGGCATCAAAAAGCCCATTGTTATTTCCACCCACACCATTAGCTTGCAGGAACAACTTCTTACCAAGGACCTTCCCGCTTTGGGGAAAATTGTCCCTGTTCCTTTTCACGCTAGGCTGGTGAAGGGAAGGAGCAACTATCTCAGCTTGCGTCGTCTGAAAGTGGCCCAATTCAAGGCGCCCACCCTGTTGGGGGATCCGGATTTTCTCGAGCAATTGAGCCGGACCGGCCGTTGGAGCCTGTCCACGCTGGACGGAAGCAAGTCCGATCTTGACTGGGAACCCGATCCTGATGTGTGGAACCTGGTTGAAAGCGATTCGAGCAATTGCCTGGGGCGCTCGTGCAAGGATTTTTCCCGCTGCTTTTATTTCAAGGCGCGCAGGGGAGTGGATCAGGCGGATATCCTTTTGGTCAATCACGCCTTGTTCCTCACCGACCTGGCGTTGCGCGGCCGGGGGTCGGCCATCCTGCCTGATTACCAGGCGGTCATCCTGGATGAAGCCCACACTTTCGAGGAAGTGGCTTTCGATCAGTTTGGAGAACACCTGAGCCAGGGTGGAATTCATTACCAATTTGAAAAGTTGCTGCATGTGGGGAGGAAGGAGCGCGGCTTGTTAGCCGGGGGCAAATATCCCGCGGCCCGGGTGCAATTGCAAAAGACACGGGATGCCGCCGATGCTTTTTTCCATCAATTAACGCACTGGCTGGCGCGGCAAAAAGTTCCGCAGAACCAATCGCTGGCCCTGCGTGTGAGGCAGCCAATTGAAATCGAGGAAACTCTGTCGACGGAATTGGCGCTGCTTGGGTCGCGCCTGGGGGCGGGGGCCGAATCTCTGCCCGACGAGGAAAAAATTGAGTTTGAATCGATGGCATTGCGCGCCGAGGATTTGGCCAAAAGGCTTCGCGCCTGGCTGGCTCAAGAAGGTTCAGGAAATGTTTTCTGGATTGAATCCGGCGGGTTAAGGAAACCTATTCTTCATTTGCGCAGCGCCCCAGTGGAGGTCGGCCCTCTGCTGGCCGAGAGGTTGTTCCAAAGAAAAATCCCAGTCATTTTGACCAGCGCCACTTTATCGGTGGGGGGCAAGGCCGGGTTTGCCTCGATCAAGGAAAAACTGGGCATCCAGGATGCGGAGGAATTGTGCCTGCCGAGTCCGTTCGATTTTCCCAGGCAAGTGCGCCTGCATTTGTTTCGAGAAATCCCCGACCCGGCCGGCGATCCAGGCCTTTTCGAGGAAGCCTGTCTGGAAAAAATCAAACATTATCTGGACAAAAGCCAGGGCAGGGCCTTTGTTTTGTTCACCAATATCCAGGTCATGCGACGGGCGGGAAAGGCCCTGGAAAGCTGGTGCGAAGCCAAGGGGTTCCCGCTAATGATCCAGGGACAGGGAGTGTCGCGGACCCGAATGCTGGATGCCTTTCGTCAATCGGGAAACGCCGTCCTCTTGGGGGTTGACAGTTTCTGGCAAGGAGTGGATGTGCAAGGGGAGGCGCTTTCCAATGTCATCATTACGCGCCTGCCTTTTGTCGTGCCCGACCTCCCTTTGAACGAAGCCAGGCAAGAAGCCATTCAGGCCCGAGGGGGGAATCCATTCTTCGATTGGCAGGTCCCTCACGCGGTGCTGAAGTTGAAGCAAGGGTTCGGGCGTTTGATCCGTTCGGCGCACGACCAAGGGATGGTAGTTGTCTTGGATCCCCGCCTACTTACGAAACGGTATGGCGCCTGGTTTCTGCGAGCTTTGCCGGAGTGTCGGCTGTTCGTGGATGATGAGGAAAGGGAGTGGGGGCAGTGGTAAATGAAAGCGGTTTTGGCAGCTTAATCTTGGAATGGCGCATGGAAAGTGGAAGCAAGTGAAAGCGGTGGGTTTGGCCTGAGGTTCTGGCAGTCATGCTGGTTTCGCAAGCCCACAATCCACCTGGCGCGGTAAGGATAACGGCATAGTCCTGTTCAGGAAGGAAATCACAAAGGGCCAGCCGCTCTTTGTTCGGGCCATGGAGCGGTGCAAATTCAATAAGCAATTGCTTGGCCAAAACAAATTGAAATTGACTGGTTTCGGGGTCGAGAAAGGCCACCGGTCCGGGCCTTTGAGACCACACGGGAATTACCTGGAACAGTGGCAGCATTTTTTGGCGGTAAGCCAATGCCTCTGGCAGGTTTTCCGCATGGCATTCAACAACCATGACTGCGGGCCTGGATGCGGTGGATTTCTTTCTTTGTTCCACCAGGTGGAACAAAGCGTCACTTTGCAGGTTGGCCCAAGTAGTCCAAATGCCCGACCAGTCTTCCCGGACCTTTTCTCCGGGGGAACGGGAAAAAAACTTGAACCATGGGGGAAAGTCGGCCCAGGAAAACCGTGGATCATATATGTCGCTGGCGATCACCCACTGGGAGTAAAGTAAATTCCAGGAAAATCTCCCTGCCAGGAATTTCAGAATATGGTTGAGGGCATCTTGGCGAGTAAGTTTATCCGGGGCAAAAGTGGCTGTGGGGAATTTTTGATTTAAGGGATCGCTGGTATTGCCGTGGAGGAAATCGTGAAAATCTTCCAGCTGAGATTCGTTCCGTGTGGGTACCAGCCGTTGGTAATCCGCCGAACTTCGAACCCGGGCAAAATCATGCGCTGAGCCAAAGCGGGTTTTCCTTTGCTTTTGAACCAGGCGGGAAATGGTCCCCTCAAAATGCGCTCGCAGAAAAACCGGGTCTTTTTCCTGGGAAATCAAGCCTTGACCTAGAACCCGCAGCAAGGTCCCTGCCACATTTCTGGCCAGCCTCGATTTTTCAACGAATTGGATCATCCACCTTCTCTTGGCCGTGCCTGCCCCAGTTCACTCGGGTAAAAGAGATGACCCTTAAAGATACAAAATTACCAAGGAAATTCACGCATAAAAGCTTTTTCCCTGGAAAAGCAAAAAGCCCGGCCGTGGGCCGGGCTTCCTTATGCGGTTTGGGCAGTTTAGAAAAGACTTTCGAGCGGCTTGCCATCGCCAATGGGCATCGGCCGACCGAGATTGTCGCGAATGGGCGTCGCCGGATCGAGTCCAAGCCCCTTGTAGGCCGTGGCGAAAAGGTCGCCAATGGAACAAGGCTTGTCTTTGATATCCATGCCATCCTTGCTGGTGGAACCATAAGCCTGGCCACCTTTGATAGCGCCGCCTCCAATTACCACCGACCAGCAACGGGCCCAATGGTCGCGACCGCCGTTTTGATTAATGCGCGGCGTGCGGCCGAATTCACCCATCCACATGACCACGGTGTTTTTCCACATGCCCCGTTCAACCAATTCTTTCACCAGGTTGCCCATGCCCTTGTCGAGGCGCGGTCCGTTGCCAGTGCGAATGGTGTTGAAAATTCCATTGTGGTTATCCCAGCCACCCAGGTCGATCTCAACACAGGTTACACCCTTTTCCGCCAGTTTCCTGGCTAGGAGGCAACCCATGCCAAATCCATTCGCGCGGCCGCCATAGGCATCGATTACTGAGGTGGGTTCTTTGGAAACTTCAAAAACTGTTTTGAGGGGGGAAATAGTCAGGTCGAAAGCCTTTTTGTAAATGGAAGTATGCGATTGGGCAAAACTTCCAGCAGCTTCACGATCTTCCGCTTTACGAATGTGGGGGAAACTCGATTCGGAAAAGCCGTCTTCGACGGTGTAAAAAAGGCGTTGCCTTCGGCGTTGCCTTTCCTCAGTTGTCTTTTCATCTCCCAGGGAAGAGGGGGCCTTGATGTTTTCTGGGGGCTGGCCGGCATTTTGCACAGTGAAGGGGGCATTCATCATACCCAAAAACCCTGGCCCGATCCTTTGGGCGGTTCCGCCAATGCCAATGAACCCAGGTAACGCAAGTTCTTTGGGAGTGAGCAATGAGGAAGCCACCGAGCCAATAGCCGGGTATTGCACCACTGGGTTGGGTTGCTTGCCAGTGTTCATTAAAACGGTGCCGCGTTCGTGGCTGCCTTCATTGGTAACCAAGGAGCGTATAGCAACCAAGTTTTTGAATTGGGAAGCGACAGTCGGTAAAACCTCGGAGATTTCTACGCCGGACGCGGAGGTTTTGATCGGTTTGAATTCTCCACCGGTTTGTTCACCGGGTTTCAAATCCCACAGGTCCATGTGGCTAGGACCGCCACCCATCCAGAAAATGATGAGGCTTTTGTTTTCTTTCTTAAGTTTAGTTTCAGCGGCGCGAAGCCCTTGCAGGAAGTGACTTCCGGGAAGCATCAAGCCTGATGCCCCGGCCATATGCTGCATGAAATGCCTTCGATTCATTCCTGACATGGATTCCTCCTGCTGTATAAGGCCACCGGGGTGAAAAACCGCCCACTTATTTTCCATTAGAAACTTCGCACTGTCAACCAATATCTTGGTCTACATCGGGCGATTTCTAATCTCCATCCCTATCTAGCTTAGATGATTTTTTCGGTCTGGAAGTTCCATAAAATCCACTTTTTTATCAAATTGCCTTTCCACCGCCTTACCAACCTCAGGTATTTTATCAACAAATGCCTTTTAATTAAGGAAGCCAAGGGCCGTAGGCAAAGCAGGTAATGATGGAAAAATCGCTGGAAGAAATGGCGGAAGCTATTTGGAGAAAAGGGGTTAAAGCTGTTGACCCAGCCCCGGCGGTCTTTGATTTCTTGACCCTTAACCCCGCTTTAGCAGCCGCCCTAAACAAAACCAACCGCCTTTTAGTAATTGGCGGGGGCAAGGCTTGTGCAGCCATGGCCCTGGGGTTAGAGCGATTTCTTTTGGCCTCCCAAGCCAATTGGCAGGGCCAAGTTAATGTTCCCGAAGGAAATTACCCTTCCTTAAAAAAAATCATGATCCAAGAAGTCAGGCCAGTGGGAGAGAATCAGCCGACCCCAAAGGCCGTTTTGGAAACTCGACGAATGCTCTCCCTTGTGGAAAATTCCCAGCCTGGAGATGGGGTTATTTGCCTGCTTTCCGGAGGCGGGTCGGCTTTGCTGGTCTCTCCGGTTGCCTCCATTAGCCTCGAGGAAAAACGACTCGCGACCGCGCTATTGTCCCTTCACGGGGCGACAATCAACGAGTTGAACTGCGTTCGCAAGCACCTGAGCGAATTCAAAGGCGGCCGATTGGGTGAAACATTTGTCAAAAGCCCCGGAGGGAAAGGGCTTTTTCTTGGCTTGGTTCTTTCGGATGTAGTGGGCGATCCTTTGGATGTCATTGCATCTGGCCCTGCTGTTCCCGACCCAACCACTTTTGCGGACGCCCACAAAGTTATCCAGTCTCATGGGCTGATAGAAAAATTACCCGCTTCTGTAATGAATCATTTGCGATTGGGAATGGAGGGAAAAATTGCGGAAACACCCAAGGAAGGCTGGCCCAATTTTGAAACCCACTTGATTGGCAATAACGCCAAGGCTTTAGGTGCCGCGGTGCAAGCGGCGGTGGATTTGGGCTTTGATGTCATCAACCTGGGGCCGGGTTTGGCTGGCGCCACCACCGATGCCGCCAGCTTGCAAATGCAGGCCCAAGAGTCGGCAATAAAATTCCGGCATCTTTCTGGTCGGCCCCTGTGCCTGCTTTCTGGCGGGGAAACGACTGTGGATTTGGGCCCGAACCCTGGAAAGGGAGGCCGCAACCAGGAAATGGCTTTAGAAATGCTGGTTTTAATGAGTCAACGGGGTTTAAGGAATTGCGTTTATCTGGCAGGAGGAACGGATGGCGAGGATGGTCCGACCGATGCGGCTGGAGCTTTTGCCCATAAGGGGATTTGGGAAAAGGCGCTCGTGTTGGGGCTGGAACCCGGGAATTTTCTGCAAAGGCATGACTCCTATTCTTTTTTTGAAAAAGCTGGCGGCTTGTTCAAACCGGGACCAACCGGAACTAATGTCATGGACCTTCGAATATTACTTTGCCGCTGATTCCACAACGGGGTCGAGACGGTCTTTTAATCCAGCAATGTCTGCCAACCCAA
Organism: Gemmataceae bacterium; assembly: GCA_009692005.1. Taxonomy (GTDB): domain Bacteria; phylum Planctomycetota; class Planctomycetia; order Gemmatales; family Gemmataceae; genus SHZZ01. Next base: position 49,560 of record SHZZ01000003.1, on the reverse strand, counting down.
GAGTTTCCTTCAATTCCTTGAAGGAGAACATTGGCCCGGCTTGGGGAATATCGACGCGGCCGGTTTGCAAAAAAGTATTTACCAGTTGCTGGATGGCCGCCCCCGCCACCATGAGGCTTTCAATCGGACATACAACGATTTTGTAACCGAGTTTTTCCAGTTCCTGGGCTGGCAGGATGGGGGTTACTCCTCCGGTTAGCATGTTGACCAGAAGCGGATGAGGCACTTCTCTGGGAATGCGCTCGAGTTGCTCGCGGGTTTGCGGGGCTTCAATGAAGCAAACATCGGCGCCCGCCTCGGCAGCCTGGTTGGCCCTATCGATGGCGGCATTGACCCCATCAATGGCCAGGGAATCGGTTCTGGCGATGATGACAAAGTCGGGGTTCTTGCGAGCATCCTGGGCGGCCTTGAGGCGGAGAATCCACTCACGGGTGGGGACAATTTGCTTTCCTTGGAAATGGCCGCAGCGCTTGGGATTGGTCTGGTCTTCGAGGAGAATACCTGCGGCGCCGGCAGCTTCAAACTCGCGCACGGTGCGGGCCACATTGTGCAGATCGCCATGGCCGGTGTCGCCATCCGCCACTACCGGAATATTGACTCGTTTGGCCATTCGAGCCACGGCGTCCACCATTTCGGAAAGTGTGGTAAGCCCTACATCTGGAAGTCCCAGCAAACTGGCGGAAACGCCAAAACCGCCAAGGAACACGGTTTCCAACCCGGCCAATTCCACCACGCGGGCGGAGAAAACATCATGAGCGCCCAAACTGCGGATAATGCCGGGGGAATTGAGCAAGGAACGAAATCTCTTGCATGGATTGGACATGGAAAACCTCGTGAAAGAGTTACCAGGTGGAAAGGAAAAATTTACCAGAAAAAGGGGGCCAGGATTGTAGAAAGTACCAAATCTGGAGAAGAGAAAAACCGGCAAGGATTTTTCTTTTTCCGTAAAGCCTTTTCAAATAATGCCTTAGGGAATGTCGCCGGCCCATCAAGGGTTTTGGTACGCCCTTTGCTTTAAGCTTATATCAGCCGGTCTTTGGCCCTGGAACAGAGGGCTTGGGGCCGGAACAGAGAAGAGGCAGGTCCGCCCGGAGTTGCTTATGAGTATCCCCGGGCCGGACTCCCAACCAGAGAAAAACCCATGACCGCGTAGCAAACTTTCCCCCCCTAATTTGGTTTGTACGCACCCCCAACCCCATCATGGGATTCGACCCGCGCCAAGATCCCCCTCGAGGCGCGGGTTTCTTTTTTTAGGTCAACGAAGGCAATTCACTCGGGGCGGGCAAACTCCCCAGCTCCTGCAACACCCTTTGGGTCAATTCCTGGTAAGCCTTTGATACCAGGTTCTCAGGCAACTTCCTAACAATGGGTAGACCTTCGTCCCCGGCCTGGGCTACCAGCGGGTCGATGGGGATTTCTCCCAGGAAAGGCACCTGAGTCTCGCGGGCCAGTTTTTTTCCACCCCCATGGCGGAAGATTTCGTAGCGCTTGCCATCGTCGCCAAGGAAATAGCTCATGTTCTCAATGATTCCCAAAACCGGCACGCGGACTTGACGGAACATCTCCAACCCTTTTCTGGCATCGACCAGGCTAACTTCCTGGGGCGTGGTGACAATGATCGCACCCGTGAGGGGCACGGTTTGGGTGATCGTGAGTTGGGCGTCTCCCGTTCCGGGGGGCAGGTCAAGCACCAAAAAGTCCAGATTGCCCCAGTCCAGGTCAGTGAGGAATTGTGTAAGGGCCCGGTGAACCATGGGCCCGCGCCAAATCACGGCCTGGGCGGGGGGCACCAGGAATCCCATCGACATAACTTTTAGCCCATGGCGTTCCAGGGGCAGGGGGGTGGTCGCCTGGTCCACGATGCCCGGGATGCCCAGCATGGTGGGTATGCTGGGTCCATAAATATCGGCGTCGAGAAGACCGACTTTTTTGCCCAAAGAGGCAAGCGCCAATGCCAGGTTCGTTGCTACGGTGGATTTACCCACGCCGCCTTTTCCGCTGGCCACGGCCAAGATTTGTTTGATTCCCGGGAGTTGAAGTTTCGGCTGGCTCTGCGGGGGTTGCATGAAGGACTCCGTTAAGAAAAAGAATTAATGGCCCGTGGAAGACGGGGCCTTGGACTGGGAAGTACATTCCGGGCATTGGCACAAGGAGCGCAAATTTTCCAGGGTGAAGATCCCGGCGTCGTGTCCGTCTGCCCAGCCTATGCGGTAGGCGTAATGACCGACAGGAACCATGGCCACCGCCTTCAGCGGGGTCAATTCTTTTTGGGATAATATCTGGAAAGGGTCGGGCTTTTTCAGTTTTTCCTCTCGGCAGGTGGCGCACGGGCAATGGGAACGAAGATGCTTCCAGGCCAGGCGGCTGACATGCCCATCCTGCCAGGTGATAGTCAGAAAATCACTTCCTTCCCGGCTCAGGGAAACGGGTACGGCCCGCTTGGGATCTGCCGACATTTTTGTTACTCCCGGGTGGCATCGTTCAATATAGCAACGCGCCTGGAGGGGAAACCAGGGAATTGTCAATAGCCAGCCGAAGAGATGTGAAATCCTTGGAGATGCGAGGGGGAAGGGCTTTCTCCGGAGGCTGCGAGCGACTCGATTATTTGGACGGCAAAAGAATTGAGCGGGCAGGGCGCACCGGCCTGGATCGCTAGCTGCTCCAGCCGCCCATTGTAATTCCGCACTTCAGTAATCCCCTTTTTCAAATCCCCATACATGGAGCAATAGGTTTGCCGCAAGGAAAGGCGAAAGAAGGGTGAAAGCGCGTAAGCGAGAAAGCGCTGTTTCAAAAGGAAGGCAACCTGGTCGGGATGAAAAGGCCCGATAGTTTCCATCGGTTGGCGGGCGGTTTTCAAAATTCGATGGTTTTCCAAAAGGAAGTCGAAAAACAAATCTCTGAGGGGGCCGGAGCTTAACAGGGCGGCGTTATCCAACCCGCCCGCCGTGGTCAAGGGGCTAATGGCTGCGTTGAATAGGAGCTTGCTGTTTTTGTAGGGCAGGATGTCCGGAACCAAACTCACCGGGATTCCCCCGGCGCGGAACAAATCCCGCAATTCTGCAAGCCGCTCGAGGTTGGCCCAAGGTTTTAACGGCCCCAAATGGAGCATCCCTTTGCGAGTGATTCGCGTGCGGGTTGTCCCCTGCTCGCATTCGCTAATAAAGGAAGCAATGCCTTCCCCCGGGGGGGCCTGTGATTCTAACACGGGGTCAAATCCATTTTGAACTGGGACGAGAAAACAGTCCCCGGGAAGGCGCGATAGAATTGGTGGATTGTCGTAGCACTTGACGCAAAGCAGAACGATTTCATTGGGTTCTGGTCGCCAGTTTTGGAAGGGAGCCAGATCTATTTTTTGCGGCAAAGAGTTGTTGACTTGAATGCCATGGCGGGCGCCATATTCGAGCTTTTCTGGGCAGGACTCCACCAGGAGAAGGGAATTGTGGCCGGCTGTAAGCAGGGCCCGAGCCAGGGCTATTCCAATGCCCCCCGCCCCGACCACATGAATTCTCTTCACATTTTCTCCAGGTTGTGGGTATTTGCTGGCCAGCCCCGTTTGCTCGTGTAAATTGAATCATGCCAAGGAGCCGATATAAAGGGGAACTGTTCCCCGTTGCATGCTGGTAAGGCCGAATCCGGGCTGAATTACGATCTGGAATACTAAACCATGCCTCCTGAAGCCATATTTGATTTTTCCAAACTCGACTTTAATACCTTGGTCGCGGATAAGGAAACTATTCGGAAAAGTAATCTGCAGCGCCATGAAATGGAACACCTGGATGGTGTTGTCTACATCGACAGCGAGGCCCATATATTTGTCGGTTACAAGGATGTTCGCGCCGATGAATTCTGGGTGCGCGGGCACATGCCGGGTTTTCCTATCCTTCCCGCTGTGCTTATGTGCGAGGCCGCCGCGCAAATGTGCTCTTACTACATTGAGAGAGTGGGCCTTAATTCGGGCGATTTTGTCGGGTTTTTTGGCCTGGACAATGCCCGTTTCCGCTCCATGGTTAAACCAGGGGACCGCCTTGTCATGGTGGCCAAACCAGTCAAGCTCCACCGGCGGCAAACCATTTTTAATGTGCAAGGGTTTGTTGGCGACACCATGGCTTTCCATTGCGATGTCATTGGCGTCCCCTTGAAAATGAATTTGGGTGAATCGGTTAAAAGTTAAACTGTGCGAAAACCCAAAAAACTCTCTCTCGAATCCCTGGCCCCTTGCCTGGTGGAAGTTTCCAATCCACCGGTTCCCTGGGACTATCAGGCGCTTTTTGGCAACAACCATCCAATGGAATTAGAAATTGGTTTTGGCAAAGGGCGATTCCTTGTCCACGCTACACAGCAATACCCGGAACGGAATTTCCTTGGCATTGAGATTGACCGTAAATACCACCTGCTGACCGCAACCCGCCTGGTCAAACGGGGAATAACCAATGCCAGGCTTTGTTGTGGCGATGCGCGAACTATTTTGGAAAACCTGATTCCCCCTGCTTCCCTTTCCGCCATTCACATCTTTTTTCCCGATCCATGGTGGAAACAACGCCATCATAAAAGGCGGCTTTTTCAAGGGCCATTTGTTTCCGCTTTGGAAAGGTGCTTGGCCCCGGGTGGGTGGGTAAATGTTGCCACCGATGTGGAATCCTATTTTCATGAATTGACCCAGTTATTCCTTCTCCATGCCCCCAATTTGTCGCCCCACCCCTGGGCCGAAGGCGCTCCTCCCGTGGATGCCGAGGGACACCTGACCAATTATGAAAAGAAATCCCTGGAACAAAGTCGTGAAGTCTTTCGGGTCCGCTATGGTCAGGTTGGGAAAACCTGAGCGGTTCTGTGGGAATTCCTTGATTTTCCAATCCTTCCTTCAAGGGGATTTGGCTAATTGCCGATGATTTCCTTGGTTCCCTTCCTAACTTTGGGAGCCAGGAGACAATTGGCCATGAATGGCCTTGCGAATTTGGACCTTTTGAATTTGTTCCCCTCTTCTCCTGATCCCCGGGCTTACTACCCGGCGACCAGCCATGAAAGGGTGGCACAAAATATTCTTCAAGATATTGCCAACGGCAACCCGTTCAGCCTGGTGCTTGGGGATGCCGGTTCAGGCAAAACATTGTTGGTGCAGGTGCTATTGGAGCGTCTGGCCGAATTGCCCCAGGTGGTCTTTATCCAGCATGGTCATTTTGATTCTCCCGATGCGATTTTGAAAGCAATCCTTTTTGATTTGGGCATTCCTCACCAGGGATTGACACTTGCTGATTTGCGCCTCCTGATCGCTGACAGCCTTTTGAATAACTTTGCCCAGGGCGGGCCCACTTTGATCATTCAAGACGAAGCACATCTGCTGGCCCATTCAGTGTTGGAGGAATACCGGCTTTTGGGCAACTTGGAGGCGGGTAGGAAACGGGCCGCCCAAATCATTTTTCTGGCCCATCCCCTCATGGAAATTACCCTGACCGCACCGGAGCTCGTTTCTTTGGAGCAACGCCTGGCCAGGAATTTCCTGAAGCCCCTGGAGGCTATTGAAGCAGTTGATTACCTGCTATTCCATGGGCGGTTGGCTGGGTTTTTGCACCCCTTATTTAACCAGACACAATTAAATTGGATACTCTCCAAGGGAAAAGGCGTTCCCCGTTTGTTGAATCATTTTGCCAGGGTGGTCCTGCAAGGTCGCCAGGATGATCAGGATAGCTTGGATGCTTGCCGGACTTCCCCTTCAGCACATTCTTCGGAAACCTTGAGTTGGGAAGGGATTACCGGGCCCGAGGTCAGGCTCCTTACCAAGGCGGACTGGAACCAATCCGCTAAGTGAAAATTTATGGAGGTGGGATTTATGGCCAGGTTGTTTGACGCGCTTCGTTCTGAAGATTCAGGAAAGACCCCAAGGAAAAGTTCCAAGTTGAAGGGTAAACCCCCGGCGCAGCCAAGCGCGGCCGCGTCGGTTGCTCCACTACCCGCGCCGCTACCGGCGGCGGCTCCTGAACCCGTTCAGGAAATTCACGATGAGATGTCCTTTGTGGAAGTAGGACCGCAAGGTTTTTATAGCGCCTCGGCCGATGTCTTGGCCTGTTCCCTTGACGATGAAATGATTGTGGCCGAGGCTCAACCGGTTCCTGCCCTCCCCATGTCATCCACTTCAGCGGCGGAAACCCCAGAACCACCTGAAGAAAATTCCTATTCCCACTTACTGGAACAGTTGCTCAAGGACTTTCCTTCTCCCAGAGAAGGAGCCCTGCTTTTTGTCACCCTGCCTTCCGTGCGCAGCGGGGAAACGGTTTTCCAATTGGCGAAAGAAGCCGCCTCCCAAGGAGAAGTGGTCCTGGTGGAAACCAAAGAGGTTCAGGGGAATGGGCCTTCAGGATTGAAAGGGCGCCCTGGCTGGATCGATATCCTTGAAGGCAAAGCGGAGCTCGAGGATTGTTTGAAGGATGCTGGTGTCGAAGGGTTAAAAGTCATTACCGCGGGAAAAGTTCAGTTGGGAAGAAAAAGCATCAAACTGTTTTCCCGTTCCCCCCGGGGCACATTGCGTGCCCTCCGCAAGGGCCACCGCCTGGTCATGATCGATGGCGGTGTCTGGTCCGAAGAAGCCTCTGGAATTGGTTTGGCCAGGGAATGCGACGGGGTTTGCCTGTTGGTCCCGGCTGCCAAGGTTGGCTCCACCATGGTGGAGGAAATCCTTGCCCGGATTGAGGATAGCGGCATTAACTTGGCGGGTTTGCTGGTCCTCCCACGGAATGTTCCGGAAACCAAGGCCAAGAAAGCAGCTTAAAATGCTGCCTTTTTTTGCCTTCGCCTATTGCTCCTCCCCCCTCAGATTCTGATAATAAAGGTTTGCGACTTTTAACTTGGGTAAACTCCCCCGGTTGAGAACGGGAGTTTGTTAATTTTTAGCAGGTAAGTTGTTATGGCACAAACAGTTAAGATCACCGCCAAATCCCGGCCTGAAAAAGGGGCAAATCGAATTGCCCGCCTGAGGAAAACCGGTCAAGTGCCGGGTATCCTTTACGGCCATAAGGAAACACCCATCAGCATTTCCACCAGCCATGATGAGCTTTTTAAAGCCGTTACACATGGCACCCGGCTGGTTGATCTCGAAACCGACGGGAAATTGGAGAAAGCTCTGATCCGTGAAGTGCAATGGGATTTCCTTGGCAAGGATGTAATTCATGTCGATTTTTCCCGCGTTAGCGCGGATGAAAAAATCCAAGTCACCGTGCCTCTTGAATTGAAGGGGGTGGCCCCAGGCGTCCTTTCCGGCGGCGTGCTGGATATGCCGATGCACTCTGTCCAAATTGAGTGCCTGGCTCTTGATATTCCCGAATCGATCAAAATTAACATTACCGAGTTGCAAATCGGCAGCGTAATTCATGTGAAGGATCTGGTGGCGTTGGCGGGAATCCGCTTCCTGGCCGATGCCGATGCCATCGTGGTGCATGTGATCCAACAAAAGGCCGAGGTGGCCGCTCCTGTGGAAGGCGCTGTTACCGAAGGTACAGAACCCGAAGTGATCAAGAAGGCCAAGCCGGTTGCGGAAGAGGACGAGGAGTAAGCCTTGCCCGGTGTCTCTGGCCGGAGCGCTTGGATGAAACTGGTGGTTGGGCTGGGAAATCCGGGATCGAATTACGACAACACCCGACACAATGTCGGTTTCGAAGTGGTTGATCGGTTGTTGGCGAAGGAGCCCGGAGCAAAGTATGCGCTCAAATTCCAGGGGGCGGTTTGTCTCCTGCAACTTGGGGGCGAAAAAACGCTCCTGGTGAAGCCGCTAACCTTTATGAACTTGAGCGGCGGATGTGTGGCCTTGGCCGCTGGCTTTTACCAGGTGGAACCGACGGAAATCCTGGTGGTTTGTGATGAGGTGAATTTGCCCCTGGGGAAGTTGCGGGTCCGTCCGAGCGGAAGTCACGGTGGGCAAAATGGCCTCCGGGACATACAAAACCGGTTGGGAATGGATTATCCCCGGTTGCGCTTGGGAGTCGGAGGAGGCGAGAAACCCGATTTGACCGGCCATGTGCTTGGCCGTTTCAAACCGGATGAAAAAACCGGGGCGGGGGAGATGATAGCCACTGCCGCCGATGCTGTTTTGTGCTGGCTAACCGACGGGATTGATGCCTGCATGAACCGATATAACGGGCCGGGAAATGAATAGCTGAATAAAATTGGATTCCTTGGAGTTTTGGGAACAGGTGAAATTTTATGCAAACCAATGTCTATGAATGCATGTTGATCCTTGACACCAGCCATTTGGCGGGAAATGTAGAGGAATTGGAAGCGCAGGTTCGCGCTCTCATTGAAAAACACAAAGGTGAGGTCTTGGTGGCCAGGACTTGGGATGACCGTAAGTTGGCCTACCCCATTAACCGCAGCAAAAAAGGGCTTTATTACCTTGTCTATGTGCGGGCCAATGGCTCCGCCATAACACCCATCAAACATGATTTTTTGTTGAATGAGAATATCCTTCGACATCTCTTCATCAAGGTTGATCCCAAGCATGTAGAGGTCATGTTGGCCTTGGCTCGGGAAGAACGGCCAACGATCATGCAAACGGTGCATACCGAACCGCTGGAAGATATTGGCTACGCCCCTGATATGCGGGATTCCAGGCGGGGCGGCCGCCGCTTTGCCGACTCCAGGGATTAATTCCTTTTTCTCCCCCTGCCAGCCTTGAATTAGGCTGTGAACAGGTTATCGTGTCAGCAATGCCCTAAGTAGATTACCCAGGGCGGCACCTTTCGGAGGAACCTGACCATGGCCAATTTGAACAAAGTAATGTTGATTGGAAGGCTGACGCGGGATCCCGAAATTCGCACTTTCAGTAACGGTGGTAAAGTCGCCAAGTTTGGTTTCGCGGTGAATAATCGCGCAAAAAAAGGCGCGGAATGGGTGAACGAACCGGTATTCCTGGATTGCCAGGCATATAACCGGGGCGATTACGGGAAGATGGCCGACCGGGTTGAGCAGTACCTTTCCAAGGGAAAACAGGTTTACCTTGAAGGGCACTTGGTTTTTGAACAATGGACATCGCAAGCTGGTGAAAAACGGAATGCCCTGCGCGTGGTAGTGGATAGCATGCAGTTTTTGGATAATCGCGCCGACTTCCCTGAAGATGGGGAAAAGGGTAGCCGCTCGGGACAATACAAAGACCCCTCGGCGGGGGAATCCTTCGAAGTCGAAGGTGATAGCTTTGGCGAGGAAACAGGCAGCCGAGCTGCCCCTCGCGATGAAGAAAATTTGCCTTTTTAGTTTGCCCTTGAAGAGTAGAAGGTGGTTACGGTGAGCGAGAAAACCAAGCGTCGAAGATCTGCACCCCCCAAGGGAAAACACGGGGGAATGCTATTGGTCTTAACCCAAGATTTGGAACATGTGGGGAAACAAGGAGAGGTGGTCGAGATCAGCCCCGGCTACGGCCGCAATTACCTCCTGCCTCGCGGAATGGCAACTGTTCCCACGCAGCACAATCTGCGCTTGGTGGAAAGATTCAAAGTAAAGCTGCAACAGGCCCGCGACGCCAAGATTGCGGATATACGCGCCATGGCCGAGCAAATCAACCGCCTCGGCGGGGTGAATATCGAGGCCAAGGTCAATCCCGAGGGCCATCTTTATGGTTCCGTAGGGGCCGCGGAAATTTCCAAAGCCCTTAAAGGGAAAAACCTGATGGTGGAATCGGAGATGGTCCTTATGGAAGGGGCTATCAAGGAAACCGGGATCTACGCCGTCAAATTAAACCTTGGGTACGATATCGAGACGGAACTGACGGTGGCCGTCATCCCGGGGAAATAGCCAAGGGAAACTAACCCCACCGGCTGCCGGGAGGATTCCCATGTCTAATGGATTTCCCAATGGGTTGTCCGGCCATACCCTGCCGCAAAGCCTTGAGGCTGAACGGTCGGTTCTCGGGAGCATGTTGCGGGACAACACGGTAATCGGCGACATCGTCCAGGTCATTCACCACGACAATTTCTATTCCGACTCTCACCAAAAGATCTTCCAGGCCATGGTTTCCCTTTATGAAAAGGGCAAGCCTGTCGATGTGGTGGTTTTGGCCGAGGAACTCAAGCAGCGGAATCAAGTCCAGGATATTGGCGGTTATGGGGTGCTGGCCCAGCTTTGGGACGCGGCGCCAACAGCGGTCAACGCCGTCCATTATTCCCATATTGTCCGCGACAAGGCCCTGGTGCGTTCCCTGATCCTTGCAGGCAACGAAATCCTTCGCGATGCTTACGACCAAGTAGTTCCCGCCGACGAGTTGCTGCACCAGGCCACGGGTAAAATGTTGGAAATCGCCGACAAGGGCATCACCGGCAAAGTTTTCCCCATGGATGAGGTCCTGTCCGAGGCCTTTGATCGGATCGACCATCGGCAAACCCGCCAAGGGCATTCCATCAGCGGCCTCAGCACTGGGTTTCACGACCTGGATGAAATCACCGCTGGCTTTCAAAACAGCGAATTAGTCATTGTTGCAGCACGCCCGTCCGTGGGTAAAACCGCCTTTGCCCTGAACTTGCTCCGCAACATCGTGGTGGATGAAAAAACCCCCGCCCTTTTTTGCAGCCTGGAGCAGTCGCGGACTGAAATCGTCGAGCGCCTCTTGTGCTGCCAAGGCGGCGTGGATGGGCAAAAACTCCGCAAGGGCTCTCTCAACGCCGATGACATGGAAAAACTGATCAACGCCAGCGGCGTCTTAAGAAATGCCAAGCTCTTTATCGACGATTCTCCCGGGCAAGGCATGCTGCGTATCGCGGCCAATTCCCGGCGCATGAAATTCCGCCATGGCATTGGCATTGTCGTCATCGATTATTTGCAACTGATCGACCCGGAAAACCGCCGGGACCCACGCCAGGAACAAGTGGCGCAAATCAGCCGCCGCCTTAAGGCGCTGGCCCGGGAGTTGACAATTCCGGTGGTCGCCCTGGCCCAGGTCAATCGGGCCTCGGAAGACCGCCAAGACCACAAACCCCGTTTGTCTGATTTGCGAGAATCGGGCAGTATTGAACAAGATGCCGACACCGTTTTATTGTTGCACCGCCCAGAAAGGTACGAACCCGGCGAGCAAGAAGGTCTTACCCAGGTGATTGTGGGGAAGCAGCGTAACGGGCCCATTGGGGAAATAAACCTGGCCTTTATCAAGAATTACATGCGTTTTGAGAATTATCAGGTTGGAGTCCCCTTTGACAACTAACATTTCAAGCGCGGGCGGCCTGCCGGATATCCGCGTCGGGATTGGCCATGACACGCACCGCTTGGAAATTCAACGCAACTTGATTCTCGGGGGAATTGCTTTCGACCACGCCCGCGGCCTGGCAGGCCACAGCGATGCGGACATTGTCCTTCACGCGGTCACCGATGCCATACTGGGCGCTGCCGGCTTGGGGGACATTGGCGATTGGTTTCCCGATGGTGACCCGGCGAATTTCGGGGCGGAATCCACCAAGTTTTTAGCCGTTGCTTTGGAACAGGCCGGCAAATTAGGATGGCGTCCGGGAAACCTCGATGTCATTATCTTTGCCCAGGAACCCAAATTGGGGCCGGGCAAACTGGCTATTCGAGACAACCTGGCCCGCTTGCTTTGTCTGGAGTCTGACCGCGTCAATGTTAAAGCAAAAACAGGAGAGAGGGTCGGGCACATTGGCCGTGCCGAGGCCATGAGTTGCCAGGCCGTGGTGCTCCTTGTTCGGGGTTAGCCCCGCCGCTTTTGTAGTCGAAAGGAATCGCATGCGAGTTCGAGTTTACAACACCCTGACCAGGCAAAAGGAGGATTTCAAAACCGTTGCCGAGGGTAGGGTGGGCATGTATGTTTGCGGCCCCACGGTTTACAAGCCGAGCCATGTCGGCCACATGGTCGGCCCGGTCATTTTCGATACCATCAAGCGCTTCCTTTCCTTCCTTGGCTACCAGGTGACCCTGGTGGTGAATATCACCGATGTGGATGACAAGTTGATAGTTGAGTCTGCAAAAAGAGGCTTTTCGGTGACGCAGTTGGCCGAAACCATTACCGCGGATTACCTGACGAATTTGCGCCTCTTGCGCGTGGATGGCATCGACCATTTCCCCAGGGCCACCGCCCACATCCGCGAAATAATCGACATGATCCAGGGATTGATCGCCAAAGGCTTCGCCTATCCCTCGGGCGGCGATGTCTATTTCGATGTTACCCGGGACGAAGATTATGGGAAACTTTGTAATCGCGACCCCGAACAGCTTGAGGCGGGCGCTCGGATCGAGGTCAGTGGTTTGAAGCGCAATCCGGGCGACTTTGCCCTGTGGAAAAGAGCCAAACCGGGGGAACCCCAATGGGAAAGCCCCTGGGGGCCTGGTCGACCTGGATGGCATATTGAATGTTCTGCCATGAGCATGAAACTCCTTGGCCCTTCTTTTGATATCCATGGCGGCGGGCTCGATTTGCAATTTCCCCATCACGAAAACGAACTCGCCCAATCCGAGTCATTCTCGCAATTGCCTTTTGCCAGGTTTTGGCTGCACAATGGCCTGATGAAAACCGGCGACAAAAAAATGTCCAAAAGCGAAGGGAACGAAATCGTCGTCACTGAGCTTTTGAAAAAACACCACCCCGAGACCCTTCGTTATCTCCTCCTCTCCTCGCATTACCGCAGCCCAATTGAATACAGCGAAGACCGTTTGCTGGAATTACGCAGAAGCCTCGAATCCTTTTATCGATTCTTTGACCGCTTTAAACGAATCACCGGCCTGGATTATTATTCACTTCCAGTCACAGCCAAACAATCTGAACCAGTGCAAGGTGGTGAGGGGCTGATGGGGAAAATCGCTCCCCTTCGCCAGTCTTTTTTGGAGTTCATGGCGGATGATTTCAACACCGGCGGGGCGCTGGGCATCCTCCATGAAATGCTCCCAATCCTGAACCGATTTGCCGATCAGGCAGGGTTGGAATCCGCGGGCCCGGCTGCCCGCGCCCGTGAGGAATTTCATCAAGGGGTTCTTTGTTTACGGGAGTTGTTCAGCTTGATGGGGCTATTTCTGGAACCTATTTCCACCCCGGCCGCTGCCTCAGACCAAACCCTGGATGGCGTGGTGCGTTTGTTGATCGACCTACGCGCCGACGCCAGAAAAAACAAAAACTTTGCCCTGGCCGACCAGATTCGAAAACGCTTGACGGAATTGAATATCACTTTGGAAGACCGCCAGGGAGAAACGACCTGGCGGCAAGGGTGATTGGAATGGGTTTCCAGGAAGGAACCAGGATGACGAATCAAGGAAACAAGTCCCGGGTGCTGGGAATTGACCCAGGGTTGCGAATTACCGGGTATGCGGTGCTGGAAAAAACCAGCCAGGGCATCCGGCTATTGGAAGGCGGCATCCTTTCCACCAAGGAAGCGGGAAAAAATCTAGCGGCCCGGTTGCAGGTGCTTTACGCCGGCCTGCAGGAGATTCTGGATTTGTTTAAACCCGGGGCCATGGCAGTGGAACAACTCTTTGTCCATTACAAGCATCCACGGACGGCCATTTTGATGGGCCATGCCCGGGGCGTGCTTCTCTTGGGGGCGGGCCAACACGGCATTCCCGTGACTAGCTACAACCCAACCCGGATTAAGAAGACCCTGACGGGTAATGGCCGCGCCCCTAAAATCCAGATGCAAATGGCGATTCAAAGGGAGTTGGCTTTGAAAACCTTACCCGACCCGCCCGATGTTGCCGATGCCATGGCTGTGGCGCTTACTCACTTGTATGCCTTGGTATTGGATCGACAGGAGCAGGAATGATCACCAGGATTCAGGGCGTCTTGACCGCGGTGCTTGAGGATGAGATCCGCTTGCAAGTGGGGCCTTTGGAGTACCAGGTCTTGGTCCCGGAAGTGGTCCGCAGGGCTGTGCAATCGCAAGTCGGCGAGCAAATCTCGTTTGTCACTCTCCACTTTTTTGAGGGCAACCCCGTGCAGCAGGGGCGGATGATTCCCCGTTTGCTGGGTTTTCTCAACCAGGTGGACCTGGCGTTTTTTGAACTGTTTTGCACGGTGGACGGCATTGGTATCCGCAAGTGCATGCGCATGATGGTGGCGCCGGTGGCTACCATCGCCGATGCCATCCAGCGGGGCGATGCCAAATGGCTGGTAACGCTTCCTGGAATTGGCCCGGCAATGGCGGACAAGATCCTCGGCAGCCTAAAGAAAAAAGCCGGTGTATTTGCAATTCCAGCGACCAATGGTCAGGCGCCAACCCAAGACCCTGGCAAAGAAAAACTTTACGGGGAAGTTTTGGCGGGGCTCCAAGGCTTGGGTTTGGGGCCCGCCGAGGCGCGCTCACGCCTGGATAGGTTGCTTGCCTCCGGCCTTTTTCCCGATACCGTGGAGAAGGCCATCACCCTGATGTTTAAAACCTGAGGTTTTTTCACCAAGGAATTCATGGCCAGACAACCCATCGTTCAACCCGATTCATCGGAAAACTCAAAAGAGCGTGATGTTGCTTTACGCCCAAAATGGCTTCGCGAGGTCATTGGTCAAAAGGCTGTGGTGCAACGGATGCAAATCGTGTTGAACGCCTGCAAAAAGTTAAAAGAGCCCTTGTCGCACATACTCTTTGACGGGCCTCCCGGGTTGGGTAAGACTACTTTTGCCATGGTGTTGCCGAATGAGTTAGGGACAACTTTGCAAGTGACCTCGGGTCCGGCCCTTACCAAACCAGCTGACTTACTCCCCTTTTTGACCAATATGGAAGAAGGGTCGATCCTTTTTATCGACGAAATTCACCGCATGCCCAAAACCGTGGAGGAGTTTATCTATCCTGCCATGGAAGATTTTCGCGTGGATATCATCCTCGGGGAAGGCATGAGCGCCCGAACCATCAGTCTGCAATTGAAACGGTTCACCCTGATCGGGGCAACCACGCGCAGCGGCATGCTTTCCAGCCCCTTGCGCGACCGTTTCAAAATGCATGAGCATTTGGAGTTTTATTCCCCCGAGGAACTGTCAGAAATCCTGACCATCAACGCCCGGAAATTGAACACCCCGATCACGCCTGAAGCGGCCCGAGAGATCGCCATTCGCAGCAGGGGAACCCCTCGCATTGCCAATTCGCGGTTGTGGTGGTGTCGCCATTTTTCCACCAGCGAAGCCGCAGGAAACATCGATTTACCTACGGCTAAAGCTGCCCTGGCCATGGCCGAAGTCGATTCTGCCGGCCTGGATAAACAGGACCGCAAATACTTGGAAACCTTGACTGGGGTGTTTGCTGGCGGGCCGGTGGGGGTGGATGCCTTGGCCGCCACCATGAATCTCCCCGCCGATACCCTGAGTGATGAAATTGAACCGTTCTTGCTGAGGGAGCAGTTTATCATCCGCACCGGTCGCGGCCGGGTGGGGACCCAAAAGGCTTACGAACTCTTGGGAAGGAAATACGAAGTGAGGAAGGAAGCCGGGCCAGGGGATCCGGAAAACCAAAAAGACCTGTTTGTGAAGTAGTGAACATTTGATCAAATTTTCTCCTAACAAGTCAACTTTTTCCTAGTCATTGCCCGTATTCTGCGTAGAATTTGCCTATCTTGTTGAATGCCTTTCGTGGGGATCGGTCATGACGTTCCCAAATTCGGCTGGGGGTGCCTCAGGCAAAGCAAGGTAAGTTCCGTTTGCGTAAGCGGAACATTGTTAGCCCTTTAAATGGAATACCTGAATGGCAAGAACCCTCACATTGCTTTTTCGCCGGGATCCTTCTCGCGACCGCCACGAAGAAAAAATCCCCTTTGAGGGGTATCAAATTATGTGGCCGGACGGGTTGCCAGCACAGGTGGCGGTGGATGCCCTTTGTAAACATGGCCAAAGGCTTCTCGGCCTGGGTAAATACCTCAAGGATTGCTCGGAAAAACTTATCGACCTCAAGTTTTTCCCACTTGTTTCCAGGGAGGATAACCTGACCAGGTTGCCTGGGCACCGGATTCGTAGGTTCTTTGTCCAAAGGAGTGGCAACCAGGGCCGAATTCATTTCATGGATGGAACACCGACTACTGTCGTTGCCGAAATCGGCAGGGATGAAGCCGATGTGATTAACTGGCTGGGAATACCCAACTTAGGTGAGGGCGAACTGCAGTGGTTCGACCTGGGGGCAACCCTTTCCGAAGCGGATTTCACCGAAAAGAAAAAGGTCCGGAAAGTGGGACGGGAAGGGAAGTATGGGGTCTATTCCTCTACACCTTGGGATAAAATCTTCAGCCAATCTTCCGTTTCCTAACGGGGCAAACGCTTATCCCCCAATGGTATGCATCGTACGGCCTGGTTTTATAAACCGGGCCGTATTGATTTCATGGCCTTCCCATTTCCCTTCCACACTTGAAATCATCGCTTTCCGAATCTCCTCGGGTTGAAAGTCCGGCCGGATCAACGGTTTCAGGTCCACTTCCTCCAGAGCAAACAGGCAATTGCGGAACTTACCCTCTGCAGTCAACCGGACACGGTTGCAATGCTGGCAAAATGGCCGGGAAATGGAGGCAATAATCCCAATACTCCCCTGGCCATCCTGATAAGTGAATTCCATGGCCGGGGCGGTTGGGTCATAGGCGGCGCCGGGAAACAGCTTGGCTACTTGGGTTTCCAGGATTTCCAGGATTTCATGCGCAAATAGAACTTTGTTCCTTTCCCATGGGTTGGCGCCAATCGGCATGTATTCGATAAATCGCAGTTCTATTTTCCTGGACCGGGCATACTCCGCCAACGGAACGATGTCCTGGTCATTGATCCCCTTGATGCACACCGTATTGAGTTTGATTTTTTCAAACCCCTCTTGTAAGGCGGCTTCAATTCCTTGCAAAACCTGGTCCAGGCCGTCCCGTTTGCAGAGCTGGCGGAAACGGCCCGGGTCGAGCGTGTCGAGGCTGATTGTCAAACGGCGCAGGCCAGCCTCTTTCAGCTTTTTTACCTGGTTTTTGAGGAGCAAGCCATTGGTTGTTAAACTCAGGTCGGTTATCTGGGGAATTCCGGTCAGGAATTTTACCAGGACAGGCAGGTCTCTCCTTAAAAGGGGCTCGCCCCCGGTCAGGCGGATTTTGTTGATGCCTAAACCGACTGCAACCTGGGCCACCTCCGATATTTCCTCAAAGGTTAACAGTTCACGATGATCAAGGAATTCCACTTCCTCCGGCATGCAATATTCACATCGCAGGTTGCAACGGTCGGTCACGCTGATGCGCAAATTGTTGTGGGTGCGGCCGAAACTGTCCTGTAAAAGGCCAGTTTTACTCAAGGGGTCGCCAGGTGAACTAACAAGGGGGAAACTCAAGTTAAGCCTGGTCCTTTCGAAGTCTGTTCCTTTTCCAAAGGGCTTTTCCTCAGGCCAGGGTGAACCCAGTTGGATTGCCCTGTGGGGGAGTGGTCTTTCTTCCAAATGGGCGCTTCCAGTTTCACCCGGTCAACCACAAATTGGCAGGCTTGGAAAGCGGCGGCCCGGTGCGGGGCGGAGACAGCCACGGCGATACTGATCTCCCCGACTTTTAAAAACCCCAGGCGGTGCAGGATTTCCAGGCCAAACAATTTCCATTGTTCCCGGGCTTCCTGGGCGATTCTTTCCAGCAAACTCTCTGCCATTGGCCCAAAAGCTTCGTATTCCAAGGCGCTGGTGATTTCCACCCCGGTTATATCTCTCACGGTTCCCAGAAAGGTCACCACTCCTCCTGCGGAAGGGTGGCGCACTTTTTCCATCAATCGGGTGTAGTCGATTGGGTCATGGGTTAAGTAAACCATTTTTTTCTCGGCGGGTTATCCCCCGCTAACCGGTGGCAGGATGGCAACCTCGTCCCCCTGGGACAAGGGAGTCTCATCGGTTCCCAATTCCCGGTTGCGGGCCAACCGGCACCCGGCCAGAAGGCTAATTAGGGGTGGAAACCGCATGGCCAAGCTTGCCCTCAATTCGCGAATCGTGGCTGGAGATTCCAAAGCCGCTTCGAACTCGCCGCAACCTGTCAGGTCTTTTGCCCTGGCAAAAAACAGCACTCTAATTTTTATCATAGCAACATTCGTCCCACCGGGATTTGCATTTTCTTTTCCAGGTGGTTGCTTAACCCATAGGCATGACTGAGGATTTGCGCTGGGTGGAAGGTCCGCTTTTTTGTCCCGTCTTCCATCTGCATTTTGCACCAACTGCATTCCGTTGAACCAAGTTGCAAATCAGGCTGGCCAAGCCTTTCCAGCATGGGCCGGCCGATTTTTCGTGAAAGCTCGAAATTCTCTTTTTTCAGCCCAAAAGTCCCCGCCATGCCTGAACAAGAGCGATCGATGACCTCCAATTCCAACTTGGGAATTAGTCCAAGCAGGTTGGGTCCGTGAACACCCTGCCCAAGGGCTTTGACATGGCAGGGGATGTGGTGGCCAGCGCGCAACGCCATTTCCTTAAAATCAGTCCGCAGGTTTCCCTGCTGGTGCATATCCCAAAGAAAACTGCAAAACTCCACAGATTTTTCGGCAATAATTTTGACATCGGGATCGGTGGATAGACGGGAAGCGTCTTGCGTGAAAAATAGGGCGGCGGCGGGTTCGGAAAAGAGAATGGGATAACCTTCGCGGGCCAGGTCAGCAAAAACTCGCAGGTTGGTTTTCAAGTTTTCCCGTGCTGTTTCCACATCTCCCAGGGCCAGGGGAGTCATGCCCGAGCCGGTTTGTCCCGGCGGGATGAGTACCTCTACATGGTTATGATGCAGGACGCCAACCACCGCTTCAGCGATTTCCGGTTCGTTGTAATTGGCAAACGGGTCGAGAAAATAAGCCACTCTGGGTCGGCCCGGGCGGGGGGGGATTGTCCAGCCTTTTTGCCGGGCCCGGTGAAGAAAATTGACCCGGGAAAACTTGGCCAGCGAACGATGACGAGAGATACCCAGGAATTTTTCCAGCAGCCATCGCGTCAGGGAATGGCCCAAAAACCAATTGGCCAAAGGCGCCAGCGCGCTTCCTACCTGGGATAACAATTCCATTCGCGCCAAGACCCAGTCGTTTCGTTCCAGGCCGTGTTTTTCCACATTGGCTGCTTTGGCTTCCAGCATCAGGGCAGGAATTTGCGCTCCCGCGGGACATTCCAGGCCGCACATTTTGCAATTGAAACAAAGGTCCGCGATGCGCCGGGTTTCAGGGGATGACAGGTCCAATCCTTCTTCCTTTAGCCCAGGCAACAACCGAAAAAGGTTGGCCTTGGCCCGTGGGGTGGCCTGTTCTTCTCCGCGAACATGAAACACCGGGCACATTCTTTTGCCTGGCGAGTTGGTTCGGCATAATCCGCAGCCATTGCACTGAGCCGCGGCAGCGCCTGCCTGTCTGCCCAACCATTCCAAATTCAGCCTGGGCCCATCCCCCGGTTCGCCGGAGGCGTTTTCAGGGTTTTCCAACCCTGGGTGGGTGCGAAAAGGCCAAACGGGGATCTCAGGCGACGGGCCAACCACTTTCCCGGGGTTGAACACATTTAACGGGTCGAATAAATCCTTGACCTTTTTCAACAGGGAAAACCCGGGACCTGTAATCTTGGCCTGCCAGGGGATTCGCGCCAGGCCCAGGCCTTCCTGGCAGGACAAACTGCCATCCAATTGAATGACCAGTGAATTGATTTGGTCCGCCAGTGACCAGAGCCGACCGGCCTCTTCCCTTTTCCAAGGCGAGCCCAATACGCGCATTTGCACCTGGCCGGTGCCAGGGCGAATCGATTGCACTGCCGTTGCTTCGTGGCTTTGCAGGATGGAAGTCGCTTTCTCCAAGAATTGGGGAATGCTGCTTGGGGGAAGGGCTAAATCCTCTAGCAGTGGTAGGAAATACTCTGGCCCCTTGACCCGGGCAACCCCTTTCAGGGCAAATTCGCGAATCCGCCAGGGAGATGGCAGGTCTCCTCCCTGGGTGACATAGGTGCGCAAAGGCGCCAACCCCTTTTCCCCCAGGGTGAATTCCAATTCCTTTCCCTTGTTCCCAAGGCCCTGATCGCGAAAGCCAACCAGTAGCGCTCCTTGGGTGGCAGGGTGAATCCACTCGGCGCAAAGGTTGTCGCTCGACCGGGCCATGCTCAGCATGCGGTGGTCGAGAATTTCACAGGCATGAGGAGAGAAGGAAAGGGCGGCCTGGCCAGCGAGTAGGCAGTTGTTGAACTGGTTGAAACAATAGAGAGCCCAGGTTTCGTTCGGTTTTTTCCCCTGAATTCGCAACACGGCTTCCACGAGGATTCCCAAAGATCCCTCGGCGCCAAGGAATATTTTTGCCAGCGATTCCGGATCCCGTGCAATTTCTTGGAGATTGTAATTTCCCCGGGGGAATGGAGTTTTCCCGCATAAAGCCTTCAGCGCCGCTTGGTTTTCCCCCAGCAGGGTTTCCATTCCCTCTTGCAATGCCTCCAGCCTGGAAGAAGGTTCCTGCGACACTCCTTCGGGGAAATAGGCTGGATTGCCTAACCAGGCCACGGTGCCGTCATTTAAGACCGCCTGCAGGGCCTCGACATGATGGCGCGGGTGACCGTCTTCCATAAGGGTGGGTCCAACAGCGTCGGACGCCAACCAACCCCCAACGGTTCTTTCCTCGTTCCAGGGCTCCGATAGGACCCTGGCTTGGCGCTGGCCGAGGAAGGCCTTGAGTTCCCGCAAAGTCGCCCCGGCCTCCACGCGGATGGCGCTACTCGCCGGTTCATGAATTTTGCGGAAATTCCTGGACAGGTCCACGATGATTCCCTGGCCCAGTGCGCCGCCAGCCGTGCCGGTCCCCGCCCCTCGGGGAGTCAGCGCGATCTTGTTTTCGCTGGCGTACTTTACCAGGGTGGACAAGTCGTTGGCATCCAGCGGGTTGACCACGGCCAAGGGCATTAATTCAAATGGAGAGCCGTCGGTGGAAAACAAAAGGAGGGTCAAAAGGTCTACGCGGACTTCTCCCTTTAGAATTCCCTTCAAGTCGTCGTGTATCCGTTCGGAAAGTGCTTTATCTCTGGCCAAGAATTCCCCTTCCCACTTGCGTGGAATAGCGCAAGAAAGGCTAGCGTGTTGGCGGGTTCATTATGCGGCGGGCGGGCGGGCGGAACAACTGCTTTAGCCCGGTTATTTCCCGAATACCAAGGACATGAACTCCGACCTGGTGGAAGGGCTGTCGCGAAAACCCCCACGCATGGCCGAGGTGGTGCAAACACTATTGGGTTTGCGAATTCCCCGGATGGTCATGCAGGAATGCGATGCTTCCAGCACGACGGCGACGCCACGCGCGTTCAATTCGTCCACCAGGAGGTCAGCCAGTTCCTCCGTCATCCGCTCCTGGACTTGCGGCCGCCGCGACAAGGTTTCCACCACCCGGGCCAATTTGCTCAAGCCGACTATTTTCCCGTTGGGCAAATAGGCGATGTGCGCCTTGCCTATGAAAGGCAACAGGTGATGCTCGCACATGCTTTCAAAACCGATGTCCTTGACCACGACCATTTCATTGTATTTTTGCGTGAAGGTTTTTTTCAGAAAGGAAGCGGGGTCGCCTCGCAAGCCGGAAAAAAGCTCGGCGTACATCCGGGCCACCCGGGCCGGCGTTTCGCGCAAGCCCTCCCGGTTGGGGTCTTCCCCCACTGCCGCAAGTATTTCACGAACCGCCGCCTCGATCCGTTCGTGATCAACCGGATGGGGAAAGGGATTTCCCTTGGGAATATCATGCCCTTTGGAGTTCGGCGCGGGGGGAGTGATTTTTTTGGCCATCAGCTTTAGGTCCTGACGAATTTCCCTGGCAATTAAGGAGTTTCCTTCAGGGTCAAATCCCCTGAAGTTTCACCGCAATTGCCTGGCGAAACGCTATTATATGAGGTTCATGCTGGCTTTTTCCGTGTTTGATTGCTTGCAAGGTGTGGTATGAAAATCTTCGTTGTGGTGGCTAAAGGCGCCAGTGTTGATTTCCTGTCCCTCTATGGCCACGAAGGGGCCCAGCAGCCCAACCTGGAAAACTTGGCATCCCAAGGGTTGGTACTGGACAGGTATTTCGCTTCTACCTTGAGCGATGCTTCTATTAGGCAAGCGTGGAAAACCGGAAATTTCCCCTTCACTCCGCTCCAAGAGGGAGGCTTCTCCCTTTTTCAGGAATTGCGACGTCTTGGTTGGAATAGCCATTTCTTTTCGGATTCCACCCTGGCGGAACCCGAGCGCTTTTTTCTCAGGGATTTTGACCAGATCCATTCACAAGGGGATATTTCACTTTCACTAGATGGCTTATTGCAACAGGTTTCTCAATCCAAGGCCTTTTGTTCCCCGGGTGAAAATTCCTTGCTTTGGCTGGAGATTTCCACCTTGCTTCCTCCCTGGAATGTGGGCGAACCGCATTGGCCCGCGATTACGGAGGATTTTGCCAGCTTTTTTAGTCGCTGTGAGTTTGCCCAGGAGGATGAGGAAATTTCTCCCGAGAGCCATCCTCAGGAAGGGGAGCCCGTCGAAAAGGATTCCCGTTTTCTGGCGATTCAAGCCGGATGCCTGGCTGCTTGGGCCGAAGTGGATCGGTTCGTTGGCAACTTAGTTGTCGGAATTCAAAAAGAATACGGGGATGAGGATTGGGGACTGGTTTTCCTCGGCGACAGGCCGGTTTCTCCTGGATCCCATGGATTATTCGGCAGGAACCCGAAGTGGCTGCACCGGGAATTTGTTCAGTTGCCCTTCCTTTGCTATTTCCCTTCGCAAGGCTGGCAGGGGCAAAGGCGTTTGGGTTTTTTCCAGGATATCGACCTGGCTCCAACCTTGCTGGAAATGGCTCGCTTGCCCGTTCCAATGCTTCAAGGAAAATCCGTTTTCTCCACGCGCGGCTTTCTGGCAGGGGCCCGACCCTATGCCCTTACCCGTTATGCGGCCCAGGGAGAGAAGTTTCAGGTTGCTTTTCGCACCGGCGAAGGGGCGTACCTGGTTCAATCGGGTCAGGAGGCTGAGGAAAAGTTTTTTGTTTACCCAGATGATCGGCTGGAAATGAACAACTTGGTTCAAACGGAAATGGCGCTGGTGGAAAACCACCGAAACCAATTGCGCGGGGTGGAATCCATTTTTGGTTTGTCGGTCCAAGCGGTCAAAGTTGAATAATTTTTACCCTGGAGGCCAGGCCAGATTTCTGCCCCCCAATAAATGCATATGGATGTGGGGCACGGTTTGCCCCGCTTTTTCCAGGCAATTGATGACAATCCGATAGCCGTCTTCAATTTGCAGCTCCTGGGCCAGCTTTGCCGCTACCCAGTGCAGGTGGCCAAGGAGCTCCTTGTCACTATCGGTAATGTCCGCGTGAGTGCGGATGACTTTTCTTGGAATGATCAGGACATGAACCGGAGCCTGTGGGTTAATATCATGAAACGCAAGGCAAAGGTTGTCTTCGTGGGCAATTCTTGCGGGGATTTCCTTGGAAAGGATCTTTAAGAAGATATTTTCAAGCATCATGACTCGTTTCCTCCGGGTGTGATTTCGAGCCTTCAAAATAATTGGCCAAATGGGTTGGAACAATATGAATGTGCAAACTGGGGAAACGCCCCCCTGGCTGATTGGTCTGGATGAAGCCGGGTACGGCCCCAACCTGGGGCCACTGGTGGTGGCTGCGGTGCGGGTCCGCTGGCTGGGCGACGGCGATTGGAAAGCCAGTTTCAAAAAGCATTCTCGCGGCATTCGCGGGAAAAACAAAGCCCTGCCCCTAGTGGATGATTCCAAAAAGGCCTACTTGAAGGAAGGGGTGGAAGGCTTGGAAAGAACCGTGGCTCGGTTTTTCCCTTCCCAGGCCAACCTGGGCGACTTCCTGAAAAAACATTGTGAGTTCGGTTTTGAAGAATTGTCGGCTGAACCCTGGTTCCTTGCCAGCGAGCAGGCGTTTCTCAAGGAAAATCAGCCCGATGAACCCCTGGTATTTCCAGGATTTGAGCAATTTGATTTCCGCCTGGCGGTTTTATCGCCTCGGTTGTTTAACGAGATGACCGACCGTCTGGGCAACAAGGGCTTGCTCCTTTCCCATGCCCTGAGCACCTTGTGCCGGGCTTTTGCCGCCGACTTTTCTTCCGGAGATAAAGTCTTTGGTCTCGCCGACAAGCATGGGGGAAGGAATCAATACGCACCGGTCCTGCAGACCATTCTCGACCGCGGCTTTTTCCTATCGGAATCCGAAAGCCCAATAGAGAGCCTTTACAAAAGCGTCGGTTCCGAAGTCCAGTGGCGCTTTCATGTTTCCCAGAAGGCGGATTCGTTGTTTCCTCTGGTGGGTTTGTCTTCCATGGTGGCAAAATGGACGCGTGAAAGATTGATGGCTCAATTCAATCGCTACTGGCAAGAAAAGGTTCCTGATCTGGCCCCCACGGCCGGTTATCCTGCCGATGCCCCGAGATTTTTTTCCGCCATCACGGACAAGGCGCGGGAACTCTGTATGGAAAAATCGATGATTTGGCGAAACCGTTGAGGGAATTTACCCAACTTTTTCCAGCTTGCAAAACTCATCGACAGTGAAACTGGTGAGTTCGCCGTTGTCTTTGGTGAAATGCACGCAAACCACTACGATGTCGTCCTCGGGCACGCGGTCGGTGGCCAGGCCGGTGGCGAGGAAGTCAAAATGGCGGAAAGATCCTTCAACGACGGCGTTCCAGGTAGCGGTGCTGCCAATGCGGATTTGTTGGGAAACCCGAATCCGGTCTCCATTCTTTAATTCCTTTAGCAGCCGTGACAAATTGGCATCCAAGTCACGGGTGGACGAGGGAATTCTGGTGTTTTCCTGGTTCAATTTTTACCCTCCACCAGCCCTTTGCCACGGACCAGGGCAATTCTTCCAGTTCGCGCCAGTTCCAAGATGCCATAGGGGCGCATCAGGTCAATAAAAGCCTCCACCTTTGACTCTTGCCCGCTGATTTCAATCATCAGGGTATCGACTCCAATATCAACCACCCGGCCGCGGAACATTTCCACCAGCATGGTGATTTCGACTCGCTGGGGGGCCGGCGCCTGTACTTTTACCAGCATGAGATCGCGTTCGACAAAATTTTCGCTGCTGATGTCTTGTACGCGGACCACGGTCACGACTTTATCAAGTTGCTTACGGACCTGCTCCAGTTCGGAATCGGAGCCTTGAACGACAAAAGTGATGCGGGACAGGTTCGGATTTTCCGTTTCGCCAACAGCGAGGCTTTCAATGTTAAAGCCCCGTGAGGCCAGCATGCCGGAAATGTGTGCCAGTACTCCTGGCTGATTTTGTACAAGCGCGGATAGAACATGCCGCATGAATTGGCCTCCAAGTCGTGTCAATAGTGTTTGTATATGAAGATTTTGGGCCAGGAGCAACTTCCAAGGGAGTGAGGTAATCTTCCAAAATCATTCGACTCCTGGATAAAAAAAAGGTAGTATCTTGGAAGCAATTTTCCTCCAGGCAGGGTTTATCCATGGGAACTGTTGATACGATTATTGGCTTGTTGCTAGAGAAGCGCATTATCCCATCCACGGAACTGGAAACACTGCGCAAGCGGTGGTTCACCCCTGAACGGCAGGGAAAAGATGACGCCGAGCAATTCACCAAGTGGCTGGTGTTAAATAAATATGTCACCGACTTTCAAGGCAAAATGCTGGTGCAGGGAAAAACCAATGCCTTGCAAATCGGCTCGTACACGACATTGGAAATCATCCGTACGGGGGTTATGTCGGGCACGGTCAAGGTTCAAGACCCGGCGGGGAAAATTTGCGGTATGCAGTTCGTCGATAGCTCCAAGAGATTGAACATTAAAGCGGTGCAGAAATTCAAGGACGAAGCGGTTGCCTCGATGGACCTTCACCACCCGAATATCCAGGGGATTGTGGAAATCGGGATTGGCAATCGGCAAAACTTCGTGATTCGGGAATTGGTTGAAGGGGAAACGCTGGCCTCGCTCATGGCTCGCAAGGGCAAATTGCCTTACTTGCAAGCTTCGCGAATTTTTCTTTCCCTCATGGCTGGAATGAGCGCTTACCAGCAGAAAAATCTGACTTGCGGACCACTGACTGCTAATCAAATTGTCCTGGCATTGAACAAGAAAAACCCGCGCGGGCCCCGGATAGTCAAAATCATGAAGGGTGGAATTACTCCCCAACTGTTATCCGCCGACTTGGAGATGGATGAAAACGGCGCCGTCATGCCAAGCCGTGTTATGCATCTGGATACTTCCCCACCCCCCGTAAGCCCTCCGCCGGAAGAGGAAAACTACAAGGTGGGCGCCTTATTTTTCAAGGCGGTGACAGGGCAGGATCTGAAAGATTTTACCCACCAGGTGGCGACTCCCAAGGTGCAGTCTTATGTGCCCGAGGTTCCGGAAGAAATTTGTTCCATCATTGAACTCCTGATCAATCCAGCCGTTGATCAAAGGCCGAAAAAAATCGCTAACATTGCCAAGGGTTTGAAGGTCCTATTGCTGTCCGAAGAGGATATGTCGGCGGGCAAGGGGGAGGAAACCTTTGGCGTATCGGAAACCAATGTTAGGGAACCGATGACCGGTG
The DNA here is from genome assembly GCA_009692005.1 of Gemmataceae bacterium. Lineage (GTDB taxonomy): Bacteria > Planctomycetota > Planctomycetia > Gemmatales > Gemmataceae > SHZZ01. The sequence continues at coordinate 23,169 of SHZZ01000003.1, read as the reverse complement.
GCCCGGATGTTGCCTTGGTGCGTAAAGTAGCGCCCGTAGCCCGGGTGGCCGCGGCACAGGATATGGCTTCAGAAGAACCCGCGACTTTAGAACAACTGTTAAAAGAGTTTCAGCCCAATTACCGCGATTTGGTTTTCATTGGACTGGGCTGTATTGGGATATTGCTTGTCGTGGCTTTCCTGCATATTTTGACCGGGTGGAAATTCATCAACCTTGTTTGCTTGATTCTTGGCGGGGTGATTTCCTTCAGCGTTGAAAAGTTGCTGGAATGGCGCGAAAGGAAATTGGCTGGTGGTACGGAGGAGGAAGCTACGCCCGCCGCTGACTAGTTTCCCCGGTTAGCCCCGTTTTATGCCGTAAACTCCGCCCGAATCGTCGTCCTCTTCAACTTGTTTGTTTTCCACCACGGTAAGCACATCCAGCCAGTGGTCATCGTTGAGGGTAATATTCCGGATTTGGTTTCCATCGTCGGCATAGAAGGCAATTCCCAAATAGGCTTTCCGCGGACCCATTTTTACCTGCCCTGAAGCCACCACCCATTGAGATACTTTTCCTTTGGGTTCTGGGATCCGTATGAACTGCAAGATCATTTGGTTAAATCCACCGGGGCTGTATTGCGTCTCCCAGACCCTGACCCTGGGTCCATCCGACATGGCGAGGCTTCCCAGGCCAGGCCGGATCCAGTCCAGGATCACATCGGCCTGATCGATGCTGAAATCCTCGGCCTTGCTATCCGTGGTGGCGATAACCACCAGGCAAGTTCTGCAAGGAATCCCTTTGATGGCAATTCGCTTCCGCCCTGGGGAAAAGGAGGGCGGGGAATATTTGCCCAGGTCTTCCAGCAAAGCGGTCATTTCTCCAGGTTTGACCTTTTTGACTTTTCTTGGTCTGGATTTGCCAATGCCGAATAAAGCCCTGATTACCCGCTTGGATAACCGCCAAGCCCAAAGGAAAAACACCAAGGTCAAGAGGCCAATAATAAACCACCAACCGCCATGGTCCAGCCAATCGTTAACGGATTTTGGCAGGCGACTCAGGACCGGCGACATCCCAACTTTAATGTCGTGCAAATAGGGGTCCACAAAGTGATGGACTTCTCTCCAAGAACCTTTTAGTTCGTCTTCCAGGTGGTGAAGTTTGTCCAAATTCCCTTTGGGTTCATCTTTTCCGGGAATGGGGTGGTGCGGGGGGTGATTGTCAGGCACAGTGACATTGTGGTTTTCCACATTCAAAGTGGCAAAATCGATATGCAGATGGAAGGACTTATCCAAAACTGTGGTGGCAATGGGGATCAGGATTTGAAACAAAACCAGCAAAATAATGTTGAAGCCCCAGTTCAGCAGAAAAATCAGCATGGCTTTGCGGAAGGGGACTTCAATGATGAACACCTGCATGATGCCAACCACGGCCAAAGTGACCAGTACGACCAGTTGGCGAACCATGGGCAGAATGGAAATGACAGCCCATTTGATGACAATGGGAACCATGAGCCAATTCAAAAAACCAAAATTGGGATGGCCCAAAACAGTTCGTTGAATGGCAGCGCTTTCACGCGTTCCCAAGAGGACCAGGTAAGAAACGAGGCTAAAGGTGAAAAACCCCGCCACCACTATTAAGACCGTACCGATCATGGCTCGTTTGTAGGTCGGATAGTCTTCCTTGCAAATGGAGCAGGCTAATCGCAAAGTGTAGGCGCCCAAAGGAACCAAGACGGCCAAAATTGCCAACAGGAAAATCCATTGTTCCGCTGCAAGCTTGGGAAGGGCCATTCAGGGCTCCATGGGTATTGATTAGCCGTAATTAATCTAAATTCGCTTGACCCTGGACTTAAGTCAAGAACCTTTCGTGTTTTTCTTGATGAAAACCAATAAGGGAAAGGGCCATTTTGCAAGGATTGCTAATTTAGCCCGTTAGCCGGCTTTTTCCTTGACCGAAGGGAGTGGCTGGTGAGGATTTTCCGCTGCTCTGGCCACCTGGTTTTGCCTCCTTTGATTGAAAAATTCCACAACCAAAGGCAGGATCGAAACCACAATGATACCAATCACCACCAGTTCAAAATTTCCCTTAACCCAGGGGATTTGGCCAAACCACACCCCCGCCCCCAAGCATACACTTACCCAGGCCAGTCCTCCCGCCGCGTTATAAATCGAAAATATTCCATGATTCATTTTTCCTATGCCGGCAACGAAAGGGGCAAAGGTGCGAATGATGGGAATGAAGCGCGCCAGGACAATAGTTTTGCCCCCGTGCCTTTCGTAAAATTCTTGCGTTCTGAGCAAGTGCTTCTTGTTCAGAAGGAGAGAGTCCTCGTATTTAAAAACTTTTGGGCCGAACCAGTAGCCAATGGCATAGTTGACAGCGTCGCCTGCAAAAGCCGCGACCCACAAAAGCAAACCCAGGAACCAGGGGTTGATTCCCGACCCGCTCGACACGGTCAAGGCTCCCAAGGCAAAGAGGAGGGAATCGCCCGGGAGGAAAGGGGTCACGACCAACCCGGTTTCACAAAAAATGATTGCCATCATGGCCAGGTAAAACCATGGTCCGATATCCAGCGCCAGTTGATTGAGATGCACATCGAGATGGCGAATGATCTCAATGAAGCTTGAAATCCATTCCATGGAAAATTACCCGTTCCTGGGAGAAAAACACCCCGCTCGGAGCCAAGCCTAGCGGTTTGGCAAATCTGCACAAGGCCAATCGACACAGGGGATTGTTCTGAAATCAGGTTACTTGAGGCCCATGGAAATCCAGGACCGGCCCTGGCGGCCAATGAACTGGTCCGCCGCCGCTGGGCCCATGCCACCCTTTTCATATTCATGCGGCTGGGGCGCATGGCTGGCTTCCGAAGCGATCAGGAACGGCTCGATCAATTCCCACGACCGTTCGATCTCATCGCTGCGCATGAATAATGAGGCATCTCCATTCAGGGAATCCTGCAGCAGCCTTTCATAGCCTTCAGGAATGCGGATGTTGGCAAAAGCGTTGCGGTAATGGAACTCCATATCCGAGGGCCGCAGGATCGTGCCGTCGCGATCGGGTTCTTTAGACATGAAATTCAGGTGAATGCCTTCGTCCGGCTGAATGCAAATGGCCAGTCGATTGCATTGCATGGAGGATCCCGGGGGCAGGGGGAACATCAAGTGGGGCGGGCAGCGGAATTGGATCACCACTTCGCTGTAACGCCGGGTCATGGCTTTTCCTGAACGGAGGAAAAAGGGAACGCCCCGCCAGCGCCAGTTGTCGATACCCAGTTCGAGAGCGGCGTAAGTTGGGGTGCGGGAACCTGGGCCGACACCCCGTTCTCCCAGGTAGCCCTGGTAGCGGCCGGTGATCAGTTTCTGGCTGGCTTCCTCGGGGGAGTAAACGGGCATGGCGTCGAGGACTTTGATTTTTTCGTTGCGCAAGGGGTCGGCAGCGTACCGGGCCGGGGCTTCCATGGCCACCAGGCAGAGGAGTTGCAGCAGGTGGTTTTGAAACATGTCGCGGAGGATGCCGGCGCGGTCGTAGTAATCGGCGCGGTTGCCAATGGTTACCGTTTCTGCCACGGTGATTTGCACATGTTCGATGTAGTTGCTGTTCCACAGCGGTTCAAACAAAATGTTGGCGAAGCGGAAGACCAGCAGGTTTTGCACAGTTTCCTTGCCGAGGTAATGGTCAATGCGGTAAATCTGGTCTTCTTGGAAATGGGTGCGCAAAACTATGTTGAGTTCCCTGGCGGATTCCAGGTTGTGGCCAAAGGGTTTTTCAATGATCAGCCTGCGCCAACCTGGGGCGGAAGCGCTACCCTGGGCGGAAGCGCTACCCTGGGCCGAAGGGGCCAGGCCCAGGCTGCCCATCCGGGCCACAATTTCCGGGTAAAGTTGTGGCGCCACCGAGAGGTAATAGAGGCGGTTTCCCACCTGATTGCCCTCGATTTCTCCCAGCCTTTGAATTAAGTTTTCCAGGCCGCCATCCTGGGTGGCATCGCCACGAGCGTAGCCAATTCGCTGGGCAAAGCGGTTCCAGGCTTCCTGGTTCCAATCTTCGGGGGAAAAATTCTGAATCGCCTCTTCCATCTTGGCTCGGAACGAGTCATCGTTAAAGGGCGAGCGGGCTACCCCAAGGATTCTAACTCCGTCCGGCAAGCGGCCTTTGCGGTCCAGGCGGTAAAGAGATGGAATCAGTTTGCGGGCGGTCAAGTCGCCGGAGGCCCCGAATATGACAATTGTCGTTGCCGTCGAACCCATTTTTTCTTTCAAAAAACTCAAGGGAACAGGAATGTAACACCCCTGGCAGTATCAAGGTAAACTGGTCCAGCGAGGGAGATCCTGGTCCGGCGTTGCAATCCGCGCAACAAGCAGGGAGAATTTTACTAACCGAGGCCCCAAGTGGTAGCGGGGATTTTTGCATTTGGAATATTTCCAGGGAGTCTAGACTTGAGACAAGGTGTACTCATTACGGGGGTTTTGATCTTGGCCGCCTTGGCAGCCGGAAACTTCTTGTTTGCTCCGCGCGGCATCATTCTCGAATTCCCCGACTCCCAGGAATCGGAAGTGACGGTTGTCTGGATGTTTCCCGCGGGGGACTCTACCTCTTGGGAAAGAATGGTGTCGGCAGCCAAATTGCTGGAGAAAACCAATCCCGGTTGGGCCGCGGGACTTCAGGTGGATGCTGGGCAAAAAGCTTTCCCAGGCCAAACCGCCTCGATTCCTTGCTTCTCCATGAAACGCCTAAACGATCCAAGAAAGATTACGATCCGTTGGTTGAAAATATCCAGCGAGGCAGGCTACCAGGACTGGATCCGAAGTTTGATGAAAAAAACGCGCCCGCCGGTTGCCATTCTGGGCGGGGCGAATTCGGACGACGCCCGCGATCTGGCCTTGGCCTTGGAAGCGGAAACCAGGCAAGTTGCCGAATCCCAGAAACCGCTTCTGTTCTTATCCACGGCTACAGCCTTACGGGTTCAGGTTTCAGGACCTAACAGGCAGGTCGGCCAGGAATTTGTTTCCCTCTTGGATATTTATCCCGGGAAGACTTTTCGGTTTGGGTTTGACAACCAGGGAATGGGTCAGGCCATGGTCAAGCTCATTTGGGCGAACCCGGATTTACACGCGGGGTTCGACGCGGTCCACCTGGCGCTATGGGATGATGATTCCTATTCCCGCGATTTTGTAGATTCCTTTTGGAACGAACTGCGCTTTCCCTTGGCTGTGGAAGCCGCCACGGATTGGTTATGGATTAGTTCCACCCGGTTGAATGGGCATTTCCCTTTCTTCAATGGAATCTTCCCCGCTGGCAGACTTGGGCGCAACGCTGCCTCATACCGCATGACGGTGGCGCCGGTTCCTCAGGTGATTGACTCCAGCGTTGGGGTTCCCTATGCACCCAATCGATTTGAAAGGGATGCCCTGCGCTACCTACTGCAAGACCTGGATAGAAATCCTGGCCAGAGTTCGGGCTTGTTTGTCTTGGGTGGAGGGATGACTCCGGCCAAGAGGTTTTTAAAAGAGCTGGCCCAATCTGGCCGGGATCTGCCTTCCCGCTTTGTGGTTGTCGTGGGAGATACCATTTCCCTAAACGCGGTCTACCGCGACGCGGAGGTATCCTGGCCCATTCCAGAACTGCCTTTTCGCTTGGTTTTTTTCTCTCATGCCAACCCCGTGGCCCAGGAGGCGGGGTTTTCCACTCTCGGCAGCTTGCGGGAATCCGCGGATGGGACCTCTGCCACAGCCACGGACGAATTGATCCTTTCTTCTCAAATGCTGGAATGCCTGGCCAGGGCGGTTTTTGAATCCACACAATATCCTTATACGCTATCTTTGAAATCCTTTATGCAGTCACTCCGTTGGGACGGGGGCGCGATTTCCAGCAAGTCGGGGAAAACCTTATTCGATCCTCGGGGCGGCCGCAATCCTGGCACCGGAGAATTCATGGGCGTGGTCCGGCCTCTGCCCAGAAAGGAAGGCGGCCTAGTTGAATCCCTCATCGAAATATGGTCCCTGAGGGAAAATCCCGATGGAGGCCAATTGGTTCCTGTAAGAACCAGCCGACTCAAAGTCAACCATCGGGGCGCCCAATGATCCAGACGGTTTGGTTTCCCAGGATAAAAAAAGGGCCCTTGGGTGTTTTGCTCATCTTGGGACTCCCCTTGGGGTTTTGGCTGGTTGCCTTGATTGCCTTGAAGGAACCTCTGGCCGGGTGGCTTTCTGGCGAATCTCGTTATGAACAGGACATTTTGCGTGAATGGCTGGAAGAGGCGCGCGCTTCGAGGAAGCCATTGCCCGCACTGGTGGAAAGTTACCTGGAGTTGGCCAAGGCCTCGCCAGCGGATGAATTAACCCGTCAGCAAGCGTTGGTCCGCCGTGAGGAAATCCGCGAGCACCTGCGCGCCCTGGGTGAACCGCCCACCAAAGTCTTTTCTGGCCAATTGCCGCTCTTTCCCCATTTTTTTGAAATCCTTGTCATTCTGGATGATGAACCCGACATGCCGATCCGTTGGGTTGCGGGGTTTCCCTATCAGGCGAACCAGGTCCAAAGGTTGGAACACAGGATTCATCCCCGAGCCCTGGCCCGGGTTTATTACCAGGTTCATGCTTACGATCGGCGGACTGCCCAGGAAAAGCAGGCGGTTTCCCGGGCCTGGTGGCTGGGCATCCTGGCGGCGTTGGTTTCCTTGGGAGTTGCCATTCAAGCCTTGGTTTCTGCCGCCCGGGAGCGCTCGCGAAGAAAAATGACCGAGCAGTCGCGCCAAGCGGCCGAGGATGCCGACTATCGAAGGCTGGAAGCGGAAAAGCAACTTCTGAGTCAGCAGTTGGCCACCGAGGAGGCCCAAAAAAAAGCCTTGGAACTCCGTTCCCAGATGTACGCCGGAATTGGCATCATGGCCGGTTCCTATGCCCACAATATCAAGAACTTGCTGGTCCGACCCATGGATTTGCTGCGGCGATGCCAGGAAGAATCGGGTGGCAATGGCGCCCTGCGCCAACTGCTGGGGGAAGTGGGTGATACCCTGTCGGCCGTGACCGCCCGGCTGCAGCAGATTCTTGCAGCCGTTCGCAGAGAACCCGGCAACTTGCTCCGGTCGCGTTATGACCTTTGCCAACTGGTCCGCGAAACAGTCAACGCCTGGAGTCAAATTGCAGGGGATAAATGGAAACTCGATTTGTCCCTGACTTTGCCTCCCGAGGAAATTCAGGCCGAGGGAGATCCGTCGCATGTCCAGCAAGTTCTGGAAAATCTGATTTTTAACGCTCGTGACGCCACCTTCGAACAACGAAACCACTTGCGGGAAGAGGCGCGGAATTCAACTAAACGGGATTCCGAGACTATCCGGCAGGCGGTGCTTGCCGCCGCTTCTTGGCGGGGCGAAATTCAGTTGAGACTTTATCAGGAAGGGGAGTGCGCCGTTCTGGCAGTAACGGACACTGGCGCCGGCATGACGGCGGAGTCTTTGGCCCATTGCACCGATGCTTACTATTCCACCCGCAGGGACAGCGCTATCTATGAAGGAATGAGTTCCGGCATGGGATTGGGCCTTTCCTTCGTCAAGACGGTGTTGGAAAGTATGCAAGGGCGTTTGCAAATCCAATCCATTCGCTGGCAGGGAGCTACTTTCAAGCTCATTTTCCCCAGGGACACCCGGCCCGATAAATAAACGGATAGGGGAGGATTGTTTGAGTCTAACTATACGGTCTCTTTGCGTCTTTTGCGGTTCGAGAAAAGGTAACCGCCCCGAGTATTCCCGGGCTGCGGCCGAATTGGGGCAATTGCTCGCCAAGGGGAATATCACCTTGGTATTCGGCGGAGGACATATCGGTTTGATGGGCGTGCTGGCCCAAGCTTGCCTTCAAGCTGGGGGAAAAGTCACTGGGGTTATCCCGGGAGGCCTCGCCGAGTTGGAACTGGCGTATCAGGATGTCACCGAATTGTGCGTGGTGGATTCGATGCACGAAAGAAAAGCCTTGATGGCTTCTCGCGCCGATGCCTTTATGGCCCTCCCTGGCGGGTTTGGCACCTGTGATGAATTGTTCGAAATCCTAACCTGGGCCCAACTGGGGATGCACAATAAGCCCATTGGTTTGCTAAACACCGAACGGTTTTTTCAGCCGCTTTTGAACTGGGTCGATCACATGGTTGAGGAAGGTTTGGTTAAGCCCGCCAATCGCGCGCTCCTTCGAGTAGATGACTCTCCAGCCGGGTTATTGGAATTACTGAAGGAAGAAGTTCCCCTTAGGCACCCGCTGATGGAATTGGAACCTTAAGTCAGGGCAGGGGGCAATACCGTTCACTTGACCATAAGTCCCGGCCAGGTGAAAACTTTAGTTTAGGTGGAACCAAGGTCTCAGGGAGTTCATGGCAAAGATGCGACAAGGAGGTTGCTTGCTGGCTGTGGATGCCACGGGCAGAAAGGTGGGTCCAACGGAACATCCGTTCAACGGGTGCGGATTTTTTTCTCCCTGGGAACGCCAGGCTCCAGCCTGGCAGATAGATTGGCCGCGCTGGAGCGCGGCGATCCCAGCGAAGAACAAATCACGCTTGAACCCTTGGCGCTAAAGAAAAACCATTCCTTTGGCGAATCGCCTTGTCCTTTCCAATCCCCCAGTCCCTCGGCGCTACCTTTCTTACCATTCCGGATTGCTCCTGCCAGGGTGACCTTGTCTCGTAAGGCGGGTTACGGGTAATTTTTCAATTTGGGGAAGGGGATTGTCCCTGAACTGCGCCTCCAAGGCGCCTTTTCCAAGAACACCAAGGATGGTTGTGCAGACCCAGCATGAATTAATCCGCTTGGCCTTGTTGTTGTTGCTGGAAAACCCGCAAGGCCTACCCTTGTTTCCCACGGGCCAGGGATTGGGATTGTTCCCCAAAAACTCTTTGGGAAAACAAGCGGCAAAGGCCGCTCTTTCGCAAATTTGGATTACTCAGAAACACGGTTGTGAGGACGAAGGTTTCCTTTTTCAACCTGCCCCAAGGGGTTTGGCTTGGCTTTTGGAATCGAACTGCGTGGTTCCCATTTTAAAAGCCTGCTTGGCCTTCTTACCAAAGGTGAACCAAGATTCCGAAACAGGGAAAGTCTTGACCCCTTTGCAAAATGCTTTGAGGCTTTTCTTTGCTGGCAAGGATCAACAGGGCCAGGCCGGTTTGCCACAATCCGTGCTCAAGGAGTTGCATCTCTGGCGAAATTCTCGCGCTTTGGGAGATTTCCCCCTGGACCGCCTGTTTCAAATTATTCGCGACCGGTTTCCTGGCTTGCCTATCGGCGCATTCCATGACGCCCTTCGGCAACTGGCCAGGGAAAAATTCATTGAGTTGCACCCCTGGACCGGCCCACTCTACCAGATTCCTTCGCCGGAATTGGCCCTGCTTACCGGTCACGAAATTGCTTATTACGCTTCAGCCTCAGGTGAGGTGAAAGAGTATTCCACCAGCCCGTCCTGTGAAAAAACACTGGATGTCTATTTGGAGCAACCATCATGAAATCAGCCATTTTTCCTTTGGAAATCACTGGTCAAGCCTTGGATTGGCTGCGCCGTTCAGGCAACCCTTTCCGCAATTACTTTGCCAGAAACTCCGACGATGAAGTCTGCGCCATTTACCATGTGCCTGAGCTTTTCTCCCGCGAAAGGGAGCAGCTTCTGCGCGTAGTTGACCAGTATCGATATCATCCAACCACCCATTCCGAGGTGGTCCCCGTGCTGGGCAACAAGGGAGCGGGAAAAACTCACCTGCTCCATTCCATCAAACATGCCAATGCTGGCAATTGGCAACTCCTGGTGACGCCAGGTTCCTACCAACGCGACACCGATTTTCTGGAATATCTGCTCTTCCAGGTGCTGGACAAATTGCTTGGAGGCGCCAAGCAAGGATCCTGGCGGCCAAAAGATTACGCTGGCGAGCAACTCATGCGTCTTTATTTGGGCCGGGCACTGGGTGAACTCCAACCCGAGCAGGGCCTGGAACTTTTTCCTTCCCAGGGGTTAGGCTGGCTGTCTCGGGCGTTCGGCCTGGGCGCAGCGCAGGCCGTGGAGCGGACCAATTGGCTGGTGGATGAACTTGGGCGAACGGGTAAAGAAGGAGGCAATCCTGGCCGGGTTCTACGCCTGTGCGAGGAAGCGGGGCTGAGCCTGGGAAAAGCGCATAAGCTCATGTGCGATTTTCTCGACAAGGTTACTGGGCATGATGCCGCTTCGATGATGCGGCACGCGATCCTGCGGGGTTTTTCCCGCGCCGTCTTCCTTCAAGACGACGGGGAACTTGCTGGTTTCCTCACCTACGGTTTCGCGGAATTGGATTTCAAGGTCCGCCCTGGCAGGCAGGATCTGGTATTGGCGCTTTTCAAGGCTGTAATGTCCATATTCCAGGAACTTCGAATTCCCGTGGTAATTGCCTTTGACCAGTTGGAAGACCTGCTGTTAGCCCGGCGCAACGAGGAGACTCACAAAACGGCCGAGACCTTTTTCGCGGGTATTGTCAAAGTCATGCACCAGTTGGATGGCATCAGCTTTTTGATTTTTGCCGAGCGCGGACTGTGGAACCGCTTTATCCCTTCCCTTGATGGCTACATTCAAGACCGCTTAAATAACCCAGTGCATGTGCCGGGGTATGGCACGATCAATGCGCTGAAGCTGGAATCCCCGCCAAGAGAGCTGGTTGCCAAGGTCGTTGTGGCCCGTTTGGAACCGGCATTAAGGAACTTTCCCGGCCAGGACCAATTGCCCGGTCTCTTTCCCTTCACACTCGAGCAGGTGGAGAAAATTTCCCTGACCGAACCGACCTTGCGCGACATGCTTCAGCAATTCCGTCACCTGTTTGACAGGCTAGTTTATGGGGAAGAACCCGACATTCTCCCGGTGACTACGCCTGTGGCGACCGGGTATTCCCTGCGCGGAGAAACGATTTCAATCCCAGTGGAAACCAAAGTCGAAAAAGAGGATCTCCCCGAGGAAGTGAAGTCGATGGTCATCGTGCAGGTGCCTGTGGAACCCTTGTTTGCGCCGAAGCCAATGCCGGTTAATTATCATGCCCCAGAGGCAGGCCCCGTGCCCGCGGTTTCCAAAGAGCAATCCCCTTCGGCCAAACCCGCTTCCCCTCTTCATGCCGTTTCCCTGGCACAATTTTGGGACCACGAAGTTCAAGCCGCCCGAGAACAGCTCCAGCCGGAAGGCGCCGTCTGCGGCGCCGTGAAGGAAATTCAAGCTGGTCTGGGGGCGCTCTTGCAGTTGTGCCTGGACCAAGGAGTCAAAGTCGGCCCCTGGAGGCTTCAGCATGTAGTTGCGGAATATTCGTTTGGCGATCATCCAACTTATGGCTCACTTACCCTGGGCCATTGGGTTTGCCGCGATGGCCAACCATGGAAAGTTGGGATCGGCTTATTTCTGGGTAGGAATCTGGCGAAATCCCGTGATCTGCTGGTGAAAATGTCCGCCTGGGATCAGGATCCCTGCGTTATCGATCACCTGATTTTGCTTCGGCCTGAGGACGATTTAATCCTGTCGGGCAAGGGAAAACAGTGCTGGCAAGAAATGGAAAAGAAGGGCCGGCACAGCCGTTTGGAACCCTTGGCGCTGGAAGTTTGCGCCACGCTTTACGCCTTTCCACGCATTCTGGCCAACCTGACGGAAGGGCTGCCCTTGGGGGAACCGATGCCTTTACTGGCAACTCTGGTGCAAGAGAAATGCGAAAAACTCCTGGAACAGATTTGCATGCCGGTCCATTATGGGTAAGTTGATGTCTGGCTTTTCTGGGACAGGGTTTAAATTTCTTTCCACCCGGGTGGATTCTTTCATCCATGGCTTCCCTTCCTTTTGACGATTCCCCTCGGGGGTTTTGGCATAGCCTGATCAATTTTGAACATCGCTTGCCCACACCGGCCGATTTCAAACTCGATCGCATGAGACGCCTTCTGGCCCTGTTGGATAATCCCGAAAAGAATCTCCGAGTCATTCACATCGCAGGCAGCAAGGGCAAGGGGTCTACCTCTGCCATGCTCCATTCCGCTTTGCATGCCTCCGGGTTTTTAACCGGGTTGTTCACTTCGCCGCATTTGAAAAAGGTTGAGGAGCGCATTCGCGTGGGAATGGAAGAAATCTCCCCTCTGGAGCTGGACCAAATCCTGGAGGAGATCCGCGACCGCATTGGCTTTCCCGCCTGCGAGCGGTTGGGCTTTGTGCCCACTTATTTTGAGGTCGCCACCGCTGCCGGGTTCCTTCACTTTCGCCAAAAGAAAGTGGACCTGGCGGTAATGGAAACCGGACTCGGCGGTCGTCTCGACGCCACCAATGTCTGCCAGCCCATTGTCACGATTATCACCAGCATCAGTTTTGATCATCAGAAGCAGCTGGGCAATACTCTGGCTGAGATTGCCGGGGAAAAGGCCGGGATCATCAAGCCGGGGGTGCCGGTGATCAGCGGCGCACAAGGCGAGGCGGCGGAAGTCGTTCGCCAACGGGCAGGGGATTGCCAGGCTCCCTTGTTGCAAGACGGGAAGGACTTCTCCTGGAGTTATTCCCCGGGTCGGGTGGAAGCAATGGTGAATGTTCCATCACGGGCAAGTGTTGTCACACCATTGGGGAAATGGGACGACATGGAAATGCCGCTGTTGGGAAGGCACCAGGCTGCCAATATGGCCCTGGCGGTTACTTCACTTGATTGGTTGAAACAACAGGGATGGGAACTCGGCGCCGCTTTCGTCCGACAAGGATTGAAGGATACGGTTTGGCCCGGCCGCATGGAACTGGCAGCGACCAACCCCTTGGTCGTCCTGGATTGCGCCCATAACAGCGATTCCATCGCTCGGCTGGTCGCCTGTTTGCAGGAGAGTTTCCCCCCGGTTTCCCGCACTCTTATCTTTGGCGCCAGCTTCGACAAGGACATTTCGGCGATGTTTCAGGAACTTGCTGGCAATTTTCATCAGGTGATCTTCACCCAATCGTCAAAAAGCCCAAGGGCGGCAAAACCTGAAGAGTTGGCCAAATTGTGGGTGAAAATCAGCAGCGCCATGCCACGAATGGCCGATTCTTTAGAAATTGCGCTCAGGCTGGCCAAGGAAATCACCCCGGCCGATGGCATGATCTGCATTGCTGGATCGGTTTTCCTCGCTGGTGAATTCCATTCCCTCATGGCTTCCCTCCCATCTTCCTGAAAAAGCAGCCCCGGGGCTCCCTTTTGGCGCAAGTTTCCTTCTAATGCGCGTCTCGTTTTCGTACCCCTAAACTCTTGCATCCCCAAGGGAACTGTGAGAAGGTATACTAATTGGTGAAGGGAATTCGTGTTCGCCCGGGAGGCCATTGCCATGGAAAAGAACTGGGGTTTCGCCAAGGTTTTTTTCACCACTTATTTTCTTGTCACCACGGCTCTGCCTGCGCTCTCCCTTGCGGATGACCTGGTTGACCGCGCCCGTCAGTTGCGGGAGCTTGCCGTTCAAAAACGGGAAGCGGAAACGCGCCAGGGCCTGGCCGAGGCCTTGCGACTGTCGAAAATATCACCGGTCCGCGCCGCCGAGCATTTGAAACCCATTCTGGGTGATTTGGAAGGCGATACGCAGATCCCTTCCGCCAAGAAGGAATCCCTGGCCCGCTTGTTGCAAAATCAAATCCGCCAGTACGAGAACGATGCCAAACGGGGTAACTCCCGCAATGAAAACAGCATTCAGGTGCAAGCCGAAGCCCAGGGGAGGCAAACAGCGCTTGATGCCAAAACCCGCGATGCCGAGGCGCTGGCCCGGTCTCTCGACGGCATTCGCAACCTCCGTAAAGATAAAAATTTTGACGAGGCCAACCGTCGCTATGCCGAACTGGCCAGGAAGTACCCCGATAACTCTGCAGTAAGAGCCATGGGCGCCATTGGCCGCACCCAGGCCAACATTGATGCTGAATCCAATCTCCGGGCGCAACGCGGTGACATGACTTTGGCCCTGCAACGGGAGGTCCTTCGCAGTTCCATTCCCATCAGCGGGGAAATTACTTTCCCGGATGATTGGGTTGAACGGTCCAAGCGCCGTCTACCTTCCGCCAAAATTAGCGAGGAAGACAAGAAAATTCTCAAGTCCATGTCATCGCCCATGACCTTGACTTTGAAAAACGAGCCTTTTCAGGGTTTTCTCGATTACATGGAAAAGCAGTTCGGCCAACCCTTCATTCTCGATCAGCAAGCCTTGCAGTTGGCCAATGTGAACGGCGATACCCAGGTTTCCCTTAACGCCAGGAATTGGAGTTCCCGCACCGTTTTAAGAAAAGTCTTGTCCGATCTTGGCTTGGCTTATGTTGTGAAGGAAAAATCCATTCATATCACCACGCCGGACCGCGCCAAGGAAACCATGACCACTCGCGCCTATCCCGTTGGCGATATCCTCGGCATGGTTAATTACCAACTTCCCGCGTTTTACAACCAGTTACCCTGGCAAACCCAGTTGGAAGCGATGCAATACAACCAGTTGCGCTTCATGCAAAATGTCCAGAACATCATCAATTCCATCAAGGCCATTGATCCGCAAAGCTGGCAACCCGAAGGAAATGGCTCAATCGTGTTTGAGCCGGGTACTATGTCCTTGATTATCCGTCAACCGGCGGAATTCCACTTCATGATTGGAAGCGGTATCCGCTGATAGACCAGGGACGCGCATGAGTTTATTTTTCCCCGGCCCGGACGAGAAAAGCCGTCACACTATCTTCCCAGGAGTGGAAATTTCCACTTCTGCTTGTAAGGAGATGATGCTTTCGCATGTCGTCATGGCGCCTTTGGCCGTGGTGGCCCCGCATCAACATCCCCATGAGCAGGTGGGCATTGTGCTAAAAGGGCGAGCCGTTTTTCGCATTGGCGCCGAGGAAAAAGAACTTGGCCCCAGTGATATGTATCGGATTCCTTCGCAGGTCACCCATCAAGTGCGGGCCTTGGCTGAAGGCGCTGAGGCTCTCGATATCTTTCATCCCATTCGCGAGGATTATCTTTAAGCGACGGCGCGCAACAGCGGACCGCGCGCTTCAAATGGCTTGTTTTCCAAATAAAGTTCCATCCGGCGAAGAGCTTCATCCAAACGCCCTTCTTCCACCCCGAACGATAAGCGCACATAACCCGGCCCCGATGGGCCAAAGCCCTCGCCAGGGCGGAGGAGAACCTGGTACCCTTGGGAAAGTTGTTGGCAAAAATCCTCTGCGGATTGCCTGCGCCAGACCGGCAGCCAGAACCAGATTCCCCCGGCCGGCCAGAATGGATCCAAGCCCATGCCGCAGAGCCGTTGATATGCTTGATGGCGGTTCTGGTCCAGCCTTTCCAGGGTGCGGTTCCAATCCGCACGCGACCAGGAGTGTAAATGATCCAAAAGAATCCGCTGGCCCAATTCGCTGGCTCCGTTCCGTTGTATTTTCAACAGCGCCTTGCACGGAGACAGAAGAAACTCCGGCCCTGTCAGCCAGCCCACCCGGGTTGGCGATAGACCGTGGCTGACGCTCAGGCTGTTGGCAATTAGGGAATAATTCCGGCAATCTTCCAGCGATCCAGGGTGAACCGGAGGGCCATCAAATTGCAGTTCGTGCAGAGTGCAATCCCAGAGAATAATCGCGTTGGCTTTTCGGGCCAGGGAGGTCATCTCTTGCAGGCGCGGGGTCCTAATTACTCCGCCACAGGGATTGCCCGGGTTGGCGAAAAGGGCCATACGGCATTTTTTCAACTGCGAGGAAAACTCTTTCAGGGAAAAACAGAGGTTGCCTTCTTCCTGACGCGTTTGCAGCCAGATGGGCCGGGCCCCATGGCAGCGGACCAGATGTTCATGTAAAGCCGGGCAGGGGTCGGGCAGCATAACTTGCTCGCCTGGATTCACCAGCGAATCCAGGGCTAGTTGTATCGCCTGCGTGGCGCCGTTGGTGACTGCGATTTCTTTTTCAGAAGAATAAACCGCCTGGTTTTCACTCGCCATGTAGCGAGATAATTCTTCTCTTAACCCGGGGGATCCTTCGGGTAATTGGCAAACCGCTTCAGGCAGCGACCGAGGCAGGCTGGCGCCAGGGGGCGAGAATCCTTGCAGGTACCCGCCGGCCAGGTTGAGAAAATCCGGGGCCGGGGGAGTGTCGCTTTCCTCCATGTTGTTCAAACAGGAAAAGGGCGCCGTGAGGACGCGGTTGCTGCACTGCGCGATGGTATGGGCGCTGGAGGAAATATTTTCCGAACCTGGAAGCCAATGTCCCAGGCCAGCATCGACCAACATTTTTTTTAACCAGAAGGGGAAGTCCACGGGCCACCCTCGGGGGTTATTCGCAAACCGGCCGGATAATAGCCACAGCGGGGATTCAGGTGAAGACCACCTGGAAAAGGACTGGCGGTTGTGGACAAGATCCTTAGTAAGATGGAAAACCCCGGCCCCTTGGGTAACCGCGATGACCCCACTAGGCGGCGGGTTCGTCTTGTTTCTTTTCTTCCGCGGGCCAGTCCTGGAAGCGGATCGACATTCGTCGCGAGATTCCAGATTCCTGCATGGTGATGCCATACAAAACATCGGCGTAAGCCATGGTCCGCTTGGAATGCGTGATCAAGATGAATTGGCTGCGGTCGAGGAATTCCCTTAGCACCTCGGTAAAGCGGCTGATGTTGGCCTCATCGAGGGCGGCATCGACTTCATCCAGCAAACAGAAAGGGCTGGGTTTATTGCGGAAAATGGCCAGCAGGAGGGCCACTGCGGTCAAGGTTTTTTCCCCGCCGCTCATCAGCGAAATGCTGCGCAGTTCCTTCCCGGGCGGACGGGCCTTGATCTCGATACCGCATTCCAAAACATCCTGGTCATCTTCCAACAGGATATCGGCCATGCCTCCGCCGAACAATTTCCGAAATAGGTCCTGGAAGTGTCCGCGGACATTTCCCAGCGTTTCCATGAACATGGTTTTGCTGTCGTTATTGATGCGGGCCAGAATCTCTTCCAGTGTCTTGCGGGCGGCTATCAGGTCGTCGTATTGAATCTTCAAACCGGAATGCCTGGTTTCCAAAGCTGCCAATTCTTCCAGGGATTCCAGATTGACACTGCCCAGGCGATGGATTTTCTTCTTGAGCTCGGCAATTTCTTCCGACACCACCAGGCCATCCAGAAGCATGGAAGGATCTTTATCCTCTCCAGATTGTTCCTTGGCGTAAAGGTCGCCCAGGTGAATCTGGTAGTCGTCGCGCATTCTTTCACATAGCGAATCCCGACGGACCTGCAGATCATTGACGGCGAGTTCGCGGCCGTGCACCAGTTCTTGCCTGGAGCGCCAATGGGCGCGATCGGCGTGAACGCGCAGGGCAATTTCCTCTTTTTCCAAAAAGGCGGCAGAGCGCTCGGCGGCCAACTCCTTGAGTTTTTTATCGGCCGATTCCTTGCGCAGATGCCAGAGGGCTGTTTCGGAGGTGGTGTTCAAAATGGCCAGGGAGATGTCCTCATGCTTGCCCTTTCCCTCTTGCAAAACTCCGCGGGCCTGGCCGACTTCCTCGTGGCGGGAAGTGACTTCGGCCTGGATATCGCTATGGCGCAGACCAGCGGCATCGGCCCTCTCGCTCATTTGCGCCAAGGCGACCTTGGCCTGGGTGAGTGTGGCGGCCAGGGTGGCGCGGGTGATTTCCAACTCCAGCGCCAGCGCTTCCATTCGGGCCACTTCTTGAACATAATCCTGGCAGGTTTTTTCCAATCCCTGGCCCTGCACCAGGGCCGTCTTTAAATCCTCCTCCTCTTTCTGCAGGATTTCCTGAATCCCTTGCAACTCGCGGCCGCTGAGTTTCAACTCCTCATCCAGCCCTTCACGCTTTTGTTTTTGCATGCCGATCCGGCCGCGCAAGTCGGTCAATTGCTCAGATAGCACTTCAATATCACGCCTTTGGCCTTCCAGACGCGATTCATTCTCGCGGACCCGCGTCTTTACTCCTTGTTGTTCCAAGGAAACTTGGGCCAGGGAGTCCTCAAGCCGCAAGAGAGAAAGCTGCAAGTCTTTCAGTTCGGCCTTGCGAGAAAGGAATCCGCCCTCGGCATGATGCGGGCCGGTGGTAAAGGTTCCATCAGGTTCGAGGATATCGCCTTGCAGGGTGACGAGTCGCAGGCGGGGAAAGGCCAAGGCGATTTCCCGGGCCACGGACTGATCACGCACCACCAGGGTATCGCGCAAGAGCATTTTCGACAGATGGGGATAATCCGGGTGAGAACAGCGGGCCAATTCCCAGGCCCAACCGGCAATTCCCTGGAAGGGAGACAAATCGGGCAATGGTTCGCTAGCTTCGGATTGGTAAAGAAACCCCTGGAGAGAAATGCGGCCGCTGAGTTTCGTTTCCCCCGCAGCCAGCAGCGCGGCAATGACTTCAGGGTTTTTTGCCACCAGGCGTTGGGCGCGGTCGCCCAGGGCCAAGTCAATCAACGAGGCGTATTCACTGGAGACTTCTAAAAGGCTGGCGGCCATTCCCACCAGGGATTGCCAAGGGCCGGGGTTTTCTCCCATGCCCAGCGCCAACGCTTCCTTCGGTCCGGCGCCTAGCCCTTCCAGATTCTTTTCCAGGCCTTGCAAAACCTCGATGCGCGTGACCACTCCGCTTCTTCCCGCTTGCAGATCAGCCAGGACCCCGGCCAGCCTGTCCTTTTCCCCTTCCAATTCCTCGCGTTCCTTGCCCAGGTCGGAGAGGATGGTTTTGGCGGCGGCAAGCCGGATTTGCAGAACCTCGTCAGCGACGGCCAGTTCACTCAGGTTGGAATCAATCATGGCCAGATGGCTGACGGCCTGGTCGCTTTTCTGTTTTAGTTTGCCCATTTCCCGGGCCAGGGTATCGACAGAGGCTCGCGCCGCCGTGATGGCGTTTTGCATCCGGGCGAGGTTGCGCATGGAATCAAGGTGGGCCACTTTTTCAGCCGCCAATTTCCCCCGCAGAGTTTTTTCCTGGTCTTGGGCCAGCGATTCCTCTTCTTCTAAAGTGGAAACCCGCGCCTGATGCTCCTGGCGCGCCAGGTCCAGGCGGGCGGCGGCATCCCTAACAATGTGGAATTGTTCCATCAGCGCGGCCAGGCGAGTCTCTTGCTCCTGAACAGTTTTCACCGCCTGGAGAATTTCCAGATCCAAAGAGGCGCCGCGCGATCGGCCGTGGCGCAAAGAGGCTTCCCCCGCCGCGATTCGCTCACGGGCCAGGGCGATCGATTGTTCTTGCTGGTGGATCTCGGTGTTAAGGCTTGTCCCACGAGTTTCCAGTTCTTGAATCGCCTGTTCCAGGGCCCCGGTGGCCGACAAACTTTGTTCCAGCCCGGCTTTTAGCTCGGTGAGTTTGACATGTTCGGCGTCGAGGTTTTCCGTCAGTTGGGAATACTCCTGCAGGCCCAGAGCCAGCCGGAGGTCTTTCAGCCTGTCGGAATATTCCTTCCATTTCTGGGCCTTGGTCGCTTGCAACCGCACCGTTTTTAACCGGCCCTCCACCTCGTCGAGGATATCCTTAAGCCGTTCCAGATTCTGGTTCACCCGTTCCAGCCGGCGTAGAGATTCCACTTTTCTCGACTTGAAGCGGCTGATGCCCGAGGCTTCTTCAAAAATGATTCGCCGGTCTTTGGGGGAAGACTGTAGCAGGCTATCGACCTTGCCCTGTTCGATGATGCAGTAGGCGTCGGCGCCCGCGCCGCTCCCCATGAACAAGTCTTTGATGTCCTTTAGCCGACAGACCTGGCGGTTGATGAGGTATTCGGCATCGGCGTTGGCGTAGACCCTGCGGCCGACCTGGATTTCGTCGGCATCCATGGGGAAAAGTTTTTTGGAGTTATCGAAAATGAGAGAGACTTCGGCCATGCCCAGGCTTTTCCGGGTGGCGGAGCCGTTGAAAATGACATCGGTCATTTCTCCGCCGCGAAGACTGCGCGGGCTTTGCTCGCCCAGGACCCAGCGCACGGCGTCTACGATGTTGCTTTTGCCGGAGCCATTCGGGCCGACTATGGCGGTAATACCCTGGGAGAAGTCAAATTCGGTCTTGTCCGCGAAGGACTTGAAACCGAGCATTTCCAGTCGTTTCAGCATGCGGGATTCATTCCTGTCACGGCGTATTCCTGGTCGCCGCTACTCGCTCCCGCGTCCTGGCCAGCAGAGCGGGTTAGTCCGATTTCGCCTGGGCGGCGCCTTTATCCTTGATGGCTTTTCCTGGCGCCAACAGGTCGCCCTCCGGGCTGGCTGGCCTGCGGCTGGCTCCGGGCTTGGCATACAAATTTGGCGTTGCCGATAGATCGACCTGGCCTTCAAAAACCAGGGCTTCTCCACCTTTGCCGCTTTTGCCCTTTCCGGCCTTCACGAGATCATACACAGAAACCGCCTGGGGCAGGGCATCATTTCTTACCCTGCAAGTAAGAGCCTGGATCTGATCGGCTTGCCTGAGTAGCTCCGTCACATCAGGATAGGTGGCGCCCATATCGGCCAATGTACGGATCACTTCTTCAAGTCCAAGGCTGCAGGATTTGCGCGCCGACTTTCCCCCGCGCAAGGGGATGCGGGAAATATTGCAGCGGGTATCGTCCTCGCCCGTGGTCACGGTGTACTCGCCGGCCAGGATGGAGAAAGGAGGCTTCAAACCCGGGAGTTTTCCAAACAGGACGATTTCCGCGCGCTTGCTGGTGGAGATATGAACTAACCCGGGAGAATCCGGCGAGACCCGATGCAGCCAAAAGGATTCATTCAAATATTCTCCCTGGATGGCATCATTTCTTTCATCCAGAGTGCGCAGGGCTCGGAAGGCCCCATAACGCGTTTCATCATCCGTTGCTGAATAGAGAATCTCCCGCAGCTTGACCTGACAGATGGCTTCGTCGAGCGAAGCCATGGCTGTAAGGGAAAAAGCTCTAAGAACCGGCTGTTCCAAAATGGACCGTGCCAGTTCCTCCCCGCACGAGGGGCTGCCCAGGTAGGCGAGGGATTCCGCCGCGGAGAACCGCACAAGAGGATGCTCCGCTAGCAAGGCCTTTTTCAAAACCGCGATCGACTCCGCCCCCAGCGCTTCCAAGCGCAAGGCGGCGGTAATGCAGCGGGCGGGATCGACCAGGTCCTCAGCCAGTTTTTTCTGGTAATTGGCGCGGCCCTGGCCGCCTTTGCCAGCGTCGTTTTCTCGCGTTGGCACCAACCGCACTACCCGCAAAAACCGCGGCATATTTAACTTGTATTGCGGTGGCACGCGAATTGACACCGCCACATTGTTCTTGGCGTTGGCAATCGTCGACCCTGGATCCCCCTTGCCCATTTGGAAGGAGTCGTTGATCTGGTCGGCAACCATGCCCGCCACCCGTGCGAATTGCTGGTCTTGGTTCAGCACCAGGGTAAAGGGCCAATCGATGGCAATGCGGCCGCCGCCCCAGATTTTTCCCGAGCGGACCCGGCCCTCTTCATCGCTGCTATCCTTGCCAAAACCAACAAGCAACGGCCCCTCGGCCCGAGACACCGGGTGGCCACGCAATGTGCTGCGCGGCCCGGTGTAATCGGGAGATAGGTTCTTGGCGAAGTTGTAATTGTAAAGGATGCATTCTTTCAAAAAACCGCCCTGCAGCCCTGTGGCTTTGCTTCGCGGAGGCAGGCGCACTTCCACATCAATGGTTTCCCCTCGGCGAGTTCCCGGTGGAATCCCCGCCGACACCAGCACCAGCGCCACTTCCTTACTGGCCAGCATTTCTTTGATATTTCTCACGCCTTGTTTTTTGAGATCGTCTTCCAGCATGGTTCGATTGGCGTCGTTAGCCGGCTCGCCGCCGGAGCCTTCCAAACCGCCCACGAGCCCGATGCCGCCCAGGGCCAGCGGTTCGGCATTGCCCACTGTGCAAAACTCCCCGACCGTGCGCACCCCATAGCGGTCGCGTTCTGTCTCGTCCTCGGCTTGCAATCGCGGCGTTTGATGCATGCAACCTGGCATCAAGGTAAACAGCGCCAGCAACATGGCTGGAACCAAGATGAGAGAAAATTGTGTGGTCCGATGGATACCCGCGTGGCGCATGGCAAACTCCCGGCTAAAAAGTCATCAGGGCGCGACCCCGAAGGGCGAGGACCATAACGCAAGAGTGGCGGGAGTCAATAGAGGAACGGGGTGGCGGAATGGGGGGGGCTGGCATCCCCTGGGGCGAGGGATTCGGGATGGATCTGCGAAAATTAAATCCTGGGTAATTTAGGATAGCGCCTTGTTGGCCACTTTCTTCATCTTCTCCAATCCCGTTTTCGCCACAAGGTTGGCGTCTTGCATCCAGTATTCACGGTTAAATAATTCCAAAGAAAGAAAACCGTTGAACCCGGCATCCTTCATGGTTTTGAGCATGGTTCCCAACGGGGCTGCGCCGTCGCCCGGGTAGACCCGGTCTTTGTCTTGGATCATGGCCCGGTCCAGGTTGCCCGGGTAATCATTCATGTGAAACACTTGCAATGAGGCCTGGCCCAACTGCTTCAACCCGGCAAAATCCGAGCCTCCTTTGTAGAGGTGGTACACATCCGCCAGGACGCAGGAGTTTTTGTGCCCGGCTTCGATCGCCACCAGCGCCGCTTCCCCCAGCCGCGAAAGATTTTTGGAAAATCCCCACATCTCCACCATGGGCACGATGCCTTGAGACTGGCCGATGTCAAGCAGTTCGCGGTAGCGTTTTGCCGCGGACAGGAGATCGATCGGCTGCGTGTTTGTCGCGCCGCTGGGGGGCGCCGCCAAACGCTTTCCCCCCATCTGGTTCAAAACATCCATGGTCTTTTTGGCCTGCTCGAGCGCCGCTTTCCTTTTTCCCTCGTCGTCCACAATCCATTCGAAAAAACCAATGGCGCTTTCCATGGTCAGGCCGGAGTCGGCGATTTTCTTTTTCACATCTGTCGCCTTGCCTCCATCCTTGAGGAATTGTTCAATGTCGCGGACCCAGGGTTCAATTGCGTCGTAGCCTGCTTTCGCCGCCACTTCAATTTGCTGCATCAAAGGCAATTTCTGGCCCATGATGGTGCTGGTGTTCAGCATGAAGTGGAAAGGCTTGACTTGCTCGTTGGCCCGGGATTCGCCTGCCAAGGGAGCCAGCGCGCAGGCCGCGGCGCCAAAAAGTGTTCTGCGGGTTATGCCATTCATGAGAAGACTCCTTGGTCCAGGGTATGTTTCAATCTAATGGGGAATTACCAAAAAGTTCAACTGCCAAGGTGGAAAAATCACCTGTTCAATTAATTCAGCGAGTGGTCGCCCCAGCCGAATGTTTCGTGAAAACGATCAATTGCCTTGGAGACCCCC
>SHZZ01000061.1 GCA_009692005.1 Gemmataceae bacterium | reverse complement strand
AGGCTTGGGCAGGATAGTTCAATTATTATGCGAAGGGAAAAAACCAACCTGGCGCCACTCATTTGGTTCCAGGTGATGGGAATATTACCGGCTGCCCCAATGGCTTCTTACTTGTTGATAGTCATCCAATAGTCTTTTACCAATTCCTTTACATTATTGTTCAAGCTCAGCTCTGAAGTCAGGGAATAAATCTGTGAATAAAGCGGTTTGGCCTGGCCATTTTTGGCCAGCAACCTCAAAGCTGCAACCCGCGTTGCAATTTGATCCCTGGATTTATTCAAGCAAGACACGATTTTTGGCAGGTCATTGACATGGATCAATTCCGCATCCAATTCCTTAAGAACAAATGCCCGCCCTTGCGTAGTCTGCTCCTTCGTCAAGAACTGGATCAAGAAAGGAATTCCTTCCGCTTTAAGTTCTTTCAAGGCCGCCATGGCGTCGTTTAGAACACTCAATCTGGTAGGGTTTTTGACTGCCTCTCGATACCATTCCTGGGCGTTTTTTCCCCGGACAATCGTTTCCGGCAATGGGTAATAGGGAAACTTCTTTTCTTCCAGCTCTTTTTTCCTGGCAGCTTCCTTTTCCGTTTTTCCTTTCAAGGCAATTCGTTTAGCCTCGGCCATTTCCTCGGCCATTTGTTTATCCGCTTTTTCTTTCTCCAGCAGCAACTTCTCCTTGACCATTTCCAGTTCCCGGTCACGCTTTTTTTGCTCCAGCTCTTCCTTGTCCTTTTCCCGCTTGGCCTTCTCAGCGGCCACCCTGTTTGCTTCCCTTGCTATTTTTAATTCTTCCTCCCTCTTTTTTTCCAATTCCGCCAGCCTTAAATCTTCTGCCTTCCGAGTGTCTTCTTGATCCTGGACGATTTTTGCATACTGATCCTGTTTTTCCCTAAGCGGCAAGTCCCTAAAGTACATTTGAACAACCAAACCAAGAATTACCGCTCCCATAAAACCAGCTTCCGTTATTAACAAAGGCATACGCCGTTCTGATTGCAATATTCTTCGGCACCATGTGTTTACATTTTCTGTAGCAAACCCAAAAATTACAAAGAGAAAAATGGCAATAAACCAGAAGGTCTTTCCATAACCAATCAAAACTCCCATTTTCCCGTCATTCTCAAGGCTTTGATAAAGGATTCGCTCAAGGGGCAGGCCATTTATCGCAGTTAGACCCAAGGTCAGGATTTGGATTAGAAAAAATAAGGATAAGCCTGAATAACGGAACTTGCTTACGGGCATCGTTGCCAACAAAATCCCAGAAAACAGTACTGACACCCAAAAAATTAATTGTATCGGCGAGTAAAAATTCGATCTCCCTTCCTGATGGTCCTTTATATCTAGGCTTAATTTTGTCATTTCAAAAACAACCTTACTAATACCCCCCCTTGTTGACCCAGCTATTTTAATTTCTTCGTCTTTTGCATCTTCCATGTTTTTAATAAAACCTGGCGGACTTGAAAACCCGCCCCAAACGCTTTGCATTCCTGATTGAGTTACTTGCTGATAAGGATTCGCCACACAACTGATATGGAACCAAGGCAGAAAACCGAAAAGGAATATCAACACCAACCAGGGGGCAGAGAGAAACCGGCTTATCAAGGGGTTTTCCCAGACCCCTTGCACCATATACCCACCTGTGGGGGAATTGAATGGTTGGACAATCGACGAGGGGCTGTTTGTTGCTGGCCCCGGTTCCTGTGTATCTAGAAAAAGGTCGAATTGCGTTTTAAGGGGAACTGGCTCCACCCCTCCTTGAAGGGAGGGAGGGGAAACTGGAACAAACTTTACCATGGCCTGGCATTTAGGGCACTTCAGATCCCTGGCCAAGATTTTTTCGTCAATTCGGCCGGGTTTTCCACAATTTGGACATTGGACCTTTACGGGTTCCATGGGGCACCTTGTTCAAGAAAATAAGGGGTATTTGGCTGAAGCGGTCCAAAACTCCCGCATTGGGCCCTGTTCGGAAACCATTTAGGGTAAATAAAATTTGATAAGGAGCATAAGCTCATAGGGCAACTCCAAAAAGCCAACACAATTAAAACTGGATTAACCCAATAGGTCAATAAAAAAATCTCCATTACAAAAAATTCTGGCGGGTAAACGAGCAGGAAACCTTGGAGGATCCCAGGGTCTTGCCCGATATTTTCCACCCTCTGCAAAAGAAAACTAACCGTTGACCCGGGGATTTCCAAAGTCATAATGGGCGGGTCTGGAAACCACCCGCCTGAAGGAACCTGCACCATGCGAAAAATATTCATGGCCTTGCTTGCTTACTCAATTTTCTTCCCCAAACTGCAAGCCGAAGAAGACACCCTTTACATCGGCACCTATACGGGAGGGAAAAGCCAGGGGATTTACCGCATGGCGTTCGACGCGGAAAAAGGAACCCTCGAGGGCCTGGCTTTGGCGGCCAAAACCAACAGCCCTTCCTTTCTGGCCCTGGATGGGGAAAGCCGCCGACTGTACTGCGTTAATGAAATAAGCAATTACCAGAAAAAAAGCGCGGGCTCCCTCGGCAGTTTTTCAGTTGGCAAGGACTTTTCCTTGACCGCGATTGGTGAAACAAGCAGCATGGGGGCTGGCCCGTGCCACCTCTCTTTGCATCCCAACAAGCATTTTTTGTTTGCAGCCAATTATGGCGGTGGCAGCGTTTGCTCCATTCCTATTGAAGCCAGCGGCCGATTGGGAAACGCGGCTTCCTTCGTGCAGCACAAAGGAACCGGGCCCAACAAGGGGCGGCAAGAAGCCCCGCACGCTCACTCCGCCGTGGTATCCCCGGACGGTAATTATTTGGCCGTTGCCGATTTGGGCCTGGACAAAGTTCTCCTGTACAAAGTCGACCAGGAAAAAGGGACACTCGCAGCCAATCAGCCGCCGTTTTTGGAATTGTCGCCAGGCGCCGGCCCCAGGCACATGGCTTTTCACCCTTCCGGAAAATTCCTCTTCGTGGTCAATGAGATGGATTCCACCGTAACTTGTTTCAATTGGAACCCGAAGCAAGCCGATTTCACCAAAGGGCAATCCGTTTCCACCCTGCCCAAGGGATTTAAAGGAAACACCTCCACGGCAGAGATTATCGCTCACCCCAATGGCCAGGCAATTTATGCCTCGAACCGCGGGCACAATAGTATTGCGGTAATTTCCTTTGATGCGCTTAAAGGCAGCATGGCCCTGATTGGAAATGCTGGTGACAAGGTCAACACCCCAAGGAATTTCACACTGCACCCGGATGGCAAATGGCTGCTGGTGGGCAACCAGGGTTCGGATTCCATTTCGGTATTTCGCGTAATGGGAAATGACGCTCTGGGCGGCTTGGCTTTTAACGGTTTAGTGGAAAATGTGCCTTCCCCGGTCTGCCTGCGATTCTGGCCAAGAACCAATCGTTAATTTCTGCTTCACAAAGGATGAAAAGTAAGTCACAATTAGGGTTGTAATTAGCCTGCCCTGCCTGGAGAATTTCCCGTGCTCAGGATTACTGGTCCAGGAACAAAACTCTGCGATGGAATTTCCCGGCGAACGGCCCTCCAGGTGGGAGCCCTGGGATTGGGCGGGTTGACTTTGCCTGATCTACTGCGTGGCCGAGCCCAAGCGGCACCTGCCACCAGCCGTCCCAAATCGGTCATCATGATCTGGCTGCGTGGCGGGCCCTCCCACATCGACAGTTTCGACATGAAGCCGGAGGCGCCGAAGGAAATCCGTGGCGAATTCAAACCAATCGCCAGCAAAGTGCCTGGCATCCAGGTTTGCGAGTATCTCCCCCTGCACGGCAAAATGATGGACAAACTGGCCATCATCCGGGGCATAAAGTCCGTTGATATTGGCGATCACACGCCGCATTACATGTTCACGGGGTTCCCTGATCGGGGTAAACGGCCGGTGTTTGGCGCGGTGGTCAGCAAAATGAAGCCAAGTACCGACGGCTTGCCCCCCTATGTCAGCCTGATGTACAAGCCGCCGAAATTGTATGACAACGAAGGGCCCACTTACCTGGGGCCAACTCACCGCCCGTTTGTTCCCAAGGCCGAGGGGCTGGCCAACCTTTTCCCAGCGAAAACGGTGTCGATCGACCGCCTGGAAAACCGCATGGCACTGTTGAAGACCTTCGATGGCATTTCCCGCGAGGTGGATTTCAACTCCCGCATGGATGGCATCGACACCTATCATTTGAAAGCCATGGAAATGATTTCCTCGGCCAAGGTGCGAGACGCCTTCGATTGGTCCAAAGAGAAAGAAGGCACGCGGGACCGTTACGGGAAATATTGCGAAAGTTTGTGGATGGCCCGGCGGCTAGTGGAAGCCGGGGTTCCGGTGATAACTGCCAAGTTGGGAGATTGGGACACGCACGAATTCAACTTCCGCGATATGAAAGACCAATTGCCACAACTCGACAAGGGATTTCACGCCTTGATTTCAGACCTTCACGACCGCGGATTGGATAAGGATGTGGCGGTGGTGCTTTGGGGCGAGTTCGGCCGCGCGCCGAAGGTGTCCCGTGGCGACGGGCGGGATCACTGGCCCGAAGCGGGTGCCGCAGTGCTTGCAGGTGGCGGATTTAAAACCGGGCAGGTCATCGGGGAAACCGATTCCCATGGTGGCGTTTCCAAGGTTACCCCCTACACCCCGGCGAATATCCTCGCCACCCTGTACAACCACCTGGGCGTCGACACTTCGGTCGCCTTCCCGGACCATCAGCAGCGGCCCATGAACATACTCGACGACCGCCAAGAGGTGCGTGAACTGCTCGGTTAAGCGTTGAACCCGGCCGGAATAATTCCCTTTTCGACATCCACCAGGCCGTCCATTCAGAGGCGCCGACATCCTCTTTTCGCTGGATTTTCCCGGGTTTTTCCGTAGAATCCTCAGTGAAACAAACCCTGGCTTGCCGGGTCATTGACTAATGACAACAAACTTATCCGTTCCCGCCGGTGTGTTGTTTCCTTCCGGAGCGCCGGAGGTTCCCCGATTGTTTTTTCAGGGTCAGCCGACCAGGTGTTATTTCAAACGCTACAAGATGGAACTAGACACCCCGGCGAATTCCTCCCCCCCTGAACTGCCGGAAGATTATTCCTGGGCCGAGTGGAATGTCGGCCTAGCCGACGAACATGCCCTGGCCCTGTTCAACAGCTTTCAGGGAGAAATGGATTCACGAGTGTTTCACAGCTTTCAAAGCTACCAGGGCTGTCAAGGACTTATGAATGTGCTGCAGTACCGTATCGACTTTTTGCCCCAGGCCGCCTGGCTGATCCGCGCCGACAAAGTTCCCTGCGGAACCATCCAGGCGATTTTGCAAAAGAACGGGGTGGTCTCTATACAAAACATCGGCATTACGCCAAAACACCGGGGACTGGGACTGGGATCGGCCCTCATTCAAAAATTAATTTTCTCGGCCGGACAAGGGCGCTTGCCGGTAGTCTCTCTCGAGGTGACTGCGGAAAACACCCAGGCTATTCGCCTGTACCAGCGCCTGGGTTTTCACAAAACCAAACTCCTGTACAAGGAAGTGGACCTGAAAGAACCGGTCGCCACGGTTTCCCTGACAAATTCGCAGCCATGAAATCGAGGATATCCCTTGCCTGAAACTGTATTCCATCAGACTTTTGACAACGGGCTAACCCTGCTTGGCTACCCCATGCCGCACCTGCGGTCGGCGGCGGTCAATATTCTCGTGCCTGCCGGGTGTTCCAGAGATCCCAAGGGCGAAGAAGGGATGGCTTCGATCCTGTCGGACATGATCACTCGCGGGGCGGGGAAAAGAAATAACCGTGAGCTGACCCTGGCCATGGATGCCATCGGTTTCGACCGAGCCTGCTCCCCTGGCCCCATCAATATGCGCGTTTGGGGTTCCTCCCTGGCCCGCAACCTCCCCCAGTCCATGGAGTTCCTGGCCGATATCCTCCTGCGCCCGCAATTGCCAAAAAAGGAACTTGCCGCCGCCAAAGCCTTGGCCCTGCAGGAAATTCAAGCGCTGGAAGACGATCCCAAGCGAAAAACCCTGGTGGAACTGGGCAAAAAACACTTCCCCTTTCCGTTGGGTAACGATCCGCGGGGTACGGCCGAGGGAATCCGCGCCATCACTTCCACTTCCCTGGAACGGTATTGGAAAGACCATTTCAAACCTGAAGGAGCCATTCTTGCAGTTGCGGGAAACCTCGAATGGAAAGTGCTCCGCGACCAGGTGGAAAAGCTTTTTGGAAAATGGAAAGGGAAGAAGGGCCCCGAGTTGAAACTCCAGCCTGCCCCCGGCGGGGTTCACCACATTCCCAAAGAAACCGAGCAGGTGCAAATAGGTTTCGCTTGGCCTTCGGTGCCCCCAACGCACCCGGAATATTTCAACGCGGTTGGCATGGTCAATGTGCTAAGCGGCGGCATGAGTTCTCGTTTGTTTACCGAAGTGCGCGAAAAGCGGGGGTTATGTTACTCCGTCTGGGCCAGTTACAAGAATGTGAACAACCTCGGCGCCATTACTTGCTACGCCGGAACCACCACGGACAAAGCGCAGGAAACCTTGGATGTACTCTTCGACCAGTTGAAAAAACTGGAAAAAGGCATCAAGGAGGAGGAAGTGCGGCGAGTGAAGATCGGCATCAAATCCTCGCTCTTGATTCAAGAAGAGTCGAGTTCCTCACGGGCCGGTTCTATCGCCTCCGATTGGTATTATTACGGCCGGGTGCGCCCGTTGGAAGAAATCCAGAAAGCGGTCGACGGGTTGACCACGGAAAAGATTCTCAAGCACGCCAAGAAGTTTCCTCCGAAAAAAATCACCCTGGTCACGCTTGGCGCCAGGCCATTGAAGCCACCGGTTTAATCAGGAAAGCAGGCAAAAGTGAAGTTTGAAAATCATCAGTGCTCCAACGGTTTGACCATTTTGGGTGAAACCAACCCGGAAGCGCGGGCGGCGGCGGTGGGCTTCTTCGTTCGCACCGGGTCGCGAGACGAAACTCCCGAGGAATCCGGGGTCAGCCATTTTCTCGAACACATGGTTTTCAAAGGAACGCGCAAGCGCACTGCCGATCAGGTCAACAAGGATTTCGACCGGATCGGCGCCAACTACAACGCTTACACCAGCGAGGAAAACACCGTTTTCCACGCCTCAACCCTGCCAGAATACCATTCTCAGGCCACGGACATCCTGGCAGATATTCTTCACCCTGCCCTGCGCGCCGCCGACTTCGAGACCGAGAAAAAAGTCATCATCGAGGAAATCGGGATGTACGAGGACAACCCCGGGTGGAAAGTATTCGACCACGCGCGCAAGAATTTCTTCGCCGACCATCCCTTGGGGAATAGCGTTCTCGGCAGCGTGTCCAGCATTCAAAACATGCGCCGGGACCAGATGACCGCTTATTTTCATCGCCGTTACGCTCCTTCCAACATCACGGTGGCGGCGGCGGGCAATTTCAATTGGGAATCCTTTCACAAGCAGGTAGAAAAGCTTTGCTCTGGCTGGAAACCGGGCAGCACCCGCAGGGACCAGATCCGGCAAACTTCCGGCGCTGCCGCCTTCTCCCTTTTGAAAAAAGAATCGGTCAAGCAGCAGAATTTGGTGCTAATCTCGCCTGGCCCCCCGGCCGCCTCGCCCCTGCGCTATGCCGCCTGCCTTCTCTCGCTTGTCTTGGGAGACGGTTCTGGCAGCAGGTTTTTCTGGACCCTGGTTGACAACGGCCTGGCCGACTCCGCCGATTGCGCTTTCCATGAATATGAAGGAACGGGGGCCTTTTACTCTTCCTTTTCCTTCGAGCCCGCCAACACTCAAAAAATCCTGGATATCGCCATGGCCCAGATTCGCGCCGTGGTTGAAAAAGGAATCACCGACGAAGAATTGGGGCAGGCCAAATCAAAGGTGCTTTCCCGCCTCGTCCGCGGGAGCGAAAAGACTGGCAATCGCTTGCAGGATATCGGCATGAGTTGGGTCTACCTCAGGAAGTACATTTCCATCGACGAAACGATTCAGAATTTCGACAAAGTTTCGCAACGGCAAATTCAGCAAGTGCTGGAACGCTATCCCATCCTTCATGTGACGACTACCACCCTTGGCCCGCTGGGCAAGTTGAAGGCCCCGGTGGTTGCCAACGGAAAAAAAACGGTTTAGTTCTCGCCCTTGCTCGCAACCTCAGCGCAGGGTTAGTTTTTTTTCCCGGTTTCTCACCAGGCACGAGCGGATAACTTGGCAACCGTGGTCACTTGGCCGGGACTTGCAGCATGACTGTGCGGGCAGCGAACTCGCGGTTCTTCCCCTCTTGCCGCGAGAGTACCACAAACGGGTATTCCCCCGGTTCCACCCATGAATCGACTTGAATCACAATGGTGCGCTGCGTCTCGCGGGGCGTGATGAGAATCCCGTTCAAGCCGACATCCAATACTCGGGCGCCATGCGGCAATCCGCGGACATCGACCGGCACCCGCCCGGTGAAACCATTCTTACGCTCGATGTGCACCAGCAATTTCCCCTGCCCGCCAGATGGAATCAACACAGCTTTTTCCGCCGTGGTGGTGAATAAGTCTCCCCCCTGCCCCAGTTGCGGCGGCTTCAGCGTAATTTCCTTTTTCACCACGGCTTGGCCATTCTTGGCCGTGGCGATGAGTTTCCAATGGCCTTGACTGGCGAGCGGGTTCTTGGCGTTGGCATCGGCGAACAAAGCGAAATTCGCCGAGGTCTCACCCGCGGATACCAACACCTTGGGCGCGTGAAAACCAGCCGGCAGCCCCTGAACTTCAACCGTCACCGGGCTGTCAAAGTCATCCGTCCGGTCGATGTCAATATTCATGGTGACTCCTTCACCCAAGGCGGGTTTGGGGTCTTGCGGAGAAACACGAAGGTTAAAATCGGGACTGGGATGCCTGGCACGCAAACGGTAGGAGAAATTTGGCCCGCTGCGCCCCTGGATGTCACGGATGCGAACAAAATACGCGCCATCGGCAGGGGGATCGAAAACAATTTTGGAATCTTTGTCGAACCCGTTACCTCCGTCATCGTTTTGATAAAAGAGGGTGGCTTGAGGCAAACCATTGGGGGGAAAGACCATTCCCGGCGGATGGATCGAGACTTTGTACATGGCCTGGCCAAGGTAATGGTGCGTCGGGGTGGTGCCCAGGTAAGCTTGTCTTTTCCCGGCAGCGGTAAAAAATCGGCAATCATCATCGGGGCCTCTGGGCAGTTCGCGGATGCGCATTAACTCCGTACCCAAAAGAATGAAATCGTTGATGGCCAGGTCATTCCAAGATTCAATTCGAATGGTGCCGATTTGCGAATCGTTATCTCGGAATATGGTGGAGGTTTTCGCCAGACCGCGAAGCATAAAAGAGGCAACCGGCTGGCCGTCAGCGGCAAGGACTTCCAGAAAAGAATCCATGGGGGAACCCAACCGGGTGGACTCCACCTCCAAAAGGATTCGCTTTCCCTTGCTGGCCTGGAACGGCCAGGCGTGAACGGGTTGGTCCTGGGAAAGCTGCCCATTGGCCACGCCCGGGACAGGCAAACGAATTCCCTTGGCAGGCAAGACTTCCGGTAAACTGGAAGCGATGACAACCAACCCAGGCACGGTTTGCATACCGGGGAAGAGGGATTCCACGGGCACCCGAGCGCCATCGGCTGTGGTATTAGGAATGGCCGCTGGCCTCGGATTGGCCCCTGGCAAACCCACGCCTTGCAAATGCCATGCGACGGTTTCGCCTTTTTTCCAGCCCAGGGGAAACACCCCCGTCACCAGGGGAAAGGCGCCCACATGCAGGCGGTAATTTCCCGCGGCCGGGCCGCCACGAAACTCACGGTCGCGCACTTCAAGGGCCACAGGGCCGGCCCGCTGGCAAACATGCGTCAGCCAGCCATTGGCGGTCTCCGCCACTCGAATGCCGCGGTCATCCACCAATTGCAGGATGGGGAAAAAGGCGCCGGCTTCTTTTTCCGATTGAATCTGAATCGCGATTTCCTGCCCCGCCCGCGCCTCCACCACATACCAATCCGAATCTCCCGCCCGTTGGATGGCGCCCGACACGGTGAACGGAAAAGGCAAAACCTGCCCGGCCAGCCGAGAATCATTGGGTTCATTTTCCATGTGCCTGGGAAAGCGGTCGATTTCAAGAGAAAGGGCAATTTCCTGCTCAAGGTTGTTTTTCACCCGAATACTGACCGCGCCTGGTTTCACTCCGGGTTCGGCAAACACTTCCAGGGAAAAAGCCCCGACAATATCTCCCGGCAGGAGCGACACCTTGACCTGGGGATTCGAACTTTCCACTTTCATGGGAAGGAGAAAATCCGCCGTTTGCACCAGCACCTTGGCCTTGGCCCCGGCAGCAATAAAGCCGGGAGAAAAACTCCGAAGGACCGCCTTGGCCACAGGAAAGGGAATCAAAGTTCGCTGGCTCTTGCCAGTTTTGGCATCGAACAAATCAAGTTTGCCATCCTGACGGCCGATGGCCACCGCGCCGGTTTTCGGCTGGATGGCCAGACAATGAGGTGTGTCGGAAAGTTGCGGATAGGCCGCGATTTCATTGAGCTTGGAAGCGTCCCAGACTTTCCAAACCCGGTCCTGGCCGGCGGTAATAATCCTCGTCCCCTCCTCATTCCAAACCAATTTCACCACCGGCGAGGAATGGGCAAAGGCCGAGTGCGCTAATTTCGCTTGCTCGAGTTCGCATTGATAAACGCGGAGGACCTGGTCGCTGCCGCCCGCTGCCAAAAGGTTTTTCCCGGGATGCCAGGCCAGACACAACACTCCGTCGGTGGGTTCATTCAAGGTGTGGATTTTTTTCCAGGATTGAGTATCCCAGATTTTGATGGCCCTATCCGCGCCGGTGCTGGCAAAGAACTTCCCACAGAAGCTAAAGCCGACGGCATTGACGGCGTCGGAGTGGTCCTTTAATTCCCGCACCAGTTCCCCAGTGGCGGCCAAGGAAATGCGAACAGAGCGGTCGTACCCGCAGGAGACAATCCACTTGTTATCCGGCGAAAAGGCCAGGGCATGAACGAGATCGGTGTGCAGGTCGCGGGTCCAAACCGGCTTGGGCTCCAGCGCCGCTCCATTCACCTGGTGAAGTTGAAGAACCCCCTTGGCGCCCGGTTTTCCATGAGCGATGGCGGCGGCCTTGCCATCGGGAGAAACAGCCAGGGCGTTGACCTGGGGCAAACCCGGAGTGAACTGCTGGATTTTCACCCCATCCTTGGTGGAAATTACCAATACTTGATTGCCCCAGGCAGCGAGGGCCTGGTTCCCCGAGGGGAGAAAGGCCACGGCCCGCACGGGGCCGGGAGCTTTTTTCTCCTGCCAGCCAGAAGAAAGCAAGCACACGAAGCAAAGCCAGCTCGCCATGCCAAAGACCTTTGACTTAATGATTGAAAAGGAATTCGCGGGAAGTCAGGACGGCCCAAAAAACATCCTCGAGAGCCTCGCGTTTTTCCGCCGGGGTTCCTTTGAAGGCGTCTCCCAGGAGAAGTTTCAGGCGCTTGGCCTCCTCGGGTGAAGGATCGCGAGAAAGGGCGGCTTGAAATAAACGGCGGACCATTTCCCCGGGCGCCAGGCCTTCCTTCAGCCAGGCTTGGCCAAAGAAATCCGAGGCGCGCAACTTGTCATTTAAAGTGTTGCCATTGAACACATGCAAGGCCTGCGCCACGCTGGCATCGGCTTGTCTTTCGCACGAGCAGGCCTGGGCCCGCTCGGGACGGCCAAAGGCATCGAGGAAACGGCTGACAACTGAAGTATCAGGAAGCTGCAGGGCGCGAGTGCCCTTGGGGTAGCCGTTGTAGGCGGTCTTGGCGTCGCCGGCGCGGCTGAGAAGCTGGTCGAATGGAGTTGCCACTCCGGTGACTTGCGAACAGGCATCGAGAATGATCTCCGCCTTCAATCGCCTGGGGAGGAAGCGGGAATAGTAGCGGTCATCGGCGGCGTTGGCAGGCAGCGCTTTTGCGCTGCGCTGGTAGGCCGCGGATAAAACAATATTCCGCATGACCTTGCGCATGTCGTAGCCGTTGGCAATCAACGACTGCGCCAGAGCATCGAGGAGCGGGCCATTGGTGGGCGGATTGGTTTGCCTGAGGTCGTCCTCGGCTTCGATCAACCCGCGGCCCATAAAGTTGCGCCAAACGCGATTGACAATCGCCCTGGCAAAAAACGGGTTGTCTTTGGCCGTCAGCCAGTTGGCGAAAAACTCACGGCGGTCGCTGGGGTCTTTGGCGCCAATAGGAGGGAAGTCCAACGGCGCCGCTGCCATGGCCACTCCCCTGCGGGGATGGAGCACTTCGCCATAGGGGTACGATTCAATCAAGGCCTCGCTGGGGGCATCGCCATTCTTTATGCCAACCCGCGCAAACAGGCTGGCCATGCCCCAATACTGGTCCTGGGTCCACTTTTCCAGGGGGTGGTTATGGCACTTGGCGCAGGTTAGCGACATACCCATGAAAGTAACGGCCATGGTTTCGGTTAACTCGGTCACATCCCTGTGCAACAGAAAAAAGTTCCCGCCACCATTGGAGAAATTGCTTCCCTTGACCGTGAGCACCGAGCGGGCAAACTGGTCCCAGGGGACATTATCCGCCACGCTTTTTCTGATGAACTGGTAAAAGGCCCAGACCTGCTGTTGCGCCAGATTTTTGGACGAGATCAGGAAGAGGTCGGACCATTTGTAGGCCCAGTAGTCGGTGGTTTCCGGCCGCAGCAACAGGGCGTCCACTAGGCGCTCTTTCCTATCGGGCCGGGTGTCTTTTACAAAAGCCTCGACTTCCACCCAGGTGGGAAGAATTCCGGCCATGTCGAGAAATAGACGGCGCGCAAATTCTTCGTCGGTGCATTGAGCAGAAGGGGGCAGTTGCAACTCTTCGAGTTTCTTGAGAACCAACTCATCGATGAAATTCCGCCTGATACTTTGGGTGAAAGTTGCCTGGGGAATAGTGTTGGGGAAAGGTGAAGCCACGACGGACAAGGCGATGCTGCTGGAAAAC
Source organism: Gemmataceae bacterium (assembly GCA_009692005.1). Classification (GTDB taxonomy): domain Bacteria; phylum Planctomycetota; class Planctomycetia; order Gemmatales; family Gemmataceae; genus SHZZ01. Next base: position 10,334 of record SHZZ01000061.1, on the reverse strand, counting down.
TGGGCCACGATCGAGGCCTCGCCATGGCCGGAAACCGTAACCAGCCCGTCCTGATCCACCGTGGCGACCTGATCATCGGAACTGAAGAACTTAGCCCAGCGCGTTACATCTCGGACCTGGCCATTGGAATACTTCCCGCGCACCAGGGTTTGAACTGTTTTGCCCCGGTCCAATTTGGCCCGAGGGGGAAACAGCTCCAGGGAAATCAGCTTGGCTTGGTTGGGGAAGTCATCGAGGGCACCCTGGGCGATCCAATCACGCATCAGTTGATAATCGGGTTTATCATTGGGGAGTTTTTTTCCCCCGCCATGGGGCAAGGCTCGGCTGGGCTTGGCTAAAAGCAAGCTCTCAGCGGGATCGATTTCGTTGATTCTCCGAGAGTGAAATTCCCTGGTCAGGGAGAAAAGGTCAGCGGCGGGGTCGTAACCCCGAAGGGAAAGTTTCAACCCGCCCTTCCCCGCCAGGGCCCCATGGCAGGAGCCAGAGTTACATCCGGCGCGGGTGAGAATGGCTATCACCTCGTTGCGAAAACTAACTTTCTCAGGCTTGGCAGCACCATCCACTTTCACCAAAACCTTGGCCTGCCCCTTGGGAGATTTCACACGGATTTCACAACTGCCATTGCTTTGCGCAGTCACATTCCCCTTGGCATCAACCTGGGCCAAGGTGGAATTGCTGGAAATGAACTCGCTAGAGGCCGTTAAATCTTCGGTGGCTTGTTCCCCTTCAACCCAGGTAATCAACAGGGCCTGCTTTTCCCCTTGTCCCCGCAATTCCAGCGAAGGAGGAAACACGCGAACTTCACCCGCGGCAATGATTCCGGGAATAATGCCCACACCAAGGCAACAGAAAAAAAACAATCGACTGCAATTCATGGTTAATTCCAAATCGGTGGTTAAAACAGTTCCTTGATCGGTTGCAGGTTGAAATCCACCAGGGGGATGGGGCGGTTCTGCGGCCCAGGAAGTTCATGATGCGGGTCCAAACCCAGAGCTTTAAACAGCGTGGCAGCCACTTCCCCAGGCGTCACCGGCCGGGTTTTCGGCGCGTAGCCATATTCATCCGTCTCGCCCACGACCCTTCCACCTTGAATGGGCCCGCCACCCATGAGGATGGTCCAGGCCCCGGGGTGGTGATCGCGGCCGCCGGCAGGGTTGATTTTTGGCGTGCGGCCAAACTCACCCACGGCAGTCACCACCGTGTTTTTCAACATTCCTCTTTCCCCCAGGTCTTCCAGCAAGGCGCTGAAAGTTTGATCAAAACTGGGCGCCACCAGCCGGGCCATTTCGGTGATATCCGTAAACGGCTTGGACCCATGAATATCCCAGGTGACTTCATCAAAGACTGTTTCAAACATATTCACCGTGACAAAGCGGACTCCACGCTCGATCAGCCGCCGGGCCAACAGGCACGATTGTCCAAAGCGCGTGCGGCCGTAACGGTCGCGGACGACATCGGATTCCTGATCCAGGGCGAACCCTTCCCGGGCCTTGGCGCTGGTCATCAGCCGGTATGCCATGTTGAAACTGTCGTCCAATTGCGCCGACTTTCCGTCTTTTTCAAACAGCGCCACCTTGGCATCGACAGCGTCGCGGAGTTTCCTGCGGCGTTCCAACCGCACGGGCGGAATGTAATTCGGCGGCAGCAAGTCGGGTACTTTGAAATCCTTGGCGGAAGGGTCAGCGTCCAGGATGAACGGGTCGTACTGTTTTCCCAAATACCCTGCCGAGTGACCGTGCGGCATGTTGCCACCGGTGCGCCCGATCGGCCTGGGAACAAGAACATGGGCAGGCACCTCGCCCCGCTGCCCTTTCAAATAGGAAAGGACACAGCCGGCGTGGGGATATTCGATCCCCCCAGCGAAGAGCCGGCCGGTTTGCATCATTTGATGCCCCGAATCATGCACCGCCGTAGCTGTGTGGTAAACCGACCGCACCAGGGAAATCTTGTCCGTGTGCGTGGCCAGCTTGGGAAAGATCTCGGTAATGTTGAGCCCAGGCGCTTTAGTTTGAATGGTTTTGAACGGTCCGCGGATTTCCTCCGGCGCCTTGGGTTTCGGATCCCAGGTGTCGATGTGGCTCGGCCCACCCACGAGGAAAACCATGATGCAATTAACATCAGCGCCGGGGGAGGCGCCTTGTGCCTTCATGGCTTGAAAAGACGGCGCCGTCAAGCCAAGCAAGGGCAGCGCGCCGGCGTGGAGGAAGTCCCGGCGAGAGAATCCATCGCAGAGTTTGGGCCCCTTATGGCAATCGAGACGGATCATGGCTGGTCCTTTCAACAGGCGGCAAGCGGGAAGGCTAAGAACAGCCTACTCGTTTAAAAATCCTTCGTCAATTCAACAAAAAGGGCATAAACTCACCTTTAGATAGACGGGGCTGCGGATTTTTCCGTCTGGAGCCAATCCAAATATCCATCCAGAGATTCTCCCGCGGGGTTTGTTCATCATCATGGGAATTGCCGACATGCCCTCGAATCCAGCCCACCCCAAGGAGGATTACACCGCCAGGCTGCAGTCGGCGAATCGCAAAAATGGGCGCCTGGCCTTCCTGGAGAAGCTGGCTGGCAACTCTAAAATCCTTTGGTTTCTCGCCTTGCTTGCCGGTTGCTATTTCTCCCTGGGAAAGAATGCGTTTACCCCCTGGTGGCTGCTGGCGTTTTTGCTTCCAGCCCTGCCTCTCTTTCTCTTACATGAATGGGTGACTCGCGCCTGGCAAAAATCGGCGCGAAGGGCGGCTTTTTTCCAACGCGCCATCGACCGCCTCAATTTCACCTGGCAGGGTAAAGGCAGCCATGCCCATCAGTTCCAGGATGCCGCTCACCCTTATGCCGCCGACTTGGACTTGTTTGGCAAAGGCTCGCTTTTCGAATTACTCAGCATCGCACACACCACTCACGGGGAAAAAACCCTGGCACATTGGCTGACCCACCCGACAGCTAAAGGCGTAATTCTGGAAAGGCAAGAAGCCGTCCAAGAACTGAAGCCGGATTGGCAAATGCGCGTTGACATGGCGGTTCAGGCGTGCAGGGAGCAAGGCCCGGCTGACTTCAACAACCTGGGAAATTGGGCCAAGCAATCCGGAGTTCCTTTGCCGAAGTGGCTGCCAGGCTTTGCTGTTGCCACGGGCGTTTATGGCCTCTTCTCCATTCACGCCTGGCTGGTTCTCGATTGGGGCTTGGCGCCCATGGCTTTGTCCTTGTTCCTCAACACTACAGCCTGGTTATTCCTTGGCCGCAGATTTAAGCTGGTTTTCCAAGGAATGGAGTTGCACGCCGGTTCGGTTGGGATGTTAACCCGGATGCTGCAATTTCTGGAGTCGGCGCACTTCAACTCCCCATTGCTCAAAAGACTCAAGGAATCGGTGCGCAACGGACAGGACCAGCCACCGCCTTCGGAAAGCACAGCCCAACTGGCCGTTTGGCACCACCTGTACACCAGCAGCAAGAACCAGCTTTTCGCCCCATTCGCTTTCCTGATGAATTGGAACCTGGTTGTCGGCTGTGGGTTGGAAAAGTGGCAGGGACGGTTTGGCGCTCAGATGGCCGCCTGGCTGGATACGGTGGGACAATTGGAAGCGGTGTCGTCGCTGGCCAACTACGCCTTTGAAAACCCCGGCCTGCCCTTCCCACTGTTAAACGACGAAAAGCTGGTTTACGACGGCTTGCAGTTGCGCCACCCCCTGATGGCTCCGGGAACCTGCGTCGCCAATGACTTGTGCCTCGATGCCGCCTGCCGCCTGATGATCCTCAGCGGTTCGAACATGTCGGGAAAGAGCACTTTTTTGCGTACGGTGGGGATCAACGCCGTGCTGGCCATGACCGGGGGCCCTGTCTGCGCGAGCCGGCTGGAAGTTTCCCCGATGGCGCTGGGTGCGGTCCTGCGGATTCACGATTCTTTGGCTGAAGGGAAATCGCGTTTTTTCGCGGAAATCCAAAGAGTGCGCCAGGTGGTCGACCTGTCATCTGGAAAGCTGCCCGTTTTATTCCTGCTCGATGAGATCTTCAGCGGCACCAATTCTCACGACAGAAAACTGGGCGCCACTGGCGTCTTGGCCGGGTTATTGAAAAATGGCGCCATGGGTCTGGTCACCACCCACGATCTTTCTTTGTCTGAAATAGTTGACAATGGCGGCTTGCCCGGCGCCAACTCGCACTTCAGCGACCGCTTCGAAAAAGGCAACCTCAACTTCGATTACCTCATGAAGCCCGGCGTCGTCCGCAATAGCAACGCTTTGGAACTCATGCGGTCCGTGGGCCTGGATGTGGGCCAACCCGAAGAGGGGAAGTAGTCTCCATCCATTGCATCCTCAACACTGGCAAGTGGAACTCTTACCCACTCCTTGATAGCAGGGGAAGCCAGAAACTGTTTCTGAAGTTGTGACAATCATTTTTGCTTTTACTCCAAAGTCATTCCACTTCCATTTTGCTGTATAATAAAAAACCATAGGGGTTCTCTTTCGTTATTTTGGAGCACTCTTCGTGCAAAACCAATTCACTGCCATTATTGAACGGGAAAAAGACCGGTATGTGGCCCACTGCGCGGAGATCGATGTTGCCAGTCAGGGAAAAACGGTTGAAGAAGCCGTGAAAAACCTGAAGGAAGCCTTGGAATTGTTTTTTGAAAGCGCTTCTCCCGCCGAAATCAGGGAACGATCGCACGAAGAGGTGCGTGTTACCCGCATGAAGGTCGCATTAGGGTAGGCTGCGAATTCTTTTTGGGAAAGTAACCTGCGCAATTCAGCCCAAGATTGGCTTTGCGGAAATTCGCCAGCAGGCAAGCCATCCTTAGCATTCGGTTAGTCTTGCCTTTTCACCTGCACGGGCAGGCCGGGCAAAGGAGCGGGGTCGGCAACTTTCCGGTACCCCAGCGATTGAACCACTTCCAAGACTTCGGTCCAAGTGGGAAACGGACGGCGATTCGCCCGTTTGTATTGATCCATCGCGATCATGAACTGAACTTCATCATGCGAATATTCTTTTTCGCAAGTCACCGGATCGACCATTCGTCTTTTTTCGGCTTCGATGCGGCGGTCGAGACCGGTGCGGCGCTCCACCAGCACGGGAATCTCTTCCTGCCTGCGTTCGGGACGGTCGCGGCGCTCCTGAACGGAAAAGCCGTTCTCCGATTGGACCGGTTCGGGTTGGGAAGGAGGTTTGGAACTCATAACCGCTCTGCCGATAGGTGGTCGAAAACCGACGAGAATCCGCCAGGTGAAAGTATATCCGGGAATAGCCTGATTCTACCCAGGAAAGTTGGAGAAAAGGCAATTGTCAGGGTCAATTGGGGCGGTTTTTCCGTTCCTGAAGGTAAGCGGCCAGGGCATGGCGCCAAGGACGCAAGGGAGGAACTTGGCTCTCTTGAAGCCGACTGGAATTTAAAACACTATAACTTGGGCGTTTGGCCGGAGCGCAAAATTCGGCGCTGGTGATGGCCATCAGGTTTGCCAACACGCCAGCTTGACGGAAAATCTCGGCGGCAAATTCATACCAGGAGCATTCCCCCGAGTTGGTCAGATGGAATATCCCGGTGCAAGGCGATTGAATCAATTGCGCCGCCGCCTGGGCGACATCGCAAGTGTAAGAGGGGGTGCAAATTTGGTCGGCCACCACGCGCAAGGGTTTCCCCTGTGCGGCGAGACGAAGCATGGTTTCGACAAAATTCCCGCCCTTCCCTCCCGTCCCCCAGAGGCCATACAGTCCGCAAGTGCGAATAATCAGGTGGTTGGGGCAATGGGTTCGAACCATAAACTCCCCCGCCAGTTTGCTAGATCCATATTGGCTAACCGGGCCGGGCAGGTCCGTTTCAAAATAGGGATTGCTGCGAGTGGCATCGAGGCCAAAGACATAATCGGTGCTAAAATGGACCAAGCGGGCGTTGTTCTGAGCACACCACATTGCCAAGGGTTTTAATCCCCAGGCGTTCACCCGGTAGGAGGCTTCCGGTTCGGCCTCGGCCTTGTCCACCAGGTTAAAAGCAGCGCAATTGACCACCAGGCTGGGCTTTAAAGAATCGAGAGTGGCCAGGGTGATCTGGGAGTTTTCCAGGTCGGCTTCCGTCCGCGACAGAGGAAAAACCTCGCCGGCAAGTATCGGGCACAAATCCCGTCCCAATTGGCCCCTGCTGCCAAGGATCGCCATGCGTTCCATGGAATCTCAATTCTCAAAAAGGTTGTGCTGACAGGATGAATTCCCTTTGGTATCTTGCCCAACTCAGGGATAATTCACCTGAGAATAAACTATCAAGTGGGTTCTAACATGATTGGCGAAATATTCCTGCTAGGCCTGCTGGGTATTTACCCCGTGCCAGAGATCGTTGAAAAAACCGCGGGGCCTCCCCCATTCCGCTACCCGGAAACCCAAGAAGCCAATCCCTCCTTGCGCTATGTCAATGGCCTGCCGGTCCTGCTTGCGGAAGGATCGCCTGAAGCGATGGGCAAAACTGTGGGGAAATACGGGTTAAAACCGGCCAAGAAAGCCGCGGCCTATCCACGGGAAATCATGAAAAAGTATGGCGGGGGCTTCCTGGAGCCGTTGCTGGCGAAAACCGGGGAAAAAATGTTCGCCTCCTTCCCAACAGAGTACCGCAAGGAATTGGCTGCCATCGCCGAGGCCTCAGGTGAAACGCTGGAGGACCTCATCCTTGGCAACACGCTTTTTGACATTAAGAAAGTGGTGGCCTGTTCCGGCGTGGCTATTGAACCCCAGGCCAGCTCCACCGGCGGACTCCTCCTGGGAAGAAATCTCGACTACCCCTCACTGGGATACATCCATCAGTACACCCTGGTGACGGTGTATCGGCCAGAAGGGAAAAAAGCTTTCGCCTCGATTGGCTTTCCCGGCTTGATCGGCTGCCTGTCCGGGATTAACCAGGACGGCTTGTGCCTGGCCATCCATGAAGTGATTGACATCAAGGCAGGGCTGAGGAAATTCAATTTTTCCGGGCTGCCCTTCGCCCTTTGTTACCGGAAAGTTTTGGAAGAGTGCTCCACGGTGGAGGAAGCGCTGGCCCTGCTGGAGAAACTGCCCCGTTGCAGCACCACGAATTTGCTAATTGGCGACCGCAAGCGGGCGGCGGTTTTTGAAGTCAGCCCCGACAAAATCGTGGAAAGGAAAGCCCAGGAGGGCGTGGTGGCCTGCTGCAATCATTTTTGCAGCAAGGAACTGCGCCCCTTTTTCGCCCTGAATGTGCGCAAGTCCAATCAGCGGTTTGCCACCCTGGAGCAATTCCGTCAGGCCGAGCAAAAACCCGGACCCAAGGATATCCTTGCCGCGCTCGACAAGGTCAACCTCGGCAAAGACACTTTGCAAACCATGCTGTTTGAATCACAGCCGTTGCGGCTGCATTTGTCCTTTGGCAACATCCCCGCATCCAAGGGGCCTTTCCACACGATCGATTTGGCGCCCTTGCTGTTAAACAAAAAACCATGACCGACCGGCAACTGCTGGAAATTGCCTTGGAGGAAGCTCGCCTGGGGCTGGGGGAAGGGGGCATACCCATCGGGGCCTGTCTGGCTGGGCGCGATGGAACTATCCTTGGCCGGGGGCATAACCGCAGGGTGCAGCAGGGAGATCCGTCCCTTCATGGGGAAACCGATGCCTTTCGCGCCGCCGGCCGGCAGCGGGGATATCGCGATAAAGTAATGGTCACCACCCTGGCCCCCTGCTGGTATTGCAGTGGTTTGATCCGGCAGTTTGGCATTGGCAAAGTCATCGTGGGGGAATCAAGGACTTTTCAGGGCGGTCTGTCTTGGCTGCGTGAAATCGGGGTGGAAGTGGCCGATTTGGATTCCCCCGAGTGCAGTGAATTGTTGCAGGGGTTTATCAGGCAGCACCCGGAAATCTGGGCTGAAGACATTGGGGAATAGCGGGCATTCCCTAATTCAACCGGGTTTTGATAAATTAACTGAAAGGAATCAACCCAGGCGCGGAGCGCCCTTTACCGCGAAGGGTCACGATGGATCTTGGTCTATTCCGCCTGGCTGTTTTTTCTCCCGAGTTGCGCCTCGGGGATTGCGAATTCAACAGCAAAAAAATCGCCACCCTGCTGGCCACAGCGGAAAAAAATCACGCCGGCCTGGCGCTTTTTCCCGAACTTTCCCTGACTGGCTACACCTGCGCAGATCTCTTCCACCAATCCACTTTATTACATGCGGCCACTCAGGCTCTCGAGGATCTCCGCCAGGAAAGCGCGAAAAACTACTCGGGGATAGTTATCGTTGGATTGCCCTTGGAAGCCGATGGCAAGCTGTTCAATTGCGCGGTGGTCATTCACCAGGGAAAAATCCTCGGGGCGGCGCCTAAAAGCCATTTGCCCAACTACAAGGAGTTTTACGAACGCCGGTACTTTTCCCCGGCTCGCGACTTGACCTCGTGCGAAATCTTCCTGAATGGAATTTCCTTTCCCATTGGCCCTGGCTTGCTGTTCCAGGCCCGGGACTACCCCAAACTGAAAATCGGCATCGAGATATGCGAAGACCTCTGGGTGCCAGTGCCTCCAAGTTCGAATCAGGCCATGGCCGGGGCCAGCTTGCTGGTCAACCTTTCCGCCAGCAATGAGCTGGTGGGAAAAGCACTTTACAGAAAAAGCCTGATTTTGAATCAGTCCGGCCGCTGCAGGGCGGCTTATGCTTATGCCTCTTCAGGGGTGAAGGAATCGACAACCGACTTGGTTTTTGGGGGGCATTGCCTGGTGGCGGAGTGCGGCCAGTTAATTGGGGAAAACCAGCGTTTTTCCCGGCACGATTCCACCTTGATCGCGGATGTGGATTTGGAACGGGTGCAACTCGACCGGATTTCTGGCAATTCCTGGGGGGAAATGCCCTGCCTTCCAGTTCCCTGCCATACCATTTATTTCAATTTGAATGGCAGCGGGTTGGTCAGCCAGGGTGAGGAAAAAATTCACCGCGTCGTCGATGCCCACCCTTTCGTGCCCAAGGATTCCACTCAACTCCACGAACGCTGTGAAGAGATTTTTCAAATCCAGGTGGCGGGGTTGGCCCGCCGGCTGGAGCAGGTGGGCGACATTCCCGCAACCCTGGGTGTATCGGGCGGGCTCGATTCCACTTTGGCCCTCTTGGTGGCTTGCAAGGCGTTTAAGGCGCTGCAACGGCCACTGAGTAATTTCCTGCCCATGACCATGCCAGGTTTTGGGACCACGGCCCGGACCTTGGGCAACGCCAGGAAATTAATGTCAGCTCTAGGGCTGCAATCAAAGGAAATCGACATCCGCGCGCTTTGTTTCCAGGAATGGCTGGATCTGGGACATAATCCTTTTGGCATCTCTTTAGAGAATATTTCCCTGCAGGATTTCCAAACACAACTGCAAGCCATCCCCAAGGATCGCAAGCACGACTTGGTTTTCGAAAATGTGCAGGCCCGCAGGCGAACCGCGTTGTTGATGAACCAGGGTTTTGTCATTGGCACGGGCGATTTGTCTGAACTGGCCTTGGGCTGGTGTACATTCAACGCTGACCACATGGCCATGTACAACCCCAACGCCTCGATTCCCAAGTCCCTGGTGCGGTTCTTGATTGAATGGGTGGCGGACCAGCAATTTGAAGACCCTATCAGGGGCATCTTGCACGACATCGCCCAAACGCCGATCTCGCCGGAACTGCTTCCCACCGGCCCTGGGCTGGATGAAATCCAGTCGACGGAAGACGCGATTGGGCCTTATGAACTGCACGATTTTTTCCTGTATCACCTGGTGCGAATGGGTTTTTCACCGGGAAAAATCGCCTTCCTGGCCAAGCAGACTAAATTCCACAAGTCTTATTCAGTTAAAGAGATAGAGCACTGGCTGGACCTTTTCATTTCCAGGTTCTTTGCCAGCCAATTCAAGCGCTCTTCTCTGCCGGACGGGCCCAAGGTCGGCACGGTGAGCCTATCCCCCAGGGGCGATTGGCGCATGCCTAGCGACCTCCCTCCACAAAGATGGCCAAAATGAAATAAATCGAATCTGTCAATTATTCCGTCTAGATAAGGAAAACCGGTTAGTGGATTTAGGGTTACTTTCCCAAGGGAAGGTGAATGAGATTTTTCTCATATGCAGATTTTCGCTTGCAACCAGGGGTGTCTATTAATCACTATGGGTAACGGTTGGGAGAAGTAATCCCAGCAGGCAATTTGGGGCAATTGGCACACCGTGTTATAATCACCCGGTTATTGGCATTCAATTTTTGGAGCAATCAGATGGCCAAGTTATTTTCCGTTAATAATCTCTACCGCTTTTCTCGCTGGTTTGAAAGGCAAGGAAAGAAGTCCAAAATCACTCGCAGACCCTGCTTGGAATCTCTGGAGAAAAGAGAAGTCCCGGCCGTTTGGGTTTCCGAAGG
>SHZZ01000060.1 GCA_009692005.1 Gemmataceae bacterium | reverse complement strand
GACCACCCCTGGCGTTAGCGGCGCCCGGTGGTGTAGGGGCTGCGCTGCGGCCTCGCTACGCTCGGCCTCCGCTTCACCCCTACACCACCCCGGAAAAGGGGCCATTTCTATCTGTGGAAGGATGGGGACATTTCTACCTGTGGAAGACACAAAATTGAACTTTTCTTGGGAAACCCGAGTGGCAAAAGCAAAGCCATTTTAAACTGAAAATAATTTAATCGGCCGCTGTACGAGGGGGGAGGAATCCATTACCTTGTACCCCATTGCCCTCCCACCATGAAAAAAGGCCGCGATGTCACCACCCTCCTCACCTGGCTACCGGATTTGGGTTGTTTGCGGGCTTTTACTCTTGGCCACCATGATCAATTACATGGACCGAATGGCGCTGAACTTGACCAGCAAGCGCATCATGGAGGAGTTTCATTTTGAAGAGGATTTTTATGGCAAACTAGAAGGACATTTCGGGCTGGCCTTCGCGGTCGGCGCCATTTCCACCGGGCTGGTAGCCGACAGGTTACCCATCAAGCTCCTTTACCCCTTCATGGTATTTTTCTGGTCGCTGTCGGGATTTCTCACCGGGCTGGTTCAGAATAAAGAGGAACTTTTAGCCTGCCGTATCGCATTGGGCTTTTTTGAAGCGGCCAATTGGCCATGCGCCCTGGTCACCACTCGGCGCTTGTTGGACCCTGCCCGGCGGACCATGGGGAATAGCATCCTTCAAAGCGGGGCAGCCCTGGGCGCCATTCTCACCCCGATGATCGTGCAAATCTGTTTGCATAAACAAACGGAGGAATCCCTGCCTTTTATAGCCGGATGGCGCGGCGCCTTCCTGCTAACCGGAATGACTGGGCTGGTTTGGATTTTTCTCTGGGGGCTATTCACCTGGGGCATCAACCTGAAGGATCAGGAACCGCATGATCCCTTGGCAAAAAAGGAACACCTGGGGACCATACTTGGCCAAATAGTTTGGCAAAAGCGCTTTTGGATCCTGGTCCTTTCGGTAGTGTCGATCAACCTGACCTGGCATTTTCTTCGGGCCTGGCTGCCTCTCTATTTGCAGAAAGCCCGTGGTTACAGTGAAAGCGAGGTGAACTACTTTTTCATGGGATATTACCTGGCGGCTGATATTGGTTCTCTTTCCGCCGGGTTTTTAACCCTTTACCTGGCCAAGATTGGCTTTCCGGTCTTCTCATCCCGGTTAACAACCTTTGGGTTGTTTGCTTCGCTCTCTCTGTTAAGTGTTCTGGCTGCATTCATTCCCACAGGACCAGTTTTTTTAGGCACCCTGATCCTCATGGGGTTTGGCACCCTGGGACTTTTTCCTTGTTACTACTCTTTCAGCCAGGAGATTTCAGGGCGGCATCAGGGAAAAATCACCGGGCTATTGGGAAGCATTAACTGGATTGGCATGTATATCATGCAAACGGGTGCGGGATATTTTATCCAAGGGACGAAAACCCATTATTTGGAATTGTTTAAAACCCAGGGATATGAGCAGGGAATCGCCATGCAAATGGCCCAGGAGCAGGCTTATGTTTGGGGCATAGCCATGGCCGGAATACCGCCGGCGATTGCCTTTTTCACCTTATTATACTTTTGGAAAAACCCTGGAGAAGTCCGGGGAAAGGACACATTGTCATGACGGAATCGTTGGCCAGAAAGATCGCGCGTTTCGCACTTGAGTTGCGCTGGGACGATGTTCCATCGGAAACCATTCATGAACTTAAACGCAGGCTGCTCGATTCCTTGGGAACGGCGCTAGGCGCCTTGAATTCTCCAGCCAGCCGGGCGGTAAAAGCATGCGCACTCAACCAGGGAAATCCCTCCAACCAAGTTTCCTTAATTGGCGGGGGAAAATCGGCCCCGGACTGGGGAGCCTTTTACAATGGGCTTCTCATTCGGTATTTGGATTTCAACGACACTTACCTCTCCATGGAACCTGCTCACCCGAGTGACAATCTCGCCGCCGTTCTGGCTGCAGGGGAACGGGAAAAATCCCCTCCTAAAGAAATGATTCTGGCAGGGATCATTGCCTACGAAATCCAATGCCGTTTGTGCGACGCGGCTAGCCTGAGGAAAAAAGGAATAGACCATGTAACCTATGGAACGCTATCGGCAACAGCCGCGGTGGCCCGGTTAATGGAACTAACCTTGGAACAAACGGTGCACGCCCTTGGGATAGCAGCCGCCTCGGGAATAGCGATCCGGCAAACGCGGTCGGGGGAACTCAGCATGTGGAAGGGGTGCGCTTTTGGCAATGTCAGCCGCCATGCCATTTTCGCGGCGCAATTAGCCAAACACGGGTTAACCGGGCCGGCTCCGATTTTTGAGGGTGATCTCGGTTTGATGAAACTGATTACCGGCCCGTTTGAACCCCCAGAATTCGGGGCAAAGGGGGATTTCATGATTAACCGAACCTACATTAAATACTGGCCAGCGGAATATCACAGTCAAAGCGCCATTGCCGCTGCCCTGGTTTTGCGGGGCAAGGTCCCTTCCTTGGAGGCGGTGTCGCGGATTGAAATCCACACCTTCCATGCCGCCGCGGACATCATTGGCAAGGACCCTGAAAAATGGCGGCCGAAAACCCGAGAGACCGCCGACCACAGCCTGCCTTATTGCACGGTCGTGGCCCTGGTGGACGGCCAGGTCGGCCTGGAACAATTCGATGAAACCAGGATCCAGGATCCGCAACTTGTCGATTTGGTTAACCGGACCACGGTGATCCGCGATGAAAACTTGGACAAGCGTTATCCCAAGGGGATCCCCAACCGGATTGTGTTGCGGTTGAAAGACGGCAGCAGCATGGAGGAAGAAATTGATTTTCCCCCAGGCCACGCTCAATGCCCGATGACAGATGACCAGGTCATTGGTAAATTCCTCAACATGGCCAAATGCCTTGGGGAAAAGGAACAAAAAGAGATCATTGAATTCTGTTTGAACTGGGAAAACCGGCCGGCGGTAGACCACTTACTGGCCCTGACCCAGGCGGATACAAATTAACCGCCTGGAACAGGCACGGAATAAACTACCACTGACAACTGGCTTTTGGTCTTTTTGGCATCCCAGGAAAAAACCACCTGGCCAGCCATCTTGAGCAAGTCCTCTTCCTTCTGGGTTTGCAACCGCACATGCGGGTTCTTGGACCTTTCCACCACCACATATTTCAACCGTGGCTTACTGTGAGGAAGGTTCTGCTTCCCTTCAAGAAAGACTTTACCGGCATAGAAGTGGCTCCAGCAAAAGGGATCCTCGACCGGGTCGCCTGGTTGAATGTGCTCGGATAGCCATTGCCCAGCCTGTTTGAAACCCTCGCGGTTGTAGTGCAGCGTTTCCATGCTTTTGGCCAATGACGGGAGCGCCAAAGCCAGGAGCGCCACTGCAGGAATAATTCTTTCCAAACCAGAAATGTCATGGCCATTTTTCCGAAGGAGAATTCGAATCCCCCTTCCCAAGTTCGCCGCGCCGGGGGGGATCCAGAGCATGGCGATTAAAATGCCAAACAAGGCGTGCCTTTCCGAAAGATAGCCCATGACCTTGGCCACGCGAAAAAGAGCAATGTTTAATAGGAAGAAAACCAAGACCAGAATTATTAAGCGGGGATCCCGGCGGAACAATGGGCCGGAAAGCGCCAGGCCAGCCAAGGCCAGCAACAAGCCAAAATAATTCAAACCCTTGACATAGGCGTCTGCAAGGGCAAAGGAAGCCCAAAGGATCCTTTGCACCTGAGTGCCGTCGCCGCCACTCCACCAGCTTGCCAGGGCAACAGTTTCCCCTTGGCCATTTGGGTTGGCCGCGTAGTTGGGAATTTCAGATTCCATTACCCCCACGGTGGCTTGGTTCAGGATTATGTTTCCTGTGGGCTTGGAGGTAATTTTGCCAATCACCAGCATGAATGGGGCGGCCAGGATAACGGTTCCAGCCAGGGTGGCGGCCAGAGCGCGAAAACTGTGTTGGCGAACCTCTTTATCCCGCCACCAAACTCCCCTGCCTAAAAGCAAAAGTGAAGAGGCGGCAGCCACAACCAACCCTTCGGGCCGAACCAGATAGGCCGCGCCGGAAAATAAGCCGGATAAAAACCAGCAACGAATTCCCGGCCGACCGTACCCTTGCACCGCGAACAATAAACCGGCCGTGGCAAAAGAGAGAAACATGGATTCTGATAAACCATCCCCCAGGACTTTGCTGGTTGCCGGCAGGATCTGGAACAAGGCAACAATCCAGAAAGCCTGCCAGCGATTGAAAAACTCCTTCCCCAAAAAATAGAGGGGAAACACCAAAAGAACACTGAAGAAGGATGCGGTGAATTGCGCGCTTAATTGGTAAGCCCGAGGGAGATCTTCCGGCCAAAAGAATCTGGCCGGCAGGGAAAACAGATGTATGGCTACGGGAAATCCCGGGTGTTGGTGCCCCTCTCGGAATACTTTTTTCCAGTCAGAGGATTGATCCAGGTTCCAGGCGTAGCGGATGAAGCCGATGCTGTCCCGTGCAGCAACTTCGGTATGGCTAACTTGCCAATCCCGCAACCCCGCGGTTAAAACCACCAGGACTAACAGGAAATAGGCGTGGGGAATCAGGCGGGATTCAACCTGGGTGTGCCCATCGTTAGAATCGTTCGACATATTGTTTCCTGGGTAAAGTCAAAAGCTCGAAGGAAATGGTAATTGGCCTGGCATTTTTGGGTCAAGGGCAGGAAGAGGCCAAATACCCTGGCTTACCGTTCAACTTTGACTAGGGAATTCTTTTTTCCATAAAAAGAAATGGGTATTGGATGGGGAATTCCCTTGCGGGAATCCAGGATTCAGCCAGAAAAAGAAAGGTCGAACCATGAGCAAAATCAAGCAAGTTCATGCGCGGGAGATTTTGGACAGCCGAGGAAACCCAACATTGGAAGCGGAAATTATCCTGGAAAATGGCGTAATGGGCCGTGCAGCGGTTCCCAGCGGCGCCAGCACTGGCGCCCATGAAGCCGTGGAATTGCGCGACGGCGACAAAAAGCGTTACCTGGGCAAAGGCACTCGCCAGGCTGTGGAGAATGTCAAAACAAAAATTGCACCTGCCTTAATTGGCTTGTGCCCCATGAACCAAGTGGCAATTGACCGCCTCCTTCTGCAACTCGACGGTACAACGAACAAGGGCAACCTCGGCGCCAATGCCATGCTTGGAGTGTCGCTGGCAGCGGCGCATGCCGCGGCCAATCAAGCCCGCCTGCCTTTGTACCGTTACATAGGCGGGACCAACGCTTCTGTCCTGCCAGTTCCCATGATGAACATCCTTAATGGAGGCAAACACGCCGACAACAATGTGGATTTTCAGGAATTCATGATCATGCCCCTGGGCGCGCCTTCCTTTTCCGAAGGGCTGCGGATGGGCACCGAGGTTTTTCATCAATTGAAAAAGGTTCTTCATGACAAGGGCCTGAATACTTCAGTGGGTGATGAAGGGGGTTTTGCTCCGAATGTAAAAAACTCGGACGAGGCATTGGAGCTGATGGCGAAATCTGTGGAAAAAGCCGGGTATCAGTTGGGTAAAGACATCGTTTTCGCCATGGATGCCGCCACCACCGAGTTGTTTGAGGAAGCCAAACTCAAGGGCAAACAGGGATACTGTTTTTTCAAAAGCAATCCGGAGCGAATTATCACCTCGGATGAAATGATCGATTCCTGGGTTCAACTAAGCCAGAAATGGCCCATCCGTTCCATTGAGGATGGCCTGGCGGAGGACGATTGGCTTGGTTGGAAAAAACTGACGCAGCGTCTGGGCGACAAGGTGCAATTAGTGGGTGACGACCTTTTTGTCACCAACACCCAACGGCTGGAAAGAGGAATCGCGGAAAAAGCTGCAAATAGTATTTTGGTCAAGGTCAACCAAATCGGCACTCTGACAGAAACTTTGCAAGCAATTGAAATGGCAAAAAGGAACAGTTTCACCACGATCATCAGTCATCGGAGTGGCGAGACGGAAGACACCACCATCGCCGACATCGCCGTGGCCACTAATGCCGGGCAGATCAAAACCGGATCGGCCAGCCGCACCGACCGCATTGCGAAGTACAATCAATTGTTGCGCATTGAGGAATCCCTGGGGAACAATGCCCAGTATGGCAACACGCTGTGGCCGGCCGACAAACGGTAAGCGGTATTTGAAGGAATAAGAGGCGCCCATGCTATTTCGCTGCACCCTGCTTTTGGGGATAATTGCTGCGGGGGGCGGACTGAGCCTTCACTTACTTCAATTGGCGGGATTGAATTGGCCTTTCACCCTCGACCTAGGCACTGCCCGGATTATAGTCGGCTGCGGAATCGGGTTAATCGCCACAGCCCGGGTTTTTTTTAAAAACAAACCGGCCTCCGCGGGAGTCCCTGGCCAGACAGGAGACTAGGAGAATGGACTGGCTGTGTGAAGGAAAAACTGGGGTCTATTTTTTCTTTTTATCTGGCGGGGCTGCCTCGTTTCTGATCTGGATGGTGCACCGACATGTTGTTTGGATAGTGTTTTTTTTGGGGTGTTTGTTTTCCATCGGCCTGAACTGGTTCTTGGATAAAAGTGTTGAGACAAAACTAGAAAAAGCGGCCTGGGTGGTCAATCAGGTGGGTAAGGCCATTCAAGAAAAAAAATATCACGAGTTGCGGAAGTACATGGATGACGGGTTTTTCACCCCGAAAGGCTCCAACCTGGAGGAAGTCACCGGGTTCCTTATGCGGATGCGCGAGCCGGACAGGATTACTGGCATTGTTACTTGGGATATGGAAATAATACGCCACTTGCCGCGAAACAAGGGCTTTATTACGACTTCGAAAGTAAAGGTCCGGGGGAATCTTGGACAGTACGAAGAGACTTATTTCCGCGTGGAAATCGAATTCCGCATCCAGCCTTCAGGTCAATTTCCCGTCATTCACACTTACCAGGTTTTTGATCCCATTCAACATAACCAGGTAATCGAAACGGGAATATAATAAGCCGGGAGGGCGTCCCGGCTTATTGAGCGGCAAGCTAAACCTTAATTGATTCTCGGCACAATCTTCACCGGTGGGGCAGTGGTGAACGGGGGTTCCCCGGCGCTAAAGGACGAAATCCCACAAGAATCGCAATCCCCATCAGCCCCACCCATATCCTTTTTCAGCTTCTTTTTCTGAATGATGTGTCCCCAGGGCTTAATGCAAAAACCAATCCGATGGCGGATACACCCTGAAGCCAGCACACTTGCAGCGATCCCAGCAATCAAAATCAATTTAAAATTCTTCATCCTGACCTCCTTGAAGCCCATACCAACCCGTTTCCGAGTTGGAATTCCGCGGAATCCCCCCCGAGAAGCCAGGAAATTTCACCGGCCTGGGTATCCCGGGGAAAGGAAAGAAAATGCGGTGGGTTTTCTTTCCCTTCGTTACAGGGAATATGCCACTGGAAGAAAATCAGGCAAATAAACTTCAGGAGGAGATTGCCAGGAGGGAGGTAAATGGGCGAAAGAGTACCGATTTTGGGGGTTGAACACCACAGGGGCCGGTTGGCGGGGAATAATCAGGCGCCTTTTGGTTATTCCCCGCGGGGTTTTTCCCAAATTTTATGGCGTGTACACGACTGGGGCTGGCACACAGCCAGGAGGACAAGCCGGGGCGCAAGCTGGTTGGCACGCCGGTGCGCACGGTTGCATCTGATGCATGTAAGGCTGCGGAGGGTTATCCTTGGCATGGCGGCGGCCAAAAAGCCCCTGCCCATCCCGGTTAAACCAGCACCCGCTGCCCAATAAAGAAAATCCCGCCAACGCCACCAACACAATCTTTTTCATGGAACACCTCGAATTCAAAAACCTCGCTTAAACTAATCCCCAGGCTAAATCAAATAGGGAGGTGGCTTCTATCCCAAAGGGATTTTCTTTTTGGAAAAATATTCATTTTAGGTGGATATTTTCAAAATAATATCATTCTCGTGACTTTTCTGGTTGTATCGGATTTGCTGGAAGTAAGACCCGGGTGGAAACATTCAGCCTACATTTATCCTTCCTGTAAAAATCAGATTTGCCCAGTTGCCATGGCCTAAGGCCCAGGGGAGTTCAATAATTACCCTAATGGCCAACTCATGGTTTGATCCCCGAATGAAAGGCTTTCATTCCCGCACGGAATTGCGTGAAGCAATTCAAATACTTCAATCCCGGGTCGCGTCCTTGGGCCATGAAAAAGTTCCATTGGAAAAAAGTTTTAACCGAGTGTTGGCCCAATCCCTGGTTGCACCGGTTGCTGTTCCGCATTTCGACCGCGCCGCCATGGATGGTTATGCTGTAAAAGGTGAGGATACTTTTGGGGCAGACCAATTAAACCCCCGCGAATTGGAAATCGTTGGGGAATCGATGCCCGGGAACCCGTGTGCGTTGGCAACCGGAGAAAACCAGGCAGTTAGAATAATGACCGGCGCCAAGATTCCCCAGGGGGCCAACGCGGTAATCCCCGCCGAGGTTACCCAGGAGTTGCCTCCATCGAGACAATTCCCATTTGGATCGGTCCAGGTTTTCCAGGCAATGGCGCCGGGAAAAAACATCGGGAAAACTGGAGAGGATGTTAAGGCGGGGTCCACCATTCTGGAAAAAGGAAGAGTATTGCGGCCCCAGGATGTGGGGTTAATTTCCTCCGTGGGAATCCGGGAAATCCCCGTTTTCGCTTCTCCGAAAGTCCGAATACTGATCACGGGGAATGAGATCCTTCCCGCTGGTTCTCCGCCGGAAAAGGAGAAAATCGCCGACAGCAATTCCTTGACCTTGCGCGGCCTGGTTCAACGAGACGGGGGACAGGCGATTTTTGAGGGAATCATACCTGACGATTCCCAGACTCTGGAGAAAGCTCTTTCCGAGCATGGTTCGGACCTGGTATTAATTTCCGGCGGATCCTCGGTTGGAAAAGAAGATCATGCGCCAGCCTTGTTAAAAAAGCTGGGAGAATTGGCCGTGCATGGCGTAGGAATGCGGCCTGCAAGCCCCGCCGGCTTTGGTTTTTTAGAATCGCGGATTCCCGTATTCCTCCTTCCTGGCAATCCTGTTTCCTGCCTTTGCGCCTACGACCTCTTGGCCAGCATGGCCGTGAGGAAAATGGCCGGGTTGCCAATAGAGTTGCCCTACCCCCGCGCCATGGTAAAAACCGGAAAGAAAATAGTTTCCGCGGTGGGGCGGGTCGACTATGTGCGCGTGAAAATTGCCACCAATGGTTTGCTAGAACCGGTTGTGGGCAGTGGCGCCTCCAATCTCAGTTCAACCACTCGGGCCGATGGCTTTATCCTGATCGATCAAGATAGCGAAGGCTTTCCCGAAGGAACACCCGTGCTTGTCTATTTTTATGATTCAACACCAAGGGGCCATGAAGCAGGAACAATTTCTTGAAGTCCTGTCGAAGGAAGAAGCCAAGAAAAGGTTTTTTTTCCACTTGGACCTTTCCCCCTTGGGGGTGGAAAGTGTTTCTTTGGGTCAGGTATTGGGGCGGGTATTGGCCGAGGAATGCCAGGCAGGAAGTGATGTCCCCGGATTTGACCGTTCCAATGTCGACGGCTTTGCCCTGCGGGCGGAAGACACCTTTGGGATCGATGAAAACAACCTTGGTGAATTGAAAATAATAAAGGGAAATTGGGAAATCGGAACGATTCCCTCCGGAGAGATCAAAAACGGCCAGTGCGCCCCGATAGCCACGGGCGGGGCAGTCCCGCGCGGCGCCAATTCCGTGGTCATGGTTGAGCAGACGGAAACCAGCGAAGGGCGCCTAATTCTTCGCAAACCCCTGGCGCCTGGGGAGAATATTTCGCATACAGGTTCTGACATTTCCCGTGGTGAAGTGATCCTGCACCCATTTCAAGCGGTAACATCCAGGGAAATTGGCGTGTTAGCAGCGCTGGGTGTAAAGGAGATCTGCGTTTTCAAGCGTCCGCGGGTGGCAATTTATTCCACGGGAAATGAACTGATTGCCCCGGGCACACCCCTGCAACCTGGTCAGGTTCACGATTGCAACGGCCCGCTTCTTGCCGCCGCTGTTGAGGAACTTGGTTGCCTTGGGGATTGCCGGGGCATCTTGAAAGATAATTCCGAGGCCATCCGGGAAGCCATTTTCCAATCCCTGGACTGCGACATGATTCTTTTATCAGGGGGAACATCCAAAGGGCCTTCGGACCTGACTTATCAAGTTTTAAACTCCTTGGGAAAACCTGGAATCGTGGTCCATGGTGTGGCAATGAAACCAGGGAAGCCACTTTGCCTGGCAGTATTTTACTTGGAAACCGAGGAAGGAAAACCGCCCGGATTGCGCAAGGTGCCCGTGGCAATCCTTCCAGGATTTCCAACCTCGGCCATCATGACCTTTCATGAATTCATCAGTCCCGTCCTGCGAGTGTTTTCTGGGCGCAAGGCTAGCACCCCGCAAAATACTTTGTGCAAGGTATCGATGAAAATTCCTTCGGTTAATGGCCGCACCGATTTTCTCCCTGTGAAACTTTTCGAAAATTCCCACCCCGATCCGGAAAGCGGCGGGAAGGCGCCCCCGTACATTGCCGTTCCCGTGGGAAAAGGATCTGGGTCGATAACTTCCTTTTCCCATGCCGACGGCTTTATTGAAATTCCCAGGCATCAGGAATTTCTCTTCCCAGGGGAAATAGCACAAGTTCAGCTTTTAACCCAAAAGACCAACCTGGCCGATTGGAATATCATGGGGAGTCATTGCCCGGGAGTCGATTTGCTGGTTGGCCACTTGCGAACCCACGGCCTTCATGCCAGTTTCACTTCCCTAGGAAGCCTTGGGGGTCTGCACGCCTTTCGAAGGGGGGAATGCGACCTGGCCTGCATCCACCTTTTTGACAGCAAGTCGGGCGAATACAACACCCCCTTTCTTCAACCTGGGGAATTGCTCTTGCCAGGGTATGATCGGATTCAGGGATTGGTCTACAAGAAAAATGATTCCAGGTTTTCTGCAAATTCTACCCTGGAGGAATTCCTGGCAATCGTCAAAGGCAGGCCGGAACTTTTACTGGCCAATCGCAATGGCGGGAGTGGGACTCGCTTCCTTCTGGACAGTTTTCTCTCGGGATTCCGGCCCAATGGTTACTTCAATGAACTAAAGTCGCACCACGCAGTGGCGCAGTCCATCGTGCAGGGGCGTGCTGATTGGGGCATGGCGGTGGAATGGTTCGCGGATAATGCCGGGCTAGCCTTCATACCAGTGAAAGCTGAACAATTTGATTTCGTAATAAATCCCCAAAAGAGTTCCCCGGAGAAAACGCAATTGGTTTTGGCTATTTTAAATTCCACGGTTTACCAGGAGAGATTGGGAAAACTAAGGTTTCTCCCGAGGGGAAAAAAAGCTTAATCCGTAGCCTTCAGGGAACTCGGCAAGGATTCAGCCTTGCCATTTCCCCCATGGAAATGGAAGCCCGCCTCTTGCAAAATGGTTTCGATTTCTTCACGATAAAGTTCTTCCTTATTTAGCAAAGACTCGACAATTTTTTCCATGTAAGCCCGGTTGGCGGAGAGCAAATTGAATGCTGTTTCATCGGCCTCGCGCAGGATTTTCTGCACTTCAGCGTCGATCACAGCAGCGGTATGCTCGCTAAAATCCCTGGACTCCTGAATCTCTTTTCCCAAAAATAAATGTTCTTCGCCAACGCGGAAAGCAATCGGCCCCAGGCGTTCGCTCATCCCCCAATGCGTGACCATGAAGCGGGCCAGACGGGTGACTTTTTTCAGATCGGACTCGGCGCCGGCAAACGCCTGACCATAAATCAGGCGGTCTGCGGCCCGCCCGCCCATCCCCATTACCAATTGGTTTTTGAAATAATCGCAGCCATGGTGAAAGCGATCTTCATCCGGAGTAATCAAGTTCACTCCCAGGCTTTGCCCCCTGGGAACTATGGAAACTTTTTGCGGCTTATCCGATCCGGGCATAAGCCATGTCACCAGGGCATGCCCGGCCTCGTGGTAGGCGGTTCGTTTTTTGTCCTCAGGGCCGAGAATTTCCTCGCGTTTGGGCCCGATCAAAACGCGGTCTGCTGCAATTTCAAAATCCGACCGACCGATTTTATCCTTGCCCACGCGGGTTGCCGCCAAGGCCGCTTCGTTGCAAAGGTTGCGCAAGTCCGCACCGGTCATTCCGATCATTTTGCGACCAAGGGCTTCCAAATTCACATCATCGCCCAAAGGCTTATTGCGGGTATGAACCTTGAGAATGGCCATGCGCCCCTGCCAGGTCGGACGGTCAATAGTAATATGGCGATCAAATCTTCCAGGTCGAAGCAAGGCCGAGTCGAGAACATCCGGCCGGTTGGTTGCGGCCATGACAATCACGGTTTCGGTCGGTTGAAAACCATCCATTTCGCTGAGGATCTGGTTGAGGGTCTGCTCGCGTTCATCCGACCCGCCACCAACTCCGGCGCCACGCATGCGGCCGACCGCATCAATTTCATCGATAAAAAGGATACACGGTGCATTGTCTTTGGCGTTTTTGAACATATCGCGGACGCGGGAGGCGCCGACACCGACAAACATTTGGATAAATTCCGACCCGCTGATGGAAAAGAAAGGAACGCCTGCTTCGCCAGCTACGGCGCGTGCCATGAGGGTTTTGCCAGTGCCTGGAGGGCCGACCAGGAGCACCCCCTTGGGGATATTGGCGCCCAGGCGGGCAAATTTTTCCGGCGCTTTCAAAAACTCCACGATTTCCTGCAACTCGCTCTTGGCGTTCTGCAACCCCGCCACATCCTCAAAGGTGACTTTCAATTTGTTTTTTTCGTATCGCTTGGCGGGGCTCTTGATGTAATTGTTCAGGAAACCGCCTCCCATAGGGTCGCGAAAACGAGGCAGGATAAACAAGAAAAACAAAATCAAAATAATGGCCGGCAGGAGCATCATGATGAACCAGCTCAGTCCGGCGAAACTGTCTTCCTGCTGATCAACCAGAAGCCCTTTCATAATCCATTTGTCCAGTTGATTCACCAAGGCGGGGTCGTCAAGCTTGGCCCGGTTCACGGAAAATTTACCCTTGCTGCCAATCTTTTTCTTGAGCGCCTCATCCTGGATTTTTCCCGGTTCAGAAACCTCCACGGAAATTCGTTCCATCCCAATGAATGTGACTTTACTAATTAACTTCCCGTCTTCCGGATCAAAAACCAGCTTAACCAGATCGGAATAAAGAACGGTGGAACTGCTGCCCGTATTGGTGTTAAACAAGAGAAGCAATAAAAGGGAAAGGATGATCAGCCAGGCCAGATTTCCCCCCATGCCGGAAAAAGGCTTCTTCCGTGGATTTTTTCCCTGTCCTTGCGGAGAGGACCCATTGGGAGAAGGAGATGACATCAAACGCTCCTGAAACGCCGTTGAAGCCCAAGAAACCCTTCAAACGGTTTCCTTAGCAGCACGCGGGGATCTTACAAAAGGCTATCAAATCGCGGCTTTTTTTCCAACCAGGCTGAGCAGTTACTCGCTGGCAGCGGGAGGGGTTGGCGGCAAACTTTCTTGCGTGGATTCGCCGCTGGTTTTTTCCCCAATCGCAGGATGTTCCTGTCCTGGTGATTCCTGAGGTGGTGCAACCATTTTAGGTTGTGGCTCCGGGTCCTTTTTTTCCCAAAAGACCGCCAATTCCGCAAAAGTTCCCAGCGGGGATGAACCCGACAAGGCTGATTGCGAAAGCACAGGTTTGGCCACCGGTTTTTTACTGGTGAAAGTCCGCACTTGCGGCTGAGGCGGCCCCTGGTTTTCCCGTCGGGGAGGCCGAGAGGATGGTGGCCGATCACTTCGGAAACGACTCGAACTCCGGTTGGACTGCTGGGGTGGCCTGTCGTGCTGGGGCGGCCTGTCGTGCTGGGGTGCCGGGGCCTGCCCGCTTGGAGCGGCCTGGGTAGCGGGAGGACCGTCACTGTGAAAGTGACCCCCTCTGGCCTGTACCGGCCTTCCCCTGCCATGGTCGTGCCTGGGCATGGAGTGTTCCGAGCCCGGGCGAATCATGGTCAAAGAAACTCGCTGTTTTTCCTGGTCAACGGAAAGAACCCAAACTCGAACCACATCCCCGACAGAAACGGATTCAAACGGGCTGCGCACATATTTCGCCGAAATTTGGCTGATGTGAATTAAGCCGCTTTCCTTCAAACCAACATCGGCAAAACAACCAAATTCCACAACATTTTGAATGACGCCCTGGAGTTCCATTCCGGGTTGGAGGTCTTGCAAAGTCAGAATTCTCGAGCGGAAAATCGGGCCAAAATGCTTGGCTTTCAAACCGGCCAGAGGGTTGGTCAATTCGTCAAGAAAATCGCGCAGAGCCGGCAGCGAGCCCACGCCCGTTTTTTCCGCCATTTCATTTAAATTGGCGTTACGGGCCCTATGGAATAATTCTCCATGCCCACCTGGCGAATTCCAATCCGCTTTGGACATGCCATAAGCGGCCAGGACTTTTTCCGCCATTTCATAACCAAGGGGGTGCAGGTTCGTGGCGTCAAAAGGCTCATCACCTGAAAACAGATAAAGGAAACCCGCGGCAAGTTCAAACCGCTGCGGGGTCATTTGATCCACTTCCAAAAGTTGTTGACGCGATTTGAAGCCGCCGTTTTTTACACGGAAATCACAAATATTTTGCGCCAGCAGGGAATTCAAACCTGGGACATGCCGCAGAAGGTGTTTTTCCGCAGTTGCCAGGTCGAGCCCATCGCAAGTAACGCAATAATCGACCATGCCTTCCAGCGCCGTACGGATTTGCCTTTGGGGCAAATCCAGGCCAATCATGCCCGAAACTAAATGAGTGGGATCAATCTTTGACAATTCCTTTAGCGGGTTTAATACCCTTCGGCCAATGGATACTGCAGCGCGAATTCCAGCGTCCAGGTCGGCCAATTCTTCCTTACCCAGCATCGAGCCGGCGTATTCTGACGCGCCGGATTCCAGCACCATGGTAAAAGAAACTCCCTTGGGCGAAGGCGGCAACTCCGCCAGGCCCGCCCGCGCAGCCTTCACCTGCTCCAAATATTCCGCCTGCCTTCTTTCTCTTTCTTTCCGCCTTTGTTCGTCCGCTTCTTTTTTCTTCTTCTCTTCCGCTTCTTTCTTCTTCTTCTCTTCCTCGGACTCTGCCGCTACCATTGGAACGGTTGGCGCCTCCCCAGAGGGGACCGGGGTTTCCGAGGATTCCGCGGCAGGCACTGGCGTTGCTTCGGCTGGTGGCGTTTCCAGCGCAGGTTCCGTAATAACTGGTACGGGTTCCACAATGACTGGTACCGGCTCTGCAATGACTGGTACCGGGGCGGGTGTTTCATCCTCCACAACCCCTGGCGCAAGGGATGATTCCGCTTGCTCTATTGGTGCAGGGGCCAAGATCTCCAATTCGGCGGGAGCGGATTGAGGCGACTCCAGCCTTTGGATTAATTCCGCCACTAAAAGTTCCGTGGCCTTGCATGCATTGCCATTTCCCAAGGCCAGACCTTGCACCTGGTGCTTGCGAACCAGTTCTTCCATGCGCAACAAGGCCAGTTCTTTTTTCCCCTGGGGCTGGTGGGGAAAGACCAAACCGTGATCCAGGACATTTCCGTGTTCATTGAGAACTGCAAGCTTGCAACCTGTTCGAAACCCCGGGTCGATCGCTAAAAGGCGCATGGGTGGGGACCCCGCGGCCATCAAACGGTTGTGGAGGCAGCGGGCCAGAATATGGGCCACATGCTCTGCCGCCTTTTCTGCCAGGTCACGCAAACATTCTTTTTCGAGAATCGCCCCCAGGACTTGATCAATCGCCGCATCCAGGGATTGGCGGATCCACTCTAAATGAGCATGCGTCGGTTCAGGCACGGAAGGATGTGGAGGTGTTTCCCCGCCAGAAGTTTCACCAGCGGGAGGAGGAGGAACGGCAGCAACCGCCAGCAAGGCCCGCAACCCAACGAACTTGGCTTTTTCCTTGTCCCAATTCAATTGGAGGTTCAGGATTCCCGCTTTGACTCCTCGTTCAAGAGAGAGAAATTTTCTGGGATGGAGCTCTTTCACGGGCTCTGTGAAGGAAAAAAATTCGCGGTATTCACTTGAATGTTTTTCCGGATGCCTGGCCGAACGGGAACTGGTGAGTTTTCCCGTTTCCCACAGGATTTCGCGAACCGCCCGACGGATATGAGCGTTTTCACTGAACTGATCCGCCAGGATGCGAACCATTCCCGCGAGAACCAAGTCTGCGGAATCGAGGCCTTTTTCAGGGCTTACCATGGCCTGGGCAAATTCCCTGGGGTCGGCCACAACGGGGTCGGCGTTCAAAATGGCGGCGGCGAAATTTTCCAACCCTTTGGCGCGGGCCTCGGCGGAATAGGAATTCTTGCGCGGCCGGAAGGGAAGAAACAAGTCCTCCAGGGTCCGGGGAGAATCGGCTTCTTCGATTTGTTTTTTCAATTCTTCGGTGAGTTTTCCTTGCGACTCCAAAGACTTGAGGATGAAGCTGCTGCGTTCCTGGAATTGCGCCAGCCTTTGCAATTTTTCCTGGATGGTTCGGATGGTGGCTTCCGGCATTCCGGCGGTCAAGGCGCGCCTGTAGCGAGCAATAAAGGGCGGCGGGAACCCCTCCGCCAGGAGTTTAATCACTGCCTCGACTTGGCTTTTGCGCAATTGCAAAGTCTGTGCTAAACGAGAGAAATCCTGGGTTCCCGAGGACCCAAGAATTTGGTTTTCCGGCTGCATAGGATCGGTCTTTAAACTCTTGAAGCTTTGTATGATGGAAACTTTTCGTGCATTGGGAGAATGTATCTGGAAAAAGGGAAAACCGCCAGAAGATAATGGAAGGGGGAAAAAAATTCGCAGGAGCTTGACAAGAGGGAAACCGGTGTAAGTATACATTTGTACAAACCCTGGAGAGCCAGCGCATGCCCCTCGAAAAAAAACACCCCACAGAAAAAATCGCCCACCTCGATGTCGATGCCTTCTTTGCTTCCATCGAACAGCGGGACGACCCGCAACTGCGCGGCCGTCCGGTGGCTGTTGGCACGGGTGTGGTCGCCAGTTGCAGTTACGAAGCCAAACGCCAAGGAGTAAAAACCGGTATGCGCCTGAGCGATGCCAGGCAACTTTGCCGGGGCTTGCTGGTTTTGCCAGGCGATCACCGCCGCTATGAACTTGCCGGTCGGCAGATTCTCGACATTTGCCGCGAGTATTCTCCCACCGTCGAGATGGCGGCGCTGGATGATCTTTACCTGGGCCTCGATGTCGGCGACCCAGAAAAAAATCCCCTCGACTTGCTGCGCCAACATATTCACCAGGAAGTTGGCCTGCGCGTGTCGGCAGGTTTGGGCTGCAACAAACTGGCAGCCAGCGCCGCCACGCACCACGCCAAGGAATTGCGCAGGCAACGGGGCGGGAAGTTTTCCCATTGGATTGCCGGCGCCAGGATCTTTCCCGCCGAGGACGATACTTCGCCCGTCGTGCAGGTGCTACCTGGCCAGGAACAACTCTACCTGGCGCCTTGGCCGGTTAGTATTCTTCCCGGGATTGGCCCCGAGGGAACCGGGCGGTTTCTCCGGTTGAATGTGCGCCAAACGCGAGAGGCGGCACGGCTGCCCCTGGAGGTTTTTTGCGGCATGTTTGGCAAGCGCGGGCCGGCGCTACGCGATTTCTCCCGCGGCATCGATCTGCGGCCCGTACGGCCGCAGCGACCCGTGCTGTCGGTGTCGCGTTGCACCAGCCTGGATCCGCCAGTCGCCAGGCGGGATTTCCTTTCCGCACTGCTCGCCCATCTTCTCGAACGAGCCATTTCCTGGATGCGCTTTCACCATCTGGCAGCACGCGGCATTACCGTCCGCCTGCGCTATGCCGATTATCGCGGGGAAAAATCCAGCCAGAAGTTTTCCCCCCCCGCGCATCAGGAACTGGTTCTCCGACAGGCGGCCCAGCAGCGGTTTCACCAGTTATACACCCGCCGCCTCCCTCTCCGTTTTTTGGGGGTGGAGTTGGCGCCGTTGACTCCGCGCCCCACCGACAACAACCTTTTCCCCGACCCGGAAAATCAACGACTGGAACGCCTGGAAGAGTGCAAAGACTCGATTCGGCAGCGCTTCGGGTTCATGTCCCTGGTTTCAGGAAAAGCGCTTTTAGTAAAACAAGAGCTGCCTCACGACTGCGACAACCTGCGCTTGCGCGCGCCGTGCCTGACACGCTAGCCCGGCGCTGAATCGCCAGGAGGAAAGGGAATTTGCCAGACGAACCAAAAAAACCCGGCCCCTGCGGCTTGCTGGTGTTGGACAAACCGACAGGAATCACTTCTCGAGGAGCCTTGGATCAAGCGGCAAAGTGGTTTCCCAGGGGAACGCCTTTGGGCCACGCCGGCACCTTGGACCCACTCGCCACCGGCATTCTGGTGGTGTGTGCTGGCTGGGCCACTCGCCTGGTTGAGTATGTTCAACTAATGCCGAAAACTTATCAGACAGTGTTCACCTTTGGCGCCACCAGTGAAACCGATGACAGCGAAGGCCCAATCACACCGCTGGCCAATTGCCATTTGCCGGCAATGGAACAAATCGTCCTGGCCTTGGAGAAATTCCAGGGGGAAATCTCGCAAGTGCCGCCGGCGCATTCCGCCGCCAGGGTCGATGGAAAGCGGGCCTACCGCTTGGCGCGACAAGGCCAGCCGGTTCTTCCCCCGGCTAAAAAGGTATTTATTCAGAAAATCAAAACCGGCAGTTACCAAGAGGGCAACTTGCAATTGGAAATAACTTGCGGGAAAGGAACCTACATTCGCTCCATGGCCAGGGACTTGGGCGCCCTTTTAGGCACGGGGGCATTTGTTTCTTCTCTGCAACGAACACGGATTGGCCCATTTCATTTAAACATGGCCGTTTCTCCTTTAGAAAAACCCGCCAACCTCCAGGCGCTCCTTCTGCCTTGCGATTGGGCCTTACAGGAACTACCCCGCGTCACCTTGCCAAGCCAACTGAAAAATAAATTCGTCAAAGGGACCAAAGTGTCATTGCCTCCCACTTTTACTCCACCTTTGGTTGAGAAGGAATTTGCGGTCAACGATGAGGATGGAAATCTTGTCGCGGTCGGCACATTCGACCCGGTAGAAAACCTTCTTTGCCCACGCAAGGTGCTTCCTCTCCTGCCGGAACTCCTCCGTAATCTGCCTTAACCCGTATCGCTTGCAATTCTATTCCCGGTTAGAATACCCCCACTCGATTCACCCAACCCCGGAGAGTTCATGCGTTTCTTAAGAACCTTGGCTGGCACGGCGCTGCTTTTTCTTTTTGGTTATTGCGCAGAGGCAGCCCAGGCGTTTCCTACGAACCAAGAAAACCCCATGAAAGAAGTTGCCGTCCCTTTTGAATCCGCCAAGGCCATGAACTATTTGAAATCTCTTTGCGACATCGGCCCGCGGATTAGCGGATCGGAAGGGATGAAAAAGCAGAAGGCCTTGATTCGCAAGCATTTTGAAGACTGTGGCGCCAAGGTGCTGGAGCAGAATTTCCAGGCGGTGCCGCGCAGCACCGGCAGGCCGGTGGCCATGACCAACCTGGTCATTTCCTGGCACCCGGAATCTCGCAACCGCGTGATTTTCTGTTCCCACTTCGACACCCGGCCTTTCGCCGACCAGGAAACCGATCCCAAGAAACGGAAGGGCGAATTTGTCAGCGCCAACGATGGCGGCTCTGGCGTAGCCTTACTGATGGAACTGGGCAGGCACATGAAAAAAGTCCCGTGCGGCTACGGCGTGGACTTTGTCTTTTTTGACGGTGAAGAGTACATTTTGGACCAAGGGGACGAGTATTTTTTTGGTTCGAAACACTTTGCCCGCGAGGCGAAAAAACAACCAGCGGTTAAATACCATGGCGCCATCCTTTTAGATATGGTCGGGGGCAAGGAGGCCAGTTTCCCCATTGAACAGAATTCCTGGATCCGGGCCGGCCGCCTGGTGGAATCGGTCTGGGCAGTCGCCAACTCTCTGGGGGCAAAGCAGTTCAAGTCGACGGAATTCAGCAAAGTTGCCGTCGAGGACGATCATATTCCACTGAATAATGCCGGCATTCCGGCCATTGATATTATCGACTTTGATTACAAGCATTGGCACAAGCTGAGCGACACGCCGGATAATTGCTCGGGAGAAACCCTGGCAACCGTTGCCAAGGTGCTGTCCACCTGGTTACAGAGGCTGGGCCCCCCCCCCTAAACCATGCCGGTATTACAAATCATCTTTGGGGTTCTCATCTCGGTCGTTCTCCTGAGCCTGGGGATAATCGGAATTCGACGTCATTGGCAAGGCTTGCTTGAAAAAGGAACCTTAAACGATCCTATTAAAAGCACTTTGACCAGAAAAATTCAATTCCTTCGTCTCCTGAATTCCTCTTTGATGATTGTGCTTTCCCTGATGCTGGCTTCCGCCTTGGTCTGGCTGGAAGGACCGGCCCAACATCTGGCCGATTTAAGAGATGCTGCGGACCTGGCCGGAAAAAAACTGCAATATTCCCCAGAACAATGGAACTTCGCCACCCGCTACGCTTTGTACTGGGTTTCCTTTTTATCCCTCTTGCTCCTGTTGGTCCTTTTGGGGGGAATCGATGCCATTTTATCTTTGCGCAACTTCATCAAGAAAAGCCCCAAAGTTAATCCCTTGAAAGCTCCGGCCCCCATTCCTACGGAACCCACACGGTTTTTTCACAGAAACAGGTTCTCAAACGACAATTAAGGAGACACGAGCTCATGTTGCGGCGGTTATTTTTCTTTCTCGTCCGCTGCCTGCTTGCACTTCGGTACCGCGTCCGCATTGATACTAAATCCACAGGAACCCTGGAAAAGGGCTGCCTGATTTTGCCCAACCACCCCGCCTATACCGACCCCATCCTGGTCCTGGCTCACCTATGGCCCTGCTATCAACCGGCGCCACTGGCTTTTGAATCTTATTACCGCAATTGGCTCATTCATCCTTTTATGCGACTGGTCAAGGCGCTGGAAGTGCCGGATTTGGAATCGGCCAGCCACCAGGCCAAGGAACGGATCCAGGAAAACCTAACTCGGTTGATTGCCAGCTTGAAGGCTGGAAACAACCATGTCATTTGGCCCTCAGGGCATTTGCAAAAAAACGGCATGGAAAACCTGGGAAGCACGACGGCAGTTCACGAGATTTTGAAAAACCACCCTGAGGCGCCAATCGTTTTAGTCCGCACATCGGGCCTTTGGGGCAGCCGTTTTAGCCTCGCCTACCATGGAAGGTACCCTGCCCTTTTTTGGGAGTTGCTGAAAGGCGCGTTTTTCCTGATTCTCAATTTGATTTTCCTGATGCCACGCCGGAATATTGTCATCGAGGTTGTCAAAATCCCCACCGGCCTGATTCCCCCGGGAGACAAGCTGGCGGTCAACCGCTACCTGGAAAACTGGTTCAACCAACAGGGCGCCCCTGAACCGGTTTTCCGCCCATACCATTTCCTCTGTTTCTGGAGGAAAAGAGTTTTCCCATCGATGAAAAAGCCTGCAGCCAAAGGCGGGCACGAACTGGATAGTAAACTCTTGGTTGAGATTCAGGCCATCATGGATGAACACCTCCCCTCCAGAATTTCCTTGAATGATTTCCCTTTGGAAGCGGAACTGGCATCCATGGGGATGGACAGCATTGGTCGGATGGAAGTCTTGCTGGCCCTGGAACAGCGATTCGGCTTCACGGCGCCAACGGTTCCAGAAACCCTGGGCGAACTGTATTCCCTCTGCTCGGGCACCCAGACACGGAAAGTAAAAATCCAGATTCCCAAAGGCTGGTCAAGAGGACCTGGATCAGTCGCCCGGCCGGGGTTCCTTGGCGAAACCATCCTCGAGTGTTTTTTGAACCGCGTCCGCTATTCAGGCAAGCAAATCGCCTTGGTGGATGACCTATCGGGCGCCATGACTTATCGCAAGCTGTTAATCAGCGCCCTGGTGGTTAGCCAAAAAGTACCCCGGGATGGCGGGGTTTACCTGGGCATTTTGCTGCCGGCTAGCGCTGGCGCCATGATTTCTTACTTCGCCGTCTTGCTGGCTGGAAAAATACCGGTGCTGCTGAATTGGACCACTGGGCCAGGCAATCTAAACCATGCAGTTCAATTGCTTGAAACAAAATATGTGGTAACAGCCCGGCGATTTATCGACAGAATCGGAGTCCAAATATCTGATGTATCATGGTTGTTTCTTGAGGACATCGGCAAGCAAACTTCCTGGTGGGGCAAGATGTGTTGTGTTTGGCAAGCCTTTAAGAAGCCAGAAAAATTGCTGGCCCAATTGGGAATCGCCTCGAACCCAGCAGATGTTGCCGCGGTGCTTTTCACCAGCGGGTCGGAAAAAGCCCCCAAGGCGGTCCCCCTCACCCACCAAAATATTTTGTCCAATCAAAAAACCGGCGCCCCCACTCTTGGCCTGACGCCAGAGGATTCCTTTTTGGCTTTCCTCCCCCCTTTCCACAGCTTTGGCCTTTGCATTACCGGGATCATGCCTCTGCTCATGGGCATGCGAGTTGCATTCCATCCCGACCCAACCGATGCCCACGCCTTGTTGGAAAAACTGGAAAATTACGAGATCACTTTGCTGGTGGGGACCCCCACTTTTGTTTCGCACATTCTTGAGCGGGCCAAAGGTAGGAAGCTGGATAAAATCCGCCTGATCGTCACCGGCGCGGAAAAATGCCCCGAGGCAGTTTTTCAAAAAGCCAAAATTTGCGCGCCCAACGCCTTGGTGCTCGAGGGCTACGGGATTACTGAATGCTCACCGGTGGTTTCGGGCAATACTCCCGGAAACATCCGTGCTGGTTCCGTAGGCAAGCCCTTGCCCGGGGTGGAAGTCCGGGTCGTTAATCCAGAAACTCACGAGCAAGTTAGCGCCGGTGAATTGGGCATGCTTTACATTTCCGGGCCGACCATTTTTCCCGGCTACCTTGGCCCCGACCCACCAAATCCCTTTCAAGAATTGGAAGGCCGCCTTTGGTACATCTCCGGCGATTTGGTCACCCAGGATTCAGATGGGTATATTTTCTTCAAGGGGCGGTTAAAACGGTTCATGAAAGTAGGGGGCGAAATGGTCTCCTTGCCAGCGCTGGAGGAACCGTTCACCAGACAATTCCCTGGTGATGACCAGGGGCCGATGGTCGCGGTGGAAGGCTGGCAAAACGAAACAGTAAGGTGCATAGCCCTTTTTTCCCGCATCCCTTTAGAGGCGCATGAAGCCAATCAAATCCTGCAAAAGGCGGGCTTCCGAGGCGTTTGCAGAATTGACCGGGTCATTCGTTTGGAGAACATACCGATTCTCGGCACCGGTAAAACCAACTATCGGGCCTTGCAAGAAATGCTGAAAAGCCATTTAGGTTAAGCCTACGCCAAGGTTTCAATTCCCGGGTTAAGGGTTCACAATCTCTATTCTCCTTGAATCCTCCCCCGGCAGGCTACTTCATTTTTTATTTTGATGGCGGCCGGTATACCCACCAGACCCTGCCCGCTGGCCC
>SHZZ01000011.1 GCA_009692005.1 Gemmataceae bacterium | reverse complement strand
ATGTGCTGCTGTCGTTTTTGCGGGTCAAGGCGGTGTTTGAAAGACGCGCCTGGATGCTGGTGCCAGCTTTGTCGGTGCATGAAGCGCTGGTGAAAGCCAAGCGGCCGAAGGCGGCGAAGCTTTGGCAGAAGCAACTCGCCGACGCCACCGGCCAGGACGCCGAGGCCTGCCTGGCCTTGCTGACAGGAATAGAGGAAGAGACCGGCGCGCGCATCACTTCCATTCGCGACCGCCTGGAAGGAGGATTCATCTCCAAAATGGCTGTGGACCGCCTGTGCACGCTGGTGGAACCGGCCATGGGCGAAGTGAGGAAGAAGTCAACGCCCCGGGCATTCCGGGCCTTCCGTGAGGAATTGGAAACGCACGCGGCAAAACCGGCTGGTGTCGGCCGCGACATTCCCGACTGGCTCCTGCGTTTGGAAGCCGAGGTCCAGCGCGTGCAGGTTTCGCAAAACCCCATCGTCGCCCTTTTAAAAGGGCTGTACAAAGTCCCGGTCACGCAAAACCAGATCGACCACCTTTTAAACGGACTCTACCTTGTCCCGCAATTGAAATTAACTCTGGAGGAGTTGCGCGCGCAGGTGCAAGGAATCACTTTCCCGGGTTCCCGGGAAAAGACGGGGGAACCTCCCCAGTAGCCAGGCGGCCACGCAGGAAGATGAAATAAACTCCCGCGCCCAAAACCAGAAACAACACCCCGGCCAGCACCTCCGGGTGGTGCGGATAGATGATCTCCCCAGCGGCGTTCTTCGCCTTGGCGAGAAACATATTGGCCAGCACGCAAACGGGCATGACCGTAAAGAGAACAGGGGTGAAGGGGTAGCCCCAGCAGCGGTAAGGCCGCGGCGCGGAGGCCATCGTCCTACGGAACAGGTAAATCGACAAAACCGCCATCGATTCAAAAATCATCGAGCCGAAGATGACGAAGTTGGTCAGCAGGTCGAAGAGGGAAAGCGTGTAGCCGAGGTGGGCCACGACGGCGCCCAAGGCTGTGAGGATGGAGGCCCAGCAGGCCAGTGTGAGGATGGCCAAGGCCGGCGTGCCGTAGCGGGGATGAAGCTCCTGCATTTTAACCGGCGCCATGCGATCCTGCCCCATGGCATAGAGAAGCCTCGGCCCGGCCAGAATGTTACCGTTCAGGGCCCCCACCACGGAAATCATGATTGCCAGCGAGGCGAACATGGCGCCAAAGTTGCCAAACGCTTTCCGCAACGCCTCCGTTGCCACCGTGGCGCCCGGAGACATATTGCGGATCTCCTCCATCGGCAGAACCAGGTGGTAAGCCACATTGGCCGTGACATAAAGAAGCGTGATGATCCCCACCCCGGTGATCAGGGCCAAGGGGATGTTGCGCTGCGGATCGCGGATCTCCTCCGCCACCGGGGCAATGTTCCCCCATCCCTGGTAGGCCCAGAGAATGGCCAAAAAGGCGCTGAAGATGGCGCTGGCCCCCAGCGAGTTTTCCTGCGGCCACCAGGGCTGCAAGTTTTGCGGGTTGATCGTTTCCCTCGGCCCGAAACCGGCCAAGAAGTACAAAGGGGTCAAGGCGATCAACGACAGCGACAATACCTTGACCACGGTGATGAAGACCTGCAAGCCGCCTCCCAGGCGCGTGCCGCGAATGTTCACCCACGAGAGCCCCAGAATAACGCCAATGGTCAACAGAACTTTCCCCAACAGAGGCAGAGGCCAGCGCGCCAGGTCACAGAAGGAATCGACAAAAATGCCGGCCAGCGCCGCCAG
This sequence comes from Gemmataceae bacterium, assembly GCA_009692005.1. GTDB lineage: Bacteria > Planctomycetota > Planctomycetia > Gemmatales > Gemmataceae > SHZZ01. The sequence continues at coordinate 76,776 of SHZZ01000011.1, read as the reverse complement.
CGAAGCGGCACGGATGATAACGAAATCGGTCCAGCCCCAAAGGAATCCCCAAAGGGGGCCATAGGCTTCCTTCAAAAAAGTATAGTTGCCCCCCGCCTTGGGCAGCAGAGAAACAATCTCGGCGTAGGCCAGCGCCCCGAAGAAGGTTAAAACCCCCCCGCCGATCCACAACAGCAGAATGATCCCGAAGTACGGCGTGTCTTGCGTGATGGCGAAAGCTTTTTTGAAAACCCCGGAGCCGATCGTCGTGCCGATAACCACGGCCGAGGCCACCCAGAGACCGAGCACCCGGGCCAGCGATTGCGGACGATTATTACCCTGGTTCATGAAGCACCTTGTCCTTGTCCCCGGCGCACCATTGCCGCCAAAGCCCGCGCGCCGCCGCTTCCCACTTCTTCCCGTATCCCTTCCAATCGCATACCGAAGACTTCAGCAACTGCCCCCGCAGCTTCCCACGCAACAGCGTCAGCCGGGCCGGCTCACTGGCGAACTGCTTGGCTTTGGCCACCAGTTCATCCGCCGTGCGGGCAATCCAATCTTCCAACCCCAGCGCCGAATTCAAACTCACTCCCTGCCGCGAAACATAACTGTTTCCCTCCAGAGTGAGAACCGGGGTCCCCATCCAGAAGGCATCGCAAGTGGTGACCCCGCCGTTGTAGGGAAAGGGATCCAGGGCAATGTCGATTTCTCCTTGGGCCTTGAGGTAGTCGGCCGGTTCCATGCGGCTGAGAAACTCAACGCGGTCGGGGTTGATCTGGGAGTGCTGAAAAATATGGCGGGCCTGCCTGGCCGCTTCCTGGGTTCCTCCCGCCAGCAGGCGCAAGCGCGAACCGGGCACAGCCATCAGGATCTTTGCCCACAACCCCAACACCTTGACATTGTGCTTGGCCATATTGTTGAGCGAACCAAAAACGATGGCGCCGGCTTTGGCGCTGCGTTTGGGAACCTCCACCCCCTGCGTTGGCGGCTGGTAGCACCAAGAGCAACCCTCCAGGCGCACCAGTTTTTCAATGTAGAGCTCCTCCGCTTTCCCCGCCGGGTCGGCCAAAGCATCGGTGAAACGGTAGCCCATGGCTGCCAGGCCGCTGGTGTTCGGGTAGCCGAACTGCGTGATTTGCACCGGCGCCGGGCGCCGGGCAAACACCTGCAAGCGGTTCCCCGCCGTGTGGCCCGCCAGATCGAGGAGAATATCAATCTGGTCCTGGCGAATTTTCCCCGCCACCTGCAAGTCGGTCATGGCGCGCAAGTCGTTGAAGGCATCGGCCGATTTTTTCAGCCGTTCGGTAATTTCGTCCGGGCGCAGCACGGCGCTGTAGGCGTGAATTTCGACCCTATTACGGTCGAGGGAATTCATGAACGGTTCGATAAAAGCTACAACGGTGTGTTTTCTGAAATCAGGTGAGAGAATGCCCAGGCGGAGTTTCCTTTCCGGCTCGCGGTTGTTGCCAAACGGGGCGGCAGGGGGGAACCCTTTGGTGAATTTCGTCTCCCACTTCCGGTGTTCCTGGTAAAGCTCCTTGGGGTCAAGGTCGGGCAGGTAGTGCATGTTCAACAAGAGATTGCTGTGAAAATGCACAGCGTTGGGCTGTAGCGCCACCGCCTTGGTAAAAGCGTCCACGGATTCCTGAGGTTTGCCCATGAGGCCGTAGAGGTTGCCCAGGTTATTCCACGCCTCGGTAAAATCCTGGCGAAGGCGCACCGCCTCCAGATTGTGTTTCAGCGATTCCTCGTCGCGATTAAGAAACTGCAAAACAATGCTCATGGAGTTGTGTGCTTCCGGGTAATCGGGGCGGAGGGAAAGCACTGTGGTGAAAATGTCGAGTGCTTCCTGATTTTTGCCGCTATCGAGAAGCACCAGGCCGTACTGGTGCAGGATGCGCGGATCGTTGGGCCGCAGGTTGCGCATGGCATCATAGGAACGCATGGCTTCGTCGCGCTGCCCCAAGAGTCGCTGCGCGGTTCCCAGGTGGCTGTACAAATCGGGGTCGTCTTGTTTTTGCGCCAGAATTTGCTTGAAGACTTCAATGGCCTGGGGCAATTTTCCCTGTTCGGTCAGAGCCTGGCCTAGCCCCAATGCAGCTCCGTAAAGCGTGGGGTTGCAACGCAAGGCATGAACAAAGGCCGCCTCGGCACCGGCCGGGTTCATCCCCCGTCGCAAGGCGTTTCCCAAATTGAACCAGCATTCGCCAAAATCCTTGTTTTGTTCCAAGGCGCGGCGGTACAAATCAATTGCGGTTTCCAGATTCCCTTTCCGCGCCTGAATGGTCCCCAGGTTGGACAAGGCATGCAGGTGCGTTGGGTCAATCTTCAGGATCTCCCTGTAGAGCATTTCCGCATGATCCATGTTGCCAGATTGGTGAAAGCTAAGCGCCAGTTCGAATTGCTGGCTTGCGGATTCATCGATAGCCATCCTGCCTCCTGAAGAAAGCTCTGGGGCCACACCCGCGGAGCAAAATCCCTTGAAAAAACCGATCCTCTACTAAAGGAAGGGCCCATGATAATGTTAAGGCGAGAGGGAGACGAGAGCAGAATGGCAAACTCGGGGAAGTGGGTAATAGCGTTCCAGCTGGAAGAAACTGCAGGGATTGGAATTGGCATTTCACCTTAGAAATGATTTTTTTAAAATCTGGCTCCCCTCGCCAAAAGGACCCACTTTTATCTCGAAATTGGCTAACCCCTCTGACGCAACTCGTTATAAATCAACAGGTTAGATAAACATATAGATTTTCCATGCAACTTTTAGGGAAATCTTGTACCATACGCCACCCAATTATTTCAAGAAATCTCATCAGATTTTCATCGGAATTGGGTTAATAATTAAGTGTTTACAGCAACCTAAGGTGGCCCGTTTTTGGGAAGGCATTAAGGAAATGTTTAACTTAACCCGCGTCAAAAAAGCATTTACACTGATTGAGCTTCTCGTGGTGATTGCCATCATTGCCGTTTTGATTGGCATGCTTTTGCCGGCCGTGCAAAGAGTCCGCGCCGCCGCTTCCAGAATCCAATGCCAGAATAACCTGAAGAATATCGGGCTGGCCATTGAGATGTACCGGCAGAACCCGCCCAACAAGTATCCCAAGGCCGCCCGCTTGCCCGATCCTTTAATCACCCCCGATCCCAGCCTTCTGGACTGCATTTCCGATTTCATCGAAAAGAACACCAAGGTTTTCTACTGCCCAGCCGACAGCAACCGCCCCGGGCCAAGGGAATTCACTTCCCCTAAACTCGGAGTCAAATACCTTCTCAGTTATGAATACCCGGCAACCGGAATGACTATTCCCGGCATCGCCAACAAGCGCATGGAAGAACTTCTCGCCGACGGGCGGGGCACCGGTAATATCGTCCTGGCTTTCGACTTTGACGATAACCATGGCGCCCCCATGACAGGGATTGGCAGAAATTATGTTTATGCCGACGGGCATGTTTCCAACTTCTTGACGGTGGCCCCAGGGTCGTAAGGATCCCTCGGCCAAAGTTTTTTATTTGAATGGAGATTTATCATGGCAATGGCAATTGAAGCAGATACCCAGCCTATGACCAAAAAAGCCAAGATCACTTTCGCCGTGGTTGGCGGGTTGGCTTTTTTTCTCTTGGTCTATGGCATCTATTGGTGGTGGAGCGGAAGAAATTTCCGCGCCTTGGTCGCAATGACTCAGGAAGAGACCAACTGGGATGCCTTGTCGAACGAAGAAAAGAAAGGCCGTTTCGACCAGATGAAAAACCTTAGCAAAGGCTTATCCCGAGATCAGCGCGAACAGCTCGACAATATCCGCGAGACCCAAATGGAGAAAAGAGACCTGGGGCGGCTGAACAACTTTTTTGCCCTGAACAAGAAAGACCAGACGGCGGCGCTGGATAAGGAAATCAAACGCGGCGAGGAAATGCGCAAGCAGTGGGAACAAAAGATTCAGCAATTCCAGAAAAATGGTGCGAATAAGGATAAGAAGGGCGGCGCTGGCGGGCAAAACGCCAATCGCGGCGCTGGCGGCGCTGGCGGCGCTGGTGCTGGGGGCGGCCAAGGCGGCGGCCGTGGTGGCGCGGGCGGCGGGGGTGGCAAAAGCTCACCCGAACAGCGAAATAAATCTGCTGCCAACCGCCTCGACCGTTCCTCTCCCGAATATCGGTTGGCAAAAGACACCTACCGCCAACGCTTGGACGAACGGCGGCAGCAACTTGGCCTGCCCCCCAGTTCGGGGCGCGGCCCAACCCTTGTCGGCGGTGGCGGGCGACCGGGTGGTGGTGGTGGTGGCGGCGGCAAACGCTAATCCTTAAAGTGTAATTTCTCATGCCCCCTTGGGTTTACTCTTAGGGGCTTTTTCATTCCTGGGCTTTCCACATGTTGCCAATTCTCCTGCTTTCCTTGGCGACCTTTCAAGACCCACCGGCTTCTTTGCGCAAGCCAGGGACGCCGATATTAACCCCCGCAAACATCTCCACCCAGGCGGTCACTTTCAAGAAAACACCCCAGGGTGATCTGCAATTGCATTTCTTCCTTCCACCGGGCCACGATCCCAAGGGAAAGAAGCCCGCCCTTGTTTTCTTTTTTGGCGGCGGCTGGAAGGGCGGCACATTTCAGCAGTTCGTTCCCCAGGCGGAATACCTGGCTTCCCGCGGGCTGGTCGCTGTTTGCGCCGACTACCGCATTGGCTCCATTCATAAAACCACCCCCGACTGCTGTGTGGAAGATGCCAAGAGCGCCATGCGCTGGTTGCGCGGCCACGCTGGGGAATGGGGAATCGACCAGGATAAAATCATCGCCTCGGGCGGGTCGGCGGGCGGGCACCTTGCCGCCTGTTGCGCCCTGGTCCCCGGGTGGGATGCTCCAGGCGAGGATCTGAAAATCTCTTGCCTGCCCAACGCACTGGTCCTGTTCAATCCCGCGGTCGATCTAAAAGGCCACCGGATTCTTAACGCCGTTGGAGAAGATGTTTCCGCCAAAATTTCTCCCGCCGCTTTCCTCAACGCCTCACTCCCGCCCACCTTGATTTTCATGGGAACTGAAGACAAGCTCCTGGCCTCCAGCCAGGAATTCCAGAAAAAGGCCAAAGGGTTGAAACGGCAGGTGCGCCTGTTCACAGCCAAGGGCCAGCAACACGGGTTTTTCAACCGTTCGCCCTGGACCGAGGCCACCACCCTCGAGATGGAAAAGTTTTTGGCCTCGTTCGGTTACCTAAAGGGGAAACCCACCTTGGCCATTTCCAAGGATTCCCCTTTCCTGATAGAGATCGGTTTGGTAGAAGAAAAGGGTACAAGCAGCAAATAATAAGGAGCCAGCCATGGCCATGACCGACGAACCCGAACAGCCGATGAGCCAACGAACCAAGGTGTTGATCGCCGTGGTGGCCGCCACTTTTTTTATCGGCCTGCTCTACTGGGGCTGGGGGTTTTGGCGCGACCGGCATATGCGCGAGGCGCAAGCCATGTTCTCCAACATGACTCTGGATAAAATGTTGGACTCCAAGCCGGAAGAGCGCATGGACGGAATGAAGCGGATGGGGGAACTTCGCGAAAAAATGTCCGATTCGCAAAAGGGTCAGGTGGACCAGATGTTTCAAGCGCATATGCAAAAGCAGGCCGCGGAGAAGTTCAACACCTTTTTCGCCCTTAGCCCCGAAGAACAGAAAAAAGAACTCGACAAGGACATCGACCGAATGTTCAACATGATGAAGGGTTTTCAGAACATGACTTTCAAGGGCGTGGGTGGCAAGGGTGGCAACATGACCTTCAAGGCGGGGGAGGGCAAAGGAATCAATATCGCCATGCGCATGGGGGACGGGAAGAGTGGGAAAACCGCCTCGCCGGAACAGCGGAATAAAAACGCATCCAACCGCTTGGACAGCAGCAGCCCAGAGATGCGCGCGCAGATGACCGCCTATTTCGACCGCTTGAAAGACCGCATGAAGGAAAGGGGCCAGCAAGCGATTCCCTTCCTGGGGGGCTTCGGCGGCCCGAGGCCAAAGTAGCCGCCTTTTTATCCCTTACGACTGTCCAGCCCGCAAACACTATGCGGGCAGCGTAATCCGCAGGCTCTCCGCTTGCGCTGGAAGCTTAATATCTCACACCAAAAAAGAGAGCCAGGAAAGTACTGGTTTCCGCAAGGAACCTGAATGAAATCATAGTTCGCCCGAGTCGATGATTTCGCCGTCGTTGCGCACGCAGGCTTTGCGGAATTGATCGCCTGACAGGGTAAAGCGAAAAAACCGGACCGAGCCATCGCACAGCGACATATTGCAGCCGCCAGCGTGCGACCCGCCGAAGTCAAATAAACTGGAATCGTCCTTGGCGCTGTTTTTGACATCCTGCTCTGGCCCGACCCACTGGCCATTTTTTTTCACTGCCATCCGGTAGATATCGAAATCCCAGCCCGGGGAATAGCAGGGCTCATTATCATCCTTGCTGAAGCCAAACATATCGAGCTTCATTCTTTTTTCGCCAAAAAGGATCGTGTTGGAGGAACCATCGATGAGATGAGCAAAGCGAACAGGCCCGGTTCCCTTTTCCACGATGGCGCCATTCTGGCCATTGTCCCCGCCCGAGCCGGCGTAATCGCAAACGGCGTGGTTGTTGTAAAGGGCCGGCGGGCGGCGGGTGGGGCAGTAATAATTTTTCACGATGCTAGTTTTCACGCCAGCATCGTCCGGATGATTGTAGATATTGGTTTGCTCGATCATGGGCAGAATCTGGTAGGGCCAGCTCCAATCGGCGCGGCTGCCCGGCAGAGTGAAAGGCGCTCCCGTCGCGGGGTCGATGCCATCCTGGTTTTTTCCGCCATCGGGAAAGGACCCAAACTGGTCGTGGTAATTGTGAACCGCCAGGGTGATTTGCTTGAGGTTATTGGCACAGCTCATGCGGTAGGCGGCTTCCCGCACTTTTTGTACCGCTGGAAGCAACAAACCGACTAAAATGGCGATGATTGACATCACCACCAGCAATTCAATAAAGGTAAAGGCGCGCCTTTTGGAAATGAAAGGCCTCATCATGGCTGTTCTCCCAGGGGCAGGGCGCAATCCATCCGGGCAGGAAATATCCTACTCGATTTTCCCGGGCAAGGAAACAGGGGCTGCAATTTCCTCCGGTGGGATTAAAATGGTGCAATCATGTTGGCATGAGAAAGGCTGAATAATGAAAAGAGTTTCCGGGATAGTGCTGATTATTTTTGGCGGGATATTCCTGCTTCTGGCCCTTGGTATTTCCATCGGGGCTTTTATTGGGGCCAAAGGGGTGGACCCGGTAGTGGTTATTGTCCTTTTTGGCCTTTTTGTTGTGGGCGGCTTGATCCTCTGGGGCGGCATTTCCCTTTTTCGCAAGGGAAAGCCACTCGGCTCCGGGGGTGGGATCACCGGCAACCTGGCGGGAAACACCTGGATTTCCCGCACCATTGGAGATTTCCCATACCAGTATCACTTTCGACCGCTAAAAACCGGCAAACATGGACACGCATCGCTTCTGACCATTGTGGTTAACGACGATTTCCCTCTCCCTTATGTGGCGCGGCCAAAGAAGTGGTTAGACCGCCTGGGCTTGCGCTTGGGCCTGTCGGTCCCGCTGACCATTGCCGACGAAGGCTTCAACGAACAGGTGTACATTGAGACTGACTATCCAGAACCGGTGGCCGGTTTTTTTTCCTCAGCCGCCGCCCGCCATGCCGTCGTCGATGTCCTTTCCCGCGGGTTCGAGAAAATCACCAAGGAACCAAATCAGTTGAAAGCAGAATGGACCAGCTACCCGGTGGAAACGAGGGACAACACCGCCGACCTGGAGGAAACCGCCATCCGCCTTTCTTTCCTGACCGTGGAAGCGGCCAAGGTAGAAAACCCCGAAGTTCTAAAAATGGACAAGGTCAGTTCCTTCCACGCCAAATTCCTGAAATGGACTTTGACCTGCCTGCTGGCCATCCTGGGATTATGGACCATTGTTGGCCTGGCGGCTGACAGTTTGCGCCCGCCCCTGCCCTTGCGGTATTTCGACCTCACCAGCCTGTCCCTGCAATGGCTGGCCACCGTTTTCACCGGTTATTGGATCCTGGTTTTTTTCTTCGTTAAGGGGCGCACCACTTCGCACCGCGATTGGCTGCACTGCGGCGGCCTGGGTTTGCTGGTTTTTTCACTTCTCATCCCCTGGAGCCTGCACCTGGTAAATGTGAAAACCGACCAGTCGCCTGACATTGTTTTTCAGGGGAAAGTCGTCAGTAAACAATCCAAGAAGGAAAAGAATAAAACCTCGTACTGGGTGGTGATTCCTTCGCGAACCGATCCCCAGGCCTGGCATGAGTTTTCCGTGACTGCGGATATGTTCCGCCAGGTGGAAGCGGGAACACCGTTCAAACTGGTGACGAGAAAAGGAGCTTTGGGAGTTGAATGGGTGGTCTCGTTGGCGCTGGCGCCTTTGCCATTCCAGTTTAACCAGCCCATGCCCGGCCTGCCTGGAAACTTTGCCCCTTGGCAGCCCCTGGCTATACGCTTGAAATTGCCATGACTTTTTTTAAAGGAGGGGACCATGGTCCGGTTTACTTGCAAGGTGGCGCCCTTTTTATTGGCCTGGGGAATTCTCCGCCGGTGGCGGCGGTGGCGGTGGTAAGCCCAGCGGCGGCGGAACCCCCAGCGGGAAAAAAGAACCGGGCCGTTCGGCCAACGGTGGTTCAGAAGCCGAAGCCAAGGCCCTGTTACAGGAGTTTTTGAAACCTGGCGCGGATCACAAGGCGCTTTCACAAAAACTGCGCCCGGAAACTGCAGACTATGCCGCCGTTTTCAAAGCCAATCTGGCGCAAAAAGCCGAGGCCAATTATTCCACTGCCTGGAGCGCTGGCCAAATTGTCCTCATGCCAAAAGCCGGTCAAACTCAATTGCTTCTTTACTCGGCCACAGTGGATGAACTCCGTCAGGGCTCCGGCAACGCCGGACAGCACTTCCCTGGCGGTTACAAAAGTGTCGCCGGGAATTTTCAGGACGGCCTGACCTTTTATGCCTTCAAATTCGTGGAACCGGGAAAAGACCTGGGCCTGGGATGGCTTGGTTTTTGTGAATGGCCAGTGGCGAATTTTTCCAAAACCTTTCCGCCTGGCCGATTCCGGCTCTCTGCCCAATCCTGGAGAGCCCAAGATCAAAGGACCCAAGGGCTTAAAATTTCCCGGGAAGTAAATTACGCAATCCGACCGGTCAACTTTCAAGTGGGACATGCAGGATGCCTGTCCCACTTGGAACCAATCTTCAATGGGAACCCGGCCTCATTTCCCCTTGGCCTGAAGGAAGCCCATGTTTTTCATCCACTCGGCGCAGCGGGCCGGCCAAGTAGAGGCCGGGCTGCTCGAAGGGCGCAAACCAAACCCATGGCCCCCCTTGGCGTAAATGTGCAACTCCGCAGGCACCTCAAATTTCTTTAACTCCGCGTAAAGGAGCACGCTGTTGAGCGGGGTCACCCGGTCGTCGGAGGCGTGTGCGAAAAACATGGGCGGCGTATCCTTGCTCACCCGCACATGGCTTTGCAGCTTGGGCTGATCCTTTTCCGTCAACCCGCCGGGGTAAACCAGGACGGCGAAATTGGGTTGCGAAGAAGTTTTATCGACGGCATCGACGGCATCGTATTGCTTTTCGTTAAAGAGCGCCGTCAACCCCGCCGTTTCACCACCCGCCGAGAATCCCAAAATGCCCAGACGAGTAGGATCGATTTTCCATTCCTCCGCCCGGGAGCGCACCAGGCTAACCGCGCGCTGGGCATCCTGAACCGCCGCCAGCCAGCGCCGGCTTTCATCCCGCGCAGGCACCCGGTACTTCAAGACAAACGCGGTCACGCCCTGGGAGGCCAGCCACTCCGCGACTTCGGTCCCTTCTTTATCCCAGGCAAGAATGCGGTGCCCGCCGCCCGGGCAGACAATTACCGCCGCCCCGTTGGCCGGGGTTTTCTTGGGAAGAAAAAGGGTCAGGGTCGGCTCGCTGACATTGGTCAGGCGAATGGTGGAGTTTTTTTCAGCAGGATTATTGGGCTCGACTTTCTCGGGCCCGATTTTTCCCAATTCTCCCGGGGCCTTTCCCGGCCAGACCCGGATAATCTCGGCGTCCGCCGCAAAAACCGCAGACCCAAGAAGGAAGAAGCCGATTCCCCCCAGCCAGGTGAAAAATTTATTTCCCATGATTGCCCCCTTTTCCAAAGTTTCCAGGATTCCAAGGAGAATTGTAGCCGCGGGAAATCCGCGGGACAAACCCCCCGCATTTCCTGCCCATTTTACAATCAACTTTCTCAAGTGGATTCAAACCGGACTTGCTTTGCTTCGCCCTTCGCCCTTATACCCAGTAAGTTTCAAAAACCGTTGCCTTTTGCCAATCCGGGTCACCTGCCATGTCAAAGCCTGTTGGCCGAAATCTGCCGATCTCGCCCTTTCGCGGCATAGTCATCGACTTGATGCATTTCAGCCAGAAGGTGCCGGTGGCCGTGGCGGAAAGGAAATTCTCCCTGGGCGCGTTGAAAGCCGCCCGGCATATGGATCCCGCCCGCCCGAGTTGGACCGGTATTTTCGCCAAAGCCTACGGCCTGGTCTGCCGGGATTATCCGGTTCTTCGCCGCAGTTACATGGGTTTCCCCTGGGCCCGCTTTTACGAACACCCGCACAGCGTGGCTTCCATCAATATTGAGCGTGAAGATGCTGGGGAAAATATAGTTCTCTACGGCTATGTGCGCGCGCCGGAAAACCGCACCCTGGCGGAAATCGACGAGATCATACGGCACCATAAGGAAGACCCGCTGGAAAAAGTGCGCGCCTACACGCGGACGCGGGCCCTGAGCCGCGTGCCGAAGATGTTACGCCGTTTTATCTGGTGGTACACCTTGAACGCCGAGGGCAAACGGCGCTGCCACAACTTTGGCACTTTCGCCATTTCCTCAATCGGCGCCCTGGGCGCTGGCTTGCTGCATTTGCTTCCCATTCTCTCCACGCAACTGCATTACGGCTTGATGGACAAGGAAGGCAATCTCGATATGCGCCTTTCGTTCGACCATCGGGTGCTGGATGGAGCCACCGCGGCCCGAGTTCTTAACGACCTGGAAGACGCCACCACCACCACGATCTTGCGGGAACTGGGAACGGCCCGCCGTCTGGCCGCTTAAAATCCCAGCGACCTGGATAACCCTCCCCTCAATATATCCTTGCGAATCCTTGGGCCACGCCAACAAATTCAGGCCTGCTTTCCAAGCCCATATTAATGGCCCCGCTCCCTGGGTTTGTGTTATCCTTGCCCCAAAGATTCTAACGACCTGGAACCTGAACGAATGATTATTCAACCCGGGAGCGCTACTTCCCCCACCCGGGCTCGCCTGATCGTTCTCCTTTGGATCTGCGGCCTCACCGCCATCCTCTACCTCGACCGCATTTGCATGGCTCAAGCTCTGGTCCCCATTCAAAAAGAACTGGGGCTGAGCAACACACAAATCAGCTTCGTGCTCATGGCTTTCACCCTGGCTTATGGGATTTTTGAAATCCCCACCGGCCACTGGGGAGACCACATCGGCGCGCGAAAAGTCCTCACAAGGATCGTCCTCTGGTGGTCGGTTTTCACTGGCCTGACCGGAGCTTGCCCGGGTTTTGCCTCGCTGGTGGTGGCGCGGTTCATGTTCGGCGCGGGGGAAGCCGGCGCCTTTCCCAACATCGCCCGGATCCTCAACCAGTGGTTTCCCAAAGAGGAACGCGGCCGGGTGCAGGGGTTTATCCTGGCCTCGGCGCAAATCGGCGCGGTCCTGGCGCCTGCTGCCACAGCGCATTTGATCGAGGTCATCGGCTGGCGCTGGGCCTTCCCCCTTTTCGGCTTGATCGGCCTTTTCTGGGCCGCCGGTTTTTGGCTTTGGTTCCGCGATCTACCGGGCCATCACTCGGGAGTGAACCAGGAGGAACTTGCGATCATCCAGGGAGTCGGCGTAGTCGAACCGGCGGCTCCGCCGCCGGTGCCCTGGAAGAAGGTCTTTTCCAACCGGGGCATTTTGGCCCTGGCCGCCATGATGATCCTCGGCGCCTTTTACACTTACTTTTTCTATTCCTGGTTCCCCAAGTATTTGCAGGCGGCGCGGGGAGCGGACAATTTAAAAGCCGGGTTCTTGGCTTCCATCGTTCTGGGCGGGTCGGCCTTTGGCATGCTGGCAGGCGGCTGGCTGGGCGACCGCATCACCCGGCGCTTTCACGACCCGGTTACCCCGCGCAGACACCTCGGACTTGGCTGTTACCTGGCGGCGGCGCTCTTCTTTTTTCTGGGCACCCGCTGTAACGACATTCACGCCCTGACTTTTTTCTGGGCACTCTCTTTTTGTTCCATGCACATTACTCTGCCCAACTGGTGGTTGCTGGCTTTGCCCCAGTGTGGGAAAAACCTGGGCGCCCTGGCCGGGCTTTTGAACGGGGCCGGCGTGATTGGCGCACTGGCTTCGCAAGGATTCGTTGGCGCTTTCACCGATGCTCGCGCCGCCGCGGGTTATTCCCTCAGTGAGCAATGGGAACCGATGTTCTTGGTTTACTCGGGCGTGTTGGTTCTGGGCGGGATTGCCTGGTGGTCGTACCGCTTCATTCCAATAGATGAGGAGCAAAGGGAGTCCAATGAAGAAGCGAGATGAGGGCCTTAAAGGGCCATCAGGAATAGCCCGTCGTAACAACCGAGCCCGAAGCGTCAGCGACGGGTTGCCTTTTTCTTGGTCCCCTCTCCCCGCCCTCTCCCCCACTGCTTCGCAGCGTGGAGAGGGGAATGAACAAACCACCCGTCGCTGACGCTTGCACCCTTGAGGGTGCTTGGCCCCAAGGGGCCTTCCGGCCTTAAGAGTACTCAGGGCCCGGACGAAGCGGCGTAGTGTTTCAATGCCTCGGGATTCAAGTCGATGCCCAGGCCGGGTTTCTCAGGCAAAGTGAGGAAGCCTTCAGCATCGGGGCGGAACGGGGTCAGCAGCAAGTCGTCGATATAAGGCGACGGGGTGAGAAACTCCACATAGCGGGCCAGCGGCATGGCGCAAGAAAGCTGAATGTCGGCAGCAAGGCCAACGGCGGTGTTCCAGCCGTGCGGCACCCACTGCACCTGATGCTCGTGCGCGGCCCAGGCAATGCGCCACGCTTCCGTCAGACCGCCGCACTTGGTGCAATCGGGCTGCACGATATCCACCGCACGCTGATGAAAAAGGGGATAGAAACTCTGGCGGCGAGTAAACACCTCGCCCGTGGCGATGGGAACAGGCGATAGCTTTCTTAATTCAGCAAAGCCGGCAATGTCATCGGGGAGCAGCGCCTCCTCGAACCAGGTGATGTCATAATCCTTCAACATGTGAGCAGTGCGCAGGGCCCATTTGAAGCCATGCGGCCAATTGGCATCGCTGGCGCCGGCATCGACCATGATTTCCACATCGGGCCCCACAGTTTCCCGCGCCGTTCGCACCAGGAGCTCATCGAGCTTGGAATCAACCCGGGCAAAGGGCGTCCACCCGAGCTTGATGGCCTTGAACCCGCGACGCACCGCCTGTTTCAATTTTTCTTTCAAGGCATCAGGGTAATCGAAAAGGAGAGAGCCATAGGGCTTGATGCGGTGGCGGTAGATCCCCCCCAGGAGCCGGGCGACCGGCTGCTGGGTGATTTTGCCAAAGAGGTCCCACAGGGCGATGTCAATGCCGCTGATGGCATGCTCGACAGAGCCGCCGCGGCCCTGCCAGAAAGTATTCTGCCTTAGTTTCTCGCTGACGCGGGCGGGTTCATCAGCGCGTTCGCCGATCAGGAAGGGGGAGAGCAATTTTGCCGCCGCCTTGACCAGGGCGCTGCTGGTGAAAGCGCTGCCGACGCCCACCAGACCGTCGTCGGTGGTCACCTGAACAATGGTGTGGACATCGTCGGCGGGCTTGAGTTCCTCGGCCCAGCCGCCTTCCACGGTGCCGCCCGCCAAACCCGTGAATTTCAACTCCGCGATCTTCATGAGCGCCTCTTGGATTACTTCTGAAACGGTCTTTGGTTCCACGGCATGGGGAAGGTCGGGGGCTTTCTGTGCATATCGCGACGGACATCCTTCGGCCGGTCCTTGAACCAGGTAACCAACCGCCCCAGTTGCTTGACCGCCTCATGGTAGACCTGCTCGCCTTTTTCGGCGCTAGCGAGTTCGGCGTCGCCGAGAACCCCGGTGGGTGAATAACTGCTTGTCCAGGAGACGACAGTGGCGGGGCCGGCGGCGAAAAGGTCGACCCAATTGAACGGGCTGTTTTCCTCGTTGAAGCTGATCACACCGCTCTTGATGAGATCCTTGCGCACATTGCCGCCATCCAGGTGAAGGTAGAGGCTGGTTTCCAGCTCGCAAGCGTGGGAGCAGCCGCCGGGGAATTTGCTCTGCCGCCAGCGCGGTAGAAACTCCTTGTCCACGGTCAGCAGATTCCACCAGGCGGCGAGGCAGCACTCGGCATCGGTTTCCAAATTTGTCCGCCGCGCCACCAGGTCGAGGTTCGGCATGTTCGACCCATGGCCGTTGAGCAGGATGATTTTCTTGAACCCGTGGTAGGCCAGCGAGCGAGTGATGTCGAGCACATGATGCATGAAGTGCTCAAAGTCCTGATTGATGGTGCCGGGAAAATCCATGACATGGCCAGTGTAGCCATAGGCCACGACCGGCAGGACGAGCATCTTGTCGGGAATTTCCCTACCGGCGCCGTTGGCGATGCCGACCGGGCAGACGAGATCGACATCCAGGGGCAAATGGTGTCCATGCTGCTCGACCGCGCCGCAAGGCACGATGCAGACTTTACCCAGGTCAACGGCATCGTTGATTTCGGGCCAGGTCAGTTTTTCATAGCGGTACTCGGTCGCCGCGCGGCTCATGGTTGAAACTCCAGGGGTTATCGCGATTCCGCCACCAGGTATTTCTTCAAAAACTTCTCGTCAAGGGTCACGCCCAGCCCCGGCCGGTCAGGCGCCTCGATCCAGCCGGCTTGCGACTGCACTTTTTCCAAGGTCAGCTCGTGGCGCAAGGGAGAATCCTCCACGCAATCCTCAAAGAGAAAGGCATCCCGGCAAGTGGAAAGCCAATGCAGGCTGGCAGCCACCGTCAGCGGGCTGGTGTAGCAATGGTTGCACAAGCGGGCCCCGATCTCCTCCACTCGAGAGCGTATATATGCGGCATCGGTGAAGCCGCAGCGCGAAATATCCACCTGGTAGACATCGAGCGCCTGCCGATCGATCAGCGGGCGAAACGACTCGCGACCGCATTCGCCCTCGCCTGCGGCGATGGGGATGGGCGATCGCCCGCGCAGCCAGACATAGCCGTCGATGTCGTCCTCGCGCAGCGGCTCTTCGAACCACTCGGGCTGGAACTCGGCAAAGGCCTCAGCTCGGCGCAAGGCGGTGCGAGCGTCGTAAACGCAGCCGGCATCGATCAGAAGCGTGGCGTCACCCAGCCCTTCCCGCGCGCCCTTCACCAGGTCAATATCCACCGCCTCCGATGTCCCCATCGGTTCCCAGCCGAACTTCACCGCCGTGTAGCCCTGTTCCACCCAACGGCGGGCGATGTCGGCGGTTTCCTTGCCGTCGCGGCCAAAAAGAATCGAGGCGTAACCACGCAGGCGATGGTGCTGCTTGCCGCCCAGCAGAGCATGAATCGGTTGCGAAAAGGCTTTGCCCTTGAGATCCCAAAGGGCCATGTCGATGGCGGCCATGGCGGTGATACCGGCGCCCTTGCGGCCAAAGTACATGGTGCCCCGGTACATTTTCTGCCAAAGCCGTTCGTGCTCCAGCGGGTTCTCCCCCAGGAGAATTTTCCTCAGCCCGCAGGCGATGTTGTGGCTGAAGGGGGCGTCGATGATCGCTTTCACCACCTCGGGGGAAGAGTCGGCTTCGCCAATTCCTTCCAGACCGGTGTCGGTGCGCACACGCACCAAAACCGAGTCCTGACTGCTGGCGGTTTTGGCCTGGATATTGGGAATGCGCAAAATCTGGCAGACGACTTCCGTGATCTTCATGGGAGTTTCCTCGGGTCGACTTCGTGGGCAACGCAGGCCACGCAATCGCCCTGTGCCGCCAGCGAGGGGGCGCGGGTGGCGATCAGAATCCCCGCCGACTCGGCCCGCACCAGCAACGGTTCCCTTCCGGGGTTTTCCAAAAAGTGGAGGGCTCCAACGGGCTGGCCGGCGCTCACTTCCCGTCCCAAGGGAACCAGGTTTTCATACACTCCGGATTCCGGCGCAAACCTATAATCTTGCCAGTCGAGAGCTTGCACCCAGCGGGTGGAAGGAAGGCCCAGGGCGGCGCGGGTGTTGGGTTTCCCTTCCAAAATCCCGAAATGGGTCAGCACATTGCGCAACCCAGATTGCGTGAGGGCGTGTACTGGCGCGGTGACATTTTCGCTGCCACCCATTTCCGTGGTGATGACCACTTTCCCCTGCTTTTCCGCTTCCACCGGAAGCAGCCCCGAGCCAGCAACATCGGCGTAAAGGAAACAGAAATCGGAATTCCACGCTTCGGTGCCAGCCAGCATCGCGTCGCGCTGCTTCCCCTGGGACACCAAGTGCATATGGGCGCAGGGATAAAAATCGACACTCCGCCCCCCGGTGTGAATATCGATCACGATGTCCGCCATGGGGAAGAGAACGGTGGTTAAGTAATGAGCCAGCGCCTCGCTCGGCGTCCCTTCTGGGTTGCCGGGAAAACAACGGTTGAAATTTTTCCCATCCAGGGGTGAAAGACGGGTGGCGGCCTTGGCAGCCGGCATCGACAAAGTGGGTATCAAGATCAAGCGGCCCTGAATCTGCGCGGGGGAAAGTTCCCGCAATAATCGCATGATGGCGACCTGGCCCGGGTATTCATCGCCATGGTTGCCCGCCAACACCAGGGAAGTTGGCCCACTGCCATTCTTCAAAATCGCGATGGGGACATGCAGATTGGCCCAGCCCCCAAGGTTGTGCGAATAAGGGATGAATAGATTGCCGACCTGCTTGCCTGGTTGGGAAAAATCAATGTTGCAGCGTATCAAGGCGCCTCCCATGGAAAAAATAATGTGTCGATTGTAACACTCTGACCGCCAAGGCACGAGGGACGAGGCGCGATTTTATCGGAGCGGAAAGTGGCATAAATGGTGTCAGTTCCTTTTTCCGTCGTCCCCAGTTAGGCTGCCCGCATGAGCCGACCCTTACGACCGAGCGCTGACGGCTTGATCTACCACGCCATCAATCGCGGCAACAATCGCCACGCCGTGTTTGCCCGGTCGACCGCAGAAGGCGGAGGAGTTTAAAATGAACTGACACCATTTATCACTTTTAGGCCAGGATTTCCTTGACCACACGGGCCGGTTTTCCAGCGGTCAGCACCTGCGCCTGGCCATTGTGGAAGTAGACCAGCTTGGAATGGTCGAGACCGAAGAGATGCAAAAGTGTGGCCTGGAAATCGTTGGGTGTGACGATATTCTCGGCGGCCCGGTGGCCAACCTCGTCGGTGTTGCCATAAGTGATGCCTGGTTTAATGCCGCCGCCCGCCACCCAGACGGAAAACCCCTGGCCGTTGTGATCGCGTCCGGCCTTGTCATTCAGCTCGCCTTGCACCACGGGCAGGCGGCCGATCTCGCCGCCGAAATGCACCAGGGTTGTGTCCAACAGTCCGCGCTGTTTCAAATCCATGACCAGAGCTGCCGCCGGTTGATCGGTCATTCTGCAAACGCCGGGCAATCCGGCCTTTAAATTCCCGTGGGTGTCCCAGGGCTGGCCATTGAGGAAGAGTTGCACGAAGCGCACGCCGCGCTCCACCAGTCTGCGGGCAATCAAACAGCGGGTGGCGTAAGAGCGGGTCTCGTTATTGTCCAGGCCATACAGGGCGCGGATGTGCGCCGGTTCTTGCGAAAGATCGAAGGCCTCGCGAGCGGAATCCTGCATGGACGCCGCCAGTTCATAGCTGGAGATGCGGCTTTCCAATTCCGCCTCGCCCGGTCGCAGGGCGTTGAAATTCTTGTTCAACTGATTCAACAGACCCAGGTTTTTCTTCTGGGACAGGCCGCGAACTTCCTTCGGCGGATCGAGGTTGAGTATCCTCGGCTCCTTCGGCCTTAGAACCGTCCCCTGATAATACGCCGGCATGAAGCCGCTCGACCAGTTGTGGGTGCCATCGACCGGCAGCCCCTCATCGGAAAGCACCATGTAAGAGGGAAGGTTATTCGACTCGCTGCCGAGGGCGTAAGTCAGCCAGGATCCCATGGTCGGCCGGCCGAGGACGCCAGCGATCCCGCCATGAAAAAAGCGGATGGATACCTCGTGGCCGTTGTGCCCCGTGTGCATGGAGCGGATGAGGCAGATATCGTCTGCGATCAGGTGGGTGTGTGGGAGAATTTCGGAAAGCTCGGTTCCGGACTGCCCGCATTTTTTGAACTTGAAAGGGCTGCCCATGAGCTTCTTGCTGGCATTGGCGACAAAACTGTAGCCGACGCTGCCTTGATAATCCTTGCCATGGCTTTTCTGCAATTCGGGCTTGGGATCGAAGAGATCTACATGGCTGGGCCCGCCATGCATGAAGAGCGAAATCATGGCCTTGGCGCGCGGGGCAAAGTGGGGCTGGCGCGCCTGCATCGACAGGGGCGGATTTTCCCCCGGCTTGGCGGGGCCATCAGCGGCGAGCAACCCTTCCCGGCTCAAGAGATCGGCCAGGGCCACCCCTCCCAACCCCCCCGCCAGGCGAAACAACGATTCTCTGCGCGTGATCATGGTTATTCCAAGTAAAGGAATTCATTGGAAGCGAATAGCTGCTGACACAAGTCAGTCCAGGCCAGTTGAGCCGGGTCTTTGGCCTTGGTGGCCAGGTAAGTGGCCTTGGCCTCTTGCAGGAAATTTTCCACCAGCTTGATTTCAGAAGCCGTGGGCGTTCTCTGGTAAACCAATTGCCAGGCGAGAGTGAGGCGGGGTTTTTCATCAACGGCGCGCGTGGCCAATAAAGCGGCGAGATTTCCCGCCTCTTGCCGGATGAATTCCCCGTTCATCAAAGCCAGAGCCTGTGGTGTGCCGGCGGAGGGAACCCGCTTGTCGCAGTTGGGCGCCAGGCCGGGGCCGTCGAATGTCTGCAAGAAAGAGGAAGGCTTGTGCCTGCGCACCTGCATGTAGAGGGTTCGCCTTGGCTGGTCGGCGGGATAGTGCATCACCCCCGAGGCATCTTCTTTCAAGGCAATGGCCGGGCCGAACAGGGTAAGATCGAGCCGCTGGTTCACCTTGAGCATGGAATCGCGCAAGGCCTCGGCCTCCAACCGTCGCAGGGGATAGCGGCCATAAAGGTGGTTGGAATTATCGACGGCGTCGTGGGCTGGGCGGTGAGCGGAACTTTGCCTGTAAACCGCCGAGGTCATGATCAGTTGGTGAAACACCTTGAGGCGCCATTGGTTTTTGGGGAGCTGGCAAGCCAGCCAGTCGAGGAGTTCGGGATGCGCGGGCAGCACGCCCAATTTGCCAAACTCACCCGGGGTATCGACCAGGCCTTGGCCGAAATGGTGCAGCCAAAAGCGGTTGGCCATTACGCGATTGAATTGCGCGTGATTTCCCGAAGTGAGATGTTTGGCAAAGGCCAGACGCCTGCCGCTGGACTCGCCTTTTTTTTCCTCGGGGCAGTTCCACAAGGAAGCCTGATGCACGGTGGCAATAGCGAGGTCGCCCGCGGCTACGGTCTGCTTGGGCTGGTTGAAATCCCCCCGGTGATGCAAGCGCGTGGCCGGGGCGGGAGACGACGGCTCGTTCGTCACCGCGAAAAAATCCTCCTTGGGTTTGCCGGCGCGCTTGGCATCCACCCCCGCCTGCATTTTCTTCAACTCTTCGTCGACCTTGGTGTCGTACTGGTAGATCAAGCCCGGCGAAATATTCAGCTTGGGGTTCTTTTCGACCAGAGTTTTCTGTTCGCCAGTGCGCTTGTCCGCCGCTGTATCAAAGGCTTTTTTGGTGGGCTCGCGCATCTCGTCAGGAACTTTCTCCAACTCCTTGGCGAAAATGGTTTTGATGGCCGCCGCGGTGGACTCCTGGTGTTTCTTTGCCAGTTCTTGCGCTTCTTTTTCAATCTGAGCGCTCTTTTCCCTTTCCGGCTTGGTCAGAAGGGCCGCCTGTCTTTCCCCCGGCCGGCGCCACTGAGCCGGATTGAAGGCCGGTTCAAATATCGCCCGAAAGCGGAAGTAATCCTCCTGGCTGACCGGATCGTAGCGGTGGTCATGGCACTGAGCGCAACCGACCGACAATCCCAACAGCGCCGAACTGGTGATCTTGAGGGTTTCGGTAAAGGTCTGCTCGGCCTCTTCGCGCCCGCCTCCGCTGGCGGTGAAGTCGGGCCCGCAACGCAAAAACCCCGTAGCCGCCAGCAACTCCTTCTCGGCTGCGGGCAGTTCATCCCAGGGCTTCGGCGCCAGCTCATCCCCTGCAAGCTGTTCAATAATGCAGCGGTCCCAAGGTTTGTCTTGGTTGAGAGAGCGGACCAGGTAGTCGCGGTACTTGTACAGGTAGGGTCGCGCCGTGTCGTTGGCGGCATCGCCCTCGGTGTCGGCGTAACCGGCGGCATCGAGCCAGTGCCTGGCCCACCGTTCACCATAGGCGGGCGACGCCAACAGGGTATCAATCAAATTTTCATAGGCCCGGGGCGACGCGTCTTTTTCAAATTGTTCCACCTGCTCCAGTGTGGGTGGCAACCCGGTCAGGTCGAAATAGGCCCTGCGGATGAGTGTCCGCCTGGGCGCTTCCGGGTTCAACCCCAGATTCTTTTTCTCCAGACCGGCAAGAATAAAAGCATCGATCGGGTTGCGGACTTTCATTTGGGCCTTCACCAGGGGCGCGGCCGGCTCGATGAGTGGTTTGAAGAACCAGTAATTGCGCTCATCCTCGGTGATGCCGATCCCAGGGGCAAGGGAATCGGGTTCAGGGCGCAGGGTGGTGGCGCCCTGGAGGATCCATTGTTCCACCAGAGCAATTTGATCGGCGGATACTTTCTTCCCAACCGGCGGCATCTCGCCAGATTTCATCCGCTGCAACAGGTGGCTTTTGTCGGGATCTTTTTCTTGCAACCCGGCGCCTGTTTTACCCCCGCGGACTGCGAACCTTTTCTGGCGCAAGTCGAGCCCGCTTTTGGGCTTCTCATGAGCGCCGTGGCAATCAAAACAATAAGCCTTGAAAATGGGACGGATGTCCTTCTCGAAGGACAAGAGCGGTTCATTTCCATGGGCCAAGGCCATGGCAAATAAGGGAAGTAAAAGCATCGGCAGGAATCACGGTAAGGCAGGTTCAAGCAACCGAGTAATTATGCCATGATTACTTGTGATAATCAAGGGATAGAAACCGCCGTTTTTGGCGAAAGGGGATGCCTACCCTTTTGGAATTTACTGATTCTTTGGCACCAAGAAAGCAAAAACGCCGGCCCAGCACAGGGCCCGGATGGCCGTTACCGCCACTCCCAGGTATTGTTCAAAGGGGTTTTGTGCCGTTTGAAACACGCGCAACGATCCCGCCAGCATGATCAAGGAAGAAATGATCGCGGCGTTGGCCCAGAGGGAAAGAGATTTCCAGGGCTGCTCGGGAAAGCGCGCCCAGAGAATTTGTTTTGGCCAGCCCATGCAGGCCCGATGGAGAATTACAATTAATTAAACAAGTGTGAAGCCAAGAAAGGTTTTACCCGCCTGGTTTGGGAATGCAATGAAATTTTATTTGACCTCTCTTTTATGGCATTCCTGTGTGCCATTTATTCCTTGACTCACTTCTTGAATTTCTATCATGTGGGGATTCCTTGTTTTGACTCGCTACCGTCCAAGGCAGCCGTTCATGGTGGGAAAAAATGATGTGCCGTCCACCCACCCCAGTTTGCTCGCCCGTATTCGCCTAGAACATGCCGGGCCAGCCTGGATGGAGTTCGTTTCCCTTTATGGCCCAGTTATTTATTCTTTCGCCAAGAAACACAACCTGCAGGAGACCGACGCCCAGGACCTGTGCCAGGAAGTCTTTCTCACCGTGATGAGCCAGATCAAGGACTTCACCTATTCGCCAGAAAAGGGCCGCTTCCGTTCCTGGCTGTACCGGGTGTCGATCAGCCGAATCATCGACATGGCTCGCAGCCGCAAGAATGACCCCACCCTGCTCAGCCATATTTCCCTGATGGAAAGCCCCAAGGGGGTGTCTGAATGGGACGAGTTGTTTCAACAATCGGTGTTGAAGTCGGCTTTGGAGTGGGTGCGAGCGCAATGCCAGGAGGAACACTGGGAAGTGTTCCGCATGGTGTGGGTGGAAAAAAAGCCGGCGCAGGAAGTGGCGGCGGCGAGAAACCTTGCCATTGCCCAGGTCTACCTGATCAAATCCCGCCTGGCCGCCCGCCTCGAGGAAGAGGTCCACCGCCTTTCCGAGGACATCCCGCCGATTTAACTTGGACCCTTGCGACTCTTCCTTTATGATGGAGCATTGCAATTTCCCCTTGCAATGCAGGGATTCTCCATGATTGAAAATCCCCAGCCCTCCGGCGAATGCCCCACCAGGGAAAGCCTGGCTGGCTGGTTGTTAAATCCTGATACCGTGGAAAAGGCCAGGGCTATTGAAAGCCATGTCGATTCCTGCCCGTCTTGTCAAAAAACCCTGGATGAACTGACCAGCCATTCCGACCTGGCCAGAAAATTAGAAAAAGGCAAAGCGCTCGATTACTCCGCCGACCTGAAGGCGGTGATGAAGATCTTCGAATCCTCGACCACGCGGGAAGGCGAATCCGTGTTGAAGGAAGGAGATTCACTGGGGGGTTACAAAATCACTCGGACGCTTGGCAAAGGGGGCATGGGCCGGGTGTACGAAGCGTTCGATCCGAAACTGCAACGCCTGGTGGCGATCAAAACCATTCGCTATGCCACGGGAGCCGAGAACGGGGTCGCAGCGCGGGCCTATCAGAAAATCCTATCCGAAGCGCGCAAGCTGGCCGGGTTGAAACACGACAACTTGGGCGGAGTCCTGGGAGTGGTGGAGCCGACCGATTCCCGTCCCGGATGTTTGGTTTTAGAACTTCTGACCGGACTGACCCTGTCGGACAAGTTGGCCGCCGAACGGCGCCTTGGCCCAACGGAAGCGGCCACCATCCTTTGGCAAGTGGCCCTGGGCATCGCCGCCGCGCACAACCAGAAAATCCTTCACTGCGATTTGAAGCCTTCCAATATTATCCTCGACACCACCACCAACCGCGCCCGCGTAATCGACTTCGGCCTGGCCCGGAACATGGCCAGCGGCCACGACTGCATCCCCTTTCCCAACGCCGGCACCATTCAGTACATGGCGCCCGAGCAGGTCCAGGGGCACACCACCCTCACCCCGGCGGTCGATATCTTCGCCCTGGGCGTCACTCTGTTTGAATGCCTGACCGGAGAACGCCCTTTTCGCGGATCCCTGCAGGCGGTGATGAAGCAGATCGTCAGCGAGGCGCCCATCGCGCCGCGCACCCTGGTCGATTCCATTCCGCCGGCGCTGGAAATCATTTGCTTAAAAGCGTTGGCGAAAAACCCCGCCGACCGTTACTCCACGGCGCGGGCCCTGGCCACCGATCTGGATTTATTCTTGCAGGGCCGCCCCATTTTGGCCCGGCCCGCCAGCAAGTGGGAAATCCTGGTCCACTGGGCCAAACGCAACCCCCGCCTCGCCTCCGTTTCCTCCGCCCTCGTCTTCGCACTCGTCCTGCTGGCCAGCGTTTCCACCTTCACCGCCTTTTGGCAGATTGAGGAAAACCGCCAGTCCAGGGTGGAAAAGAAACGCGCCGAGAGGCACCTCTTCCTCATGCTCGATAATATCCGTGTAAATCTGCAGGCGCTGCAAGAAGAGATGCAGATCCGCCCCGGGCTGGACACCCTGCGCGACCGCATTATCTCCCGTATTGAAGCCGACCTGGACAGCCTGGTCAGTCAAAATGAAACGGAGCCCGAGGTCACCCGATTGAAAATAAAAATCACGCATCAGGTGGCGGACATCTTCGCCCAGTCTGGTCGGCCGGAAAAAGCCCGTTTCCATTTTACCCGGATCGTTGCCGACGCCGAGGCTCTACGCCAGGCCGACGCCGCCGATTTTGCCATTCTGCGCTTCCAGGCCTGGGCCCTGGTGCGGCTGGCCTCGCTTGATGCCAGTTCTGGGCATTTGCAAAACGCCCATGCCCGCCTCGATAGCGCCGCCGTTCTTTATTCTCAGCTCCTTACCCTGGGGAATGACCCCTCGTCGGCGCACTGGGGCCTGTTGATGGTGGAAAAAGACCGCGCTGGCTTGTTCCACCTCGAGAGGAAATACGAAAACGCCTTGGCCACCTTGACGCGGGCTCTGGGGACGCTGGAAAAAATCACCCTTCGCGACGAGGAGAAATTCGCCGAACTGCGCAACATCCATCATCAAAAAGGGAACTGTTTCCTGGCCCTGGGGGACCGGGAAAAAGCGGGTGTGGAATTGAACCTGGCGCTGGACTACGCCAGCAAACTCGCGCCCTTTTTTTCCTCTCGGCCGGAATTCAAACAAAACGAAATGGACACCCGCGACGCCCTGGCCCAGTTGTCCTTGCGCTTCGACAAGCCGGAGCAATATCTCGCCATTTTGGAAAAGAACCTGGCCGAGGCGCTTCCCTGGTCGCTGGCAGCGCCCGACCGCACCGACCGCGTGCTGATGCTGATGCAAGCGCAAGCCCACCTGGGTGAGGGATTGCTAGCAGCGGGGCAATTCGACCGCGCCAGCCGGCATCTGCAGGAAACGCTTCACATGCTGGAAGCGCATCGCGCCAAAGACCCGGGCAACCTTTCCCTGGTTCAGAAAGAATTCCATTTGTTGAAGTCGGCCCAGGATTGCCAGACCAGGCTGGGGAATTTTAACCAGGCCCTGGCCGCCGCCGTCAGCAGACAGAAAATTCTCCCCCAATTGCAATCCGCCCTCACTAATGTGGCCTTTGAAACACTGACCAAGCAGGTGGAGCAAGAAATTCAAGTCTGCCAGGCGCTGGATAAACAGGCCGCCGGGCAGCCCCTTCCCCCGGACATGGGTCAACCAGTGAAAACCCTGGCAGAGCTCTGGGAAATCAAAAAGCTGGCGGAAAAGAAAGAGTTCCCAGCCGCCCATGCCCGCTTGAAAAGCCTCCTTCTGCCGACCGAGGTGCCTTACAACCTCGACTTCGCTCTGGCTTGCGCCAACGCCATGATGGCCCACCCGGAATCACCTTTTAAAGAAGAGTCCAGCCGTCTGGCAGCCTTCCATTTGGGAAATGCGTTGCGAAAATACCCAGATTACCGGAAAAACTTCTTCAGCAACCCGGATTTTATTTTTATCCGTAACACCAAGTTCTGGAACGAGTTGCGTTAATTTTTGTCATCCACGAAAGCCTCTCGGAATATTTCCTCGTTTTTTTCGTGATAGATCCACCCCTGGCTTCCGTATTAGGGGGCGAAGGGTTGCATTAAACTTCTCTCCTTGCTCGCTACAAGTTCTTTCGAATCAAGGCAGGCTCGCCCCTTGCGCCCTGTCCCTCAAAACCCGCGGTCCGCCCACCGTGGGTTTTGGGTTTTAAAGCCGGTAATCCTTCCTTAGTTTTTGGGTCCAGAAAAAAAGTACAGACCGGCCGCTCAAGCCTCAAGGTCGGATGAGAATACTTGCAACTCTTCAACAAATAATTCCTTTATTTCCTTAATACCCGTGAACTGTTGCCTTAAAATAATCGGATGCGATGCTGGTTTCTAATCGGCTGCTTTCTTCTGGGCGTTTCTGCCGCGCAGGCTGAACCACCGCCCAATGTCGTTCTTATTTTCGCGGATGATCTTGGCTACGCCGACCTCGGCTGCTTTGGCGCCAAAAAAATCCGCACACCCAACCTCGATTCCCTCGCCCGCGATGGCGCGCGGTTCACCAATTTCCATGTCCCCCAGGCTGTCTGTTCCGCCTCCCGCACGGCGCTACTCACCGGGTGCTACCCCAATCGTGTCGGCATCCTGGGCGCCCTGGGGCCAGGCGCCAAGAACGGCATCAAGGATTCCGAATTCCTCATCCCCGAACACCTAAAGAAGCTCGGCTACGCAACCGCCATCTTTGGCAAATGGCACCTCGGCGACTCCCTGCAATACTCCCCACTCCGACATGGCTTCGACACTTACTTTGGCTTGCCTTATTCCAACGACATGTGGCCCGGCCACCCCACCAATAAAAAATTCCCCCCGCTTCCCTTGCGCGATGGCGACAAGGTTCTTGAAGCCAACCCCGACCAAACCAAGCTGACCGGCTGGTACACCGACCGAGGCCTGCAATTTATCGAGGCCAATAAGGACAAGCCTTTTTTCCTGTACATGCCGCACTCCATGCCGCATGTGCCCCTCTTCGCTTCCGAAAAATTCCGGGGCAAAAGCGCCCAGGGGTTGTTGGGTGATGTCATCGAGGAAATCGATGCATCAGTGGGAGCGATCCTGGCCGCGTTGAAAAAACACGATTTGGAAAAAAACACCCTGGTGATCTTTACTTCCGACAATGGCCCGTGGCTTTCCTATGGCCATCACGCCGGGTCCGCGGGGCCCTTGCGCGAAGGCAAAGGGACCGAGTTTGAAGGGGGCGTGCGCGTGCCCTTCCTGGCCCGCTGGCCGGGTAGGATCCCCGCCGGCAGTGTTTCCAACCAACCCGCCATGACCATCGACCTTTTGCCCACGCTGGTGGAATTCGCTGGCGGCCAGGTTCCCGCCACGCCAAAAATTGATGGCAAATCGCTTGCCCCGCTGCTGCTGTTTAAGCCCGGCGCCAAGAGTCCGCAAGAGGCTTACTTTTTTTACTGGGGCAACGCCCTGCACGCGGTTTCTTCAACCAAGTGGAAATTACACTTTCCCCATCCTTATATTCATTTGTTGGAAGGGGGGAAGGATGGCCTGCCGGGGAAAATGGAAACCCGGAAAACCGGGCTGGCGCTTTACAACCTGGAAATGGACCTGGGTGAAAGCAAGAATGTCGCCGAGGGCAACCCCGATGTGGTCAAGCAATTGCAAAAGCTGGCCGACGGGATCCGAGAAGAACTCGGCGACACCCTGACAGGAAAAATCGGCAAAGAGAATCGATGACTATTGTTTGGGCCGTTGGGGCATCCAAGGCCAAGCACCCTCAGGGGTGCAAGCACCCCTGAGGGGCAAGCGTGATTTTTTCTTGGCTTTTTCCCCTCACCCCGCCCTCTCCCCCAAGGGGAGAGGGGGAAAGAAAGACGGGGCCGTCAAAACAACCGAGCCCGGAGTGGCCTTCGGGTGCAAGGCCCCTTGGGGCCAAGCCCGAGCGACGGGGTTTCTTTGGACACACTTTGGGGCTGGGTTCCATCGCGCAGCCCTAACCGTCCAAGACCCTTGGAACCTCGGAGGGCTTCACCCATCACTTCGCCTGGATCGACAGCAGGTACCTCAAGAGGTCGGCGAATTCCTCCTGGGTAATCTGATCGACAAAGCCGGCCGGCATGGGCGAGATCGGCGACAGCTTTCTTTCCTCCACCTGGTCCTTGGCCACCCGCACTTCCTTCCCCATCTGATCCGCCAGCACCAAAATCACCCCTTCCTCCCGCAGCAGCAGCCCGTTGACGAACTGGCCGTTTTTCAAGGCCAGCGTCGTCTGACGGAATGCCTGGTCGACATTCCGGTTTGGATCAAGGAGGTCTTCCAGCAAGCGGTCGAGGCCTCTTGCGCCGATGCCATCGAGTTGCGGCCCGACGCGTTGGCCCTTATTGGCCACCTGGTGGCAGTTGGCGCACTGTTTCTGAAACAGCGCCTCGCCCTTGACCGCGTTGCCCTTGCCGGAAAGAAAGAAGGCGCGTTTATCGTCAATCTTCTTTTGCAGCAACTGGTCGGCGGGAGGGAGCCCCTTGGTCAGCTCGGCCAGTTCTTTTTGAAAATCGGCCAGATTGCGCTGGCGTAGTTTCACTTCCACCGACCGTTCTAAAAGCAACCGCGCCGAGGCTTTGCCCAGGCGCACTGCGGTGAGAAAGTCCCGGGCGCCGTTGGGGGTGGAAGCCAGGGCCAAGGCCAGCGCGGTTTGCAACCTTGCCGGCGATCCAGGGAACATGGCCACCAGTTCGCCACGCACTTTCGGGTTCAGGCTCTTCCCCAGGCCAGCGACGGCAGCTTCACGCACTTCCAATGGAGCGTTGGCCTCTTTGGCCGCGGTTTCCAAAGCTGCAATCCCGCCCGCCAAGTTGGACAGCGCCTGGATGCAAGCGATGCGCGCTCCGGCGGGGCGTTTGCCATCTTGAACCACCAGGGCCAGGGCCTTTTCCAGCCCGGGGGTTTGCAAAGTCGCTGCCAAATCCGCCCCGGCCCGAACTTCCCCCTCGCCGGGCGCCCCGAGCAATTGATCGCACAAAGAATTGGCCTGGGCCAAAAGGGGCCCATCGA
Organism: Gemmataceae bacterium; assembly: GCA_009692005.1. GTDB lineage: Bacteria > Planctomycetota > Planctomycetia > Gemmatales > Gemmataceae > SHZZ01. The sequence goes on along the minus strand of SHZZ01000011.1, from coordinate 48,460 downwards.
GCTTGCCTCCCCGTTCCTGCGCCGCCTGCGCCGCCACACGCAGCAGTTCCCCCTGCCTGGTCTTGTCCCTTTTTTCTTCCTTCAAGTAAGCAACGATCTTTTCCTTATCGGCAGGGTTGCCATCGCGAATAATAATCCTGACCAGGGCCATTTCCCGTTCACCTTCAGGGTTGATGGCGGCGAGCCTGGCGGCGAGGAAACCCGCAGGCGCCGGACCGCTCAGGCCCAGGGCCACATCGGCCAGATGGCGCAAATCCCTTTCGTTCTCCGTTGTGGCAGGCAACCCGGCCCAGGCCTGGCTGTCGCGCACTTGCTCGCGGAGCGCCAGGCGAGTGGCGTAAAGCAGATGGCTGTCTGCCGGATCGCACTGGGCGCGGAATTCCAACAGAGCTTTCAGGTTTTCATTGGAAGGATGAGCGGCCATGGCGTGGACGGCGGCGATTTGCACGCGCACCTCTTTGTCACTGAGGGCCTGCCGAACTATCCCGGCCAAGTCGTCCGGCATGGGAGAAAACGAGCGCGCCAGATTCAATCCATGTGCGCGAACCAGAGGTTCGGTATCGTTCATGGCCTGGGCCACAGCCCCTTTTTCCAGGGCTCCGAGCCGGAAAAGAGCCCACATGGCGTGAATCCTTTGCAAATGACCAGACGAATTTTCCCGGGAAGCGGTCAATAGCTGAAGCCCCCCCGTCACATCCTGCCCGCCCCGCACCACCAGTTCATGACCAGCCATCAGGCGGACCTGTTGGTTGTCGTGCCCGAGTTTCTCCAAGAGTTGATCCGTGGACATGGCGGTGAAGTCGGGCAGCGGAGGAAGTTGCTGTTTCCCGTCCAGGCCCCGGTAGACCACTCGCCAGATGCGCCCGCGATGGCGGTCTCGCCCCGGGTGGGTGAGAGGCACTTCATAATGGCCAATGACCTTGTTGTAAAAGTCGGCAATATAAAGGGCGCCATCCGGCCCGAGTTTGATGTCCACCGGGCGGAACCAGAGATCAGCGTTGCTGATGAAGTCAGGAAGTTCAATGGCGTTGGGCGAAGCGCCTTTCCATTCCACCCGGTCGTGGTTGACCCTGCTGGTGACGACATTGCCAATGATCAGGGTGCCGCGGTGCTCCGGCGGGAAGGTGTTGGCGTTGAGTACGGCGATGCCAGCGATGCCGGTGCTGAAGTGCGTGTGTTTGATCATGTCCGGGCCGAAGCCGAGGCCATCGTGCGGCTTGGCGAAACTCGGGTAGATGGCGCCGGGAAGAAGCTGGTAGATCGGCTTGCTGTGGCAGTCGGCGGTGTAGAAATTCCCCCAGGCGTCCACCGTCATTCCAAACGGGTTCACCTGGCCGCGGGTGTAGGAGCGGATTCCCGTGCCATCCGGCCGGTAGCGGTAGGTGTTGCCTGAGTTGAGCTTCAGCACCGTGGCATCTTTCCCCTTGATTTCCGAATCGTTGGAGAAGCCATGCGTGGCGTGAATCCAGCCGTCCCAATGGAGGATGAAGCTGTTGGTCATGCCGTGTGTATCGCGCTGGCCGAAGCCAGTGAGGAAAGGTTCCCGGCTGTCGGCTTTGCCATCGTGATTGGTGTCGGCCATTTTCCAAACATTGGGAATACTGTGGACAAGGGCGGTCTGCGGTTCGCCTTTTTTCCCAGGCAGGGGCAAGAGGCCAATAGGAATGTTCAATCCGTCAGCGAAGGTTTCGATTTTACGCGGTTTACCATCGGGGGCGAAGTCGGAAAGAATCTTGACGCTGTCGCGTCCTTTGGTCCCCTCCTTGACCGCATAGGGGTATTCGAGTGAATCGGTGACCCACAGTCGGCCTTTTTGGTCGAAGGCCAGGTTCATCGGCTTGAAGATGTCGGGCTCAGAGGCCACCAGCTGAATTTCGTAACCCGGGGGGAGCTTGAAGCCTTTTTTCTCATCCGCGGGGGAAAGGGGGTCCGTGGGCGCAACCAGGGGCGAGGCGGGCTGAAAGGCCATGGCCAGTGTGGCCAGGCCAAGGAGAGAGAACCCGGCCCAAAGGGCCAACAGTTGCAACCGCTTCATGAAAGGCCTTTCCTTGAAGGTTAAAATAACGGGTGAGGAGATTGTACCTGGCAAACAAAGCGATGCCAGCGGGAAGGTCCATTTTATAGCTCCTCCCTGGACCAAGGGAAGGCTGCCTGATTTAGGGGTGCCAGGCAGGTCGGCAGGCAAGATTTCCCCTTATTTATTTCATTATGAAATTGACATTCTATTAAAACAATTTTATCCTTGTTTAATGCGGTATTTTCTCTCTATCTTCCTTTCCTTCGAGGTTGCCATGTTCCCCACTCACTTGCATCCCGGCAGGAAGCCAGGTTTTACCCTTATCGAGTTGCTCGTCGTCATCGCCATCATTGCCATTTTGATTGGGCTCTTGTTACCCGCGGTGCAGAAAGTCCGCGAGGCCGCCGCTAACGCCGCCTGCAAAAACAACATTAAGCAGTTGGCCATCGCCTGCCACAATTTCACCGACCAGAATCAATCCAAGCTGCCCCCCGCCATTCAATTGAACGGCGGTGTCAGCCGCAACTGGGCTCGCGGCCAGGCCTTCGGCCCCAACTGGGTTGTCCTCATCCTACCCTTTATCGAACAATCAGCTCTGTACAATTCGCAATCCTCCAACATCACTAGTTATCCTGCGAATTCTAACACCACATGGCAGCAAGTCGGGGTCAGCCCCATCAAATTACTGCAATGCCCAGGCGACTCCGGCCACGATATGCCTTATCCTATCAACGGCAGGGACTTCGCCCGAGGGAACTATGCCTGCAACGCGGGAGGTATTCACGGTCCAGGCACCGCCTGGAACGGGACGGAAAACGGCGGCAGCCCGACCAATGATTTGGCCTGGGCAGGGCTGCCCACCACTTTGACCGGCGGAGGCGTCATGTGCATCAACTGGGCCAGCAAAATCAACAATGTCAGGGATGGCACTTCCAACACCATCATGATCAATGAAGTGCGGATTGGCGCGCATTTAAGCAGAGATGACCCGCGCGGCACTTGGGCCCTCGGCTACCCTGGCGCCAGCGTCACCGCCGGACATTTCTCCTGGGATTGCACCGTGCCCAACACTAACGAGGATAACGCCGACGACTGCGAAGGCTGTGTCAATAATGGCAACGACCGCATGGGCGCTTGGACCGGCTGCCCTTATCAGCAAGGGCAGGCGCGGAGCAAACACACCGGCGGCGTTAATGCCGCCCTTTGCGATGGCAGCGTCCGTTTTGTTAGCAACAACATTTCCCAAAGTGCATGGTGGTACCTCAATGCCAGCGACGATGGAATCCCCAATTCTCCGGATTAAAACTGTCCTGACCTTTTTCTTGGCCGCTGGCCTGTTAACCCTATCGGGTTGCGGCGGCGGTTCGAAAATGATCAAGGTCAAAGGCAATCTGACGGACAAGGGAAAACCGATGATCAGGGACCAAGGGACCCTGGTGACCTTGCATTTCATCCCCATCGAGGGAGGACACACTTACCCCGCCAAGGTGCAAGTGGACAAGGGAACCTACGAGGTGGAAATGCGCGTGGGAACCTACAATGTCAAGTTCCTCTCCATGAAAGGAATGGGCAAGGAGCAGCCCAAACCAGAGGGCAATGGCAAAAAAATCAGCCCATACCGCGACATCAAGACGGGGTTGGAACTCAAGGACAACCAAACCTTGGACCTGGAGATTAGCCCTTGAAATTCGGGCTGATGGCCTTGGGCGGCCTCGTCCTCTTGGCCGCTGGCCTTTACATTCTCTTTTTCCCGAGCTCGGTTTCCCAAGGGGAAAACCGAGCTCTTTCCAGGCTGGTTGCCAAAAGGCTCCCTTACCCTGTCGTTTTCACCTCACGAGATAACCTCGCCGCTCTTAACCCCGAACCCGCCGATCACCTCCTTTGGACTTTTCCCGGCCAAGGGGAATTCCAGGCCCAAGGCCGTTTGCGCATGCTCACCCCTCAGGGAAAAATTCTCGAGCTGACCTGGCAAAGGGACCTTCCCAATGGCGGCCAGCTCATCGACGCCCTTTCACCCTCGATCTCCCCCGATGGCAAGCGCATCCTCTTCGCGGGCAGAAGAGCCTCGCCCAGCCATGGCCGCTTTCGCGTCTATCAGTTTTCCCTGGACGATTTTTCCCTGCTGCAACGCACCGGGTTGGAAGACGACCCCGGCTGCGTTCGCCTCCCCCCCATGCGCCATGATTCCCAGGATCAACTGCTTCCCGAGGCTCTGCGAAAAAAAACCGACTACGACGACCTCGACCCCATTGAACTGGCTGATGGGTCGCTGGCCTTTTCTTCCTCGCGGGAACCCGACCTGGGGGTTGGCCACACGCGCAGGTCGTTGCAAATCTGGAAGTGGGAAAAGGGCGCCCCCGCGCCCAAGCCGATGACCGCCAACCGCAACGCCGACCGCTGGCCCTGGCAATTGGCCAGCCATTTCATCGCCTTCTCCTCATGGAGCCGCAACCGCGAAGTCATTTCCAAAGATGAAAAAGATCTGGTGCGATGGAATCCCGGCGCCCCTGGCGCCAGCAACCCCACCGATCAGTGGATGGCCATGTTGCTTCACCCCAAGGGGGAACAGTTCGGCCTGCTGGCCAAGGCCACTTTTTCTATTTGGCGGCCCCGGGCCCTGGAAGACGGCCGTCTGATTTTTATGTCCCCCACACCTGGCAGTGGAAACCAGTTTCGCGTCGGCGTTTGCCCCCCTGGCTGGGTTGGGGCTTCCCCCAGCGCCAGCCCGGCCGCCAGCCCGGCGGCAATTTCCCCCTCCCCTGCTCTCTTTTTTCCCCAGGTGGATGCCCAGGGCAACTCCCTCAACCTGGCTTTCCCCTCCCCGTTTCCTGGAAATCAGGCCCTGGTAGCTTTCTCCAAGGGCAACGATTTCCGCTCCTATGCCCTGGGGATTTCCCCTGTGAATGAGATAGCCACGGCCGGGGTGGAATTAGTTTTCGACGACCCGGATCTCGCCGAGGGCGAACCGGTGGCGGTGCTGCCTCGGGTCATCCGGCCGGCCGGCGAAGTTCGGCCAGGAACACCCCCCCCCAAGGGAAAGGAATCGCAGGCGCCGGTTCTGGCTTCGGGTTTGACTTACTCCGCCATGGGAGATTTGCCTGGGCAAAAAAGTGATCGTGGCGATGGACCGCTTTTCCCCCCGCCACCTGCGGGATTGCTAAGTGAGATTCGCGTTTACGCCTCGCCCCGCGACCGCTTTGACCACCCAAAGACAGAACGCGTGCCGGGCGAGTTTCACTTCCTCACGCGCTTCATGGTGGAAAATGGCTCCGCCAGCGGCTGGGCACCCAGCGGCGAACCGACCGTGTTGGCTGGCTTCACCAGTGAGGGAAAAGTCGCCCGCTGGACATCGGCGGCCAGCGATTCCAAAGGCGTGAAAAACCAAATCTTCGGGTTCGCTGGCGACCATTACAGCCTGACCCTGCCGGGCAAGCGGACTTTCTGCGTTGGCTGTCATCCCGGCCACAGCGGCCTCGCGCCCAACGATCACCAGCACCAGGAGAAATGGAAGTAAGGCCTTAAGCTCGCTTCGCGAGATGAAAAAACCACAGCGCCTGGTATTGCATGTTTTTCAGCCGAAGCAAGAGTAGCCGGTAATGCCAGGTAAAAAATCCACTCGCGGGGGTTGACACGAAAAGACATTATGTCTATTGTGCAGTTCGTTTCCACCAAGGGGGCAGCCTCAGCCATGGCCAGAACTAAAAGCGATGTCACTCCCGCCGAGTTGGATATCCTCCATGTCCTTTGGCGCGACGGGCCGGTGTCCGTCCGACATATCGCCGACAAGCTCTACCCGGGCGGGGGAACTTCCCACTACGCCTCCGCACAGAAACTTCTCGAACGACTTGAGACTAAAAAAATCGTCCAGCGCGACCGCAACGGCCCGGTCCAGCTCTTCTTCAGCCCCGGCGGCAAAGAGGAAATCCTCTCCCGCAGACTGCGCTCCATGGCCGAACAACTTTGCGAAGGATCCCTTACCCCCATACTCACCCACCTGGCGGAAAATGTCTCACTCAGCGCCCAGGAAAGGAAGTCCTTGCGTGAACTGATCGATTCCTCCCCCAAAGAGAAGCGGAGGATTCCGCGATGAGCTTCCTTCTCAACTGGCTGCTCCACGCATCGGTGAACGGCTTTTTGCTGGGGTTGCCCCTTTGCCTGGCGGCCAAACGCATCCAGCATTCCGGCCTCCGCCATGCTTTTTACTTGACCGCTTTGGCGGTTTTCCTGGCCCCTCCCCTGTGGCGGCCGAACTTATTCCCCCCCATGCAACCGACTCAGAAAGTCTCGCCCAACCTCGTGGACCAACCGGCGCTGGAATTGCCCGTGGCCGCCCTTCCGCCCAACCTGGAAGAACTCTGGGCTTGGCCGCAACTCCCGCCCGTTGAAACTGTCCAGGCAAATCACGAAACGAACTATCAAGTCTGGATCCTGGGTCCCTGGCTTTCAGTCAGCGCCACACTTTTCCTCCTGGCGCTTTACCGCGTGGTGAAAATGGAATGCCTGCTAAGAAAGGTCTCCCGCCCTTCAAAGAATGAACAGGCGGAGATTGAGCTAGTGGCCTTGCAAGCGGGGCTGGCCCGGCCGCCGCTTACTCTCTTTCACCCGGGCAGAATGGCGCCCCTGGTCTGGGCCCTGCCCTTCCGTTCGGTTCTACTTCTTCCCACCCGGTTTTGGCGCGACCTGGCTCAGGAGAAAAAGCGCGGCATCTTGTTGCACGAATTCGCCCACCTGCGCCGGGGCGATTTCCGCGTCCGCTGGCTGGAACTCGGACTGGGACTTTTGTTCTGGTGGCACCCCTTGGTCTACTGGGCCCGCGCCGGACTGCGGCAGGCCGAAGAAGAGTTGTGCGATGCTTTTGTCCTGGAACACCAGCCAGACGAGAGCAACAGTTACGCCCACGCCCTTTTGGATGTGATTGATTTCGTTAGTGAAGTCCCAGCCGTGGCCCCTGGACTGGCCAGTGGCATCGGTTCGGGACATAACCTGAAGAGGAGGCTGAATATGATTCTTGACAATTCCCCTAAAGGGAAGTTCTCTCGCTGGGCCATGGCTTCATTGCTGGGCGGCGGGTTGATTCTCGGTACTATCAGTATTCTTCCCGGTGTTTCGGCACAGGATGAAAAACGCGACCCGCCCACCAGAGAGCAAAAAGACCGGCCCAAGGATGGCGAGAGACGGAAGGAAGCCGATAGGCCGAAGGATGGGGACAAGCCCAAGGATGGCGAGAGACGGAAGGAAGCCGATAGGCCGAAGGATGGGGACCGGCCCAAGGATGGCGAGAGACGGAAGGAAGCCGATAGGCCGAAGGATGGGGACAAGCCCAAGGATGGCGAGAGACGGAAGGAAGCCGATAGGCCGAAGGATGGGGACAAGCCTCGGGGAGAGCGGCCAAAAGATGGAGACAACCCTCGGGGAGAGCGGCGGAAGGAAGGCGATAGGCCGAAAGATGAGCCACGGGGAGAGAGGCCAGGAGCGCCAGGCAACCCAGAGCAATTGGAACAGGCCCGCAAGGAATTCGCGGAATCCCGCGAGGCCGCGGAAAGGGCCATGGAACGGATGCGTAGAGCGCAACAGCGGTTGCAAGAACTGGGCGGCGGGCCTCCTCAGGATGAAATGGCTCGGGTGCTCATGGAAATGAGAAACCAGTTGGAGCAAATGCGCAAGGAAATCAATGAACTGCGCAATCAGCGTGGCGGCCCGCCGAGAGAGGGCGCGGGGGGACCCCGCAGGGATGAAGGGCGGCCAGGCGGTGATCGCAGGCCCGATCAACCCGACAGGAATTAAGGGCACGAAAGAACTTCCGAGCCCGTCAATAGGATCCGAGGCCCCAAGGGGCCTCGGATGTTTTACGGACCCATCTTTTTCACTTCCCCTGGGAACGCCAGGCTCCAGCCTGGCAAACGAAAAAGCCGCGCTCTTAACGAGCCGGAAGCGTCAGCGACGGGTGGTTAAATTCATTCCCATCACCCTCAATCCCCCTCCCCCAAGGACCAAATTGGCCAAGGGGAGAAACAGGTTGGCTCCGGGCTCGGACCCAAGGGGCCCGGATTATTTTCCCCTCCCGCTTTCTTCTTTGGGCTTTTCCTTCCAGACCCTAAAATAAACCGGGTCGCTATTGCCCTTTCTCCTGAGTGGACCGATGACGGATTCGCAGAAAAAACACCCGGGCAAAGCTGTGACTGTTCCCGACTTTTCCGCCGCCAAGGCCCAGGGGCGGAAACTCGTGATGGTTACAGCCTACGATTATCCCATGGCGCGCCTCGCCGACGAGGCCGGCGTCGATGCCCTTCTCGTGGGTGATTCTCTGGGCATGGTGGTGCAGGGAAGGAAAAACCCCTTGGCCGTCACCCTTGGCCAGATGATTTATCACGCGGAGATGGTTTCCCGCGGCGCTTCCCGAGCCCTGGTCGTGGTCGACCTGCCCTTCATGTCTTACCAGGAAAGCTCGCGCCAGGGGGTGCGCAGCGCCGGCAAGATTTTGAAGCGCACCGGAGCCAAGGCCGTCAAGCTGGAAGGGGGCGTCCGCATGGAGGCCACGATTCGCGCCATCACCGACGCGGGCATTCCCGTCATGGCGCATATAGGCCTGACCCCGCAAGCTGTACACCAACTGGGTGGGTTCAAAGTGCAGCGCGACCGCGAGCAAATCTTGCAAGATGCCCGGGCGGTGGAGGCAGCGGGCGCCTTCGCCCTGGTGGTGGAATGCGTGCCGGCCGCGCTGGCCCAGGAAGTTACAGCAGCGGTGAAGATCCCCACGATCGGCATCGGCGCCGGGCCAAATTGCGATGGACAGATCCTCGTCGCCCACGACCTCCTCGAACTGACTCAGGGCAAGTACCCCTCGTTTTCCAAATCTTACGCCAGCGTTGGCAGCGCAATCGTCAACGCTTTTTCCTCCTACGCCCAGGAAGTGCGCTCGGGCAAGTTTCCCTCCGCGGAGCATTCGCTCAAATGAAAACGCCACAACCTTCCGCCATCTTGCGCAACCCTCACGCCTGTTTTTTCAAAACCCTTCTGACCCTCCTGCTAGTGGCGCTGACTGTGGCGCAAGCAGCCTGGGCGGGGGAAGATCTGGCCTCGTGCAGAAAACTTTACCTGCATGGCAAGCACGAAGAGGCGCGCGAAGGATACCAGGAACTGTTTAAGCAGCAGGCAACGCGGCTGGCGGCCGCCTTGGGCCTCAGCCTTGTCGCCGAGGCCAAGGGCGACCTTCCCCTGGCCCTGCGCCTGGTCAAGGAAGAACATTTGCAATCGCCTCACCCCAGCCTGGCAGCACGCCAGGCCAGCCTTCTCTTTACCCAGGGCAAATGGGACGAGGCCCTGGCGCTGGCGGAGGAGGCGCTGAAAAAGGAACCGGCAAACCTACCCGCACGCTGGACCCGGGCGGAAATCTGGTGGGCCCAGGGCAATCTGGATAAAGCCCTGGCCGAGTTCCGCTGGTTCGTCAAAACTTACAGCGAGCGCATTGACACGCCTCAAGCCATCAACAAGCCAGAAGAACTTTTACTGGTCGCCCGGGCGAGTTTGCAAAACGCCCGCTGGCACGCCCTTGGCGACGAACTGGGTACTATTCTCGACGACCTGCTGCGCGACGCCTTGAAGCAGGATGGCGACTTCTGGCCCGCCGAGGCCCTGGCCGGGCAGATCCTGGCGGAGAAGCACAATCGGCCCGAGTCGCTCGCCGCCTTCGACAAAGTTCTCACGATCAATCCGTCGGCGGCCGAGGCGCTGACAGGCAAAGGTGAGCTGTCGCTGGAGCGAATGGAATACGCCGACGCCGAGAAATTTGCCCAGCGAGCGCTGGAGACCCGTCCGGGCGACGCCGACGCGCTGCATCTGCTCGGTCAGGTGCATTTGGCGCAAGGTAACTTTACTCAAGCCCGGCAGGAGTTGGACAAAGCCCGGTCGGCGCTGCCGAGAAATGAAAAGATCCTCGGTTGCCTGGCGGGGTTGAACTGGATGGAATCGAAGTTCGCCGCCCTGCAAGAGCTGGAAAAAGAGGTCGCCTCCTTCGACTCCAAGCCCGAGGAGTTCTATTTGCACTTTGGCGAGTCACTCAGCCGCCACCGCCATTACACGGAAGCCGAAAGGCGGTTGAAACAGGCGGCCGCCCCGCGGCCCAACCTGCCCGAACCGCACATTGCCCTGGGCATGCTCTTCATGCAAATGGGGCGCGAAGCCGAGGCTCTGCCCCTGTTGGAAAAAGGCTTCCAGGGCGACCCCTTCCATATCCGCCTGGCCAACACCCTCAAGGTCTTGCGCCACTTGCAGAAATACGAGACCTTGAAAACCGAACACTTTATCATCCGCTACGACAAGGCCACCGACCAGGGGCTGGCGCAATTCGCCTCGATGTTTCTCGAGCAGAATTTTTCCAGCCTGGCGCTGGAATTCCGCTTCACCCCCAAGGAACCGATCCTGATTGAACTCTTCTCTACCCATGAAATGTTCAGCGGCCGCACCGTGGCCTTGCCCGACCTGCACACGATAGGCGCCTGCACGGGCAAAGTCGTCACCATGGTTTCCCCCCATGGCAAGGGGCAGGGCAAGCCCTTCAATTGGGCCCGCGTTCTCAAACACGAACTCACGCACGTCTTCAACCTCGAGCAATCGCAGTTTCTAGTCCCGCACTGGCTCACCGAGGGCTTGGCCGTCAAGCAGGAAGGCTACCCCCGCCCGGCGATGTGGGACCAGGAGTTGAAGAAACGGGTGGCCAAGGGAACCCTCATGGATTTGTCCAACATCAATCTGGGCTTCCAGCGCCCGAGATCGCCTCTCGATTGGCAGATGGCTTATTGCCAAAGCCTCCTTTATGTGGAGTACCTGGAGAAGAAGCACGGAAAGGAAGCGAGTAGAAAATTGCTGGAGAGTTTCGCCCAGGGGCTGGGGTTGGAAACGGCGCTGGCGCAGGCGTTGCAAACCAACCGCGAAGATTTCGAAAAAGGTTACCAGGGGTATTTGAAAGAGCTAACCGACAAGATACCGGCGCAGGGGTCGGCTAAACGCTCGCTGGAGGAGTTGAAACAAGCGCTCAAGGACAACGCCAACGATGCAGATGCCTTGGGGGAAATGGCGCTGGCGACGCTGGCGCGCAACCGCGCCGAGGCCAGAAAGCTGGCCGAAGAAGCGCTGACGAAGAAGGCCAACCAGCCGCACGCCGCCCTGGTGCTGGCCCGGCTGGCCCGCCAGGCAGGCGACAGCAAGACGGAGAAAACGCTGTTGGAAGCTGCGGCCAAGGACCACCCCATGCCCGATGTTTGGTTCGCCCTTGGGCGCTTGCACTACGATGCCGGGGAGTTCGCCAAGGCCGCAGAAGCTTTTGAACAGGGCGCGGCGATGGAACCCGCTGACAACCGCTGGCTGGAGCAGCTCGCCAGGGTTTACGCCCAGACCGGCGAAACCGCCAAGCAGCTCGACGCCTTGCGCAAGCTCTCGCTATTGACTCCCGACGATCTCGACCGCAGGAAGAAACTCTTGCAGTTGCTGGTACAGGGGGGCGACAAGGAAGAGGCGGTGAAAGCCGCCAGAGAAGTGCTGGAGATCGACATCCGCGACAAGCAGGCGCGGGAAGTCTTTTTGAAGCATTTGAAGGATAGCGGGCGCGACGCGGATTTCGAAAAGCTGCAAAAGGCCTTCACTCCGGAGTAGTTTTTTCATGACCGCATCGCTAAAGGAAGTGCAAAGCCTGATCCGCCAGATGTACGGTTCGAAGGACGCCTCACGGGGCGTGGAGGGGACCTTCATGTGGTTCATGGAGGAGGTGGGAGAGTTGTCAGGAGCGTTGCGCGGCAAGGACAAGGCCGGATTGGAAAAAGAATTTGCCGATGTCCTGGCCTGGCTGGCCACGCTGGCCAACATCACAGGAGTGGACTTGGAAAGCGCCATTCGGGAAAAATACGGCTCTGGCTGCCCGGGCTGTTCCCACACCCCCTGCGCTTGCGCAAGGCAGGAAAAACCCTAGGAAATCTCTTGTGTTTTACCTTCGCGTTTTACCTGTTCTACTTGTTGCCGCAGGGGTGGCCTCGGCCCAGCCCGAGATCTCCCAGACGCAATTCGGTTTCCCGTCGGCGGCAGGCAACCTGACCCGCAATGGCTCGTGGTTGCCCGCCCGTTGCCAGATAAAGGCCGGAGCGCGTTCGGTGAGCGACGGCGCCTTCCTGCTGGAATTGGAAACCACGGATGGCGAAGGGGCGGCGTACCAGCTTCACTTCCCCATCCCGGCAATTGCCGCCGGAAAAACCGCAGAGGTGACGGGCTATTTGCGCCCGGGATCGGCAGCCTCGATTTTTCACGCCAGGGTTATGACGAAAGAAGGGCGGTTAGTGAAATCTTGGCCCGCGCCAAGAAGAGAAGAAGGGCAAATGGCCGGGCCGCGCGATTACCTGATCGCCACGGCTGGCAGCAGCTTTGAGGGGCTGAAAAAAGCGGCCCGCGCCAGCCAGGCAGCCACCGACTCTACAGCCAAGCAGGGAGAGATGGCGGGCGGCAATTCCCAGCGCGGCCCGCGACGCTTCTCCTTCCTCAACCATCCCAACGAGCTGCCCGAGCATCCGTTGGGATTCGATTCCCTTGACTTTCTCGTGATCAACAGCGGCTCTGATTTTGCCAGACTCTTACTTGAGCCCGAAATGCGGGAACGCCGCCTGGCCCTGTCCGCCTGGTTGCGCCAAGGAGGAAAACTTCTTCTCGACACGGGAAAGCACTCGTCCCGGGCCAGTGAAATCCTGCAAGCCCTTGGGATCAGCGGCTGTGACATGCGCTTGCACACGCAAACCGAGAACCTGCGAGCCTTGAATGGGTTGAACCGCTGGGTGACGCCGCTGAGCGGTCAGCAGTTGCCCCTGCGCATTAAGGAGCTGGGTGTTTTGTCGCCGGGCTTTAACGCCCAGGCGCTGGTGCAAGAGTTGCCTGAGCCATCCGACCCGGTGTTGCGGCCGATCCTGGTGCAGATCCCCTTTGGGCGCGGCAGGGTCCTGGTATCGGCGCTGGAACTCGATGCGGAACCATTTCTCTCCTGGGGCGGCCAGCAGGGCTATTGGGATAAACTGTTGCTTGGCCTGGCGCCGAGAAACCCCGGCTTCGCGCCAGGAAAGTTTCCCCCGGACACTGCCGTGGCGCGGAACGAGACCGCCGCCGAGCTGCAACGAGCCTTGGAAACCTATCCCCAAATTCCGGCCTTCACCTTCGGCTGGGTGGCGCTCCTGATCCTGGGCTACATCCTTATCGTGGGGCCGATCGATTTCCTCCTGACGCAGAAATGGCTGAAGCGGCCGGAACTCACCTGGGTGACTTTCCCCCTGGTGGTTTTTCTCGCATCGTGGGGGGCGTGGTCTGCGGCCGCGTCGATCAAAGGCAGCCAGGCGCGCATCAATAAAGTCGATCTGGTAGATTTCGACTCTGTCAGCGGCACTTTTCAAGGGACCGCCTGGATGGCCGTCTTCTCCCCCGCCCCAAGTGAAAATTCCCTGCGCTTGCAAAGCCAGTGGAACCAGGGGAGTGAACTCCTGCCGCCCCAAATCATGGTCTTGGACCCGCCCGACCGGGCCTTCCGCGGCGGCTCGCGAACTCTCTACCGCAGACCCTATGAATACCGAGGCCTGGCCCAAGAGGTCGCGAGCTTCGGCATTCCCGCCTGGGCCTGCGCCTCCTTCCACGGCCAATGGCTCAGGCAAACCGAGCAGGATAATCCCCCCTTCTCTTCCCGCCTGATCCACTCACGCATTGATGGCAACCTGGTAACAGGCACGATCAGCAATAACCTTCCCGCCGACCTCGAGGATGCCGCGCTGTTTTATCAAGAATCGTGGTTCCCCCTGGGCGCCTTTCAAGCGGGAGAAACCCGGCGGATCGACATGGTGCAAGCCGGCGGGCGTGGGCAGTCGCTACAGCAATGGTTCGACGCAAAAGTGCTGAGCAGCGCCAGCCAGGTGGAGGGGAACAATCGCGGCCGCGACTTGCCCGCCTACCGCCTGGTCAAGGCCCTGGCCTTTCACGCTCATCCCGAAGCCGCCGACCCCTTGTACAACTCCGGCTGGCGCCCCCTTGACCTTGGCTGGCGCCTGCGCCCCGTGGCCGAGACCCTACTGGCTGGCCAGACCCGCATCCGCCATGCCGAAGAGATTTTACTGGTGGGAAGGCTGGCGAAAAACGCAGCGCCCCCATCGCGCCTGCTTCTCGTCTCACCCGGCCAGATTGAATCCAACGCCGCAATCGTTCAGGAGTCATTTGTCCGGGCTTTTTTCCCCATCGGCAGCGCCAGGCCATGAACACTCAGGACTACTTTTCAGGAAACCGCCGGCATGATTGAAACCCGCGACCTCACGAAAATGTATGGCAACCTCTATGCCGTCAACCGCTTGAATCTCAAGCTCGACAAGGGCGATGTCTATGGATTTATCGGGCCGAACGGCGCTGGTAAAACCACCACCATGCGCATCCTGGCCACGCTGCTCAACCCCAGTTGGGGAGAAGCCACGGTGTGCGGCTATTCCATCTACAACAGCCCCAAGGAAATACGCCAGCTGATCGGCTATATGCCCGACTTCTTCGGTGTCTACGACGATATGAAGGTGACCGAGTACCTCGAGTTTTTCGCCGCCGCCTACCGCATCAAAGGGGAACAGCGCCGTAAAAAATGCAACGAAGTCCTCGAACTTGTGGACCTGGATTTCAAGCGCGGCGCCCTGGTCACCAGCTTGTCACGCGGCATGACACAGCGACTGGGCCTGGCCCGCGTCCTCTTGCACGACCCACAAGTGCTCCTCCTCGATGAGCCCGCCAGCGGGCTTGATCCCCGCGCACGCATCGACATGCGCCAATTGCTGAAACGACTGCGCAACATGGGCAAAACCATTCTCATCTCCAGCCACATCCTGCCGGAACTCGCCGACATCTGCAACAAGATCGGCATCATTGGCCAGGGGGAGTTGCTGTTCAACGGGGATGTCGAGGAGGCCATCCGGCAGGTTCGCGGCAACCGCGTCTACCAGGTGACGGTGGAAAAAGAACGCCTGAACGAAGCCGCCGGCTTTCTGCAATCGCTGGAAGGGGTGCTCAAGGTCGAGTCCCCCAATGGCCAGGAACTCTTGCGCGTTTCCCTCGCCGACTCCACCCCGGATGCCTCCTTCCTGGCCGAGGCCCTGGTGCGCCAGGGTTACCGCCTGAAAATGCTCCGCGAGGAGGAAGTCAACCTCGAGGATGTCTTCATGGGAATCACCAAGGGAATTGCCAACTGATTTAGCCCAGGGAGAAGTTATGCGTATTTTGGTGACGGGAGGCGCTGGGTACATCGGCTCGCACGCAGTGCGTTTGCTTTTAGAACACGGGCATGAAATCACCGTGTTCGACAATCTTTCGCGGGGCCACCCGCAAGCCGTTCCCCGCGAGCTTCTGGTTCAGGCCGATCTGCACGACATCCACCGCCTGGACCAGGTTTTGCTCAACCGCCGCATCGAAGCCGTCATCCACTTCGCCGCCTTGGCCCAGGTGGGCGAGTCGGTGAAAAACCCCGCCTTGTACTACAAGAATAATCTGGCCGGCACCCTGGCTCTGCTCGATTGCATGCAGCGCGCCGGTGTCAAGCGGTTCATTTTTTCCAGCACCTGCGCCACCTACGGCGCGCCGGAAAAAATGCCCATTTCCGAGGATTGTCCCCAGATCCCCGTCAACCCTTACGGCAGAACCAAGCTGGCTGTCGAGTGGGCCCTATCCGACTATGCCTTGGCCAGCGACTGGGCCTGCGTTTCACTCCGCTATTTTAACGCCGCTGGCGCCCACCCCGCCGGGGACATCGGCGAGAACCATCACCCGGAAACCCATCTCATTCCTCTGGCGCTCTTCGCCGCCGCCGGCTCAATGCCCAAGCTGGTAATCTTTGGCAACGACTACCCCACCCCGGATGGCGCCTGCATCCGCGATTACATCCATGTCGAAGACCTGGCGGAGGCCCACCGCCTGGCCTTGGAAAAAGTTCCTCCTGGGCAGCATTGGCGGCTGAATCTCGGCACGGGAAAAGGCTCCAGCGTCACGGAAGTTCTCACCGCGGCGGGAACTGTCGTGGGCAAGAAAGTTCCCTTCACTCTCGGCCAACGCAGGGAAGGCGACCCGCCTGAACTTGTCGCCAATGCCACCCGAGCCAGGGAAATCCTTGGCTGGAAACCGGTGTACACCGAACTCGAAGCCATTGTTGATTCCGCCTGGAAATGGCACCGCCTGCACCCGCGCGGCTACCAATGATCCCTCTCCTCCTCAGCGAATCCAATCTGGAAGCCTACCTGAGGCAAGGAACGCGCCTTCCCTCTGGCCCGGTGATAATCACTCCCCTGAGCGGTGGCGTCTCCGCCCGCGTCTTTCGTGTCGAATCTGCCTCCGGCATTTGCGTCGTGAAACAGGCCTGTGAGCAATTGCGGGTGAAAGATGAGTGGTTCAGCGACCCCGCACGCGCCGAAAGAGAATTCCTTTTTCTCGAATTGTTTTACCCCTGGCTCCCTGAGGGTTGTTTAACCAGGCCCTTGTGGCTCGACCGCGACAATCACATCCTGGCCATGGAAGCGGCGGCCCCGCCGGCAGCGCCCTGGAAGCAGGACCTATTGGCAGGTAGCGCCGACCCTGCCCTGGCCCGCAAAGCCGGCGCCTTGCTCGGATTGCTGCACCTGGCCGGCTGGAAACATCGGCAGCAACTCCTGCCCTTGGCGGACAAATCTTTCTTTCAGCAACTCCGCCTGGAGCCGTTTCATGAACGGTTGATTACCCGCAGGCCAGAGCTGCGCCCCCGCCTGGCGCCGCTTATCGCCTGGTCGATGGAATCGCTGGAAACCCTGTGTCATGGCGACTTCAGCCCGAAAAACCTGCTGCAATCGCCCGCCGGGTTGACTCTGGTGGATCATGAGACAGCTCACCTGGGCGATGGCGCCATGGATGTGGGCTTTTTTCTCTGCCATCTGTTTTTGAAGAGCATCCGCGCTGAGAACGAACGGGCAGTGTTTCAAAAGCTGGTGCGCATCTTCCTGGCGGAATATGAAAGCCAGATTGTCTCGACCGACCTGCTGGGTCCGCAGTTCCGCTCCCGCGCCCTGGACCACTTCGCCGTTACAGTTCTCACCCGGGTGGAAGGGACCAGTCCAGTGGACTACCTGGATGACAGGCAAAAGGAAATCGCCTGCGACAAGGCGCTAGAGGTCCTGGGGAAACGACTTAACTCCTGGGACTTTCTCGACCATCCCGTGGCGGCGAAACGGTAAACCAAGTAAAGCCCGCTGCCAGTCCAGACCGAATTACACAAATGCCAACTATTTACAGTTGAAACCAAAGCAAACAGAGAAACAGGGTGCAAATAATCAGGCTGCCTAAAAGGCCCGGGACGAGGGGATTGCGGGCGAACCAGCCGCCTTTCAACGGCGCGATGCACAGGGCAATCCAGCCAAACATCATGGGGGGGACCAAGAGCAAAGTAATCCCACTTCGGTCGGTCAAGCCCTCGCGCCACAGAGGTATCAGGGCCATGTAGGCCAGGATCGTACCCGCCACGCAGGCAAAAAGGCAAAAGCGGAACTGCTCGGACAAAGGCTTGGTGGATAAACCCACGGGGTCCCTCTTTTCAATTCTCCCATTTTCCCCCGGCCAGAGGATACCATGCCGCCATGGGCAGGAACTCTTTCTTGGCCCTGTCGGATGGGGCGATCAATTTCACCTGCCTGGGGGCGGTCAGCGCCGTCAGGTGCACCAGGTCAAAATGTTCCAGCAAGGCGAAGCAGAAAGCCTCGGGCATTTTGTCGACTGATTGATTTTGTTCAATGAGTTCCTTGAGAGAGCCGGAGTTTCTGGCGAGTGAAAGAGAGGCAATCCCCTGGGATTCCAGCGCCGAGGCAACCAGGGCCGCCAGGGTGATTCGCGGCCCGTCAGCGAAAAGTTCCACTGGTGCGCCATGCTGCTTTTCTGCCCAGCGGCAAACGGCGGCCAGTTGCGAGGCCTGCAATCCCAGCGGCCGTTCCCCCACCGTGGCCACGGTCAGGGCAAAGAGATAACCGACTTTGGATTCCCCAAAAAGAAAAGGATCAACGGCAACAACCCTGTAGCCTTCTGCCAGCTTCTTTTTCATCCAGGCCGCCGATTTCGCCCGGCCCTCATCGTTGGCAATAACCACGGTTTTCTTCGCCCCCGCGGGAGTGCTTTCCACCGCGCCCAAGGTCCAGTCCTGGCCCAGTTTCAAAGCCAGCCGACGAATTTTCAAACCGCCTATGTCTTCGGCCACGGGCTTGTCCGCCACAGCTTCGTACTTCTTGAAGCCAGTCAGTCGGGTGAGTTTCTCCCGCGATTCCTTCTGCCATTTTTCCACCTCTTCTCTTTTCATCGGCAGCTTGTTTTTGGGAAGCCCGGCTGCCAGGTCCTTGGCCAGCAGGTTGAAGTCCTTGTTTTCCACGGGAAGTTCAACGGCAAGATCCTCAAGGGAGCGGATTTCTCCTGTCTGATGAGGAATTTCCTTGCCCGAGTAGCCAACATCGTTGGGGAAGAAGTGGTCGCCAACCATGCGGTAAAAGGCCTCGCGGTTGTCGATGTCGTAATTGTGGTTTCCCGGTAGGAAGTTCACATGGGTGCGCAGAGCGGCGGGTTTTCCCAAAAGGTTGAAAACGGGGCGGGCAGCCTCCTCCAGTAAAGGAAGCGCGGTTGCCGATTCAAAGCAACAATTATCTGTGGCGTTGTAAGTGAGTAAAGTGGGTCGGCCGCCGCGCATCGCGGTCAGGTGGCAGTAATCGGCGATGGCGCCCAGATCGGTGGGTGTTTGTTCGGAATCGCCCAAGTCTTTGAGAACGCGGAGGCGGGTGCGAAAGCTGGAATACCCCGCGACGGGGTTGGCAAGAGTGACCCGGGGGTCGAGTCCGCTGATGCAGATGGTTTGCCAGCCGCCGCCAGAGAGGCCGGAAACGGCGACGCGGTTGGGGTCGGCCTGTGGCAGAGCCAGGAGCAAGTCGAGGCCGCGCTGCATGGCCAGGAAAAAAGGCGCCAGGCCGCTGGAACCGCACAGGTCGAGCTGATTCATGCGAGAATGCGCGTACCCCTGGGCGCGAAGCTGCCCCATGCCGATCCATTCAGGGTTCAAGACAATCATGCCGCGCTTCACCAGGTTGATGCAACGGATCTGCTTGTAGTCCGCGGCCATGCCCTTGGCATCGTGCCCGTTGACATTCATCACCACGGGAACTTTCCCCTGGGGATTGGTCGGTTCATAAAGAATGGCCGGGATCATGAGGCCGGGCACGGCTTCATAAAGGAGTTTGTGAACCTGGTAGCCTGGCCCGCCGGGAAGGTTTTCCAACCATTCGACTTTCAACGGCTGTTTGCGCCAGTTGGCCGCTTCTCCGCGGAAAACAACCTCGTCCAGAGTTTTCTTTCTCAGCGCCTCTTCGGTTTTTTGCCATTCGGCGGCCGACTTCGGCGACGCCAGCCGGGCCACCCGCGGGTCAATAAAGGCTACCGTTTCCTCCTGGGTTTGACCCGGCCGGATAATTGGCTTTTCCAAAAGAGCTTGCAGGGCCTTTTCGTCCGGCTGAGCCTGCAGCGCCGCGGACAGGAAGAGGAAGGCGAGGGCCCCAAGGAACGATTGTTGAATCATGGAAGCTCCCGGGAAAAAAAGCCCTGGATAATCTGCAATGATTATCCAGGGCCGAGAGACAAATGCAACCCGGAAGCTGCTAAGACCAAAGGAAGGCGGCTACCTCCCTGGGCCAGGATTCACCGGAGGAAAAATCGTTCCGGGCGGAAGGGTTCCTGGCGGAAACACTGGTCCGGGAGGCAGGGTAGCCCCAGGCGGAAGCCCTACCCCGGGTGGCGGTCCCAACGGCACGACTTCTCCAGTGATTCCCATGCGGGCAAACAAATGACGCACTTCCCGCACCTTCACGATGCCAGTTTGGCTTTCAAAATAGGTCACCTTGGACACCGACGAGGATTGTCTGAACGCCCGGAATAACTCGTCCTCGGTGCGGAACCCGTGATTGCCAACTTGAATAATGACATCCCCGGATTTGAAGCCGGCACGGTCGGCCGCAAAGCCCGGTGTCAAGCGGGTAATGCGGTAGCCAACATGCTGCTGCGGACCCGGAGCGGGCGGTTGAAAGGAAAATGCCTGCCGAGGCGGCGGCTGGCCGGTTTTGAAATTTGCCGGCGCCGACACCACTTGCGCGCTGGCCCAAGGAATTGCCATTACCGCCAAAGCAGCAGACATTCCCATCAAGCGGATAGAAAACAAATACTTCATAAAAGCACCTCCAAGATACGAACTGCACCCAATTCATTATTCCTCTGAAGGCGGGTGGAATGAACTAGAACTTTAGGAAATTTTTTCCTTCAAGAAGAAAGGATGAGAAAGCGTAGGGGTTGGTCCGAAGAGTGGTGGTCCAGCCGTAGTTGTCGGTCACCCTTTGTCCGATGGCCTTCAAAAACGACTGTCAGTTTGTAAACCTGCACTCAAACAATCTGACTTAAATAAGCCAAGGGAAGGGTTGAAAACGCTGGCATGAAGTGGATTCCGGGCAGTATATTCTCTACAAGTTGCCCTCCTTCACTTGGTCAAGGAAACCAGAAAAATGTACGACATGAAGGTTCTCGATCGCTTGAAAAAGATGCCAGAACTGGCCCCGGAAGCCTTTGCTGCCTACCGCGAGTTTGCCCGCCAAGCGATGAAAGAAGGCGCCATTCCGGTCAAGTACAAGGAACTGATCGCCCTGGGAGTGGCCATGACCACCCAATGCACATATTGCCTGGAGATCCACAAAAAAAAGGCGAAGGAAGCCGGAGTGACAGAGCAGGAGATAGCCGAGGCGGTCATGGTGACGGCGCTGTTACGCTGCGGGGCGGCGGTAACGCACGGGGCGCACTGCCTGGAATAATCCGCCAAGAAAGGCCCGGAATAACCCCCTTTTCCCTTCCTTTTCCCCTGGGCTTCACTTAACATGAGAGCCCGATGAGAACCTGCTTGTTGGATTTTCGGGGGAAATGCGCATTTACCCCGCTCGACTCGCTCTGAGTTGAAAGTCGATTCACATCTAGTGTTTCTCTTTGGCGCCCTGCCTAAAAGCGGTCGCCGCGGGGTTGCTTCCGGGAACTATTCCCTGAAGCTATGGATGTTTCCACGGGGCCATTTCCGTTATGCCGGAAAGAACCGAGGTAGCAATCGTTGGAGCTGGTTTGGCCGGCTTGTGCTGCGCGCGCAAGCTGCAGGAAGCGCGCATCCCTTTTCTCCTGTTGGAAAGCGAAGAGGCGATCGGCGGGCGCGTGCGCACGGACGAAGTCGATGGCTACCGCCTCAACCGCGGCTTTCAAGTCTTGCAAACCGAATACCCGGAAGTGCAAAGCCAGCTAGATTTGAAAGGCTTGCGCCTGGGGAATTTCTACCCGGGGATGCTGATCCGATATAACGGCAAATTCCACCGCATGTCGAACCCGCAAAGAAAACCTTTTGCCGCCTTGTGGGATTTCTTTTCGCCCATCGGCTCCATGGCCGACAAACTCCTTTTGAGAAAATTGCGCAACGAACTGGCCAAGGGAGAGATCGACACGCTGTTGCAAGCGCCAGAACGGACCACTTTGGAAAGGCTGGAACGGTACGGGTTCTCGCAGACCATGATCACCCTTTTTTTCCGCCCGCTGCTTTCCTCCATGCTCTTGGAAAACGAACTGGTAACCTCGAGCCGGTTATTCGATTTTATCTTTCGCATGATCACTCAAGGTGAAACGGCGCTGCCGGCCGGTGGCATGGATGCCATCCCGGGTCAATTAGCGTCGCGCATCCCACCAGAAAAAATCCGTCTTGGCCGCCGCGTTGTCTCCCTGGAAGGGCAAACTCTGGCCCTGGCCAATGGGGAAATCGTAACCGCCCCGTACATCGTGCTGGCGGTGGAGGAAAGCCAGGCCTTTCGCCTGTTGGGCCTGAATCAGCCGCCGCCCGAGAGGAAAGTCACCACGCTTTACTTTTCCGCCACCACCCCGCCGATCGCCAAGCCGTTCCTCATGCTGAATGGGGAAGGTCAGGGGCCGACGCTCAATTGTTGCGTTCCCAGCCAGGTGGCGCCGGGCTACGCGCCCCAGGGCCGGGCCTTGATTTCCTGCTCGGTTCTCGGTTCCCCCATGCAGTCGGATGCCGAGCTGGCACTACAAGTCAAAGACCAAATGCAAGGCTGGTTCGGCCCGCAAGTCAGCGACTGGCATCACCTGCGCACCTACCGCATCCTCAATGCCCTGCCAGAACAAATGCCGCCCGCCCTTTCCAAACCAGTGCGCCCCGTGCGCTACCAACCGGGAATCTACTGGTGCGGCGACCACCGAAGTATCGCCTCCATCCACGGCGCCATGCTCACTGGCCGTCTGGCGGCAGAAGCAGTTTTAGAAGACCGGGGAAAAATCCACCCGAGGGATCTGGTGGAACCGCGGCCCCAGCAGGGAAAGACCATTGCAGCGACCCCTCCGGCAGGGTGAAAGTTGTCCCTGGATTTCCTTGCCTCCCTAAATTCCGGGAAAGTTGCTCTTGGCAATTCCCTTTCCCCCAGTTATATCCCCCCCGTCTTCAAGCTGGTACACGCAACCAGCATGCCTGCAAAGGCAGTGTTTCGTAAAGCCAGGCTCCTCCGTGCGCTGGATATCGCGGGAAGTCCAGCAATTCCCACAGGGTGGGAATAGGCGAATATTTCTCTCCGGACCACACGGTTAGGGTCAACCGTGCCGTTGAGTGCCTCACGGAAGAGCCTATTTTTTTTCCTGGCATAGGGGTAGTTTAGTCCTAGCCCGGTTCTCACGGCTTTAGGTCCATGACCCCGCCAGAAACAAAACCTCCCTGCCAGGCTCACAACAATTGCTTTCTTTGTTGTATTTTTGCGGCAATGGCAGCCTTCCTGGCCCTTTCCTTCCTGGTCGTGGCCAACCTCCCCTATTTCTCCTGGGACTTGCAGTGGGCGCGCAAGATCCAGGCCTTTGACTTCCCAGGCTTGGAAACTTTTCTCCGGGCAGTCTCCCTCCCTGCCGACCACATCCGGTTTGCTGGCGCCTGCGCGGCCCTGGCATTCGCCATCCTGATTTACTTCAAGGAAAAAAGTTTGATCCTCTTCCTGGCCGGAGTCATGTTCACGGGGCAGGTTTGCAAAGTCGTGGTCAAGGAAGTGGTGAACCGCCCGCGGCCGACAGCGGACTTGGTTCAGGTCAGGTTTAAGGCCCACGAAACGCAGAGCTTCCCCTCTGGGCATACGGAACACTTTGTCGTATTTTTTGGCGGGTTGTTTTACGCCGCGTATTGGCGAGTGAAGCAGCCTTGGGTCCGCTATCCTTGTCTAATGGTTTGCGCAGGTTTTGTGGCGCTGGTGGGCTGGTCGCGGGTTTACTTGGGGGCGCACTGGCCGAGCGACATCTTGGGAGGATTCTTGCTGGGCGGCATGGTGCTGGCTCTGGGCATCAGGCTGCATAAAAAATTTGGGGAAGAAAAGGCGTTATAAAACCCCGGACCGGCAAGACACCTGAGCTGCCAATCCAACTGTGCCCATCAACTTTCTCGGCCCGGGTAGCGCTTGTTGGCCATTTCTTTGAGGTTCTCCGCGAAGTCAGGGTGCAGTTTCAAAACGCGGTCGAAATCGGCCTTGTCGAGAATAAAAACATCGCATGGAGTTAAGGCCCGAATGGTGGCGGTACGCGGGATGGAATTGAGCAAGCTGAGTTCGCCAAAGAACGCGCCATCGGCAAGGGTGGCCATGACTTTGCCTGCCTCGTTAAGAACCTCAACCGAGCCGCGAGAGATAATGAACATCTCCTTGCCGATCTCCCCATGGCGGATGATCAGGTCACCCTGGGAATAAATGTCCGGCCGGAGATTGATGGCGAGGTTGTGAAGGAAGACCTCGCTGCATTTTTGAAAGAGGGGAATTTTGTTGAGGACATTGCGGCCAATCACCTCGACCCAACGACGACCGTCATTCTCAATGAGGTCGTAAGCGGCCTTGGGCCCCCAGCCGCCCACGGGGTAGTTGGGGAAATCCTGCGCCGGTTCGGCGGCCCAGGCGTCGAGCATCGGTTGGGCAATGCGCCAGGCGGTTTCGACCAGGTCGGTGCGGGAAAAGAGAGTGGCATCGCCTATCATGCAACTGTAAAGGAGCACTTCATAGCCTGTGCCGCGTGAAGCCTCGAAGGAATCGGCGTAGTCGAAGCGCATGTTGACTTTTTGGGTGGCGAGAGCGGGCCCCGGGGTTTTGGCTTGAACGCGCAGTTCAATACCCTGGTCCGGCTGAATGTGAAAAATGAGCCGGTTGGGTTCGCCGGGAGAGGCATTGGTGCCTCGGGTGAGAATCTCCGGCGCCTGCTTAAACTGAACAACAATCTCCGTGCCGCGTTTCCACAAACTTTTCCCCGAGCGAAGGTAGATGGGCACGCCCTCCCAGCGCCAGTTGTCGATGAAGAGTTTGATAGCGGCGAAGGTTTCGGTGCTGGAAGTGGTGGAAACATCAAGCTCCTGGCGATACCCGGCGGCGGCCGTGCCATCCGACCTCTTCCCCGGGCCGTACTGCCCGCGCAGGGAGTGCGTTTTCACCGTTTCAGGGGTCATGATGCGAACAGCGTCGAGGACTTCCGCCTTCTGGTTACGAATAGCATCGGGTTTGAAGGAAGAAGGCGGCTCCATGCACAGGTAGGCGAGCATCTGGAACATATGGTTTTGAATCATGTCGCGCAATACGCCGGAGGTTTCATAATACTTCCCGCGGTTTTCCACCCCGACAGTCTCCGTGACGCTGAATTGAATGTGATCGATGCGGTCCTTGTTCCACAAAGGCTCGAAGATGCCGTTGGCGAAACGGAAGGCAAGGAGGTTTTGCACGGTTTCCTTGCCGAGGTAATGGTCGATGCGGTAGATCTGTTCTTCTTTCCAATATTTGAGAAGGAGTCGGTTGAGTTCGATGGCCGAGTGGAGGTCGTGGCCAAAAGGTTTTTCAAAAATGATGCGAACCCAGCCGGAGGAGGTTTTAATGCCTGCGCGGTCGAGGTTGGAGGATACGAGATCAAAAACGGAAGGCGGCGTGGCCATGTAGAAAAGGACATTGCCCTGGGTATTATACTGGCTGCCAAGGGCCTTCATTTTTTCCCCAAGGCGCTGATAGGCGGCTTGATCGCCAAAGTTCCCCTGCGTGTAATGCAGCTTGGAGACGAAACGATTCCAGGCCCCTTCATCAAACGATTTGCGGGTGTTGAATTTGCGTATGTCGGCGGACATATGTTCCTGGAAGGCGTTTGAATCCAGATTGTCCATGGCGATGCCGAGGATGGCGAAATTCTCCCCCAAAAGATTGTCGCAATGGAGGTTGAAAAGCGCCGGCATGAGCAGGCGCTTGGTCAGGTCGCCGGAGGCCCCAAAGATGACCATGAGGCAGGGCTCGGCGGGGCAGTCGGTGTATTTAGAGGAGCCAGGAAGGGCCTTGAGGAGCATGGGAGCAGGCATGGGGGGGTCTCTCGGACAAATCAAAAAAAGTTCCAGAATAAATGTACCAGCTTCGATTGATGAAAGAAGTGAAAAATCAGGGCTTGGAATTTTCCTTTTTGAACTCATCCAGGTTCAATTGCAAAATGCGTTTCAGTTCAGCGACGGTCTGTGGGTGATGATGCAACTGGGTGTGTTTTTCCGGCACCACGATCTTGGAATCGGAGGGTGTGTCGAGAGCGCTTTTGATAGGAACGACGCCATCGCCCCGGCGGAATTCCAGGACCTGGTCGAGATCCCCAGCGATGGAATGGACCTGGATTTTTTCACTGCGGCGGACCTGGCGGATCAGGCGCAAGAAGGGGTTTTCCGTGCCCAGCATGTCCACGCTGGTCGGTAGTGCTTGCAAGGAAAAAGCGGGGTAAAGGGCGCCGGGGTTGCTTTCGATAATCTCACTGCGGAAGGACTTTTGCCAGGTGGGCACCTTGGCCAGCCAGGAAATGACCCGGCCCGAGGGGCGGATGGAAATGGGCGAACCATCGTGCGGCGTGCCGATGTAAACCACATGGCGGATATTGGGATTAGGCTCGAAATAGAAGGTCCGCTTGGCCAATTCCAGGGTAGGAGGGCTGCCTTGCAACTGCTCAATGGGAACGCGGGAAACGCCCCGGGCCAGGACTTCATCGCTGTGAGTCACCTGCAAGCGGGCAAGCAACCCGCCCATGCTGTGGCCGACGAGAACCATGTGGCGCAAGGCCACATCCTCGCCCGAAGGGTCGGTGTCGCGAACGGCCTTGGCCAGGTTTTCCCTGAGGTCGGTGCCGTTCAATAATATCGACCCGGAAGTGGGGTACATGTAAATCCAGAACTGATACTTTTCCCGCAACCCGGGAACCTGATCGAGTTCATTCATGGTTTCCATCCAAGTGGCGGGGGAGGAAAGCAAACCATGAACAAAGACGACGGGGATCTTCCCTTTCTGGTACGGCTCGACCATGTAGAGTCCCTGATGGCGCGACTCGAGATCGCCCTGCAGGAAACCGAGGATCCACAAGTGCGAGGCGATGTCGCGATCGAGCATTTCTTCGTACGGGGCGGAAAAATCAGCAGCCAGGGGAACTTCCTTGCCGTTCACCTTCACGCTGGAGTAAACCCGCGGGTTGACCACTTCAATCCTGCAGAATGCGGAATCTTCCTTGCCGTTGGGAAGCAGGAGCACGGTGGCGGAAAACGGATGTCCCAGGTTGTGATAGACATCGGTCTTATCAACAACCTGATTGGCGCCGGGATGGAATATGACCGGCAAGCCGGTGCCGGCGCGGGTGTAGTAGTGGGTCAGACTGGCGTCGGTGTCTGGCACCGGGACGCTCAATTGATGAAACAGCCAAGGGTGGTTGGGAAAGCCATGGGGAGAAACCGGGAATGGCGGGGTGTTTTCGTGATAACGCCAATCGCCATGGGAATGAAAGGCCTTTCCCTCGGCGCCGTCTTCCATCACCCGCACCAGGGAACTCTGGTAAAGACGCGAGGCGCGCCGAGCTTGTGGGGAATCGATTCCCTCCTTCTCCATGACCTTCCAGGCGAAGCAGGCGGCGAAAGCAAAAGACTCCACTCCGGCGGAAATTACCTGGTTGTTTTCCCGATCCCCTTTTTCAAAGCAAAGCTCCATGAGGGCTTCCCAGTCGGCGGTGCCGAGATTGGGATCTTGCAGGGCGTTGCGCAAACGGGCCGGCGTGGCGTCAGGAATTCCGGCGGGCAGATTACGCGAGACCAGGTGACCGCGCGCCTGCTGGTTCCATGAGGAAAGCATGGGCGGGTGCTTCTCACGGCGGTTCCCCCCCAACCCTTGGCAGCCGGATAGGACCACGGTCAAAAGGAAAATCAGAAAGGCCAGTCGGGTTCGCATTCGCCCCTTCACCCAAGAAAAAAAAGGAGAGGATGAGTAAAGCGAAAAGGGAAAGGGAGAGCAAGGCCAAGGAAAATGGGCAAGGGCCTCGATTATCCAGTTTCAAAAGAAAACGGTTTCCCCGAGGGAAAAACCCCGTAGAAAACCGTCCGTTTTACCCAATTTGACCGACAGGGCTCTACTTCAGATCGAAGTTGATAACATTTGCCTTGTCTTCAACCTTGGCGGTTAATCCCGATTGATTCAAATCGGAGTATTTGATGGGGATCAAAGGCGGCTTCAAGGGGCGGGTGTCTTCCGGCAACAACCCCGGGGAGTCCTCCAAGGCAATGATCATCACCTTGTGTTCGCCAATCACCGCGCCTGGGCCAAGGTCGCGGGTGAGAAGGTGAAATTTCCCGTCCTTGCCGATGTTCCCCTCGGCGTTTGGCCCGCCGTTTGAAGGCACGAAGACGATGCTTCCCATGGGAACCAGTTTTCCCTGGTAAGTGACGGCGCCTTCCACCGAAACAAGCTTCGGCCCCTGGGAGCAGCCGGGGAAAAGGAGCAAGGCGGAAAAAAATGGAACCAGGCAGAGCTTAGAAGCCATCGACAATTTCTCCCTTGGCCCGGGTGGCCAGCCGTTGCAAAGTCTGCAAGTTGGTGCTGGAGGCAAGGAACTTGACGCTGCCATCGCAAAAGACCAAGTTGGCGCCACCGGCATGGGCGCTGCCATAGGGCATGGCATTGGTCAGATAGACGCCTTTGTAATTAATCGGGAACTGAACCATTTTGTGATCGATCATCAAAGCGCCGGCGCCAGGGGCGGTGGTGTAATAATAGAAGCCCCAGTTCCACGGCATGATCGTTGCCCAGCCGCTTAACCCGGTGTTTGTTCTACCAATGGCGGTGGAGGCTTCGCCAATGAGGATGGTGTTGGAGGCGCCGTCCTTTATGTCGGTGATGCGCACCGCACTCAGAGGATAAATAACCCCAGAAGTGGTGTAAGTGGCATGGGCGTTCTGGGAGCCTATGACGATATCATCGACAGCGGAGCCGCCATTGGCGCGATAATGCAAGCCGGCTTGATCCGGGGTGTTCTGTTCCGCAGGGTAAGCGGAGGGGGCATCGGGGCTTTTCGGCCCCAGCTCGCTCGACGGACAGATAAACGCCTTGATCGATTCGACAAAAACCGGGTCGGCTCCAAAATGCGGGGCATTTCTGAAGCGGTAAGGCATTATGTTTTTCCAGGGGTCGGCGTTCATTTGGTGCATTCGGGTAATTCGCCCTTCTTGTTCCAGGTAGGGCAGGATCCTGCCGGGCCAGCCGATGTAGTAGCCCATTTTGTCGTTGCTGCCCGTGGGAATAATCTTGTGCGTGCTTTCGTAATTATGCACAGCCAGGGCCAGTTGTTTTAAATTGTTGGAACAGCTCATTCGGCCAGCCGCTTCGCGGACTTTTTGCACCGCCGGCAAAAGTAAACCGATTAAAATGGCAATGATGGCGATCACCACCAACAACTCGATCAAGGTAAAGGCGTACCGCAAGCGGGAAAACATAGCTCCCTCGGGGAAAAAGTAATAAATAGGACTGTTTTGAGTATGGCACATTTTTCGATAAAATACCAGCCGGAAAAATCCTGGAGTGTTGCAGTTTTAATGATTCGTTAAAAGGAAAAAAGGAAACCGTTAATTATTGTGGGGGAATTTTCCCCACGCCTGTGAACGGTTATTAAAAATCAAACTGCGTGCGGATTCCAAAGCTGGAGAAAGTTCCTGACCCGCCGAGCTGTTCCGTTTGCCTGAGGTTATAAACATAATCCGCCATCACCAACATGTTCGGATTCCAGTACCAGTTAAGTCCGAAAGTCAGCGCCTAGTAGCGGCCGCCAGACTCCGCCACCGAGGGGGCCAACAGGGCAATGGCGTTGTTGGTCAGGTCGAGAAAATCATAGCGCACCTTGGCTTCCCAGGCGCCTGGGCCGCGGGAAAGCCCGTCTTCGGTTCTACGGAATTGAAAAGGCCTTTTCGGTCGGACTCTGCCAAAACCAGGATTATCCACGACCACGGGTCGATGGTCTCCAGGTGTGAGAAAGCGCAAAGCTTGCGCATAAAACCCGCCGGTAAAACAGGGGCCCCACGGATTGGATGGGGCGGCCATTGATCGTGCCATACCCCGGCAAGGAATTCAAATAGGCCGACCTCAAGCAAGAGGCCAAGTATTCGCCCCCGAAAGTCCAGGGGCCAAGGGCTCCCTGGGCGCTCAAGCCAAAAATTCCCTGGCCGCTGTCGCTAAAAAGCATGGGGGTGCTGATGATTCTGGGAGAGGAAACACCGCTGCCGGTGCGAACCAGGGGTCGGGAAAAGAAAGTGATGTTCGGCAAAAATGTGAGTCCATTGGCTGTTTCAAAAGTGTCGTAGGGGAGCGTTCGCACCGACCCGCTGGCGCCGAAAACCATCCAACGCTGATTGTCCTGGTCTAAAAGGGGAAAGTAACAAATCCGCTGGTCAAAAGCGTAACGGCCATTGCCAACATCAAAGGCGCCGGTGCGCGTGCCAGTTCGGTAGAAGCCCAGCAAAAGGTTCAAGCGATTGTCAAAAAACTGGTTGGTGGCGGAGATGCCATTGGAAAAGGAGTCGGCATCCTCGATGGCATCAAAGATTAACGGGCGTTCAAAAAAGGGAAGAGAACGGCTGTCGGTAGCATTGGAAAAGGTGAATAATTCTTTCAAGTGCCCGGCGCGAACGACGCCCAGGACCGGGAGGTCCCGCATTCCCATTCAGACTTGGTTGATAAACAAAGGCGCCTGGGGATCGGGGAGGGGCGTGCGAAAATCGGCGCCTCCCGAAACATCAAATTCCATCATAAAAATAAACTGGCTGAAAATATTGCCGTCCAGGCGTAGGCGCATCCTGCGCAAGTCGGACCCATCAACCAAGGGTCGATCCAGAGTTTGCTGAATATTGTCGGGGGCGGAATACCAACCATTGGAAAATTGCACCAGGGTGCCCACATGAAGAGAAAAAGCTTTGTCCTCGGATTGAAGGAGGAAACCCTGATCGAATAGGGTTTGAAGAAAAGGGGCATCAGAAACATCGGGGGGGTCCAGATCGGGTTTGAAATTGAAAGGAGTTGCGGATTGAAGGGAAGTGTCCGGCCCGGCGGGGGATTTTTTCAACAAGGAAGCCTTTGCATCATGGAGCGACGCCTCGAGCAATCGGTTTTCCACCTGTTTTTGCAACTCCAGGCTTTCCTGCTCAAGTTTTTTCAAGCGCAGGGAAAGATTAGTCGGTTCCTGCCACCCGAAGGAGGAAGGAATCCCCAAGAAAGCAATCAGGAGGAAAAGGCAGGCTGCAAGAAGCAGCCTGGGCCAGGAAGGAAAAATTGGTTACCCCCAAAAAAGTTAGCGAACCGGACCCCCATCCGGACCGGCAACTTCAAAATCAGAAGCAGGAAGAGATAAACCAGTAAGAGAATTCGTCAAGAAGAAAAACTGGGGGATGTGGAGATAAGGATCAGCAGGGAAAACTGGAGCCCACCCTTGGAAGGGCCCCAGTTTGTTTAATTCGCCAACTGTTAACCATTCACCGTGGTGGAAATTAGCACTCCGCCCGTGAAGTTTGTCGGGAAGACAAAGAGAGAATCAACCAGGCGCAGGTTGTCGTTGAAGAGCCGGACAGCCGGCCCGCCGCCCGGACCTGCGGCGGTGGCCAGGAACGACTGATTGGCGTTATCGGTGGCGGCGCCCACCCGCACCCCGCCAGTGAAGATTCCAAACGGTTCAATCATGCTTTGGTTGC
Organism: Gemmataceae bacterium; assembly: GCA_009692005.1. GTDB lineage: Bacteria > Planctomycetota > Planctomycetia > Gemmatales > Gemmataceae > SHZZ01. The sequence goes on along the minus strand of SHZZ01000011.1, from coordinate 17,315 downwards.
CATTAAAAAAGAACACGGCAGCGGCGCCCGTTATTCCTGGCCCGGTGCCTGTGAAGATGTCGGCGCGGCCGTCCTGGTCGAGATCGCCGGCGCCGACAAACACGCCGTTCCTCAGGTTGGGGTCGAAAGCAAAGAAGGATTGAATCACGGTGCCATTGGCGCGGAAGACCTGCACATGGGGCCCGCCACCGAACCCAGCGCCAGTAATGATGTCAGCGACATTGTCACCGTTGCGGTCTCCCGCAGCGACATTGATCCCGCCGGTGAAAGTTGGCGAGTAGGCGAAGAAATCGGCAATACGGACATTGGCGTCAATCTGGAAATTGGCCGCGCCGGCAAAAGCCGCCACCCGTGGCCCGCCTCCAGCGCCAGCCCCCACGATTATATCGTCGATGTTATCGCCATTGATGTCGCCAGTGGCCAGGGACAACCCGCCCGTGAAATTAGGTTCGAAGGCATAGAAACCGACCTGGAACCTGGGGTACCCGACATTGGGGGTGATGGTCCAGACGGAAACATGAGGCCCGCCGCCCGGCCCGGCCGCCGTGACCAGATCGGGGGTGCCGTCGCCATTGAAATCCCCAATCGCCACCCGCACCCCGCCTGCAAACTGCGGATCGTAGGCGAAGAAATCCATGGTCGAGCCATTGTCGAAGTTGACATTGACCAGAGGCCCGCCGCCCGCGTCCGCGCCGGAGGCAAAGAGCTTGCGAACCGGAGCTGGCCCGGTTGGCTGGATAGAGCTGGCCGGTTGAATATTGGTGATGCGCAGGACCACATCATTGCCGCCGGTAAATGAAGTCGAAACCGGCGTAATGTTGCCACGATAGGTGATTTGCAAGGTGGCATTGTTTCCACCTGGCAGGGCGGAGTTCAGAGTGGCGCCTTCGGCCAAACCAGCAAAAATGCCGTTGATGGCGTTGGCGCCCAAGTTGTTGACTATGCCAAACATATCGTTGATGGCCACATTGGCATCGGCGGTGAAATTGACCGTCAGTCTGCCGCTGGTGGCGATGGTGACGGCGCCGGAAACGGTGACATGGTCGAACAAAGAGAAAGCGACGCTGCGCAAATTGACGGCATAGGTGCCGCGAACCGTCAGGTCATCTCCCAAAACCAGAGCTCCAATGGGGTTGGTTGGGGTGCCGGGCGATAACTTCCCGCCCGTAAGAACGACGGCTTCACCAAGCGTTCCCTTGGTGCCACCCAGGGTGCCGCCCGAGTTCACCGTGGTTAGGGTGTTGCTGTTAATGGCGCCGTTGTTGAAGAAGAAATCGCCGTTTTGGATTTCTAATTGCAGTCCGGAAGTGTTGGCGCTGCTGTCAACGGCCAGGATGGCGCTGCCAGTCCCTTGCTTTTTCAAATCCACGGTTTGGGGAATCACCACCCGGTTCCCCGCGGGAATGACCACGGGCTGGAGCAATATTTCTCCATTGAAGAAAATATCCCCGCCACCAGTTCCGGCGCCAATAATGTTGTTCACGGGAACAATAGTCGAAGGAATGGTTTGAGGGGGGTACGGGGCAACGGCGCTGATATCCACGGCATGCTGCACTTCCACCCGGCCATTAATGGTCAAGTCGAAGGCGTTGTTGGTGATGGCGCCAAAAGTGGTCTGGCCAATGCCGTTGGTATTGATGGTGGAATTGGCCAGCAGAGTGGTGGGAGAAGGCCCGAGGTCTAGGTTTCTCCCGCCGGAAACATTAAAAGTCCCGGCGATGCGACGCTCCTCCGGCCCGCGGGCATCCAGGTTGGCACTGATGTTGAAAACATCGTTGGTGTTGTTGCCCAATTGCAGGAAACCAATGTTGGCAATGGAATTGGTGGCGGAGATGGTGTTGAGGTCGCCGACCAAGGCCAGGTTTCTCACATCGTTGGAAACGGACAGGGTGTTGAAGGCGGAAAAATTTCCCTGAACGGAAATAGTCCCGGAGATCTCCACATTGGCGGAGTTAAATCCATTGGCGCCTTGGCCAATTTGAAAGTTGTTGCCGCTGACCGCGCCGGTGAAATTGACATTGCCCGCGCGATAGATGCCGAAGTTCTCCTGATTGATGCCGGCGTAGGACCGGATGAAAATATCGCCGACGGCACGCGACCCGGAAGCCAGCCCAGGCCCGCCCGCGTTCAACTCCAAGTCCACGGCGTTATTGTCAATGTCGCCAAGGACAATATCCCCGGCCCGGACGGGAATCGGCGTTTGCACGATGTTAAGAATGTTGGTGTTTAAATTATCAATCTGAAGGGTATTGGTGAAATCAAAAACATTAAAAGGACGGAGAAAATCGCTGAAACTGGCAAAACTAAAGGTGGTGAAGGGCATGTAGGTATTGAGGTAGCTGTCCCGTAGCAGCGCGATCCGGCTCAAGGTCAGCAAAGTATTGCTGGTGTAAACCCTGCCGGCCAGGTTGGTGGTTCCAGTAACGGCGGTGGCATCGAGGCCGGCGTTAAAGAGAAAGAAATCCATCGACTTATTGAAGTTGGTAATGCGGTCGCCGCCGTTAATGCCCAGCGTCAGGTCGCCGCGATTGCGGAATACCGTGGGCGTAGTCCCGGTCAGAATGAAAACCCCCAGGTTGTACTTGGAGTTATCAATCGTCTGGGTGCCGCCCTGAAAAATAATGTTGTGCTGCTTATTAAAAGTCTCGATGGAATTGCCCAGGACATTTTCTTTGAAAACCACATCGCCCGTGGAATCCAAGATGGTCACCTTGCCAAAGACCTCATTGGGGTCGGTAGTGGTGTCGAGGCTGAGGTGGCCGACCTCGGTGATGGAAAAGCCTGCAGAATCGACAACGATCAGGTTGCCATTGTTATCGCGGACGCTGTCAATGGTGATGGTGGAGCCGGCGCTTCTGCCGGAATCGACGGTCAAGGTGCCGCCTCGAGTGAAAACGCGGCCCAGGGTAATGGGCGCGGAAAATGCCACTCCGCCAAAAGTGGACTTGATGGTGGTGTTGCCATTCAAAATTAGGCCGGCATTGGCATTCTGTGGCGAGACATTAGAAAGGATGCTGATGACGGCCCCTCGGGATTGGATGGTGCCGAACGACTCGCAAGGAGAACCGGCATCGACCTGCAAACCGCCATTGAAAGTGAGGATGTCGTTGGAATCGCCGAATTCTATCCCGCCAGTGTTGCTGAACTGAGCCCCTTGCTGCACGGTTGTGGTGGAGCCGAGGAATTCCACACGCAATAGGGCGGTGGTCGCGGTGCTGATGGAATTGGCAAATAGGTTATCAACAAAACGAACGGTAGATTGAAAACTGCCGAGAACCACATCCGGGTTGGAAGAGGCCCCAACCTGCCCTTTGAAAACGATGTTTTTATTGGCCTGGTTGTTCTGAATGTCGAGAAGGGAACAATCGACAGTGCCTGAAAAAGTGGTGGCGCCGGAATTGGAAATGGTGAAATCGCCAATGTCGATGCCGATCAACCCATTAACCTGAATGGTCCCCTTGGCGTTAAAGGAGAGGTTGGAGTTGGCGTTCCCGGGAGTTCCGCGGACGGCTTGCAAATTAATGCTGGTGGTGACGCCATTACCGAGCGTGAGTGCGGCGCCATCGCCGAGGATAATGTCGTTGGAAAAACTCAAAGTCCCACCGGTGGCCGTGGCCAAGGTAACCGACCCTGTTTGAACAATGACTGGGTCGGCAATGGTGAGGGCGGATTTCCCGCCGTTGGCGGAAATTAAACTGCCACTGGTCGCCTTGCCGTTCTGCAAACTGATAATGCGATCGAAGCCCTGAACATCAATGGTCGCCGGCGCATTCAAGGCCAGGGTTTGAATATTCAAACTGGTGCCAACCAAGTTCAAAATATCAGTATCCAGACTCGGTTGCGCGGTCGGCCCGCCATTGAAGGAGAAAAAGACATTCTGAATGTTGACATTGCCCGATTGGGTAATGTTAAAGTTCTGAAGATTGAAAGTGTCGCTGCCAGCGTTCAAGATCACGCGGAAACCGTTGAACTGATTCGCGCTGATGGCGGTGGTGTTGGTCAAGTCAATATCGATGTTATTGTTAACAACTTTGTAACCATAAGCGGAGCCGGTAAGGCCATAGGTCAGATCCTGAATATTTAAGGTGGTGCCGCCATTAATGATCTCGGCAGTGACATCGCTGGTCTGGTTGTCGCCCACCACATTGAGAACGCCTTGCAGATCGACAAAAACATTGGTTCCGGTGCTGAAACCAACCAGGGTAATGACAACATCATTGCCATCGCCGCCCTGATAGTTGATGGTGAAAATGCCGTTGCCACCGAAGAAGGTCGCGCCCTGGGCCAGAGCGGTGTAGGTGTTGGCGGTGGGATCGGTAAGTCCCAGGAACTGGCCGGAAATTTTGCTGGCGTCGGTAAGCCGGGCCACAGTCAACTGCGAGCCAATTGGCAGATTGGTGGTTCTTAGAATGGGGTAGAGAATGGGGTTGCCCGACAGGTTAAAGCCAGCGGAGCAAACCAGTTGATCCTGATTGAGTCCCACGACATTGCCGCCGATTTCCGGATAGAAAATGGCAGTCCCTTGCCCGGCGATGGAACCGCCCGGCTGTTCGAGATTCAAGGGCCCGTTAAAGGTAAGGACGCCAATATCCTTGGACACGGTGTTGTTGTTGACATCAGTTACCGTGTATTGGCCCGGTTCAATGCTCCCTTGAACGCGAACAGTACCCGAGACATTACCACTGCCAGACACCCCTACGGTGGGCCCAAAAAATGCCCCGCCGAGGAAGGAGATGGTGCTCTGGTTGTCGTTGCCAAGAATCACCCGGCCAATATTGTTGAAATTGATCCTGGGAGAAGGGGGTGTAGAGCCAAGAATGACATTGGGCCCATACAACTTGATCCCGTATTTTCCCGTTCCCACATTGAGCAGAGTGGGGTTGGTAATGATGCCAATATTGCCATCGAAGGTCATGAATCCGCCGCCGGCGCCTTTGAAGGTGTCGGTGTTTTGCAAATTCAAGGTTTTAACAGAAATGGCGCCCGTGACATTGACATTGCTGGAATCGAGAAAGGACAAAGTTCGATTGAGTCCCACGACCGATTGCAGGTTGATGGCGCCCTGATTGCCGCCGGCATTGACCGCGCTTAATTGCAGATTGGATCCAATAGTGATGTTGTTGGTGTTATCCTGCAACTCCACCTGCCCCAGGATGGAAATGTTGGCGCCGCTCTTGGCGGTCAAAGTGAAAGTTTTATCAGTGGCCACCACGCCATTCTGCGGTTGCACGAACACCTGGCCATTGATGGTCATGCCCTTGAGGGTAATGTTATTGAGGGTGGTGACATCGGCATAAAGGAAAGTGGGTCCATTCAAAAGGGAGGCATCAAGTTCGCCAAAGGAAAAGGTGGGGTTGGCGGCAGGATTGTTGCCCACATTTCCCAGGGTCAGGCTGCCACTATTGGAAATAGTGGCCAGGCCATTGACCTGATTGGTTTGGCCAAGCAGGTCGAGGTTGTAGTTTTTGCCTGAATTCAAAGTGAAAGTGGCGGTAAAGGTCCCGGTCACTGTCAGGTTTCCATCTATGGTCACCAGGGCGCCTTTGTTATTCCCGCCAATGTTTTGAAAGAGCACTGAATTGGCGTTGACATCCCCCTGGAAATTAATCTTCACAATGGAATTACCCGTTTGACTGGAAAGGATAATGGCGTTGGCGGAAACATCATCCTGGGCGGTGAAATCATCGGTGTTAGTGACGATTAAATTGCCACCCCCTAAATCAATGGCGCCTTGAACGGTGACATCGCCCTTGGTGTTGATGGTCAGGTTGGATTTGCCCGAAGTGAAGGAATTAGCCAGAGCTGGATTGTTGGTGGAAGTTATTTTGCATGCAGTTGCCGCCGATCCAATCAGGTTGACATTGACATTCAATTGCACCTGGCTGTCAAAGGAAATAGCTGTCCCCAGGCAATTAAAAGTGAGGTCGCTATTGCTCATGGAAATTTTGTTGGCAAAATTCTTAAACAGAAGCGTGCTATTAGCGCCATTGCAGGTAACCGTGGTGGGATTTCCCTGGGCATCGCCATTGATATTGTCCATGGCGATGTAAGAGATGTTGGCCACCTTCGAGGAAACTATTCCCACCTGGTTAACGGTGTCATTCTGCCCGACGCCTTGAAAGTTATCGCCGATGATGGCAATGGAAGCGGAGGTAATATTGGCGTTGGTCAGGGCGTTGAAATCGAGGCCGTTAATATTCAAAATGTCGTCGGCTGGAAAGAGGGCGACGCTTATGCCGCGGAAGCCATTGGCGGCGGCGGTGTTCAAGTCCAGGGTGTAAGTATTATTGGCAGGGATGGCGCCAAAGGCGCCGCCGAATAAGCCGCCTGCATCGGCAATGGTCAGTATGTTGCCGTTCAACCCAATGTCGATGGTGTCGGCGGCATTGGTGCCAATGACAAAAAGGATGCCACCGCCCGCCGATAGGGTGCTGGGGTTTTCCCTGTTCTCAAGGGATTCCAGGGTTAAGGTGGGATTTCCTTTGAGGCGCTTTCCCGGCCGTTTGGAAAAGCGATCAAAAAACCTGCGGAACGCGGACCGCTTCATCATGATGATCTCCTGATCCCTTTTGGCTGCCGGGCTGCTTTCCCTTAAGGAAATCCAACCCGGCCTGTCTCCTGACAGACCTTGCCGTAATGAATCTTTCCTCGCAAATCCCTTGGTGGCAAATGGTTTGACTCTTCAGGGATGCTTCTATTTCTCTTGCAGGAAGGAATTGCGGGAAGGATCGTAAGAATCGTGACAAAAAAAACGACCGGACCGGGAATACCGGTCCGGCAGGGTTTTTGAAAACTTTCCTTAAAGTGTGGTGTTGGCGTTCAAGCCAGTGGCCACTTCTGGATTGAGTGCAAAGAAGGCATCGACAAGGGTAAAGTTGGAATTGAAAAGATTGACCACAGGCCCGCCCATCGGCCCAGCGGCGGCCAGGAGGAAATGGGCGGAATCTGCGGAGTTTCGGGCAATGCCGACGCGAGCCCCGCCGGTGAAGGCGCCAAAAGGGGTGAGGAAATAATACCCGCCGGTGCCAAAGGCAACCGCCACGGTGGCCTGCATCCCCGCTCCGCTGCCGACAAAAATATCCGCCAAGGGCGGCGGCGTGTTGGGCGCCGGGGTGGCCGAAGGCATCTGCGTAAAATATCCGGCGGCGACGAAGACCCCGCCGCGGAAGGTGGTGTCGAAGGCGAAGAAACTTTGCAAAGGCGTGCCGTTGATGGCGAACACAGAAACATTGGGTCCGCCCCCCGGGCCCGCCCCGGTGACGATGTCGTCGAGCCCATCGCCGGTGCGATCTCCCGCGGCCACCGTGACTCCGCCGGTGAAAAAGGCGCTATAGGCGAAAAAGCTGGAAATGGCCGCGCTTGGATTCAGGGAGAAAGTGGGTGAGCCAGCAATCGCCTTGACATGAGGCCCGCCGCCTGGCCCAGCGCCGATGATGATGTCGTAGTAGGGGAAGTCGACGGTGCCGTTGCCATCGCTATCGCGTCCGTCCCCGTTCAAGTTCCCGCAGGCCAAATAAATCCCCCCGGTAAATTGGGGAGAATAAGAGAAGAAGCTGGCGACCTGGATGGCCTGGCCGGAAGAAACATCCCAGACCTTGACATGAGGCCCGCCGCCTTGACCGGTTCCGGTCACCAGGTCCTCGAAACCATCGCCATTGACATCGCCAATCGCCAGCCGGACCCCGCCGCGGAAAGCCGTGTCGTAAGCAAAGAAAGTGTAGGTGGCCCCGGAAGTATAATTTACCGTGACGGAAGGCCCGCCGCCGGCGTCGACAGCGGTGGCGAAAAACTTGGTGATTCCGGGAACCACAGGCACCGGAGGCGACACCGTGCTGATCACTGTCAAGGTGATATCGTTGCCCGTCCCCCCCTTGTAGCTGACGCGGAAGGTTGTCGTGCCGGATACCACATTCGTCCCTTCCCCCACGCCGAAAAAAGTCCCCTGGATGGCATCGGCGCCATCGTTGACGATAATCATCTGCACGCTGCCCTTGGTAAGGAAGGATCCTGCCGTGATGCCTAGGACCGGGCTATTCAAAATCACGCTGCCATTCACATTGAGTTGATCGGTGCCTGCGCCCTGGATCGTACCGGCTTGAATGGCAAAAGTGGTGAGTGAATTGAGGGAGGTATTCCCAGCGTTCAGGGTGCCGACAACATCGCCAGGAGCCAAGATACCGACCAGGCCAAAAATCGGACCAAGGGAACCGGTGCCGGAAACCGTGCCCCCGGCCAGCGTGGTGTTCAGAATGGAAGAAAAGGAGTCGAGAACAGTGACCAACCCCTGATTCACGACCAAAGTGCCCTGATAAAGGCCGCCGGAGTTGCTTAACAGGCGCAACCCGCCCGCGCCGCTTTTGGTGATCCTCTCCGCGGCTTGCACCTGCAAGCGGTTGGAGAAAATGCTGTCGGCGCCGAGATTCAGGGTCACCTCGCCCGTGTTATTTCCTCCGACTATAAATTCGCTAAGCAGGTTCATTCCCGAACCGGTGGTGATATTGCCCTGAGAGGTGACCCCGCCGGCGCCCGATTCCTCCAAGCCTTTGCTGAAGAGAAAGGAAGCGGAATTCAAATTGCCCAACAGCGTGCCACCCGTGTGAGCCAAAACCACCGTGCCATTCACCTGGTTGTTCAAGCCTGTGAGGGAAAGCGCATAGGGTGAGCCGGCGTTGGCAGTGGCCAAATTGCCGCTTAGGGTCAAGTTCCCGTTGACAGCAAAAGTATTCAATCCGGTGGTAATGGTGACATTGGCCGCCGTTAAGGATGAGACAAAAGTCACCCCGCCCGAAGCCGTCACATTGATATTATTCAAAGGCAAACTGGCCCCGGCTGGCTTGTTGAAAAAGAAGGGGCTGACCGTGCTGCCATTCAAAGTGATGGAATTGGCCACGGAAGAATTGCTGTCGAGTGTGTTGGCAAAGGTAACCGTGCCGCCGTTGCCGTTTACAGTAATGTCGGCTTGCAGTTTGGTTGGGTTGGCCAGTGTAATGGCGCCGCCGACCGAAGTCAGGTTGGCGGCCAGTAGAATGCTGCCGCCGCTGCTGCCTCCCAGAGTCAGAGAGCCAGAATCCACCGTCAGATTGGCCCCTGAGGAAACCACTAAAAGCCCCGAGTTATTCAGGGATAATACCGCGGTGCTCAGGCAGGTGACCGGGGCGTTGACAAGGATCATGCCATTGCTGGTCGCGGTGACAACCGTCAATCCAGAAAGTCGATCGTAAATCTGCGCGCCGCTAAACTGCACCAAGTTTGATGCCTGGCCAATGGTGAAAGAGTCGGCAGTAATGGTGGAACTGCTAGTAAACCGGTTGGTATTGGCGAGGTTGATACTCAGTAAATTGGCGGTGGCGCCAACGGCGCCGGTGAAAGTGGTGTCGCCCACGCCTGCATTCAAATTCAAGCTAAAGGAACCATCCAAGGTGGAGGAAAATGTCAGGCTGGCGCCGCCACCCAGGGTGCCCAACTTGTTGGAATTGATGGCTGTTTCCTGGGCCAGGGAAACCGGCCCGGTGAAACTGATGGCATCGGAGGTGGTGGAAACCGTCAAGGCAGTGACCACGCCGGCGGTCCCAAGGAAAACATTTCCCGCCCCGGTTTGCGACAGCGCCCCATCCAAAATCAGGTTGCCATTGACCACCAAATCCTGGGAATTGTTGAAGGTCATGGGGCCAAAACCGGTGGTGGTAACCGCAGGAGTAACCTGGCCTGGGGTTCCAAGGTTGACCGTTCCCAGAGTGCCGGTTGTGGTCAACTGCAGACCACTGGAGCCAGACAGGACCATTTCGCCTATGGACAAAACCGGGCCGGCCACGGTTCCTGTCAAGGAAAGTGCAAAGAGGTTATTGACCGTAAGGGAAGCCGGAGCCTGTTGAATGAACTGAATATTTCCCAAAGGTTGCAGGGTGGTTCCTGACACGCCATTAAAGGCCACCGCGCCGGTGGTGTTGATGCTGAGGTTTTCGGCGCCGGCTGTGATCCCCAGCAAGGAGCCATTGAAAGTTACCCCGCCTGAGCCCAGGCCGGTGGCGAGAGTGGTGGAAGATTCTAAAATGGCGTTGCTGGAAAAAAGGATTGATCCGCCGACCGTAGTAACGGCGCTGCCATTCAAACGGACGGCTCCATTCGCGCCGGAAGTCAGCGTAACCTGCCCCGATGCAATGGCTATTTTTCCGCCGTTTTGAATAGTGACATTGCTGGTGGCCAGACCATCCCCGACCAGTCGAACCTGCCCCGTGCCTATGGAATTGACGCCGCCTGAACCGGTGATGGAAACCCCTTCGAGGTTTGACCCTGCAAGAATCAGGTTGCTAGTCAGGAACGAGCCATTGCCCTTGAGGGTAGTTTGCCCGTTAAAGGTTAGAGTGTCGATGCCTCCACCGCCGCCCGCCGCCACCGAAGCTGTATCGACTTCAAAATCAAAATCATTTTTATCCGAGGCGCCCAGGACATTGCCATCGAGGTTTCCAAAAGTGATTTGGTCGTTTCCGGCGCCGCCCGAAACCATGATCTTATTCAGGCCGGGAAGAATGGCGGAATCAATGGTGGCGTCTGCAGTGTTAAATCCTGTGGAAAAAATAGCGCCGGTGCCGTTAAAAATGGTCCCGCCAACACCCTGCAGGCGAAGGACTGTTCCGGTGAGGGATACTTGCGAGAGGCTGAATTGGTTGGTTTCGCCGGTGGCAGAATTCGAAGTAAAAGTGAGGGTATTGCCCACCAGGGTGGCGCTAACAGTTTGCGAAGGGGTAACCCGGTTTTCCAGCGAGACAAGCTCCAAAGGGCTTCCCGCCTGCCTGCGCCGCGGTCTCGATGCCTTCTTTTTCCAAGCACCCAGCCAGGATCGCCACATGGTCTTCGCCCCTTCCTGCCCAGATTGGGCCACAGTATTCCTTGCACCTGCCTTACGGTTCCGCCCGTTCATCCACTAATGGCGGTCCGCTACCAATCCTCACGCAGGTACTCATCATGTATGTAAACCCCAAGCGGGGTAGAGGCAAAAGATCCCGAGGGCCCTCCCGGGCGATTTCCAAATTTTTTCCTTTGCAATCGGAACAACCGGCAGTGGCAGAACAAGCGGCAAAAGTGACGCAGGGTCAAAAAGCCGGGGCCCCGGCAGGCTTTCGCCTTACCAGGGCCCCTTTCCCCCGCTCCCTCGAAACCCCTTAAATCGTGGTGTTCATAAACAATCCCCCGCTGAAGAGTGGATTAACCATGAAGGCCGAATCGGTCACGGCCAGGGAATTGTTCAAGGCCTGAACCAGCGGCCCGCCCCCGGGCCCTGCAGCCACGGCAAAGACTTCCCTCCCATCCGAATTCTGCATGATTCCCACCCGCGCCCCGCCCTGGAAACCCGTCGGGAAAGGCCTCGCCGTTAGCGAACTCCCGTTTGAGAAAAAGGCTGCGGTCAAGGTTGGCGTGCCCAAGCCGGTGCCCACGATAATGTCGGCGGAACTGTCATTATCGACATTCCCTGCCGCCACGAAGATCCCATTGATGATAGAGCTGGAAAAAGCGAAGAAGTTATCAATGAGCAACCCGGCGCCGGAAAAGGAGCGCACATTCGGCCCGCCGCCAATCCCCGCCCCGGTGATCACATCATCAATGCCATCGCCATTGCGGTCGCCCGCCGCCACTGTCACCCCGCCAGAAAAGAAAGCCGCGTAAGCAAAAAAGTCGTTAATGACAGCCGTGGGCACTATTACCTTGCTGGCCTGGCCGCTAATTACCTTCACCCGCGGCCCACCGCCCGGACCGGCGCCAATGATAATGTCGGTCAGGCCATCGCCATTGATATCTCCAGTGGCCAGGTTGGTGCCCCCCATGAAATTGGGTTCAAAAGCAAAGAAGCTGGCAATGGTAACCGGCGTTCCCACGGACACATCGAAGACCTTGATATGTGGCCCGCCGCCTATTCCAGTTCCGGTAATCAAATCATCAATGCCATCGCCATTCATGTCGCCCAGGGCCACGCGCACCCCGCCGGTATAACCTGGGTCGTAGGCGTAAAAAGCGATGTTTTTGCCATTCACATAATTGACCGTGACCACGGGCCCGCCACCTGCATCGGTCCCGAGCGCAAAGAACTTCGAAATGCCGGAAGGGGTGCCGCCGCCGGTGGGAGGAGCGGGTGGCGCCACCACGCTTTGGACCTTCAGCACCACATCATTGCCATTGCCACCCTTGTAGGAAATGGTGAAGGTGGTATTCCCCACGGGAATACTGGCGCCCTCGGAGAGCCCTGCAAATTGATTCAGCACCCCCGGCGAAGCGCCCGAATTGTCGATCAAGGTGACCGTTTGCCCCTGGGATAGATTGGTGGCCTGGGGAATCCTCAGGACAGCCTGGCCCAGGTTGGTCAACCCGCCGAGCACGCGGACTTGGCCAAAGGACCCCGCCGAAGCCCCATTGATATTCGAATCAAAGAAATTCCCCGGCCCCAGAACCAATTGGTTGGCCAGTGTCAGAGTCCCCAGGGTGGCGCCTGGCGCCAGGGTGCCCTTGGAGCCAAGCACCTGGGAAACCTGCCCATTGCCGGTCAGCGTTCCCCCCGCCAGATTGACGGTTGCGGAATTATAATTGGCGCTCATTTGCAGCGTACCGTTGTTCAACTGCAGGATTCCTCCAAAGGCGGGGGAATCGGCAGCCAAGACCATGGAGCCAGCACTACCGAGTGTGAGCGTGCTGGTGCCGGTGAGAGCTCCGCTGATGCGGTTCAATTGCGTGTTCAAATTCAGCGAGGTAGGGCCGATAATGGAAACTGCCCGCTGGCAAGAAAAGTTGCCGGCAACAAAAATATTGCCCTGGATATTCAAAACCCCCGCGGTGTTGAAAGAGGCGTTGGCGGTGAAGGTAGTGGTGGCGGCGCTGGAGAAGGAATTGAGAGAAGTGGCGCCGGTGTTGGTGAAATTCGCAGTCCCGCCAATCGTGGTGCTGGCGCCGTTGAAATTAAATCCGTAGATCCCGGGTGCAGTCAGGAGGGCCGACTCGATAATGGTTTTGCCATTGAAGCGGATCTCGCCCACGGAACTTTGCACTTCCAGAGTAACGATGTTGGAAGTGGAATTGAACAAGGTGGCAATTCCACCGAAGGCATTGTTAATCGAGTTGACAATCCGCAAGGTTCCCACGCGGGAGATATTGCCGACCGCGCCCAAAACCGTGATGGTTCCGGAGGAACTCAGCGAGGTATTCCCCGGCCCGTTTAAAGTGGAAGAAAACAGAATGCTTCCCGGAATTGTCGTGGAGCCGGAAACCAGATTGTTCACCCCCGTCAGGTTGACCGCGCCGTTGAGGGTAATGGTCCCGGCGGGAGTGAGAATGTCTCCGGCCACATCCACCGTGCCCCCTGCTTGCACGAAATTGCCGCTGGTGATGACGATGTCGGCCTGATCGGTGATGGTCAAGGTGGCAGTGTTTTGAATGTTCACCCCAAAAGGAGCGAAGACCTGGCTTTGCAACAACACGGATGCCAAGGGGCTGTTGGTTTGCACATCCAGGCTGTTTCCCGAAATGTTGTTGAATTGCAAGGTGCCGCTGAACACCACGGGTCCGGAAATATTGGTCATCTTCAAGGATTCAGCGAAGACATTGCCCAGGATGGTTACCCCGCCTGCGATGTCAATCGTGATTGGCCCCAAGGGGTTGACCCCAACGCGGTCGGACAGCAGGATGTTCCCCGTTTGCGAGGTCATCCCCAAAGAAAAATCTCCATCGACCAGGTTGTTGAAGGTGATGGTTCCGCCCTGGGTGGCGATTTGCGTGTCGATTCCCAAGGTAACAGCGCCATTGAAGAAGATGTTGCCGGTTTCCGACCGGACAGTCAGGCTGGTGATGTTAGGAGAGCCAAAAACCAGGCTTCCCGTGCCGGTGAAACTCACCGACCCCGAGGCGATGATATTTCCCGCCAGAGTCGCCGTGCCCGTGTTGGCCACCTGCACCACTCCGCCATTCACCGTGGTGATATTCCCCAGGGAAATGCTGTTCCCCGGGTTGACGGTGGAAAGGACCAGGCCCGCGGCGGTGGAATAAGTCTGGTCCACCAGCAGGGAAATAGTTCCCGCGACTTTGGCCGCCAGCGATCCGGTTTGAATAATCTTGCTCGGCGTATCTGCAATCAAGGTGGACAGGGTGGCCAAGGTCGAATCAATGACGCCCAGGGGGGTCACCGCGCCGACCGAGCCCAGGAATTGCATCCGCCCGCCAGCCAGCACTGTCAAATTATTCGCCACCCCGGACAGGCTGTCCAAGGAACCGTTGAAAACCACATCACTGGTGGTGAAAGTCCCGGCGTTAATGTTCAGGTTCTTCACCAAGACCACCGCGCCGGAAAACGACACATCCTGATTATTCGTGGTGATGTTGATGGTGGCGGCGGAGGTGTTGTCGCCAATGTTGACCTGGTTGTCGCCCACCTGGCTAAAGGCGCCGTCCAGGGCCAAGTCCTTGGTCAAGGTAAGAATGGCTCCCGCCCCTGCCGTGTTCACTCCGTTGTTAATCGTCACCCCGGCAATCGACCCCGATTGTGAAGTAATTTTTCCAAGGGTAACGGTCCCGGCCTTGCCGATCGTGGTCAGGTTTAGCCCGATCCCGGTATAATTCTGGTCCACGGTAATGGTAACCGCGCCATTGACCGTGGCAGTCACGCCCCCCGCCTGAAGCGCGCCCCCGCCGACAAAAGTCAGAGCCGACGGATTATTTCCCAGGGTAACAATCTGGTCGACCGTGGAAGTGTCGCCCACATTGGCCTTGAACTCGACCGTGCTGACGGTGTTAAGGGTTAAAATCCGCGCGCCGTTCACTGTGTTGTTGAAGAGGATGCCCTGGCCGTTACCCGTTACTAAAGTGGCGTTTTGCCCAAGGAATACGGGAGAATTGAAAGTGATTCCCGTGTTCATGGTTAAAGTAACCGGGTTGTTCACTCCCAGGGTGACCTGGGGAACCGAGGTTCCGCTGGCAGCGCCAATCTCGTTCAATATGCCGTTGGTGATTGAACCACCGATTGTCAACAATCCCGAGTGCGCCAGTTGCAAGGTGGCATTGGCTTGCAGGCTGATGTTCCCCAGCAGTTGAATGGCGCCAATATCCCCCGTGGCGTTGAGGTTCAACCCGGCATTATTGGCATAGGTCTGCGGCCCGGTGATCAGGATCGGTCCAGTCACAGCGGTAATGTTTTGCAAAGAATCTGCGCTGATGCCATTGGTTCCCGACATGGTCAGGCTGGCCGGACTGCGGGTTTGCGTGCTGACCTTCCCCAAGGGAGTTACGAAGCCAATGTCGTCGTTAAAACTAATGGCGCCTTCGGAAATTAAGGTCATGTCCTCAATATTGGCCGTGGTCCCATCCAGCTTCCCAGTAAAGGTAATGCTCCCCAAGATCCCCGACCCGGTATTGATGGTGGAGCTTTTTTGCAACTGCACTGGGCTTTGCAAACTGACAAACCCGCCCTGAGTGTTGATGGCATTGCCATTCAATTGAATGCGGCCAGTAGGGTTGGCAGTATTTTCCGCCACCAGGGTGATCGAACCGCCCTGGGTGTTGACCGTCCCGCCACTATCAATGGTGACATTGCTGCCAATCTGGGAGTTGGCCACCAAGAGAATGGCTCCGGTGCCTGCCGTGGAGATGCTTCCCGTGGCAGTCACGGTGATATTGGTCAAGTCCTTGGTCGGGTCAAGATCATTGCTGGTGATGAAACTCCCCGCCCCTTTGAGAATTACCGCATTGTTGATGGTCAGGGTGTCAGCCAGGCCGCCCGGATTAGTGCTGGTGTCCACCTGGAAACCAAAACTGAATGCCGATTGCAAAACGGTGGAGTCAAAAGAATTCAAGGTGAACTGATCATCGCCGGCGGAACCGGTCAGTTTCAACCCTGCCGCCTGGATGGCATTGAGACCAATATTCGATGCCTGCCCCAGGTTGGTAATGGTGAGGTTGCCCCCAGTGCGGTCGGTCAGGGTAATGGTATTCCCTGCGCCAGAATCCACCTCGATGGTGGTGGCGTCTAGGTTGGTTAAGGATAGCGTGTTGGGAACGCCGGTGGAGGTCACCACGACATCGACCACCGAATTGTTCAAGAAGACATCAGCGGTGAAGGCCGCCGGGGTAACGCGGTTTTCCAGCGCCACCAATTCCAAAGAGTAAAAAGTTTTCTTCTTTCGACCCGTAGATCGATTCAAGAAAAGGGTATGGGGGGACATACTATTGCCTTTTCAATTAGGGGGTAAGGGAGCCAAAGGTTGGCAAAACCTCTGGTTAGAAGAACTATTACCCAATAAGAAGGGGAAGGCGGCTGCAATGTCTACTCAAACAACTTAAATTTACCAATTAACCCGGTTTATTTATAATTCTCAAAACTACTGTTTAAACTGCCCTCGGTAGTACAACCGCTAAATTGGGAAAGGCCACCTTTAATAGGTGGCCTCCCTGCCTCGTTTCCTGCACTTGGGCTTAATCGATGGTGGTGTTCGGGAACACCCCGCCGGTGAAATCCAGCCCGAAGGCAAACAGAGCATCGGTTTGCAGCAATGAGCTATTGTAGATCTGGACCGCTGGACCGCCGCCCGGGCCAGCGCCAACCGTAAGGTACTGGTTTCCGCTGGCATCCTCGGCCACGCCCACGCGAGCGCCGCCCTGGAATTGGCCAAAGGGGAAGATCAAACCGGTGACCCCGTTGGAGATAGTCACATTGACGGCAGTAATTCCACCGCTGCCGGTGCCGGCAAAGATATCTGCCGAACCGTCCCCATTGAGGTCGCCAGCGCTGACATAAATCCCAGTGCGGACGCCTGGATCAAAGGCAAAGTACTCTTTGACCACCACCGGCGCGCCGGTGTTAATATTGAAGACCCGGACATGGGGTCCGCCGCCAGGGCCAGCGCCCGTGACAAGTTCATCGAACCCGCCGTTGATGACATCCCCTGCGGCAACCGTAACTCCGCCCCTAAACTCTGGAGCGTAGACGAAGAAGTTTGAAACTTGGGACGCGGTGTTGACATAGGTCGAGGTAGAGCCGGCATAGGTGGAGACGCGTGGCCCGCCGCCAGGGCCGGCAGAAACCACCAGGTCATCGCCCGTGCCACCTACCAAGTCCCCCGCGGCGACATAAACCCCACCGGTGAATTGTGGCTCGAAGGCAAAGAAATTCACCACCATGTTAGCCGAACCTGAACTGATATCAAACACCCGGATATTGGGTCCGCCACCTACGCCTGGCCCTGTGATCACATCCGGGAACCCATCGTTGTTGAGGTCTCCCATGGCCACGCGCACGCCGCCGGTAAAGCCGGAGTCGTAAGCGAAGAAGGTAAAGGTAGTGCCGT